>JBMZTC010000076.1:0-519 GCA_049623505.1 Puniceispirillaceae bacterium (SeqCode) | reverse complement strand
CGTATTGCGCGATAATGCCCGCATTGCCGAGATTATGGCAGAAAAAGGCGGGCTAATCGGCATTGGATCGCTGACCCACTCCTATCCGCATTCCTGGCGCTCGCACGCGCCGGTAATTTATCGCAATGCCGCGCAATGGTTTGTTTCGATGGGCGATAAAAATGAAGATGGCACGGGCTTGCGCGATACTGCCCTGGCAGCATTGAAAGTAACCGAATTCTATCCTGCCTCTGGCCAGAAGCGTTTAACCGCGATGATCGCCAACCGTCCGGACTGGTGTTTATCGCGCCAGCGTGCCTGGGGCGTGCCTATTCCGGTTTTCTATCATAAAAAGACAGGCGAGCCCTTGCGCGATCAGGCGGTGGTAGACCGGATTGTGGCTGCCTTTGCAGAAGATGGCTGTGATGTATGGTTCACCAGACCAGCATCGGACTTTTTGGGTGCTGATTATGATGAAAAGCACTATGTACAGGTCAAGGATATTGCCGATGTCTGGTTTGATTCAGGTTCTACCCATGC
>JBMZTC010000075.1:0-523 GCA_049623505.1 Puniceispirillaceae bacterium (SeqCode) | reverse complement strand
ATAGCCGCAAGCCTCATCGGCAATGACCGCATAGGGCGCACCGGCAGAACGAGCAATCACCTGAAAGCCGTCTGGCAAGGCAGAGACATGATCGCCATGGCTCATCCAGACAGACTGGCGCGAGGCAGCTGGCCAGACCCCCTCAAAAAGCGGGCTATCGGCAACAACTTCCACCTCTGCCTGGCCAAATTCCCGGCTAAGACCGGCTTCGACCACCCCGCCAAGCTGGCTGCACATGGTTTGCTGGCCATAGCAAATGCCCAAAATTGGCAGGCCTGCATCAAATACCGCCTGCGGGGCGCGCGGTGTATCGGCATGGGTTACCGAATTTGGCCCCCCGGACAGGATAATCCCGCCAATATGGGATAGTGCCCCCTCTTTTTCCAGCCCCTGAACAGAGGTGCTGGGCAGGATTTCGGTATAGACCCCTTCCTCACGGAGACGCCGGGCGATGAGCTGGGTTACTTGCGAGCCGAAATCAATAATCAGAATGGCATTTTTTATCATTGCGTTCCCAAAATCC
>JBMZTC010000074.1:0-524 GCA_049623505.1 Puniceispirillaceae bacterium (SeqCode) | reverse complement strand
TACAGTCATATTATGGTTACAGGTGACTGATGCCCGTTATCGCAAAGCTCAGGCGATGCTTGACGGCAAAGCGGATCATGCGCATGGGCGCAAAGCCCGACGCCGTAAACCATAGCTTCGAGAAAGTTATCGCCTGATAATTATTGCCTGATTCCTATCGTCTGATATCTGGGTCTGCCCCAGTTTATGTTGTTATGGAATCGTGCTATTTTTCTCTCATTTGCATGGTCACATTGTTGTTTCAGGGGAAAAGCCCCGTATAATTCAATAAAATTTGTAAATTCTGGCCAAATTCTGTGCGGCAACGATTGACGCCAGCTTTGAAGGTGGTTAAACATCCGCTCGGTGTTGCATTTATTGCAAACCGCCGATGGCGGGTGTAGCTCAGTCGGTTAGAGCGCCAGTTTGTGGCACTGGAGGTCGCCGGTTCAATTCCGGTCACTCGCCCCATCCCCACTTTATCGGGTTTGGGGTGCCTCGGAGATGACCTGTTCCGGCTTGTCGGGGCAGGAAGACAATAGACT
>JBMZTC010000073.1:0-530 GCA_049623505.1 Puniceispirillaceae bacterium (SeqCode) | reverse complement strand
CAACATCCTCAGCCGGCGTTTCGTCGCTAACAGGAGCTAGATCAGACAGCAAGCCCGCAGGGAATGGCGCATCAGCAGGACGAGCCACCTTAATGGCGTCACTGATCAAGACCCAACCATTCTTCGGACCCGGAACCGCACCGCAAAGCAGAACGACACCTTCGTCATTATCAACAGCAACAACTTCAATATTTTGCGTTGTATTTCGCGCGGCGCCCATATGACCAGCCATCTTCTTGCCTTTAAAAACCTTGCCAGGATCCTGACATTGGCCGGTTGAACCGTGCGAGCGATGCGAAACCGACACACCATGTGATGCACGAAGGCCAGCAAAATTGTGACGCTTCATCGCGCCGGCAAAACCCTTACCCTGCGTTGTGCCAACAACATCAACTTTCTGACCAGCAACAAAGTGCGATGGTACTAAAGTCGAGCCGACTTCGAGAACCGCATCATCGCCAACCCGAAATTCGGCAAGCTTTGACTTTGGCAATACATTAGCTTTCGCAAAATGACCACGCATCGGCTTT
>JBMZTC010000072.1:0-531 GCA_049623505.1 Puniceispirillaceae bacterium (SeqCode) | reverse complement strand
CCCTGTATGGCACGCAGCTTGTGAACGTAGTCATTGATGCCGTGATTAGTGCCTTCTATTGCACCGGGCGCTAGGTTGCGTCCGTAATATTCTTTTGGGGGCATGCGTTCCTCCTGTTTGTGTAAATTTTGTGGGATTTATTTTGTGGTCCTGCATTACTAAAGCACAAGAAACACAGTGAAACATGCAAAGCCTGCGATAATGCAGCGTTGCAGCCAAAGCTTTCGCCTCAGTTTTCTTGAAGGTTTACAGAGTATTAGATGAGGTTCGATGGTGCTGCCAGCGTGATTCGAACACGCGACCTCACCCTTACCAATGGGGTGGGTTGATCCTATAAACCATTGATCTTGTTCCATGATAATCCTTACAGCTTGTTTATTGTGTCACGATTGTGTTGGTCGCTGACGGCTGCGTAACGCATGACCATGCGTTCAGATGACCAGCCGCCAAGAGCCATAAGAGTCGGGATGCTGGCCCCTACCATAACGAGCCTGCTAGCCCAGTGATGTCGCCAGTCATGTATTCGGAACC
>JBMZTC010000071.1:0-545 GCA_049623505.1 Puniceispirillaceae bacterium (SeqCode) | reverse complement strand
TTGCCTGTATCACCGCCAGTAGCTGCTACGCCATTGGCAGCATTATCACACGGCTTTGCCCACCGGTTAGCGCGCTATCTTTTGCCGCGGCCGGATTGACGCTTGGCGGCATTATTCTGATCCCTGTCGCGCTTTTGATCGAAGGGGTGCCAAATGCATCCTTTGGCACTGCCTTTGCCGGCCTTGCCTATCTGGCGGTATTTCCAACTGCGATTGCCACTATTTTGCTAACCATTCTGGTTCGGCGCGCGGGGCCACCATTTTTATCATTGGTCAATTATCAGGTGCCGGTCTGGGCGGTGGTTATTGGCGCGCTTGTTCTTGATGAGGCCTTGCCAGGTCATTTCCTAATGGCCTTGGCCGTCATCTTGACCGGATTATTCATTGCGCAATTGGGGCGTCGCCGCGTTATCGCTGAGAGCATTCCAAAGCCGCCAGCAGGCCAGACATAAAAAACCAGACCAAAGCCATGCCCGATCTGGTTTTTGATTATAGCTATCTGCAACCGATTTAATGGCCGAGAATCTGGCTCAAAAACAGCTTGG
>JBMZTC010000070.1:0-555 GCA_049623505.1 Puniceispirillaceae bacterium (SeqCode) | reverse complement strand
CGACCTCACTGCGAGAGAGATTCTCGACTCCCGCGGCAACCCGACCGTCGAGGTCGACCTCTGCACGAAGGGCGGCCTCAAGGTGACGGCGGCGGTGCCCTCGGGCGCGTCGACGGGCATCCACGAGGCGTGCGAGCTGCGCGACGGCGACAAGACCCGGTACGTCGGCAAGGGCGTGACGAAGGCCGTCGCGGCCGTCAACAACGAGCTCAAGGCCGCGCTCGTCGGCATGTCGGTGAGCGACCAGAAGGCGCTCGACGACAAGATGAACGCGCTCGACGGCACGCCGAACAAGAGCAAGCTCGGCGCGAACGCGATCCTCGGCGTGTCGATGGCGGCGTGCAAGGCCGCCGCCGAGGCGTCGGGCATGCCGCTCTACAAGTACATTGCGAAGATCGCGGGCAACACGGGGCCGATGGTGCTGCCGGTGCCGTGCTTCAACGTGATCAACGGCGGCTCGCACGCGGGGAACAAGCTGGCGTTCCAGGAGTACTTCATCATCCCGGTGGGCGCGGCCACCTTCAAGGAGGCGATGCGCATCGGCGCCGAGTGCTA
>JBMZTC010000069.1:0-558 GCA_049623505.1 Puniceispirillaceae bacterium (SeqCode) | reverse complement strand
ATATCCTTGAAGAGCTTCGCCCCGCCAACCGCCCGAACAGCATCGTCTCGGCCGAGGCGCATGAGATGCATCGCGAGATGATGGCCGCCCGCCGCGAGGCCTATGACCCCTATGTCGCGGCGCGGCTTGCCGCCGGCGGTGACATTTCGGCCGCCGATTTCATCGCGATGATCCGCGAGCGTGACCGGACCTGCGCCGCCGTCCAGGCGGCAACCCGCCACTTTGACGCGCTGCTGCTGCCAACCTCGGCAACCATACCGATGGCCATTGACGGGTTGCAGGGAATTGAAACGCTGATGAAGGCAAGCGCGCGTGTGCTTCGCAACACCGCCCTGTCAAACTATCTCGACCGGCCAACCATCTCGCTGCCCTGCCATGCGGCTGGCGACCCGCCGGTCGGGCTGTCGGTGATGGGATCGCGTGGGCATGACCGGCGGTTGCTGGCCATCGCCGCCGGTATCGAGAATGTGGTGAAGGCCTGACGTGACAGGCTTCAGGCGGTACCCGTCTGTTCGGCCCGTCTATTCGGCGGGCATCATGCCGCGTTGCCGCCGCACA
>JBMZTC010000068.1:0-562 GCA_049623505.1 Puniceispirillaceae bacterium (SeqCode) | reverse complement strand
GTCGCGCCTAAATGGGTCAATAATGCGGCAAGGGCTTCTTGCGGGCTATGTTCGGAAACCGCCCCTGTCTTTCTGCATTTCAGCTCTACCACCCCTCTTTCGGTTGAGCGCGGCCCTGCGATAATTTGATAGGGCAGACCGATTAAATCCATACGTGCCAGCTTTGCCCCGGCGGAATCCTGGCTGTCATCCAGCAAGATATCATGGCCGGCATTTTGAGCCGCCTGATAGATCATGCCGGTTACCTTGTCCGTTTCGTCATGGCCGGGTTTTAAATTGACGATACCGGCATCAAACGGGCTGACAGATTGCGGCCAGATAATGCCCTTGTCATCATGGCTGGCTTCAATAATCGCCCCTACCAGGCGGGAAACACCAATGCCGTATGAGCCCATATGCAAATCGGTCATCTCGCCATCGGGCCCGGAAACAGAAGCGCCCATGGCAGCTGAATATTTTGTCCCAAAATAAAATATATGCCCGACCTCTATCCCGCGCCGCATCATCAAATCAGCCTCTGGTACCGGGCAGTTATCGGCCTCATGGGTTTCATCTGTGCGGG
>JBMZTC010000067.1:0-564 GCA_049623505.1 Puniceispirillaceae bacterium (SeqCode) | reverse complement strand
GAGCGTTCGACGCTTGAGGCGATTGAATACTCGTCACGTCCCATTGCCATAACCCACGCAAATCCAGCCTTTTGGCATTCTGCACTCCGCAATAAATCGGATGATGTTCTACGCGCACTTGGGCAGTCGGGCGGTATGTTGGGATTTTCGCTATATCCCCATCACCTTGAAAACAGCAGCGACTGTTCGATCACCTCCTTTTGCGAAATGATTGCGCGCACTGCGGACCTGATGGGCGCGGAAAACATCGGCATTGGTACGGATTTATGTCAGGATCAACCCGACAGCATCGTTGAATGGATGCGTGTGGGGCGTTGGACAAAATCCATAGATTATGGTGAGGGCAGCGCCGATAAACCCGGGTTTCCACCCATGCCAGACTGGTTCAAAGATAATCGAGACTTTGGAAATATCAGAAACGCACTATCTAACTTGGGCATGGCACCATCAGAAATTGATGGCGTCATGGGCGATAATTGGTATCGTTTCTTTGAAAACAACTTTGGCCCATTGGGATAGGGTTTAAGCATGACGCAGCAGATTGATCATTCAGAAACACATACT
>JBMZTC010000066.1:0-566 GCA_049623505.1 Puniceispirillaceae bacterium (SeqCode) | reverse complement strand
GGCTGGGGGCTTGCTTCCTGAGTCACGAATTATTGGTGATTGGCCTGGCTTGAAGAAAAAAGACCTTTTTGAAGGCCGTGATTTGAACGCTACTATAGATGCCCGTGCCGTATACGCTTCTATAACTGCGCGCGTGCTAGGAACCGAACATAAAAAGGTTGTTAACGATGCATTCTTCGGAGCCGACCTTCCTGACATGACCAAACGTATTTTTGGCTAAGTGATTAATTGATCTGTTTAATGAACTTGCCTAGCTTAAACGCTAACTACTTATCAGTCAGAAAAAAATTTCAAAAGCTCGGATGCTAATTCATCTGGCGCTTCCTCAGGAATGGCATGGCCGCATGGCAATGCAAAACCTGTTACATTTCTGGCCTTTTGTCGCCATGTTTCTACAACATCATACAAATCACCTACGACGCTCATTGCGCCCCAAATTACCAAGAGAGGCGCCTCAATAAGGTACCCTTGGTCTAATTTGTCATGTTCTAGATCAATGCCGGCTGAAGCGCGATAATCCTCGCAAATAGCATGAATAGTATCAGGATTATTATAGGTGCGCAGAT
>JBMZTC010000065.1:0-580 GCA_049623505.1 Puniceispirillaceae bacterium (SeqCode) | reverse complement strand
TGCGAATAGGGCGTTGTTATCTCGCTCAATGGTGCCAACATATCAGCAATCGGTGCAATATCTTGATTGAGTGATACATAAAGCCAGCCTTCAAATTGCTCGCAACGAACATGCGGCAAAGAAATCGCCTTTTTATCAAAACAACCGGTTTGATCCATATAAGGGGCTGCAACAAGATTGCCACTAATATCATATGTCCATGCGTGATAAGGACAGGTGAATTTTTTGGTGTTTCCGATGCCATCGACAAGCCGCATCATCCGGTGACGGCAAACATTCGACATGGCGTGAATATCGCCATCCTTGCCACGAACAAGGATCAAGGGCTGATCACAAAGATCAAAGCTCATATAATCGCCATTGTCGGGAATTTCGTCACTGCGCCCAGCGCAAATCCATTCACCGTGGAACAGCCGTTCAATTTCAAGCTGGAAAATACTGGGGGATATATACATATCTTTTGGCATTGCCGTTGCCGATGCCAATGGTTTTGCGGCAAGCTCTTTTAAAGCCGCCAGCGTTGTTGCCGACATATGCGAATAAGGCATTGTTTCTGACATGACAAAACCCTCCCCCTTTT
>JBMZTC010000064.1:0-599 GCA_049623505.1 Puniceispirillaceae bacterium (SeqCode) | reverse complement strand
ACATACCCATCGGGGTTTTGAACGTATCGGTAACATCGGCGGCACCATCAGCCCAGCTAATCACCCCTGTATCACCGACCTGACCGCCTGACTCGGCATAAAAAGGTGTCTGATTGGTGACGATCTGCACCTCGTCACCTGTGGCCGCACTATCGACCGAGGCACCATCACGCACCAAAGCTGTCACCTGCCCTTCGGCCGTATCGGTGCTATAGCCCAGAAATTCCGTCGCGCCCAGTTGCTGGCCAAGATCAAGCCAGACAGTTTCGGTGACGGCATCACCTGATCCGCTCCACGCTTTGCGGGCGGCGGCCTTCTGGGCTTCCATGGCGGTATTGAAACCATCCAGATCAACATCCCATTCATAGCCGCGCATGAAATCCTGTGTCAGATCAAGCGGAAAACCATAGGTATCGTAAAGTTTGAAAGCTGTCTTGCCATCCAGCACACCACCAGCTGATTTTCCGGCAACCTCATCATTAAGAATACGCAAGCCTCGCCCCAGTGTTTCCTTGAACCGGCTTTCTTCCAGCTTCAGCGTTTCGGTAATAAGCGCCTGTGCCCGCCCAAGTTCTGGATAATGGCCGCCCATTTCGGCA
>JBMZTC010000063.1:0-604 GCA_049623505.1 Puniceispirillaceae bacterium (SeqCode) | reverse complement strand
AATTATTTATTTAAATCCGCTATTAGACCAAAAAAAACGTTATAGCGGTTGCCAGTAAAGTTTATCCTATGTTTGACTGATTTTGTTAGGTTTAAGTGCGAATTTTCAGGTAAGGACAGAAAGTGGTCACGAGTTCCAATAATGCCTTTGTCAAATTTGACAGGGTACAAAAAAGTTATGATGGGGAAACGCTGGTTGTAAAAGACCTGAATCTGGAACTACCCAAAGGAGAATTTCTAACAATGCTGGGACCTTCCGGTTCTGGCAAAACCACCTGTCTGATGATGCTTGCTGGATTTGAAACCGCAACCCATGGCGATATATTGTTGGATGGCTTGTCGATAAATAATATCCCGCCCCACAAGCGCGGCATTGGCATGGTTTTTCAAAATTACGCGCTGTTCCCGCATATGAGCGTTGCTGAAAATCTGTCGTTCCCGCTAGAGGTTCGAAAGATGGACAAGGTGGATCGCGAAACCAAGATTTTGCGGGCGCTGGATATGGTGGAAATGGGCAGCTTTGCGGGTCGTCGCCCGGCCCAGCTTTCCGGTGGGCAGCAACAGCGAATTGCACTTGCCAGAGCATTGGTCTTTGAGCCAGAACT
>JBMZTC010000062.1:0-607 GCA_049623505.1 Puniceispirillaceae bacterium (SeqCode) | reverse complement strand
TCAAACCTGATGATCCGGCCAGCTGGCAACAGCAACGCGATTATGCCCTGCTGATGCTGTTATATGGGTGCGGTTTGCGGATATCAGAAGCCCTTAGTCTGGAGGCGGGTCATCTGCCGCTGGGCGAGTGGCTGCACATAACCGGCAAGGGCGGCAAGGTGCGCGATATTCCAATATTGGAAGCGGTGCGAGAGGCCGTCCATCAGGCAGCAGAAAGCTGCCCGTTTCAGCCCCATGGTCACCAGCCATTATTTCGCTCTGCCAGAAATGCACCAATGAATGCACGGGCCGTACAAAGGCTGGTCGAAAAATTGCGGCTGGCGCTGGGCTTGCCTGCCCATACCACCCCGCACGCGCTGCGCCATGCCTTTGCCACGCACCTGCTCGCCGGGGGCGGCGATTTACGTGCTATTCAGCAATTACTGGGGCATACCAGCCTGTCTACCACCCAGCGTTATACAGATGTGGATGAACAAAGGCTGATTGATATCCATAAGGAAATCCACCCCCGCAGCGCTCGATAGCACTAGAGGGAAAAAGCCGGGAGCAGGCTAGATATGAATAGCCCGGCCATCAACCGCCAGGGCGGCTTCTTTAACCGCTTCAT
>JBMZTC010000061.1:0-642 GCA_049623505.1 Puniceispirillaceae bacterium (SeqCode) | reverse complement strand
CGTTTGGCTCTGCCTGGGCAAACCCGTATTCAAACCCCATTACCGAGGCTTCGGATAAAGGCGAGTCAATCACCTCAAACGGGGCTTGATCTTCCGCCAGATTGGTAAGCGGTACATAGCGGGCTTCGCTATTTTGATCCACAAAGACAGCATGGCGCTGACTAAAGGTACCGCGGCAGCTATCCTGACCGGACAGGCGCACCTTATGGCCTTCCATCAGCAAACTGCCAAAGGCCAGATGTTCGGCTGTGGCCCAGTCGATATTTTCGCCTGTTTCAATCGCTGTTTTGCGCGCCCCCACTACCCGTTTCAGCTTGCTATGGGCGGTGATATTTTCCGGAATGGTGGTCATCACCTTGCCGATATGCAGCAACATATCCTTTGTACAGGCGGTTGTGCCGCGGCGATCATCACCAGAGGCCGCTTTCAGGCCGGCCCATTGACCTTCCAGCCAGTCTGCCTTGTTCTGCTTGAAAGTCAGACCGGCCTCAAATTCATCATTTAGATGCTGATTGTGATCGGCAAAAATCTGCTCGGCATGTGCCTCGCTTATCACCCCTTCGGAAACCAGCTGGCGGGCATATAGCTCTCTGGTGGTTGGTTGCTGGGCAATCTGGCGATACATTTGCGGCTGGGTAAAAG
>JBMZTC010000060.1:0-652 GCA_049623505.1 Puniceispirillaceae bacterium (SeqCode) | reverse complement strand
TGCGTTGTGACTGGACCACAGATTGCCCGATTGCGGCGGTGGCGACCGCCTGGGAAATCTATAAACCGCAAATGGATGATTATCTCACCCGCGCGCTGAACCCAGACTCGGCACCAAAATATGCTGTTCCCGGTGATCAGTGATGCTTTACCCTAGCTGTTCAGACCAGTCGCAAGCCTGTCAACAAGCGACGCTAGCATCGCATCGCAGCTGTCAAGCTGTGCCAGCGTTACAAATTCATCCGCCTTATGCCCCTGTGCCATTGAGCCCGGCCCACACACCACGGCAGGTATGCCAAGCCGCTGCGAAAACAGCCCGCCTTCGGTGCCAAAGGCAACCTTAATGCGTTCATTGCGGCCGGTCAGTTCGGCGACCATCGCCACCACCGCCTCATCCAGCGATGTTTCAAGCCCGGGATAGCTGTTGATCACTTTAAACACAATATCCGCTTTGGCGGCACGCTTGCGCGCCACCGCAATCACCGGCGCAATGGCCCGGCGCAGTCGGTGCAGAATCGCTTCAGGGTCATCCGCCGCCAGATTGCGTATTTCAAAAGTCACGGCAGCATGATCAGGCACAATATTGAGCGCGACACCACTGGTGATCAGCCCGGCATGAAGCGTCGTATAGGGAATGTCATAGGCACTGTCCT
>JBMZTC010000059.1:0-698 GCA_049623505.1 Puniceispirillaceae bacterium (SeqCode) | reverse complement strand
GGATGACCCGCAAGACCCGGACAGATATGAAAAGCGGCATGCTCATTTCGATATTGTCGTGGTTGGCGGCGGGCTTGCCGGGCTCAGCGCGGCCCTGCAAGCGGCACAAAGTGGCCGCCGTGTATTACTGACAGAAGACCAGCCACAATGGGGGGGATGGCTTCGCGCCACAGAGGATATCCAGATAGATGGCCGTGCCGGCGCTGAATGGGCAGATAAAACTGCTGACCAGCTAGCGGCTATGGATAATGTGACGCTACTGCCGCGCACTACCTGTTTTGGGTATGGCGACCATAATTTCCTGACCTTTGCAGAACGGGTCACTGATCATTTAGCTGACAAGCCGGCCCATCTGCCGCGCCAGCGCCTGTGGAAGGTGCGCGCCCGTCAGGTAATTCTGGCAACCGGGGCTATTGAACGCCCGCTGGTCTTTACCGGCAATGATTTGCCAGGCGTGATGCTGGCCTCGGCAGCGCAAACCTATTTGCATCAATATGGCGTGCTGGCCGGACAGCGCGGTATTTTGATGACCAATAATGATGCCGCATGGCATTCTGCTTTTGCCCTGCATCGCGCTGGCTGCATGATAAAGCTGATCGTGGATACCCGGCAAACCCCCTCACCTGCCCTTGTCAGGCAGGCAGATGCGCTGGGGATTCAAACCCGTCTGGGTGCCGGGGTTAGTGCTGCATATGGCC
>JBMZTC010000058.1:0-714 GCA_049623505.1 Puniceispirillaceae bacterium (SeqCode) | reverse complement strand
GAAATGGCCGGCAAGGCTAATATCGACAAAGCAGGATATGAGGCTGGCTATGCCCGCTCGCTAGAGGATAATGACGGGTTTTGGGCAGAGCATGGCAAGCGCATTGACTGGATTACACCCTATAGCCAGATTTCAGATGTCAGCTATAACAAGCCGGATGTGCATATTAAATGGTATGCGGATGGCACGCTAAATGCGTCCGCCAATTGTCTGGACAGGCATTTGGCCACACGCGGCGACCAAACCGCGATCATCTGGGAAGGGGATGAGCCGGATGTAGCCAAACATATCACCTATAAAGAGTTGCATGAGGAAGTCTGCCGCTTTGCCAATGCATTAAAGGCCAGAGGCATTAAAAAAGGCGACAGGGTCACTATCTATATGCCGATGGTACCAGAGGCGGCTGTTGCGATGCTGGCCTGTACACGTATCGGGGCTATTCATTCGGTGGTGTTTGGCGGATTTTCCCCGGATGCGCTGGCCGGGCGTATTCAGGATTGCCAGTCAAATTGCGTGATCACCGCCGATGAAGGGGTGCGCGGCGGCCGGGCTATCCCGCTAAAGGCCAATACAGACAAAGCCCTGCAAAGCTGCCCGGATTGCACCACCTGCTTTGTTATTCGCCGCACAGGCGCATCTGTTAGCTGGGAAGAGGGGCGCGATATCTGGTATCATGACGCGCTGGCTGCTGCCTCGCCGGACTGCCCGCCCGAA
>JBMZTC010000057.1:0-737 GCA_049623505.1 Puniceispirillaceae bacterium (SeqCode) | reverse complement strand
AACGCCGCCCTGCACCCCTTCGATACGGGCAAAGGTTTTATCGGCTATCTCAGAGCCCAGATTATCGGCAGCCTTGCGGCCAACAACATAAAGCTGAACTTTTTTGCCTTCTGCTTCCAGACGGCTGATTTCCTGACGCGCCAGCCGAGCAATAGAGCCATTGAAGCCCCCGCACAGCCCTTTATCAGCAGAAACCATGACCAACAGATGTGTCTTTACTGTCTCGCGACCAACCAGCAAGGGTGATGCAGAATTTTTATCTGCCTTTGCTGCCAGCGATGCGATTACCGAGCGCATACGCGCTGCATATGGACGACCGCTTTCAGCTGCTTCCTGGGCCCGGCGCAATTTCGCTGCAGCTACCATCTTCATAGCCGAAGTGATCTTCTGCGTCGAAGAAACACTGTTAATTCTGGTTTTCAGATCCTTCAGATTTGGCATCTGTGGGGCTCCTCTATCGCCGGGGTGCCAGCATCCATTTGCTGTCTATCCCTGCTGTCTCCTATGCAAAGCTCTTTGCGTATGCGCCAATCGCGGCATGCAGCTTTTCTTCGGTCTTGTCAGAAATCGCTTTATCGTCACGAATAGCGGCAAGAATATCCTTGCCTGACCCGCGCAGCGTATCTAACAGACCCGCTTCAAAACGGCCAATATCGGCAATCGCAATATTATCCAGATACCCTTTAACGCCTGAGAAAATCACCGCAACCTGTTCTTCAACAAGCATTGGCGAATAT
>JBMZTC010000056.1:0-778 GCA_049623505.1 Puniceispirillaceae bacterium (SeqCode) | reverse complement strand
GCTGATGAAAGCCCATAACAAGGATTTTGCCGGCAGCCCGCGTATTCTGGAAATTAACCCCGATCACAAGCTGATCAAGGGGATGGCCAGCCAGATTTCCGGTAATGCTGACCCGGAACTGATTGAGGATGCTGCAAAAATGCTGCTGGATCAGGCACAAATTCTGGAAGGCCGCCCGCCCGCCAGCCTGACCGACTTTGCCCGGCGCATGACACGGCTGATGGAACGCGGCCTGTCGGCCTAGGACGCTTTTGAAGGCCGCCTTTCAATGGGGGCGGCCAGCCCCGCGCTATCGGAAAATTACGGGTCGCGGCGTGTTATGGGGCAGAAAAATTATGGCTGGACAGGCGAATGATAGCCAGCCAGGCCGCAATAGTTAAATGGTATAACAGGTCATTCGTAATGATTAGTTGGGGGTTCGATTCCCTCTTGCGGCACCATTTTTTCCCGATTCCCCCCCCCAACACCCCCATTTCAAACTATCCCCGCCTATTCAGGGGTGTGGTGCAGTTCTAGCCGGGTGCGCTCGATCAGCTGTTCGGGGTCAAATTGCAGGGCCAGTATTTCGGCCGGCGAGAGGCGCGGGGCAATCTGTGTACGCAAGGCCAGCGCCCCGCCCTGTTGCAAAAAGGCAGCAATAGGCGTGCTGATGGCCAGCGCATGGCGGGGAATGGCTTCGGACAGGCTGACCTGCATCATCAATATGGCGATATTGATGCCCTGATCGCCCTGGATACGGGTAAAGAGATCCAGCATCCCTTTATCGGTTATATCGACA
>JBMZTC010000055.1:0-1057 GCA_049623505.1 Puniceispirillaceae bacterium (SeqCode) | reverse complement strand
GACCGGCTGATCACCCAGACCGACCCGTTCGCGCCGTCCCTGATGGCGGAAAACCCCCAGCTGGCGGCGGGCCTGCAGGCCGCCGCACGGCGCGTCACCGAGATGATACGCGCAAACCGGGACAGTTCGGATAATCGCCCGGATAATCCTGCCGGAGACCAGACGACCCCCGAGCAGATGCTGCGCGAGGCCGAAAAGGTGGTGCAGCGACGCCATGAACCGGAGATCGCTGTGACCGTTGAACAGCATGACCACCGGATCCATGAGAATTTTCCGACATCGAAATCGGTCTTCACCGCGCCGGAGGGGTACGTGTTGGTGGAGGGGTATGGCGACAATCATCTGTTCCGGCCTGACGACGATGGCCGGCTGTTCTTTCGCGACATGCCGGATTTCGAGGCACCGGGCGATCTGGACCGGAACAATGTCTACCAGCTGCGCCTCAGCAAGACCGCGGCCAACGGCGATCTCAGCTTCATCAACCTGTCGGTCTCCGTCGTCGATCTGAGGCACGAACTTTATTCATCGCGGCCCATTGGCCGGAACAGTGGTGAAGATGAAGCCTTTGTTGAGGAGAACGTCAAGCCGACCCTCGGCTTCAGCCAGTCGGATATTTTCGGTCAGGGCCAGTCGGTGCCGGGGGCGTTGACGAAATATCTTCTGTCCGGCGTCGCCTGGCGCATGCCGGATCAGGGGCCGCTTGTCCTGACCTGGTCGCTTGTCACCGAATCCAACAAGCGGCAGAGGGAAGCCGAGGAGGTTTCGCAGCAGCGCAACCAGGATCTTTCAGGCTATTTCGCAGGGACACAGGCGCAGATTGATCAGGCGCGACGCTATATCGAGGCTGTTCTCGCAGAGTTCGAGCGCGCCGCGAATGTCCGCTTCGTCGAGGTTGAGCACAGCCGGAACAACAGGGGCGACGTGCCGATCACCTATCTGTTCCTGCCTGAGGGTTACAGTCATATTGATGGAACGCCCGGCGCGTGGGCCGGCTATCCCGGCGCGCTGGCGCGTTTCGTGCAGCTTTTCAAACCGTGGGAACCCTACACCTATTATC
>JBMZTC010000054.1:0-1059 GCA_049623505.1 Puniceispirillaceae bacterium (SeqCode) | reverse complement strand
CCCGTCACATCACATCCATCGACACCACCATCTGCGACATGACATCGGCGTCAGCTTCGTCAAACACCTCTTCGGTCACGGTGATGCGAAAGGCAACATGCTTCCTGGCACCTGCGTCGCCATATTCGATGAACAGGTCATATTTGTTATCTCTGTTTAGATCCTTTGGTGCCTGATGGTCCAGAGGGCCATAGTTCGGCGTGGCGTCGCGGACATAGAGTCCCCCGTCGGCGCGGATCTCGAAGAATTGCGCGTCATTCAGGATCGGGAAGATTTCCGCATCGACGTCCGGGTCAACGCCCTGCAGGAACTGGCTTCCGGTGCCCTTCCAGATCAGTTTCGCATTCGACAAGTCCGACAGGTCGGCGACTTTCTGGCTGGTCGGCGCATCATCCCTGATTTCCTCCTTCCGGAACAGAAGTTCGATGATGGCGCGGGCCATAGCATGTTTCTCCAGACGCTCAGCGTCGCTGTCCTTGTCAAAGACAATGCCCAGAAAATTCAGCAGATTTCTGGAAGGCGTCAACAGGGCGTCAATGGTCGGCCAATAGGCGAAGAGCGTCTTGAAGCTCTGCGACCAGAGAGCGGGTTTGTCCGGATCCATGGCCACGGCGACAAGCTGCTGCTTATGAAGCAATCTGCCAGCGTGAAGATAAGACGTGTTGAAGCTGACGTCTCCGGATGTTCTCTCGACACTGAAAGGGAGTGTCAGAACCGGTTCTGGAAAGCCATAAACCTCGAATGTATCCTCCTGGTTGCCTGACTGCACGATAAAGTAGTGAACTTCAAGGTCTGCGGAACTTTCCGCGGGGTCGGCATCGGCTGTAAATGAATATTTAGTCCCTCGCACGGTCATCACGCTTGCATCGCCGCGAAATTTCGGCGGATCGGGCAAGGCCTCGTTCCGATCAATCACCTGCTCTGCCGGGGGCCGCCGGTCATCCGCCCTCGCCTCAAGGATGCTTTCAATACGCGGACGCTGCGTCCCGGCCCCCGGCCCCTTGCGGTGCCCCATACAGGAATTGCAGGACCGCGATATCCGCATCGGCCAGGCCAACC
>JBMZTC010000053.1:0-1736 GCA_049623505.1 Puniceispirillaceae bacterium (SeqCode) | reverse complement strand
ATGATGTCCATCCATAGATTTCCGGACCAAATCCAATGGAAAACACCTCAACAACAACACCGGCACGCCGCGCCACCCAATAGTGGCCAAGCTCATGAAAGAACACGACCGGGGTCAAAAGCAGCAAAAAACCGATGATCAGCTGTGCGGCGCTCAGGTCAGGCATGGGGGTGAATATCTCCGATTGTCTCTATCCAGAAGCCATCCCAGTTCAAAATGACACCAGGCAAACAAGCTTGGGAGGGGCCGTGTTTTCAAGGCAGGCATGCGCGCGCTATCTCGCGTGTGCGCATATCAATATCCAACACTGCGTCAAGGGATTCAAGGCCACCGTCCGGCGCCCGTTCGAGAACCTGTTCAACAATGTCCGCGATGTCGGTGAAACCTATTCGACCATCAAGAAAGGCCCCAACGGCGATTTCATTGCCGGCATTGAGAACCGTTGGCATCACACCAGCAGCGGCGAGTGCCTGCCTCGCAAGACGAAAACAGGGATAACGATCTTCGTCGACAACCGCAAAATCAAGTCTGCCCATGGCGGCAAGGTCAAGCGGTTCAGGATTCCAGCTTAATCTGTCTGGCCATGCCAGCGCGTATGAAATTGGTGTTTTCATATCCGCAGTGCCAAGCTGACCGACAACGGATCCATCATTGAAATAGACCATGCCATGGATCGCCACCTGGGGATGAACCAACACATCAATCCGGTCATTTCCAAGCCCGAACAGCCACGCCGCCTCAATCACTTCAAGACCCTTATTCATCATTGTGGCGCTATCGACCGAGATCTTCTGTCCCATTGACCAATTGGGATGGCGAACCGCCTGCGCAGGTGTGATGTCCGAAAACTGCTCCAGCGGCAGATCGCGAAAGGGACCACCAGATGCCGTAAGACAGATATGACGAATGGCAGCCGTGTCCGCTGGTGTAGATGCCTGCCTATAGTCAGCATGCCCATGATCGGCATGTCCATGGTCGGCATGTCCGGCCCAACCAAGCCAGCATTGGAAAATGGCGCTGTGCTCGCTATCCACCGGCAGCAATCTCGCGCCATGCCGGGCCGCTGTGTCGGTCACGAGCGCGCCGGCTGACACGAGTGATTCCTTGTTGGCGAGCGCCACCGTCTGCCCTGCTTCCAGGGCTGCTATCACCGAAGGCAATCCAGCAAGCCCGACAACACCAGCCACAACCACATCAACTGGTTCACGCGCCAGCGATGTGCATGCCGCTTCACCACCGACAATTTCGATGCCAGACCCATTCAGGGCGGATCGCAGCGCATCAATGTTTGCGTCTGACGCCAGTCCGACAAAGGCCGGCCTGTGGCGAAGCGCCTGTTCCGCCAGCAATTCAGCATCACTGCCTGCAACAAGCACCTGAACATCGAATTGGCCCGGGCAACTCTCAACAAGGGCCAGCGTGCTGGTGCCGATGGATCCGGTCGATCCGAAGATTGAGATTTTTTTTGCCACGCCTGAAACCCTAACCGAACGCCGCCCAGAGCGGCAGTTCTTATCAACTGGTCACATGATATACAGGCACATCACCGGCAATGTAAGAAGATAGCCGTCAAATCGGTCTAGAAACCCGCCATGCCCCGGTATGAGGTTACCACTATCCTTCACGCCCAGATTGCGCTTCAGGGCCGACTCAAGCAAATCCCCGGCCTGCGCCAGAACAGCGATCACGGCCCCGCCAACCAATATTTCCACCATTGAGAACGGCACCCATGACAT
>JBMZTC010000052.1:0-1917 GCA_049623505.1 Puniceispirillaceae bacterium (SeqCode) | reverse complement strand
GTGAATTGTCCGATGCGGCCACAGCCATGGACTGGCTGCAGTCACAGAACCCGGCATCAACACAATGCTGGATCGCTGGGTTTTCATTCGGGTCGTGGATTGGCATGCAGCTGATGATGCGCCGCCCGGAAATCTCGGGATTCATTTCCGTCACACCGCCGGCAGCGACGCACGATTTCACCTTCCTTGCGCCCTGCCCGGCGTCGGGACTGATCGTCCATGGCGAACAAGATACCGCCGTGCCGCCAGAAACCGTCCACAAGCTGGTTGAACGGCTTTCGATCCAGAAGGGTGTTGAAATCAAGGTCGACATCGTGCCGGGGGCGAATCATTTCTTCACCGATCACCTCGATCCGCTGATCGAGCATGTGTCGGCCTATCTTGATGAGGCACTGCCCAAGGCCCCCGAACCGCCGCTGTTCTAGACAGTCGGGAGACGTTACATGGCACATCAGTCAGATCTCATCACGCTGTTTTCCGAGCGCGGATACATCCATCAGGCAACCAATATCGAAGGTCTTGATGAGCGGGCCACTCAGCAGGCAATCCCGGCCTATATCGGGTTTGACTGCACCGCGAACAGCCTTCATGTCGGCTCGCTTGTGCAGATCATGATGCTTCGCGCGCTGCAGAAGACCGGCCACAAACCCATCGTCCTGATGGGTGGCGGAACCACCAAGGTTGGCGACCCGTCAGGCAAGGATGCGGCACGGCCCCTGCTGTCCGAACATGATATTGAACAGAACAAGCAGGGCATCTTCCAGGTCTTCAAGAAATATCTGACCTTTGGCGACGGGCCAACCGATGCCGTGATGGTCGACAACGCATCCTGGCTGGACGATCTTGCCTATATCCGCTTTCTGCGTGATTACGGGCCGCATTTTTCGGTCAACCGGATGCTTGCCATGGATTCGGTCAAGCTTCGTCTTGAACGCGAACAACCCCTGTCTTTCCTTGAATTCAACTACGCCATTCTTCAGGCCTATGATTTTCTGGAACTGCGGCGCCGTTACGGATGCCTGTTACAGATGGGTGGGTCCGACCAGTGGGGCAATATTGTCAGCGGCATCGATCTGACGCGGCGTGTCGACAGCCAGGAAATCTTTGGCCTGACATCGCCACTGATCACAACGGCGTCCGGCGCCAAGATGGGCAAATCGGCTGATGGCGCCATCTGGCTGAACGAGGACAGGCTGTCCACATTCGATTTCTGGCAATTCTGGCGCAACACCGAAGATGCCGATGTGGCCCGATTCCTGGCCCTGTTCACCGAACTTCCGATGGATGAGGTGGCACGACTTGGCGCGCTTGAAGGTGCCGAGATCAACGAGGCAAAGATCATTCTTGCCAATGAGGCCACAACCCTTTGTCATGGCGCTGAGGCGGCCCGCGCCGCCATGGAAACGGCACAGCAGACCTTTGCCGGCGCCGGGGTCAGCGAAGGATTGCCGCAACAGGCCGTATCCCGTGACGAGGCTGACGGGATGGGGATGATCGGCGCATTGGTGATGGTTGGCTTTGCCAAATCCAACGGCGAGGCACGGCGTCTGATCCGTGGTGGTGGCGCGCGTCTGAACGATGTCGCGATCACCGATGAAGATCACCAGTTGAGCGTCGCGGATTTCAACGAGGGCCGCGCCAAGATCTCGGCTGGCAAGAAACGCCACGCGCTGCTTGTCCTGTCCTAGCCATCCTCGATTTCGCTGGCCTAGCTATCGGCAGCACTGTCTGTTTGCGGCCCCAGAATGCGGTCGCCTTCGCGGCGTATCCAGGAGGGGCTGAACAGGTCGCGCAACAAACCCGGCACGATGGATGCGGGCGTCACCGAGGTGTCGGGGTCATCGACATCGCCTTCAAGCCGGAACTGCGTGACAAACAGCCCAGCCTTGTCGATCCCGGTCAGAATTTCCCCGACAA
>JBMZTC010000051.1:0-1973 GCA_049623505.1 Puniceispirillaceae bacterium (SeqCode) | reverse complement strand
CCGGTGTGTCCTTGGCGCAATCCTTCACAGATAATTGTCTGACCCACCTTGCTCACACGGATGCGTGTTCCGACAACTCTCTGAGTTGTGATCGGGGTATTGGTCCCGTAAGGCTTATATCTGAGATCAGGGTGAGTTCTTCTTCCAGATATCCTTCTGGGTGATCGAGCCGAGATATTTGAAGTTGAATGTAATTATGAACTGATCAATAGCCGAAATGTCGCGGTCAGATTCAAGGTCACGGTCATAGTCAATATTGAAGGTCAGGCAATCCTGAAGCCCGCCGGTCCATTGCAACGCGGCGGTGGCAGAGTCCCGCTTGCGCCGACCATTTGACAGATCCCATACCTGTGTTCCCTTCGCCGTCCATCCTTTGGGAAGGTCATAGGAAAGGGTCAGCTTCAACTCTTCCAGGTTGGAGGCTGCGCTCGTGAAATATGACTTCGCAAGCTGCTGATGCTCGACCGCATAACCAAGTTTGCCATATGTGCCGGCGATATTTGTGCGTGATTCATTGAGCGTCAGATCGCTCGAGGCCATGCGGCCGGCCCAGGATACCGAAAAAGGCAGATCCGGATTCACAGACAGGCTCGCCACAATGTCAGATACGGCGTCACGTTCGTTCACTGCCAGACCTTTTGTCGCTTTGCCCGACATGCGGTAGCTGGCACCGATAAAGCCTGAAACCTCACCAAGAACGGCATCCTGCGCCACAGCCGAAACGCTCATGTCGGCGCGCGAACCAGGCCGCAGATAGTCATATCCCTGATATCGGTTCAGCAGGAACAGGTTACCTTCATCAATCCGGTAATCGGCGGAATCCCGGTTGGGAATGTCGTCGGTCATGTCGGGGCCGCCAACATGAACAAATTGCAGACGCGGCTCGACTATGGCCGATCTGCTGTTCGAGGTAACCGCAATCGGCAGCCGCCAGCCGGCAGATACCTGCGGTGTGATGCGACCTAGATCATCAGTCTTTGTTGTGGCATCGGAAGGCTTTTTCTGGATGCTGTAGTAGGTGCCGATCGCGCCGGCTTTCAGGTCTGTGACAACACGCCTGGTCCGAATTTCATCATGAAGTTCGAGATTGCCGGTCCAGCGTGACATGTTGTGGCCTTCATCATTATCGACCTGGATTGCCGAGATCTCTGTCCTGATCCTCTGCCTGCTTCGCATGCCGGGGGCAACCTTTTCATAGACAACATGCGGCAGGATAGTTGGCTCCCGGTCCGGCGTGTCCGCGGCATTCAATCCCTGGATGTCGGACATTTCGACCCGGTAGTAGCGATTCTGTTTCAGCCGCTCCGCCACCACATCGGATTGCAACTTGGTGTCGCCGTTGAATTTATAACGGCGCATGAAGGTATCCTGGCTGGCGCGGCGGAAGCGGGCTTTCACATCCCATCCATTACCAATCTGCGCACCATAGCCGGCATCAATGGCAGCGACGGACTCGCGGTTCTTCTTGAATGTCTCAACCGAAGCTGTGTAGAGGCTCATATTAAGTTCGGAGTCGTCCCAATTCTGACGATATCGCGTTCTGAGAGCCTTTCCCCGGCGCTGGTAAAGGAACGGGGTGAATTCGACATCACGCGTGTCATCTATGACCTGGAAATAGGGTATCGAGGCGGTGAATCCGAGATCGGAATTGATCAGAAATGTCGGTGTCAGGAACCCGCTCCGCCGCCGCACCGTCCAGTCCGGATGCGCAAGGTAGGGAAGATAGCCAACAGGCAGGTTCATGATGTGCATGCGCACATTGCGGTGGATGATGGTCTTTGTTTCGACATTATGAAGTGTCGATGTCGCTCTCAGATCCCAGATCGGCGTTTCGCCATTCTCGAAATCGCAATTGCAGGCGCTGAACCGTGACCCGTCGAAAATCGAGACACTTTTGGTCCTGATGTCGCCATCGTTAGCGGTGAAGAAGGATCCGTCCGGGTAACGTGACCGCAATGTCTCGGCGACGATAT
>JBMZTC010000050.1:0-2445 GCA_049623505.1 Puniceispirillaceae bacterium (SeqCode) | reverse complement strand
ATGTCAACCATGGCAGGAAGCTTCACGCGGAAATCCTTGAAATCCTTCCCGGGTTCGAGGCCCGCCGTGCGCATCAGAAAATCGGCATCAAGCATTGATGTGCCGCCGGGCTGACCCATGCCAACGCGCTTTCCCTTCAGGTCGGTCACCGACTTGATGTCGGAATCAGCCATCACAATGACATGACAGATGATTGGCTTGATCGACATCCAGCCGACGATCTGTCCGGGCTTCTGGCCGGCGTAATCGCCTTCGGCATGGTGCGCCTCATAGGCAAGCTTTGTGTTTGAAAAGCCAGCCTCGACCTTGCCGTCAAGCATCAGCTGGACATTCGCCACATAGCCCTTTGTGCCTTCGGCCGCCGCATTCACGCCGTCGACATTCTTGTTCACAACCTCGGAAATGCCGGCCGCCCACTGATAGGCGGTGTTGCCAACCGGGTTCGAGCCGATGGACAGATATGTTTCCGCCTGCAGCTGGGCCGACATAAACAGGCTGCCAGTCACAGCCAAAGCTGCTGCTAGTCTTGGGTAACGCATTGTTTCCTCCTTTTTATCACTGCCGGCAACCACCCCGAAGAGCCGGGTTCAGGCACCGTCAGACTTCATGATTTGGCCGATTTTCCAAGCTACCAAAGTGGCCAGAATGATAGCTATTCCGATAAATTTGAATGTCATGTCAGGCATCAGCACGCTGAGCGAGGCGACCGCCAGAATGATTCGCATCAGCCATGACAGGCGACCAAGCGCATAGCCCTGAAGAACGCAGGCAAGGGCGATGATGCCGATGATCGCCATGGCAAACACGCCGAGTATTTCACCGGCGCTGCCCATCGCCAGCAGGCGCGGCTCCAATACGAAGAAATAGGGAAGCAGAAAGGCCACGAACCCATATTTCACCGAAATCATGGCAACGCGCATTGGCGGTTCGCGACAAATGGCGGCGGCGGCGAAGGCGGCAAGGGCGACTGGCGGGGTAATGGATGACAGCATGGCTGAATAGAAGACGAACATATGCGCTGCCATCAGGTCGACACCCATGGTGACAAGCGCCGGGGCTGTCAATGTGGCGACAAGGATATAGGCGGCGGCTGTCGGCAACCCCATCCCGAGGATCAGCGAGGAGGCCATTGTCAGCACCAGCGCCACGACAAGATTGTTTCCGGAAATCGAGATGATGAAGGAGCTGAATTTGAGTCCCATCCCGGTCAGGGTGACCACACCTATGATGATGCCCGCTGTCGCTGTTGCCAGCGCCACCGGCAGGATGGCTTCGGATGCGGACACCGCTGCCGCCATGAGCTGGCGCGGGGACATCCGGCTGGACCGTCTCAGCACAGACAGGCCAAGCACGCAGAGAATTCCGGCAAGCGACGAATACATCACCGAATAGCCGGAAACCAGGGCGCCGATGAACACCGGAATGGCCAACAGGACATGCCCGCTATGGCGAAGCGACTGGCCAACATTCGGAACGTCCATGTCATCAAGCGGTTTCAGCCCTGACTTCAGGGCTTCAAGGTGTACCGAGCAGAATACCGCGATATAGAACAGCAATGCCGGCAGCAGCGCCGCCTTGGTGATGTCGAGATAGGGCACTTCCATGATATCCGCCATCAGGAAGGCCGCCGCCCCCATGATCGGCGGCATCAGCTGCCCGCCGGTCGAGGCCACCGCCTCGACAGCGCCGGCCACCGCGGGCCGATAGCCGGCGCGGCGCATGAGCGGAATGCTGATGGTGCCGGTGGTCAGAACATTTGCCACCGCTGTTCCCGAAATCATCCCCATCAGGCTGCTGCCGACGACGGCGGCCTTTGCCGGCCCGCCGCGTGATTTTCTGGTCATCGCCACCGCGATATCCATCAAGACGCCGCTGGCGCCGGTTTTTTCCAGCAACGCCCCCAGAACAACGATGATGATGACAAAGGTGGCGCTGACGCCAAGCGGCGTGCCGTAGATTCCATCCGCGCCGAGATAGACCTGTTCGAGAATGCGGACCACATCATATCCGCGATGCGCCAGAAGGCCGGGGAACTGCCGGCCGAAATGCGCGTAGACCAGAAAGAATATGGCAAGCCCGACCATCGACCATCCGATGGTCCTCCGGGTGGCATCAAGAAGCAATATGATGGCCAGGATGGCGATCGGCATTTCATAGCTGGCGATGGACCCGTACCGCGAGGTGACATCGTCATAGAAAAGGAACTGATAGCCGGCAACGCCAACACCAACCGCGCCAAGGACAAGAAATTTGGCGTGACTCCAGCCAAGTCCCAAAGGCCCCGCTCCGGGTGCCGAGAAGCCAAAGAAGCGAATATAGACAAGCGCGATCACAGCCGAGAGATGCGCGCCACGCTGGATCATATCCGGAAACACACCGAACATGGCCGTGTATAGGGAAAATGAAACAAGCGCGATGCTGACAAGCGCGAATGCCATCTTCGGC
>JBMZTC010000049.1:0-2801 GCA_049623505.1 Puniceispirillaceae bacterium (SeqCode) | reverse complement strand
GGTCAACATGGCCAATCGTGCCAATGTTCACGTGAGGCTTGGAACGATCAAACTTCTCCTTGGACATGCCAGCCCGTCCTCTTCTTCTGTCTGCCGGGCCGCCCTTCGGGCACTGCACCGGATATGTTGAACCTAGAATCCCGATCGCGGCTGCCGCCGGTAATCGGGGTGGCGGCAGGCCGCCCCATCAATCAGGCAGTGGTGGTGAGGGTAGGATTCGAACCTACGTACGCTACGCGGGCAGATTTACAGTCTGCTGCCTTTAACCACTCGGCCACCTCACCGGTTTGCCTGATGCGTCTGTGCTGATTACGTGATACGAGATAACGCTGCCACTGAACAGACGCCAAGCGATTAGAAAAGCAGCGCCGGTTTGTCAACAGAGAAGTCACCAAATGCACCCAGATCGAGGCAAAAAACGACCCGCGCGCCCACGGCCAAAAACATCATCGCACCGTCACCAGCCGTCAAATGGTGGCACGGCACAACGAATGAGTGGCCCAAAACCGCCAAATGGCGCCTATTTCCTGTGGGGTCGGCACGCCGTTCTGGCGGCGCTTGGCAATCCGGAACGACGGATCGCCACAATTCACGCCACAGCTGACGCGGCAACCCAATTGCGGGACGCCATCGCCGTACTGCCCCCATCGCGGCAGTCCGAACTGCCAGCCATCACCGAGGCCGACCGACGGCGTCTTGACGCCGTGCAGCCATCAGCCGATGGCGACAAGGCCGTGCATCAGGGGATGCTGGCGGCTGTCTGGCCGCTCGATACGCCCGATCTTGCTGATTTCCTGGCCACCGCCAATGGCCCGCTTCGCCTGCTGTGCCTTGATCAGCTGTCCGATCCCCGCAATGTTGGCGCCATTCTTCGCAGCGGCCTGGCGCTTGGCGCGCGGGCGGTTATCACCACGCATCGCCACGCGCCGGAGGAATCAGGCCTGCTGGCGCGCGCCGCCGCCGGCGCGCTGGAACATCTGCCAATGATCCGCGTTGTCAATCTGGCGCGCGCCATCGAAACCCTGCAGGAGGCGGACATCACCGTCACCGGGCTGGCCGCAGAAGGCGACATGCCGGTCCGCGATCTTGCCGCGATCGACCGGCTTGCCATTGTTCTGGGAGGTGAAGGGGCGGGCCTGCGCCATCTGACAAGACGGCATTGCGACCATCTTGTGCGGATCGAGATCTCGCCGCAGTCCGAAAGCCTGAATGTATCGATCGCGGCCGCCATCGCCCTCCACGCCGCCAGCTATCCGGCCTGATCACCACCCCCGCCGGGCCCGTGGGATTATCCTTCGCCTGGCAGGTCGCGGCGCCCGCGGGCCCGATAGAATGACCGTTCATGGCGCGGTGGCGGTGTCGATGGCCGGTGGGCCGCTTTCACCGCTGTGCGAAGTTCGAGCGAGGCCCAGGGCGAGATCTCACCAAATACAAACGTGTCGCATTCCTGTTCGACCTGCGCCGCCGTCACGCCGATATCGGCGCGCTGGTGCGGCGCCAGATCGGCAAGCTGGCGGCGCGAGCGCCGCAGGGCCAGCATGTCATTGACATAAAGCCACAGCAGTCGTGGCCGGCAGGCCCAGAATGTCGCGCCGCGACAGGCACATCTGAAGGCATTGTGGATGCCGATCCGGACGCACAGGCGAGACAGGTTGTTTCTTACCATCCATAACATTCCGTGATCCTTTCCATTGCCAGTTGTGATGCTTATTAGGCATCTGAATTATTTACAATTTTGGTTAATCACCCCTACCCTGTCCAACAACGAATTCTGATGAAATTCATAAGGAGGTGTGATGCCCTGCAACACCATCCGGAACCTTGATATCGCGACGCTCCGATCCTTTGTGACGGTTGCTGAACTTGGCGGCGTCACAAGTGCCGCCGAACGGCTGAACATGACCCAGTCGGCTGTTTCGATGCAGCTGAAACGGCTTGAGGCGGCGCTTGATCAGCAGCTTGTCGAGCGGGCTGGCCGCGGTGTCTGCCTGACCCGCGAGGGCGAACAGCTTCTTGGCTATGGGCCGCGGATCCTGACACTGAATGACGAGGCCTGGCAGCGGATGACGCATCACGCCTTTGAAGGGCGGGTCAGTTTCGGCGTGCCAGAGGATCTGGTCGATCCTTTTGTCAGCCCGGTGATGCGCGATTTCACGGCCGATTTTCCTCGCGTGCGGGTCAGCCTGACATCCTCGATCGCGCGCAAGCTTGTCGATCAATTCAATGACGGGCGCCTCGATGTGATGTTGACAACCGAACCGCTGGATACCGGCACTGGCGAATGCCTCTATCGCGGGCCGCTGCAATGGTATGTCGGGCGCGGCAGCCTGATCTGGAAGAAACGCCCGCTGCCGCTGGCGGCAAAGGCGGATTGCATTTTCCTGCCAGTGATGAGGGCCGCGTTGGAGGAAGCGGGAATCGCCTGGGAAAGCCCCTATGAGGCCAATCACTGGCGCGATCTCGAGGCCTTTGTCAGCGCCGGTCTGGCCGTTGAGACCAACATGGCCCTTGTCGTTGACCAGGGCCGCGACCGGGTTCCCGTTCCCGCCAATTCAGGCCTGCCACCACTGCCGGATTTCGGGATTTTTCTTTATATCCGCGATGGCGCGCCAGACCTTGCCCTGCAGCTTGCCGGCATCGTGCGGGACTCGAATTTTGTGGCTGATGTGCGTAAACCCCGCACCATACAGTGAATGCCGCGCGCCCTCTATTGACGAATGCGCGGTTTCTGGTAAAACCCACCGCAGTGCTGGTGTGGCTCAATTGGTAGAGCACCCGATTTGTAATCGGGCGGTTGGGAG
>JBMZTC010000048.1:0-3011 GCA_049623505.1 Puniceispirillaceae bacterium (SeqCode) | reverse complement strand
GCAGAAGTTTAAGCTGAAACTCACGCCCCCTTTCCCAGAGCTGGTGGTTCGGGGGCTCAAAAAGGCGCCGGGTCGTTGTCACTTCTGACAAAACCTCAGCCATGAAGCCAATAATAAATCCAAGTAGATGGTTTTTGGCATAGGCGGCAAGTCTGGCATGAAAGCGAAGGGAGGCTTCGTGGTGACGCCGGTCATCTTCCCTGCTCTGTGGCGGTGTTTCATATTCCTTGGTAATGGCCTTGAGTTCCGCAATGGCCGCCGCATCCAGTTTGCCAGCAAGACCTGCCGCAAGTTCCGGTTCCAGCTGTTTCCGCAACTGGTAAATGTCGCTGATGGTTAGGTGCCGGAAATAGAAATAGTTGGCAAGAAGCGCCCGTGTTCTGGTTTCCGAGACTTCATGGACAAAACATCCTCCACCCGGCCCTGTTCTGGTTTTGACAAGCCCCTGGGCTTCCAGAATGCGCATCGCCTCGCGGATAGTGCCTTTAGCCATGCCGAAAAGCGTCATGAGCTCGGCTTCGTTCGGCAGTTTGTCGCCGGGCTGAAGCGCGTTGGAGACAACAAATTCCTTGATGGCCTCAGCTACCTGCAAAGGTCGGCTGGCCCGGCTTTCGGCTGCATTTTCACCGATTGAGCGGGAAGTGGCATGCGACATGTGAACTAGCCTTCTGTGATGATAATTCAGGTTTCTTCTGGTGGCAGATTTTTTCTGCCCTCGGGCATCTGGCGGCAAAAGCACAGCCTGTTGGAGGATTTAACGGGTCGGGCAACTCGATCTGATGCTCGGTATAGAGATCAGCATACTGACGCGGTGCTGTACTGGCCAGCAGATCTGTATAGGGATGCAACGCCTGACCAAAAAGTTTGTCCGCGCGCCCGATTTCAACGATTTCTCCATAATACATGACAGCCACTCTATCACAAAAGGCTTCTATTACGGCAAGATCATGTGAAATGAAAACATAGGTCAGGCCAAACCGGGCTTTCAGATCAACCAGCAATTCGAGAATTTGCGCCTGTACCGAAACATCAAGAGCAGAGACAGGTTCATCAAGGGCGAGGATGCGTGATCCAGCCAGCAATGCCCGCGCGATGCCGATACGCTGGGCCTGACCGCCCGAAAACTCGTGGGGATAGCGGTCAAGCACCGATAAGGGCATGTTCACCGCTGCCATGATTTCTTCCAGTTTAACCTCAGCCTTTTGGCGATTGAGTCCGGCGAGCGCTTTGAGCGGCGTTGACAGGATCTGGCGAATGGAATTGCGTGGATTGAGGCTGCCCACAGGATCTTGGAAAACATATTGGATCGTGCGATGGCGCATAGCTGGCAGCATCTCCAGCAAGGGCCTGCCTTCAAGCCATACCTCGCCGCTATCTGCGGCATGGAGACCGACCATTACCCGCGCTAGCGTTGACTTCCCACAACCCGACTCGCCGATAATGCCAAAACTTTCCCCGGGCTCGATGGCAAGCGATACATTCTTGACGGCACGTAATAGCCGCTGTGGCGAAAAGATGCTTTTCCGCTTCAGGGTAAAATTTTTATTTACCCCATTGAGTTCCATAATCGGATCAGCCATTGGCAATCTCCGATCTGATGCATCGCAACGAATGACCACGAATCAGTTTGATATCGATCGGCCCTTTACGGCAGGCGTGTTCTGCAAACTCGCATCTGGGCGCAAAAGCACATCCTTCCGGGAGGTCATCCAGCAGCGGCGGGCTGCCCTTGATGGCCTGTGGCAGGCCTTGACCTGATCCTATCTGCGGTGAGCAGGCCAGGAGCGCTTTTGTGTAGGGATGCCGGGGGTTGCCCAGCACCTTTTTTGTCGGCCCTGCTTCGACAATCTGGCCGGCATACATGACCGCAATCCTATCGCTGATTTGCGCTATGACATTCATATCATGCGAGATAAAGAGTAGCGCCAACCCGCGCTCACGCCGCAAGCGGTTGAGGATATGCAGAATTTGCGCCTGCACCGTTACATCAAGTGCGGTGGTGGGCTCATCGGCGATGATCAGTTCAGGGTCATTTGCCAGCGCTATAGCAATGCCGATACGCTGCCGCATTCCGCCAGAAAGCTCATGCGGATAGGACTCCATCACGCGTTCTGGATTGGCAATCCTGACATCGTTGAGAAGCTGGATTGCCCTTGTCTCAAGATCATGCCGACGGACCCTAGCATCATGCACCTTAATAGCCTCAATAAGCTGGTCGCCGATATTGTGCAGGGGATGCAGGCTTGAATTCGGGTCCTGAAAGACATAAGCAATGCGCCTCCCACGATAGTTGCGCATCTGCTCAAATTCCAAAGAAAGAAGGTCCGTACCATCGAAATGGATCGTTCCACCAGCAATCACCGCAGGTGGCGAAGCGACAAGACCGGTCAGTGAAAGTGCCGTGACCGATTTACCAGAACCACTTTCGCCGACAAGCGCGAGGCATTCGCCCTTTCTGATGTAAAAACTCACCTCACGAATAGCCTTGATGGTTTTGCGACCCATGCGGAAATCTGTTTTCAGACCGGTGACAGAAAGCAGCCCACCGTCTTCAGATGCTTGCAGCGGCATGTCGCGCTCTATCTTTGTTATGGGTTGTGATCGCCGGAGCGCTCCTTTCGCCAGCCGCGGATCCAGTGCATCACGGATCCCGTCGCCAAGGAGATTGATTCCCATGACGATGGCAAAGATCATCATCCCCGGAATAAGCGATGTATGTGGATGGGTGATGAGAGCCGCACGTCCTTCCCCAAGCATGGAGCCAAGATCGGATTGTGGCGGCTGCGAGCCAAGCCCCAGAAAAGACAGGCCAGCGGTTTCTAGGATCATCCAGCCCACCGTGGTGGAAAAGGCAACGATAATCACGGAGACAAGATTGGGCAGCAATTCAAACAGTAGGAGCGAGAATGTATTTCGCCCCGAAAGCCTTGCGGCAGCAATGAAATCAGATTGTACGATGGCCAGCGTCGCCCCACGGACATTACGGGCAAAGAACGGGATATTGACGACAG
>JBMZTC010000047.1:0-3701 GCA_049623505.1 Puniceispirillaceae bacterium (SeqCode) | reverse complement strand
TCATTCAAAATCTTCCAATCCATGTTTCTCGTGTTACCGTTACGCGATCTTCAGTTGCGGTAGCATTTATTAGCAGTAAATTATGCCCGCTGACGCAGCTCTACTCACATTGAGTGGGGTAAACGAAAACAGGGTGCGTTGATGATGTCTGTCATCGGATAGGTGCCCGACTATCTGGGAGAGCTTTATGAAAAAGTTTCTACAAAACAGCCTGGTTGCCTCTTCGGCGCTGGTCGCTGCATTTGCGACAAATACGGCGCTTGCCGCCGATTCCGTCAATGTCGCCTTTTTCCTTGAATGGGCAACACCAAACCAGATCGCCAAGGTCGACAAGGCCTATGACGACGCCATGGGTGTCGACGTGAACTGGACCGATTTTTCCACGGGTGTTCAGATGACTGAAGCCATGCTGGCTGGTGACATCGACATCGCCTATTCGCAGGGTCTTGCGCCTTTCGTGACGGCGATCCAGCAGGGCGCACCTCTGAAGATGGTCAGCATTGCTGTCGTCTACGAAGCCAATGACTGCTTTGTCGGCAACAAGCTTGGCATTTCATCGTCGAACGCGTCCGAGCTTGAAGGCAAGACTGTTGCTGTTCCTCTGAACACAATGGCTGACTTCTCGTTCCGCAAGCAGATGGCCGCTCTTGATGTCGATATCGACACAATGACCATTGTTGACCAGGCGCCGGCTGACGGTGCGGTGTCATTGGCCGATGGTTCGGTTGACATGGCCTGCATCTTCGGTGGCGCGTCCGCGGCCGCGGCCGGCGAGGTTGGCACGCCAATCATGTCATCGCAGGAAAAGAGCGATGCCGGCATCGGCTCGTTCGATGTGGTGTCTGTAACTGAGAGCTTTGCTCAGGAAAACCCTGATCTGGTTCGCAGCTTCCTGGAAGTGACCCATGAAGCCAACGCCGCCTGGACAGGGTCTGACGCACAGATCAAGAAGGTCGCGGCCGATGCCGGTATGGATTTCGCCACCACCAAGAACCAGATGGCTGGCTTCGTCTTCCCAACAGCTGAAGATCAGATTGCAAACTTCTTCGGCAAAGACGGCACCGCCGCGTCGGCAGCCGAGTCGCTTGGTCTTGTCTTCAAAAAGCCAGGTGCCTGGAATGTTGACGAGAAAATCAAGAAGGTCATGACTGGCGAGTTCCTGCAATAGGTCTCTGTCAGCATAGCTGGCCAGCAATGGCCGAGGACATCGTTTCGGGCCCGCTTTGCGGGCCCGGACATGTATTTAAGTGAATTTTCAATAATATGGTGCCAGCCATGTCCAATCTAGTGTGTCGTGATCTCTGCATGACCTTCCGCAATGCGATGACGGGAGCAAAGGTAGAAGCCCTCAAGGATATCAATTTCGAGCTGAAGCAGGGCGAGATCCTCACCGTGCTGGGCCCGTCAGGATGCGGCAAGACAACGCTTCTCAACATGATCGCCGGGTTCATCACGCCAACGGCTGGTGATCTGGTATTGGGAGACATGCCAATCGACGGCCCCGGGGCCGAACGCGGCATGGTGTTCCAGCAGGGCGCGCTGTTCGAGTGGCTGACCGTGGCGCGCAATGTCGATTTCGGCCTTCGCATGCACGGGGCGGATCAGGCCGAAGCCTCGGCCAAGGTGGAAACCTGGCTCGACACGGTGGGGTTGCAGGGGTTTGGCGACACGCCGACCTATCAGCTGTCCGGCGGCATGCAGCAGCGTGTGGCGCTGGCGCGCTGCCTGGTCAATGACCCGTCGCTGATCCTGATGGACGAACCGCTTGGCGCGCTTGACGCGCTGACCCGCGAGAAGATGCAGTCGCTGATTCTCGAACTGTGGAAGAAGACCGGCAAGACCATCATCGTCATCACCCATTCGGTTGAGGAGGCGCTGCTTCTTGGCGAACGGCTGTTCGTGATGGCGCCGCGCCCGGGGCGGATACACCGTGAGTACAATTTGCCATTTGCCGAGATGGGTCTCATCCGCTCGCTTCGCGAGATCAAGCAGGAGCCGGAATTTTCGAAAATCCGCGAGGAAATCCTGACCATGATCTGGGACATGGAAGAGGAGATCATGGGCAATGTTTGAATGGCTCTCTGACAACCGGGCCACCATCGCCCTTTTCATCATCATCGGCTTGATAATTGCCTTTGTCTGGTCGATCAGGACCGGCGTGAAGGAAACATCGCTTCGCGCCAGGGACGAGGTGTTTGGCGATCCCGAGCGCACGCGTGGCGGCTGGTACTGGGCGCTGTGCGGCGTGTCGGCGCTGATGCTGGTCTGGTTCTATTACTCCTGGGGGACCGCGCGCGCGGTGTTTCCGCAGGCGGCAAACGAGCTCTGCCAGGTTGCCAAGATCGACGAATCACTGGCGCCCGTCAGCGCGGCGCTGCCCATCACGTCGCGCTATCTGAAATCGACGACACTGGTTGTGCGCAACCGTGACCAGATTTCCAAACTGGCGGCGGCGGTGCCCTTGGCCGCGCTGTCCGGGAACGAACAGGAACAGCTGCGGACGGCGCTTGACCAGACTGAAAGGCTGATCACCATATTGTCAGACCCGGCAATGATCGATGCCGGGGCTGTTGGCGAGCTTGCCGACATCGAACGGGATATCCTTATTCTGGCGGACCGGCTGAAGCAAGGCGCTGCTGGCCTGGAAGTCAGCCAGGAAGCGCTGTCCCAACCGAAATGGGGCACCTCCGAGGTCGAGATTCCCCTTCTGCCGATGACGCCGCGCGGTGTTCTGTTCGATACGGTCAGCCAGGAGATCACGCCGATTGCCGACCGGTTCCTGAAAATCCGGAATCTGTCTCCGGAAGCCAAGTCACTGATTACGTCCACCGCGGCCATTCTGAAAGATCTGAAGGGACGTGAACCTGCGCTGCAGCTTGATGAAGCTCAGACCAAGGCGCGGAAAGCCTATATCAAGGCTGTTGATCGCATTTTCAAGCGAATCGACGATGCCATCATTTTCCCGTCCGAAGCCATGCAGGGTGTTGATAGCGCGATGGGCGCGCTGTTTGTGGCTGTTGACGATGCCAAGGGCAATCTCGGCATCGTGGAGTCGCTGTTCTTCCCCGGGGTTGGAATCGTCAAATCGCGCACGCAATGTACCGAACAGGGCCCCGGCCGCTGGCTTCCCAAGCCAACCGACGTGGTGGCCACCTTTGGCACGCTTGCCAATCCTGATCTGGACAATGGTGGCGGCTATAAGGGAACGACCCTGCTGTGGTGGAAATGGCTGAACATCGCCGATGTTGTCGGGTTCCTGATTCCTGACGGGCTGGTCGACATGCTGCCTGGCGGGTATGGCACCCATGGTGCGGATGGTGAATTCCTGCCAACCTACAAGGATCATCTTCTGGCCTTCGCGCAGGGTGATGTCTATCTGGGGTCAGTGCCGATGCTGGATGGCCATATCTGGGATTCGATGTTCCGGGTCATCGTGGCGATGTCGCTTGGAATCCTGCTTGGCGTGCCGCTTGGCATCTATATGGGTGTCTCGCGCTTCTTCAAATCCTTCTTCGACCCGCTGATCGAACTCTACCGTCCGGTGCCGCCACTGGCGTGGGCGCCGCTGATCCTGACGATTTTCGGGATCCAGGATGACGGCAAGATCTTCCTGCTGTTCATGGTCGCCTTCGCCATCATGGTCATTTCGGCGCGAACCGGCGCGTCCGGCACCCAGCTGTCAAAGATCCGCGCCTCGCATT
>JBMZTC010000046.1:0-3821 GCA_049623505.1 Puniceispirillaceae bacterium (SeqCode) | reverse complement strand
GCCGTTTGGTAATCTCAGATGCTGTTTCGCGGCCTCGCTTATGAAGTCGTTCTGCAAGCACATCTGGTGAGACATCAATTACAAAGACCCGTAAATCCGGATAGATCTGCCGCATCGCCGGCAACGCAGCGCGTGATCCATTGAAAAGTACGGTGGCGCCTAACCCGACACGGGGCAGTACACTGGCCGGCACGCCGTAGGAGAAGCCATGCGCCTGCCAATGAAACAGGAAATGCCCAGCCTGTTGCAACGCGGCAAAGTCAGTATCTGTAACGCTGTCATAATCCTCTGATTCCTTGTGGGCGGGTCGGGTGATTACTCGGCGAGCCAAATGCACCTTTGGCATCGCTGCTGCAACACCACGCATCAGCGCATCCTTGCCAGCACCTGACGGTCCTAGGACGCAGACAAGTTTGCCCGGGCTGGGAGCCGTCATGCGGCAGCAAATTGACTGACGTCAATTTCCCTGTCACACACCGCTTCACGGGCTGCATGGTCATGAAAAATCCCGATAATAGCACAGCCACGCTGTTTTGCCGCTTCAATCATATCAAGAACGGTTTGCCGATTCGCTGCATCGAGGCTTGCTGTTGGCTCATCAAGCAGCAGGGCCGGATAATCATAGGCAAACCCACGCGCGATATTCACGCGTTGCTGTTCACCGCCAGAAAAGGTCAGAGGCGACAGATCCCACAATGTTTCTGGAATCCGCAACCGCCGCAGCAAATCGCGGGCATGTGTGTCGGCAGCGGTGGCATCATAGCCGGCCTGGATCATTGGTTCTGCAACAACCCGCGTTGTTGGCACGCGGGGCAGCACCCGCAGAAACTGTGTCACAAAGCCAAGCGTTGTCCGCCGTAATTCAATGATGGTTCGCGGGTCAGCGGCGACAACTTCGGTGCCGCCTACGCTGATGCTTCCGGTTTGGGCCAGATAATTGCCATATATTAACCGCAGCACCGTCGATTTTCCCGACCCACTCTCGCCGGTCAAGGCGACACATTCACCCGGTTGCACGACAAAACCAACATTGGCCACAACCGGAATTTCCGCCTGCTGCTGTGTATGAAGATAAAATGTCTTTGCTAGTTGGGTAATTTCAAACATAGCTTATACCTGCAAAACGGAACTAACGAGGAGTTGCGTATAGGGATGCTGGGGGTCGTCAAGAACCTGATCGGCAAGGCCTGTCTCGACGACATGACCGCGCTGCATGACCATCATCCGATGGGCCAGCATACGCACAACGGCAAGATCATGCGTGACTATAATTACCGACAGGCCCAAATCCTGAACAAGAGAGCGTAGCAAATCGAGAAGCCGTGCCTGAACAGAGACGTCCAGACCACCAGTCGGTTCATCCATGAACACAAGGCGCGGACCCGTCACGAGATTACGAGCGATCTGCAAACGCTGCTGCATGCCACCGGAAAAGGTTGCCGGACGGTCATCAATGCGGCCTGTGGACAGCTCGACACGGTCCATCCAACTGCTCGCATCCTGCCTTATATTGCCATAATGGCGGGCTCCGACATTCATCAGTCGTTCACCAATATTACCGCCAGCACTGACTGACATGCGCAAACCGTCGCGTGGGTTTTGATGCACATAGGCCCATTGCGTGCGGGCAAGAAGGCGTCGTTCGGGTTCTGACATGGCCAGTGTCGAGACCAAACCTGTGCCATCGACATCAAAACACACATCGCCTCGATCAGGGGCCAAATGCCCGGCAAGGCAATTCAGCAAGGTGGATTTACCGGAACCAGATTCGCCAACGATCCCCATTATTTCGCCCGGATGGAGATCGAAACTGACGTCACAACAGCCAAGCTGCGCACCGTAGCTTTTGCTGAGATCCGAAACGCTGAACAAAGGTGTTTTGTGCATCACCCCTCCTCGCTGTCAAACAGACCCGACTGGTCGCCGATATGCCCCCGCTCACGCCGGGTCGAACAGAAGTCAGTGTCAGAACAGACGTACATGCGGGTTCCCTCATCATCCATGATCACCTCATCAAGATAGCTGTCATCTGCCCCACATAACGCGCAGGCGCCTGGCGCGCGCAGTCTGTCAAAGGGGTAATCCTCAAAATCCAAACTTTTGACGTTACAATAAGGTGGAATGGCATAGATCCGCTGCTCTCGCCCAGCGCCAAAAAGCTGGATAGCGGCGCAATTACTCATCTTCGGATTGTCAAATTTGGGAATGGGCGATGGGTCCATCACATAATGGCCCTCGACATTCACCGGATAGGCATAGGCCGTCGCAATGTGCCCGTGCTGCGAGATATCTTCATAAAGCTTGACGTGCATTAGCCCATATTCGGACAGGGCGTGCATTTTCCGCGTTTCGGTCTCACGTGGTTCGAGAAAGCGCAGTGGTTCGGGTATCGGCACCTGGTAAACCAGCAGCTGCTCCTCAGTCAATTCCGCCTCGGGAATGCGGTGGCGTGTCTGGATCAGGGTCGCCTTGTCCGTCGCCTCGGTGGTTCTGACGCCGGCAGTGCGGGCAAAAAAACTACGAATGGACACTGCGTTGGTTGTGTCATCCGCACCCTGATCAATCACCTTGACACAATCATCAGGCGTCAGACAGGCAGCCGTGACCTGTACACCGCCGGTTCCCCAGCCATAGGGCATCGGCATCTCGCGTGAAGCGAAAGGTACCTGATAACCGGGAATGGCAAGTGCCTTCAACAGGGCACGGCGGATCATCCTCTTAGTCTGTTCATCCAGATAGGCAAAGTTATAGCTGTCAGTTGCATCAAGATTATGTTTGACGGCATCATTTGTGTCATTCGTCAAGAGAGTGGCGATTTGTTCGGTCATTTTGATGCCACCTCCGCCAGCGCAGCAGCGTCCCTTCGCATCTGCCGGACAAGTTCTAGTTCGGATTGAAAATCTACATAATGGGGGAGTTTGATATGTTCGACAAAGCCAGTGGCCTGGATATTATCGCAATGCGATAGGACAAACTCCTCATCCTGCGCCGCCGCACCAAGATTATCCTCGCCCAGTTCGCGCCAACGCAATGCACGGTCGACAAGCGCCATGGCGATGGTTTTTCGTTCCTGTTGACCGAAGGTCAGCCCATAGCCACGGGTAAATTGCGGAGGTTCGGTCTTTGACCCCTGAAACTGATTGACGGTCTCACATTCAGTGATCTCCAACTCGCCAATCTCGATGGCAAAGCCAAGCTCAGGGATCATCATCTCAACACTAACCATGCCTATGCGCAGCTCACCAACAAAGGCGTGATTGCGGGCATAACCACGCTGCGTTGAATAACCAAGCCCGAGCAAAAACCCCTCATCACCACGCGCCAATGCCTGAAGGCGAACAGCCCGGCTTGCCGGCAGCGCCAACGGCTCACGTGTGAGATCACCCGGCTCGGCATCAGTCAGCTCTTCTTCCTGAATGAGGCCATCCCGGTTCAGCAATTCAAGAATGTGTGGGACTTCTTCACTCAACGCATCAGCTTTGATTGCTGCGCCCACCTCACCATCGGCTGCCAATTTGAAATCAAGCAAACGATGCGTGTAATCGAAGGTGGGGCCCAAAATTTGCCCGCCTGGAATATCCTTGAAGGTAGCAGAAATCCGGCGCACGCACCGCATTAATGAGGTGTCAATCGGCAGCGCATAGCCAAAGCGCGGCAACGTGGTGCGATAGGCGCGGATCAGGAAAATCGCCTCGATCAGATCGCCGCGCGCCTGTTTTATGGCAAGCGCCGCCAGATCGGGATCATAGAGCGACCCTTCGGCCATGACCCGAGCCACCGACAGGGCTAGCTGCTCCCTGATCTGGTCCAGCGACAGGGCG
>JBMZTC010000045.1:0-4861 GCA_049623505.1 Puniceispirillaceae bacterium (SeqCode) | reverse complement strand
AGGCCGATCAGAAGTGGCGTGTAATGACCCGACATCAGAAGCCAGGCGGCAAACAAAACCACAAACAATGTCAAATTACGAAAAGGACGGCCCACGAATGTCTCCCCAGATGGCCTGATATTAGTGTGCGGGACGCGGCACATCAATCCGAAAACAAGGCTAATTTGTCATGTTCGGCGCGGTTGAATATCACAGCCAATGAAGGTATGACTTTGTCGGATCGCAGCTCTGTGGCTGCGGGTGTCAATCAGGGGGTCTAAACCATGGCTGCAAGCAAGCCACGCCCGGATCACGTTCCGGAAGAAAATGTCTATAACGGTGTACACTGGATGATTGTGGTGACCTATGTTGCCGCGATTGGCGGTGTGGCCGCGCTTTTGATGAATGCTGGCTGACAACCGATCAACGCCGGACATTACAACGCATTGACCCGGTCAGGCGTGGCCTGCTAGGCGTCAGTCATGGACCAGCTTTATCAGGATCGCATTTTGGCGCTTGCCAAGGCCGTTCGTCAGGCGCCCGGCATTGAGGGCGCGACACATGTCGCGTCCATTTCAAACCCCACATGTGGCGATCAGGTCGACATACATCTTCGCATGGAACACGGCGCGGTTACCGCGGCGTCAACCTCGGTTCGTGGGTGCGCCCTGTGCGAGGCCGGCGCTGGGTTGCTGCTGGAGCTGGCGCCTGGGCTCAGCGAGGCTGCTTTCACATCGCTTGGTGATGACCTGAAAGCATGGCTGGCCGGCAACGAGACACTGGAAATCCCGTCCGCAATGACCGCTTTTGCGCCAGTTCGCGCGATCCGAAACCGGCATAAATGTGTGACGCTGGCCTTCGAGGCTGGCAAGGCAGCGCTGTCCAAAACAAACAAGGACTGACCGCTGCCATGGCCATATAGTCAGTCAGGCCGTACGGATACCTTGCCGAAAACCCACAGCGCAAAACACAGCGCCAGCGGAAAGCCGATCACAAGCATAAGTCCGATATTCGCATCCATGGTGTCATCCCCCGGTTGGTTGATGATCGGGTTATACCCCGGCCATCACGCCATGCAAGGTGAAATCGCATCGCGAGGCTGTGGAACGATGCCGCAAGCACCAGCCTGTGACATGTCAAACCGATCACTCTGTCTCGCAGACCGCGCCATCACAACAGGGCATCACATTCATATGGCAATGCGCGCATTGCCCGTGACCATGCACCCAGACAAGCTGTTCGGGTCGGCCGCAGGCGGGACAACGCGGCATGACATGCGACGCCTCGACCGGCTTCTCCTTCTGGTCAGCCTCGTTCCCGTCCGCTGCCAATGCACTCATCCTGGACCAAGCCTTTCCTTCAGCCTTTGCCGCGCCGCCGCACTGCCATCATGGAACGTGCCGAACCAGACATCGAGCGGAAAATCGACGCTGCCAAAATTGCATTCAAAATATCGGTGGTGAAGCTGATGATGAAAGTGCCCAACCATCATGCGGCGGCTGTTGCCAAGCAGCATTTCATGAAACCCGGTATGGCCGAAGATCGCCGACAACGCCAGCATGTAGCCATGAAACATCACCAACACAGGATGAGACGGCACTATAAGATGAATCAATAACGAACTGAAATATATCATATGTTCGACAGGATGCATGGAAATACCGGACCATGGCCCAATATTCACATTTCGATGGTGAAGCGAGTGGACATGGCGGTATAGCGGCCCAGCATGAAGCAGCCGATGACCCCAATAGAAATGAAAGGCCACCCACGGGCCGGTGGCGAGAATCAACAGCAGGAACAGCAACGGACTGTCGCCAAATGACAGGCCGGGACTCCATCCATTGGCATGTGTCCAGAAAAGCAAAACCTCATATCCGGTCCAGATCGGCACACCACTGGCAAGCGACCAGAACATATTGTCATGCACCTGCTTGCCGAAGGTAAAGCGCGCGCCGCCACGATGGCCAAATTGCGCGACATATTTGCGGTCATCGCCCTGCCGCCGCAGCGTGTAGAAAAACAGATGAAATCCGCCGGCAACCAGAACCACCAATGCATAATTCAGCGCCAGCACCGCAGCGATCCAGCCAAACGACAGACCTGCCATGTCACCAGGCAAGAGCGCCAGCATGACCCATCCGGCACCGGCAATGATCAGGAACAGGCTGACCTCGGACAGGGTCAGCCAATAATCACGATGATAGGCAAGGATGCGCCGCCAGTTCCAGGGCCAGGTGAAAAGAGGATTGTTCTCGATTGGCAGGTCGGGGGCGTAATGCCATTCACCGGGTACAGCGATGAATTCCGGTTTGCGTTCAGCGCCGTCAGGGTTTGCGGGTGTGTCCATGGCAACACTCTCTCACACCGGTCGTCTCGATGTTCTACGGTGCCAAATTACACACGCGGCGGCAATTGATGAATGTGGATGCAGGCGGGAATTTGTGAAACCGGCGATTCAGCACAAAAAAAACCTCCGAAACCGAACGGTTTCAGAGGTGTTGGCATCCCGTACGAGATTCGAACTCGTGTTGCCGCCGTGAAAGGGCGGTGTCCTAGACCCCTAGACGAACGGGACACAATGCTTGTGACGTTGTTTAGTCAAAACGGCGCGGCAAATCAACCGGATTTTTCACTCCAATACTACAGCAAAGGCGTTCCACAACGGGTCGGTCAGGACAACCGCAGCGCAGCGTCCTCGATCTCCAGCTGCATCGCCCGGCCACCACGGAAATGATCACGCCGCACCCGCCCCAATATATGCAGTGGCGCCCCGTCACGCGCCGCCAGCAACGCGGCGCCAAGCGGCGTGCCGCCAGCCTGGAACGCAATCGCCGACAGGGTGCCGCCACTGCCGTCATCAAGACGGCAGGAAATATGCGCGCCGTCACGCCCAACGGGCTTGGCAAAGCCGATCCGGCAATCAGGCAACGCAAAACGCGGTTCCGGATTGCCACTGCCAAACGGCCCCAGCCTGTCCAGCCAGTCCGCGAGCTCGGGCAATACACCGGCCGTGCTAAGCAGGCCAGATACCTGACGAATGGGGCGTGGCACCTCACCACCAATCTCGGCCGAAAACCGCTGGCACAGAAACGCATGGAACTCATCCAGCCGGTCTTCATCGACGGAAAAGCCAGCCGCCATATCATGCCCGCCCCCACCAGCAAGAATGCCGGCCTGTTGCGCCGCGATAACGGCGCTGCCAAGCCTGAACCCCGGGATCGATCTTCCCGACCCCTTGCCGGCACGGTCGGCGCTGTCATCACCAAGCGCAACCACACAGGCTGGCTTGCCAAGAGCTTCACGAAGCCGGCCGGCGACAATCCCAATCACCCCCTCATGCCAGCTCTGGTGACCAACAAGAACCACCGGCCTGTCTTCCTGCTGCGCCGCCAGATCCATGGCATGAGCGCGGATTTCCTGTTCGATCTCACGCCGGCGCGTGTTCAGTTCGTCCAATGCCGCGGCAATGCCGCCAGCCTCGTCCGCCATCGTTGCCGACAACAGCCTCACGCCCAGATCAGACGCGCCAATCCGGCCACCCGCATTGATCCGGGGGCCAAGCAGAAACCCCAGCGTATGGCCGCTTGGCGGCGCATTCAGGCCAGCCTGATCGGCAAGACAGGCAAGACCGATATTGGTCCGCTGCGCCAGCACTTTCAGCCCCTGTCCTACAAAGGCGCGGTTGACCCCGGTCAGGGGCACGACGTCACAGACCGTCGCCAACCCGACAATATCAAGCTGGCGGATCAGATCCGGTGCCGGCCGCGCGTCGGAGAAGAAATTCCGTCCGCGCAATTCGCGAAGCAGCGCCACAAGAACGATGAAGGTGACACCGGCGGCGCAAAGATGGCCATAGGCACCATCCTCATCCAGCCGGTTCGGATTGATAACACTGTGCGCCGGCGGCAATTCAGGCCCGGCAAGATGATGATCAACAACAATCACATCGATCCCGGTATCGGCCACCGCGGCCAGCGGAGCGTGAGCATTGATCCCGCAATCAACAGTGACGATCAGCCCGGCACCACGCTCCTGCAGGGCATGAAGAGCTGCCGCGTTGGGGCCATAGCCTTCGCGCATCCGGTCCGGAATATGAACATCGACAGCAAGCTCAAGCATGCCAAGGACATTGACAAGAAGCGCCGCCGCCGCGGCCCCATCGACATCATAATCGCCGAAGACTCCAACCGGCGTTCCAGCCTCGACAGCATCGGCGAGACGCGCCGCCGCCCGGTCCATATCGCGAAAGCGAGACGGGTTCGGCAGCAGATCACGAAGCTTTGGGTCAAGAAACTGGTCGATTGTCATATCGCCAAGATCACGCCCAGCGAGAATCCTGCTGACGGGCAGCGGTATGTCGGCGAATTGCTGGGAAATGGCGGCGGCGTGGCGATCCAGTTCATCACCCTGCCTGATGGTTGGCGCGGACTCCCACCGCGCATTGGTCAGTGACGATTCAACATCGAGATAGCCCCCCTCGCCGTCCAATCATCCCTCCTTATCGGCACCATGAATGGGCATGGCCACAGGCGGCGCCTGAACACAGGACAAGGACTCAATTTCATCAAGTGCCTTCATCAACTGATCGACCGACACTTCATGCGTTGTCATCACCAGCGCCACGACATCCTGCGGAGCACGGCCCTGCTGAAGCAGCGATTCCACCGAAATGGCATGGGTCTGCAGAACCGAGGTCACATCGGCAAGAACCCCCGGTTTGTCGACCACCATCAAACGCACATAGAAAGGTGTGTCTGGCCCACCACCATTCTCGACCTTGCTGCCGTCGTGAAGAGTGGCGACAGGCCTGCCGAATGGATGGGGAATCCTGCCAGCGGCAATATCGACAAGATCGGACAGCACTGCCGACGAGGTGGCG
>JBMZTC010000044.1:0-6887 GCA_049623505.1 Puniceispirillaceae bacterium (SeqCode) | reverse complement strand
TGGCTCGCACCGAACAGAGCGCCGGCCACAATCACCGCTGAAGGAAGCTTGCTCGATTTCATCTGTATCTCCCTGAAACAGGGTTGATACGGATGTGATGAGACTTTTTCGGCCCGATTTGCGAAAAGCTGGGTCTCAAGCTCCACATTTGAAAAATATGTCAGATGCGCAGGCGCGTGGACGCTAGCAGACGCGGTATTTTCGCAGCGGTTCCAGGTCCGGCTCATAGCCAAGGCCGGGCGCATCACCGAGACACGCCATGCCCTTCTGTCTGCTCAGCAGATCGCCAACAAGGTCGCTTCGCAGCGGGTTGGCGTTGATATCCACTTCCAGCATGCCATCGCCGCCAACGGCAGCCAGCGCATGCGCCGAGGCCACAAGCCCGATTCCGCCGCCGAGATAATGCGGGCAATAGCGTTTTCCCGACGCGATGATCTGCCGTGCCACCGGCACCGTTCTGGAAAGCCCGCCCCATTTGGCAAGGTCGGGCTGCACAACACCAAGAATGTCAGACCGCAGCCACGCGGCAAACCGGTCATCCCCCTGCACATTCTCGCCAGCCGCCAGCGGCATGCCTGCCAGATCGCGGATCGACCGCCATTCGGACTCCGGCCGATCAGCCGCGATGGGCTCCTCGAGCCAGGCAAGGTTGAAGGGTGCCAGCTTGTCCAGCATGGCGCTGGCCTCATCGACATCCCATGCCTGGTTGGCATCGGCCATCAATTCCCCGTCGTCACCAAGAAGGTCACGAAGCGCGGCCAGATTGCGGGTGTCACGTTCCGCCCCAAACCCGATCTTCAGCTTCAGCGCCTGATAGCCTGCATCCAGCGCGGCCGCGGCGATGACCTCGGGGCTGGTCGGGTTGATGCCGCTGGCATAGACCGGCACGCAGTCGGTGGAACCACCATACAGTTTCCACAGGGGAGCGCCCGCCAGCTTGCCGGCAATATCACAAAGCGCGATTTCCACGCCGGCGATGACCTGCGCCAGAGGGCCGGTTTCACCTGTCTGCAATCCCAGCACCCAGGTGGATCCGGTCAGATGATCAAACGCCGCCTCGGGCGAGTCGAAATCACGCGCCAACAGGAGTGGCGCGATGACATGTTCAGCAAGCCTGGCGCGATGTTCCGCCCCGACATTCGGGAAATTGCACCAGATTTCACCCCATCCAACAACACCGTCCCGGCCTGTCAGCTTCACAACCACCATCGGGCGGTCCCGCATCAGCCCGAAGGATGTCTGCACCGGCGTCGCCAGAGGGTAGCGATAAACCGATGCCTCAAGGCGATCGATCCTGATCATATTTTCAACTCCATACTGTATTGGATACAATCATGCCGATAATGCACTTCGGCGCAGTAGATCAGTTCATTGGCGCTGTCGGTGATGTAGCGTTTGACCCTGGCAACCGGATCGCCTGGCGGAATTTTCAGCAGGGTTGCCACGCTGTGGTCAGCCTTTTCAATCTGCAATGTCTGCCAGGCCCGGCCAATTTTCACGTCCCCGTCCTCAAACAGAACCGGCAGGGCCAGCCGCTGGCGAAAGTCATCTTCGTTCCGTCTGAACAGATCTTCCCTGATATGAAGGGTGATCAGACAATAGCGCATGCCATCGCGGATATGCGCCCGCTTCATGAAATAATAGGATTGGCAAAGGGTGAAATCAGCCTCGGACAGAGCCGGCATGGACACGCCTTCATCCAGCGGCTCCAGTTCCGGCACATCCTCGGAATAGAGCCGGATCAGTTCACTGACCGTCGATTCAAGATAGAGTGGCTTGGTGGTGGCCGGCACCTCCACCACCGACGTGCCGCGCCCGCGTTCGGACATCACAAGCCCATCGGCACGCAACAGTTCAAGCGCCTGGCGGATGGTCACGATAGACACGCTGAATCGCGCCGCGAGCTGGGGAATTGGCGGCAGAAACTCGCCTGCCGCCCACACCCCGTCTGCGAGCTGCGCGCGCAGGGTTTCATAGATCTGGTAATATAATGGCAATGGCTGGGCCCGGTCAGGCCCGGTGATGGATCCTGTCATCCTGACGACCTCCTGACATTGCTATCCAACCGGCTTGCAGTTCATCAAGCCCCTTGCCAATGGACCCAACGTAATCTACATAAAGTCATAACATATTAAGTTTAGAATGTTTAGGGACTTTCGTAATGAAGCCCATCGATGGCTCCTTCACACATATCATCATCGGCGCCGGGTCGGCGGGCTGTCTTCTTGCCAACAGGCTGTCGGCGCGGGCGGACAATCATGTTCTGGTTCTCGAGGCCGGCGACTGGGACCGCGATTTCTGGCTGAAGCTGCCGGTCGGATATTTCAGGTCGATCAACAACCCGTCGGTTTCACGCCATTTCGCGACAACCCCGGGCGAAGGCACCGCTGGCCGGTCGATTGACTGGCCGCGCGGCAAGGTTGTTGGCGGGTCAAGCAGCATCAATGGGCTGATTTTCATTCGCGGCCAGAAGGACACCTTTGATGAATGGGCGGCGCTGGGCAACAAGGGGTGGTCCTCTGCCGATGTTCTTCCCTATTTTCGCCGTCTGGAGTCATTCGCCGGTCCGGAATCCCAATATCATGGCAGCCATGGCGAGATTCAGGTCTCACAGCTTCGCAATGATCATCCGCATTGCGCGGCGTGGCTTCGCGCGGCCGGACAGCTTGGTCTGGCGCAGAATGATGATTTCAATGGCACCACCACGCTTGGCGTAGGCGCCTATCACCTTTCGATCGGACGTCGATGGCGCAGCAGTGCCGCCAGGGCATTCCTGAAGCCGGCCATGAAGCGGCCGAACCTGACGGTGCTGACCAAGGTGCTGGTGGAAAAGATCATCATCCGGAACAGACAGGCCGAGGGCGTGCGGGTCCGGGTCGAGGGCGAAACCATGGATATCATGGCCAGCCGAGAGGTCATTCTCAGTGCTGGCGCGATCCAGTCGCCACAGCTTTTGCAATTGTCAGGCATTGGCCCCGGCAAATTGCTGAAGACATTGGGGATCCCGGTCATTGTCGACAGGCCCGGGGTTGGCGGCAATCTGCAGGACCATTATCAGATGCGCACCATCGTCAGGATGAAGGCCAGGGTGTCACTCAACAATCAGGTTCGCAATCCTGTTTCTCTGGCCAGGATGGGGCTGGACTGGGCCATCAGGGGGCGCGGGCCGCTGACCGTCGGCGCCGGCCAGGTTGGTGGCGGCGCGCGCACCGAACACGCGCCGACCGGGGCGCCGGACATTCAGTTCAATGTCATGCCGCTTTCGGTCGACAAACCGGGGGACCCCCTGCACCGATATCCCGGCTTCACCGCCGCGGTATGGCAGTGTCATCCGGAATCCCGCGGCCGGATTGACATTGTCTCGAACGATCCTGCCGCCGATCCGCGGATTGACCCGAACTATCTGACCGCCGATCTTGATCAGAAGACCATCATTGCCGGAATCAAGATGCTCCGTGATATCTATCAGCAAGCCGGATTCCGCCATTTATGGGATGTCGAGATGGTGCCGGGCCCAGATGTCAAAACCGATGATGAGATCCTCGATGCCGCGCGATCGGGCGGCGGCACTGTCTATCATTGCACCGGCACCTGCCGCATGGGTGTTGATGATGACGCGGTTGTCACCCCCGATCTGAAGGTGCGCGGTGTTGACGGGTTGCGGGTTGTCGACGCGTCGGTTATGCCAGTGATCACCTCGGCAAACACAAATGCCCCCACCTACATGATCGCCGAGAAGGCGGCCGACATCATGTTGTCTGAATCATAGGATACGCCACCAGTGACGCGTATCAATTGCCGTGGAAACACGAAGGAGACCTGAATGCCCTATCCAGTCTTGAAAATGCTCATCGCCGGCGAATGGACCGACGGCAGTTCAGGCAAAAGCGAACCGGTCATCTGCCCGGCAGATGGAAGCCAGATCGGCACCCTGCCACATGCAAGTCCGGCCGATCTTGACGCCGCCCTGACAAGCAGCCGTGACGGCTTCAATGTCTGGCGCAGGATGACCCCGCACAGCCGCCAGGCGATATTGGAGAAGGCCGCCTGCCTTCTCGAAGACAGATTCGAGGATATCAGCGCCAATCTGACGCGTGAAATGGGCAAGCCGGTCGGCGAGTCCCGGATCGAACTTCGCGTCGCCATCGACCTGCTGCGCTGGTACGCCGAAGAGGGCAAACGCGTCTATGGCCGGATCATCCCGTCGCGCTTTCCGAATATGCAGCATGAGGCCCGCAAGGAACCGGTTGGCCCGGTGGTGGCCTTTGTGGCCTGGAATTTTCCGGCAACAAATGTCATGCGCAAGGTTGCCGGCGCCCTGGCCGCCGGTTGCTCCATCACCATCAAGCCAAGCGAGGAAACCCCGGCAACGGCCATCGCCATCGGCAGGGCCCTGACCGATGCCGGTCTGCCGGCCGGCGTTCTGAACATCGTCTTCGGCGTGCCGCCGGAAGTCTCTGAGCATCTTCTTGCCTCTCCAATCCCGCGCAAGCTCAGCTTCACGGGCAGTGTCCCCGTCGGCATCCATCTCCAGCAGCTGGCGGCGCGGAACATGATCCGCTGCACCATGGAGCTTGGCGGTCATTCACCGGTGATGGTGTTCGAGGATTGCGATATCGAGGCGGCGGCAAAGCTCTGCGCGGCAGGGAAATTCCGGAACGCCGGACAGGTCTGTATCTCCCCGACGCGTTTCTTTGTTCAGGACAGCATCCATGACAAGTTTCTTGCCCTGTTCAAGGAACAGGTCGAGGCCGTCAAGGTCGGCAATGGCCTTGATGAGGACATGAATATGGGTCCGCTTGTGGCCGAACGCCGGATCGAGATCATGGACGGCTTTGTCTCGGATGCCGTGAGCAAGGGGGCCGAACTTCTGGTTGGCGGATCGGGCATTCAGAGCCCGGGAAGCTTCTTCGCCCCGACATTGCTTCAGGATGTGCCGGATACGGCACGAATCATGACCGAAGAGCCGTTCGGACCCATCGCGCCGACCGCGCGGTTCGCATCACTTGATGAGGTGATCGACCGGGCCAACAGCCTGCCCTTCGGGCTGGCCGCCTACGCCTTTACCGGCAGCGCCAGAACCGCCGGTGTGCTGAAGCGTGAAATCGAGACGGGCATGCTGGCGATCAATTCGCTGCATGTGCATTCGGTTGAAACGCCATTTGGCGGGCTGAAGTTCAGCGGCTACGGGCATGAGGGCGGAATCGAAGGTCTGGAGGTGTTCCTCGCCACCCGGTATTCAAGCGAAATCTACGGCTAGCATCACCCGCCCGTCAGCGCCCTGACGGGCGACCCTATTTTGGCGGGCGGGGGTTTTGCGGCGGGGTTGTCGGCACAAAGGGAAAGCGCTTGCGCGCCTTGGTCGCCGTCGTGCTGGGATCAACAGCCCCGCGAACATAGGCACGGCCGGCGTCGAATGGCGGGCTGTAGTCCCAGGACGGAAATTCCCCGTTCTTCATCGCTTCCTGCACAAACAGACGGGTCTTCTGCGACGCCAGGACGCGCTGGCCGAGCGCGGCCTCGTCCCAATGACCCGCCACGCGGTCCCGCATCGCCGTGATGGTATCGGCATAGGCCGGTTCCCCGGCAAGATTACGCTGTTCATCCGGGTCGGCAGCCAGGTCGAAAAGCATTTCCGGATCAGCGCCACACCGCACATATTTCATGTTCCGATGACGACACATCAATGCCGGGTCATGCACGCCCTCGCCGCAATATTCGAAGAAGACAAGATCATCCTCACTTCCCGCCTCGGGAAGATCGAACAGGCTTCTGCCGTCAATGGGCGCGACATAGTCTGAATAGCTTCCGCCATTCGCGATGTCGGCGAAGGTTGGCAGCAGATCGACAAGGGTGGTCAGCGCGGTTTCGCAATGGCCCTGTTTCAGACCTGGCCCCATCGCAATCATGGGCACACGCACCGAAGCTTCATAGGGATTGAACTTGTACCACATGCCGCGCTCGCCAAGCATGTCACCATGATCGGAGATGACAAACACATAGGTGTTGTCGAGCTGGCCGATCTTCTCAAGCGTCTCGACAAGGCCGCCAACAAGCGAGTCAAAATAGCTCGTCATGGCGAAATAGGCGTGGCGGGCCTTGCGAAGCTGTTCGGTGGTGATGTCGAATTCATCCTGCCTTATGGTCATGTAGTAACGTTGTGACCATGGATCGCGTTCCTCATAGGGAATGAAATCCACCCGCGGCATGGCGATCGACTCATGATCATAGAGATCCCAGAAATCCTGTGTTGTCACAAAAGGATTGTGTGGATGGGTAAAGGACGCGTGAACGAAGAACGGGCGTTCATCATCTGATCTGGCAATGTCAAAAAGTTCCTGCTTTGCCATGTTGAAGACATGGTCGTCATAATCGACCTGCAGGCTGCGCTCGCAGGTGCCCGCCTCAACGACGCTCAGAAGGCTCATCCGCGAGGGCGCGTATTCCTCCTCATATTGCGACCAGTCCGCTGTCCAGCTGAAATCAGAGGGGTAAATATCCGTTGTCAGCCGGCGCTCGAACCCGTGAAGCTGGTCAGGCCCCACGAAATGCATCTTCCCGACAAGGCTGGTCTGATAGCCAAGCGTGCGAAGATAATGCGCGTAGGTCGGCTCGGAAGACAGGAACTCGCCGGCATTGTCATAGACACCGACATTCGATGGCAATCGCCCGGTCATCATCGAGGCGCGTGACGGGCCACATACCGGGCTGTTGCAATAACTGTTGAGGTAGGTTGTGCCGCGCGCGGCGATCCGATCCATATGCGGCGTCAGCGCATAGGGGGTGCCATAGGCCTGAAGGCACAGGGCGGTGAGCTGATCCGCCTGGATGACCAGAATGTTTGGTTTTGACAAAACTCATTCCCCCCAAAATTCGTTGGCAAGATT
>JBMZTC010000043.1:0-7958 GCA_049623505.1 Puniceispirillaceae bacterium (SeqCode) | reverse complement strand
TTCGGCGTTGATATCAGCCCGGCTGACGAAATCACCGGGCCCCTTGCGGCTGACCTGCAAATTCTCGACTTCGCCAAAATCGCGGAGCAACCCCTTGCTGGCATAGATCGAGGCTTTCTGCATGACGTTGATCAGCGCCGATTGGCTGGCCATGGCATTTCTTTCTTTTCTGGGCCCAAACGGGGGCGTGGTCAGTCTTTGGCGCGCTCGACATAGGTGGCGTCCTCGGGCCGGACGACAATGCGCGTGCCAGCTTCGATATGCGGTGGCACAAGCACCCGCACGCCATTTTCGAGAATTGCCGGCTTGTAGCTTGAAGACGCTGTCTGGCCCTTGACCACGGCGTCGGCCTCAACGACCTCCATCACCACCTTGTCAGGCAATTGTACCGAGATGGCCTCGCCCTCATGGCTGTTGACGGTGACCGTCATGCCGTCCTGAAGGAAGGCGGCGCTGTCGCCGACCATGTCACGGCTGATGGCCATCTGCTCGTAGGTCTGGCTGTGCATGAAGACCAGATTGTCGCCATCGTCATACAGGAAGGTGCATTCAAGTTCCTCGAGGATGACCCGCTCGACCGTTTCCGACGACCGGAACCGCTCATTCAGCTTGGTCCCGTCGCGGATGTCACGAAGTTCGATCTGGGCGAAGGCGCCGCCCTTGCCGGGCTTCACATGCTCAACCTTGACCGCGCTCCACAGCCGCCCGTTATGTTCGATGACATTGCCGGGTTTGATGGCGTTGCCGTTCAGTTTCATCTTCAACCTCGTCGCAGACATGCCGCCGGGCGCGGCGTCATGATGGTGTCGGGGCGGGCGCCCCACATTCACTGGCTAGAGTGTTTTGCCGATTTCGGCCGCGTTGTCCAGCATCCGGCATGAAAAACCCCACTCATTGTCATACCAGGCAAGCACCCGGACAAGGCGGCCATTCATGACATGGGTCTGGGTCAGGTCGGCAATCGAGCTGTGCGGGTCATGGTTGAAATCGATCGAGACAAGCGGCCTCTCATTGATTCCGAGGACACCTTTCAACGGCCCTTCGGCCGCCGTCTTCAGCAATGCGTTGACTTCCTGTGTGCTGGTATCCTGGTTCGAGGTGAAGCCGAAATCGACAACCGAGACATTGGCCGTCGGCACCCTGATGGCCGACCCGTTCATGCGCCCGCGCAGATGCGGCAGCACCTCGCCGACAGACCGCGCGGCCCCTGTCGAGGTGGGGATCATCGACATCGCCGCGGCGCGGGCCCGCCGCAGATCCTTGTGACTTGTATCCAGGGTTGGCTGGTCGCCGGTATAGGCATGAATGGTTGTCATATAGCCAGCCTCGATGCCAACCGAGTCGGACATCACCTTGGCGACAGGCGCCAGACAGTTGGTGGTGCATGACGCGTTGGAAATCACCAGGTGATCGGGCGTGATCTCATGATGATTGACGCCATAGACGATGGTGGCGTCGGCATTCTTGCAGGGCGCCGAGACAAGAACGCGCCTGGCGCCGGCGGCAAGATGCGCCGCGCTTGACGCGCGGTCATTGAACCTGCCCGAACATTCAAGGACGATATCGACACCATGATCGGCATGCGGGATCATTGACGGGTCGCGTTCATGCGTCATCGCGATGCGGCCGGTGCCGACATCCATCCAGCCTTCACCATGGCTGACCGGCGCGCGGGCCCGACCATGGACTGAGTCGAATTCATAAAGATGAGCCGAGGTCTCGACCGGACCCGGCGTGTTAATCAGAACAATCTCGACATCTGTGCGTTGCGTTTCCACAAGGGCGCGAAGAACCATGCGCCCGATACGGCCAAAGCCGCTGATTGCGAGTCGAATTGTCAATGTGCTGTCCTCATGTCCGTTTCCATTATAGACACCGCCGTGCTTCCGGTCCCGTGCTTCTGGTCCCGTGATGTCAGGCGACCATGGCTCTGGCGCGGGCCGCGATGGCCTCGGCGGTGATGCCGAAATGTTCAAACAACGCGCCGGCCGGCCCCGAGGCCCCGAAATCATCCATGCCGATGAAATCATCACCGTCGCGAAGCATCCAGTCCCATGGCTGGCGGATCGCCGCCTCGACCGCGATCCGTGGGGACGATCCAAGGATGGCGTCGCGCGCGGCCGCATCCTGTTCACGAAGCAGTTCCATGCAGGGAACCGAAACCACGGTGGCGGCAATGCCGTCAGCGGCAAGCTGCTGGCGGGCGGCAAGCGCGATGCTGACTTCCGATCCGGTGGCCAGGATGGTGACCTGCCTGTCGATCTCCGAGCCGGCGACGACATAGGCACCGCCGGCTGTTTTGTTCGCTGTCAGATCGCCAAGGCGGAACTGCTCCAGCCCCTGGCGGCTGAGCGCCAGAACAGACGGCCGGTCATGCGCGGTGAGGGCGCATTGCCAGGCCTCGGCTGTCTCGACGACATCACCGGGCCGGAACACCAGAAGATTCGGAATGGCCCGCAGCGCGGCGACATGCTCGACCGGCTGGTGGGTCGGTCCATCTTCGCCAAGGCCAATCGAATCATGCGTCATCACATAGATGACGCGTTGCTTCATCAGGGCCGACAGCCGGATCGAGGGGCGACAGTAATCGGTAAAGACAAGGAAGGTCCCGCCATAGGGGATCGCCCCGCCATGAAGCGCGATGCCGTTCATCGCCGCCGCCATGCCATGCTCGCGAACCCCGTAATGGACATAGGTGCCGGCCGGGTTGTCGCGGCTGAAGACATCCTGCCCACCGGCGCGGGTGTTGTTTGATCCGGTCAGATCTGCCGAACCGCCGATCAGTGCCGGACAGGCCGGAATGATGGCGTCGAGCGCCTTCTGGCTGGCAACACGCGTTGCCACCTTCAGCGGGTCGGCGGCAAGTGTGGCTTTCCAGCCCTGAACCGCGTCATCGATGGCGGCATCGAAATCCCCGGCCATGGCGGCGTCGAAAGCCGCGCTGTCTGCGGCCTCATGCCGTGTCTGCCAGGCCTCTCTCGCGCCGCGTCCCCGGGCGCCAACGGCGCGCCAGCTGTCGATGATGGTCTGCGGAACGTCGAACGGTTCATGACTCCAGCCAAGCGCCGCCCTCGTGCCGGCGATTTCGTCGCCGCCAAGCGGCGCGCCATGCACCCCTGACGTGCCTGCCTTGGTCGGCGCGCCATACCCGATCACTGTCCGGCATCGGATCAGGGTCGGTTTGTCTTCCACGGCGCGCGCCTCTGTGATGGCCGCCGAAACAGCCTTCATGTCATGCCCGTCAACGGCCAGAACCTGCCATCCATAGGCGGCGAAGCGGGCCGTGGTGTCGTCCGAGACAGCAAGATCGGTGCTGCCATCAATCGAAATGCCATTGTCGTCGAACAGCACGATCAGACGGCCAAGCCCCATATGGCCCGCCATCGAGGCGGCCTCGTGGCTCACACCTTCCATCAGACAGCCATCGCCGGCGATGGCATAGGTGAAATGATCGACAAGATCGCGCCCATATCGGGCCGCCATGTGCGTTTCCGCCATCGCCATTCCGACAGCGTTGGCAAGCCCCTGGCCAAGCGGGCCGGTTGTGGTCTCGATCCCGCCAGCATGACCAACTTCCGGGTGACCGGCGGTGATCGCGCCAATCTGACGGAAATTGCGAAGCTGGGCCATTGTCATGTCTTCATGGCCGGTCAGATGCAAAAGCGCGTAGATCAGCATCGATCCATGGCCAGCCGACAGAATGAACCGGTCGCGGTCTGGCCAGTTCGGCGCCGCGGCGTCAAATTTCAGATGGTCTGCGAACAGCGCCGTGGCGGCATCCGCCATGCCCATCGGCATGCCGGGGTGACCAGATTTCGCGGCTTCGACAGCGTCCATCGACAAGGCCCGGATGGCGTTTGCCATATCCTGCCGTTCAGGGGAATTGACCATGAAAATCTCCTTAAGGTGCCACCGGCGTCGGCGTCTGTCCGACGCTGCTGGTGACCGGCCGCAATCTGCCCTCACAAGGCCGTTTCGTCAATTGGTGAGTCGGCTTTATCGACATAAGATGTATATGCCCGATGAGCGATACGTCATGGTGAAGGCAAGGAAAGTCAATGAAAAGGCAGGGATAGAAAATCGGACTTTATTTGCCTCTTCGCTTGGGGCAATGTTTGGCGGTGGCGTTTTGCCCGGAAGAGAGTGCGTGTCGCGTCGCGCACACCTCGCCCCGGCATCACGATTCGCCATCCCGATACTGGCTGGCCGACGCAAGCTGGACGCGCCGGTTTAACCTGTCTTCCTTGGGAGAATGCCCATGTCGCGCCTCGCCGATGCCAAAGCCAAGCTCGAAGCCGCACTGCAGCAGCTTGAAACGGCGCTTGCAAGCAGACCGGCCACGGCCGAGCCTGCGGCACCAGTGTCTGGCGCGGCCAGTTCCGGTGACATGGTGGATCGCGCGGCCATCATCGCTGAAATCAGCCGGATCGACGAGCAATTGTCCGCCGCCATGCAGATCATTGACGGGGCACGGCAGACGTCCGGCAGCGAAGGTGGTACAGCATGAGCCAGTCAATGGTCACCATTCGCCTCAACGGCACGCCATACCAGATTGGCTGTGGTGCCGGCGAGGAAGCGCATATCGAATCGCTTGCCAGTGACATCGAAACCATCTTGCAGTCGCTTGTGACCTCGGTTGGTCAGATCGGCGAGGCCCGCCTTCTGGCGATGGCGGCGCTGATCCTTGCCGACCGCGCGCATGATGGCGCGCCTGTCGCCGGTGACGCCAATTCATCGGCCGATGAGGGCGGCGAGGCCGCGGCCGCGGCGTTGGAAAGCGCTGCCGATCGGATTCTCGCGCTTGCATCAAAGCTGTCTTCCCACTAGATACACCCCGTGCGGCAACTAGGCTTCGCGCTTGGATTTTCGATCCCTGGGGCCATAAATCATCTCTTGGGAGCTGCCTCTGGCTGGATCGTGGTCCGGTTATCCGCGGCGCCCACCTGCACTGCAGGTCACAGAGGATGAAGCTACCGGCGGTTGTGCTGGTTGCCGCCGCTTCCCGCCCCTGTCACTGACTGGCCGCCTCCCTTCCCATGCAAGACAGTTCCACCGATCCCGCCACCGCGAAGGCCGCCTTGCGAAAACAGGCCGCGGCGCGGCGCGCGGCCCTGATGGAGTCGGATCCGGAGGCACCGGCACGCCTGGCGGCGCAGGCCGATATCATTATCCGTCTTGCGCAGGGCCGGGATCCCGCAGGCATTGTGGCGGCCTATATGCCGATCAGGTCGGAATTGTCGCCGCTGCCGCTTGTCACCGCCCTGGCGGTGGCCGGACTGATTACCGCGATGCCGGAAACGCCGGCGCCGGGCAACCCGCTTGTGTTCAGACGCTGGGCCCCCGGCGACGATCTTGTCGATGGTCCCTATGGCACAAGCCAGCCATCACCGGCGGCGCCGGTTGTCCAGCCGGCGGTAATCCTGGCGCCCATGCTGGCCTTCGACGCGGCATGCTGGCGGCTTGGCTATGGGGGTGGGTTCTATGACCGCACCCTTGCCGGGCTTCGCGGCGGTGGACATATGGTCACGGCCATTGGCATTGCCTTTGACGGGCAGCTGGTCGATAAGGTGCCGGTCGGCCCATTTGACGTGCCGCTTGACGCGGTGCTTACACCGTCTGGGCTGCGGTCGGGTATGGCGCAGGATCACATGGCCTAGGTGATTGGACCTGGCCGAACGGACTGGGGTTTTGATGATGCGGGTTCTGTTTCTGGGGGATATTGTCGGGCGCGCCGCGCGCAAGGCGGTGATTGAACAGGTGCCCACACTCCGTGAAGAGCTGGCGCTGGATTTCCTGGTTGTGAATTGCGAGAACGCGGCTGGTGGCTTTGGTGTGACGCCGACAATCTGCGATGATCTGTTCGCCGCCGGGATCGACGTTCTGACAACCGGCAACCATGTCTGGGACAAGGCCGAGATCATTCCCTATATCGAGTCCACGCCGCGCCTTCTTCGTCCCATCAACATGGCCGAGGGCACGCCGGGTGCGGGGTCGGTATGCGTCACCAACGACGCTGGTCAGCGTCTTGTCGTGATCAACGCCATCACCAACCTGTTCATGTCGGATTACGATCCTGTCTTCCCGGCGGTGAATGGCGCGCTGGTGCGCAACCAGCTTGGCCGAGACGCCGATTTCATCATGATTGACGTCCATGGCGAGGCCACTTCCGAAAAAATGGCCATCGGTCATTACGCCGATTCCCGCGCCACCATGGTGGTTGGCACGCATACGCATGTGCCGACGGCCGATCACCACATCCTGGCCGGCGGCACCGCGTTCCAGACCGACAGCGGCATGTGCGGTGACTATGACAGTGTGATTGGCATGGACAAACAGGCGGCGACGGCCAGATTCACCGGCACCAACGGGCCGCGCCTGTCGGTCGCGCTTGGCGAGGTGACCCTGTGTGGCCTTCTTGTTGACAGCGATGAGTCCGGTCTGGCAAGGGCTGTGGCGCCGTTGCGGCGCGGGGGGCGTCTGGCGGCGGTAACGCCGGCAATCTGACGACAGCGCGGCATGGCGGCGTGACAGCGCATCGCCACTGGCGCAACCGGGGTCGAATTTGCTATAGCAACGAGGCGGGCGGTCGGTTGGCCGTCATCGCTTGTTAACCCGACCGAAGAGCAAAGATCGCACGACCATGGCAGGCCACAGTAAATTCAAGAATATCCAGCATCGCAAGGGCGCTCAGGACAAGAAGCGCGCCAAGATTTTCGGACGTCTGATCAAGGAACTGACCGTCGCCGCGCGTGGCGGTACCGACGCCGCGTCAAACCCGCGCCTGAGAACGGCGCTTGCCGCGGCGCGCGGCGCCAACATGCCGAAGGACAATATCGAGCGTGTTCTGAAGAAGGCAGAAGGCGGCGAGGGCGAGATCTATGATGAAATCCGCTATGAGGGTTACGGCCCGGGTGGCACCGCGCTGATTGTCGAGGCGATGACCGACAACAAGAACCGCACCGCCTCTGAGGTGCGTGCTGCATTCAACAAATTCGGCGGCTCGCTTGGCGAGACAGGATCGGTCAGCTTCATGTTTGATCGTGTTGGCCAGATCATCTATGCCAGCGACGCAACCGACGCCGACACGATGTTCGAGGCGGCCCTCGAGGCCGGTGCCGACAATGTCGAGTCCGATGATGAGGGGCATGAGATCACCTGCGCGACCGAGGATTACAACAGCGTCGCCGAGGCCCTGGAAGGCCAGTTTGGCGCGCCGTCGGAATCCGGTCTTGTCTGGAAGCCGCAAAACACCATCGAGGTCAGCGAGGACCATGCATCGACATTGCTCAAGCTGCTTGATACGCTCGACGATAATGATGATGTCCAGAATGTATCGTCGAATTTCGACATCTCCGACGAGATCCTGGCCAAACTGGCCTGACGGGACGGGGGCGGATGCAGATCCTCGGCATTGATCCAGGCATCCGCAACACCGGATGGGGTGTGATCACGCTTGTCGATGGCAGGCTGACGCATGTCGCCAATGGTGTGATCCGGCCTGACCCCAAGGCTGTCGACAGCATACGTCTTCATACCATCGCCACCGAACTTGCCGCTGTGATCAGCGCGCACCGGCCTGACTGCGCGGCGATTGAAGAAATTTTCGTGGCGCGGTCGGCGGCGTCGGCGCTGAAGCTGGGCATGGCGCGGGGCGTGGCGATGATGCAATGCGCGGCGGCGGATCTTCCGATACGGGAACTGGCGGCACGGCGGGTCAAGAAGTCGGTCGTCGGCACCGGTACCGCCGACAAGGCGCAGGTGACGGCCATGGTCACAAGGCTGCTGGCGGTTCAGGCGGTCAATGCCGATGCCGCAGATGCGCTGGCCATCGCCATCGCGGCTGGGCATGATGGCGGCGTGACAGCCGGTTCCCCCGGCACCAAACCCGGCGCCAACCCCGGCACCAACCCTGCCACCAACCCTGCCACTTCCGGGGATGCCGGATCGGGGCTCGACAA
>JBMZTC010000042.1:0-8277 GCA_049623505.1 Puniceispirillaceae bacterium (SeqCode) | reverse complement strand
GACGGATTCGAACCGCCGGCCAAGCGATTAACAGTCGCTTGCTCTACCGCTGAGCTACCGGGGAAACGCCTGCGGAGCGTTATACATTACTAATTCGACGATGCAACAGGGTTTTTTGGTCTTGTCCGGTGGGCCCGGATCAATCACGCGCCGCCAGGTCTCTTGCCAGCCCGTCAATGGCCTCATCATCAAGTCTTTCGACAACCAGATCGCCAAGATCGACATGCCGGCGCGTCGCGGCAGACCGGTCATAGGCAGGATCATAATGGTCTTCCAGAACGCGTGTTACAAACCCCGCCCAGTCGCCAGCTTCAATGCAGTTTCGCCAGATATCTACCTGTTCATGGCCTATGCGCGTCACCACCCAGTTCAACAGGGGTTTCAGGCGTTCCGGTTCGGCAACGATATGGTCATAGTCGGCAAGAAGGAAATCCACCCGTGCCGGCAATGGTGCGATCACCTGCAACGCCGCGGCGTCGCGCATCCGGTGCCACAGCGCCCGCGGGATATGAAGATTGCCGATCTTGTTGCTTTCGGCTTCGATGAAAACCGGGCGTGCCGGATCAAGACGCTGCATGGCGGCGAACAGGCGTGATTCGAAATGCCGTTGTGTTGGCTGCGGATTGCCGGGTTCCGGGCCGAGCAATGAGCCGCGATGGCTTGCCAGCCCTTCAAGATCAATCACCTGTGCACCAGCTTTGATCGCGGCGCGCAGAATGCGGGTCTTTGCCGTGCCTGTGCGCCCGCGAAGCATGGTAACGCGTAATGCCGGAGGAATGGTGTCGAGCCCGTCGAGAACCGCCTTGCGGTAGGTTTTGTAACCCCCGTCGACGAGCGTCACCTTCCATCCGATCTCGCTGAGAATGCGCGCCATCGCACCGCTTCGCTGGCCGCCGCGCCAGCAATAGACAAGCGGGCTGAAGTCACGCGCTGTGTCGCCAAGATATGTGTCGATATGGCCTGCGATATTGCGCGCCACCAATGTTGCACCACGACGCTTTGCCTCGAACGCGCCAACCTGCTTGTACATGGTGCCGATCTCGTGCCGTTGCAGGTCGTTCAGCACCGGCATGTTGACCGCGCCCGGAATATGGTCCTCGGCGAACTCGCTTTCCGACCTGACATCGATGATCATGTCATAGGGCCTGTCCAGCCAGTCTCTTGTTCGCGTGATCGGGGGTGACATTGCTGGCTCTCCCCCTCAGGACCTGACCTGCAGGCCCGGGGTTTTGTCATCAAGCTGCCCGACAATTGCCGCAGGCACCCCGTCGCTACGGAGCTGCTCAAGGACGGCCACCGCATCTGGGGCAGGAAGGGCTGCCAGCAACCCGCCGCTTGTCTGTGGGTCGAACATGATATCCAGAGCCGGTCCCGTTGGTACCTCCGCTGCAAACCTGACAGCCGTCTTGTTCTGCCCATGGAGGGTTGAACGGTATCCCCTTTCAAGCAATGTCACGGCACCATCAAGACAGGGCAGGGTGGCGATGTCGATCTCAACCCCCTTGTGGTCGCAGCGCTCGGCGAGATTCAACGCATGGCGGGCAAGGCCAAAGCCGGTCACATCAGTCATGACAGGGTTGTGTTCGGCCAGGATCCGAGCCGCCCCGGCATTCCCGCGCGCCATGCTTGCCGTGGCCTTTGCAACCCAATCACCGCGCGCCGCAAGATGCATATGCGCAGCCATGATCACGCCGGTCCCGAGCGGCTTGGTAAGGATCAGTGCGGTGCCGCTATCGGCGGTGGGCGGTGATGGCGGCCCCTTGCGCCATCCGGTTACGGCAAAGCCGAGGCCGAGGTCATGGCTCTCGCCTGTATGGCCGCCAACAAGCTGAACACCAGCCTCGCTGAAGGCCAGCAATGCGCCTGCCATCAGCTGTGCCAACTGGTGCTGCTGCAGGTCGAGACGCGCCATACCCATGGTAACATTCGCCATGGCCCAGACAGGTACAGCGTTGGCAGCGTAAATGTCGCTCATCGCGTGAATGGCGGCAATGCGGCCAAGCAGAAACGGGTCGCTGACGATTTCCGACAGGCTGTCGATCGACTGGACGAGTTCGCCTTCCTCTGGAAGCGGCAGAATGGCAGAGTCATCAGCCAGGCCATCAGGCGGCATCAGTCTGGGATCGGCACCAAGCGCGACCGCCGTGTCGACAGCATCCCGCATCGCGGCGGCAAGTGTTTCATGCCCGGTCTTCGCACCACAGCCCAGACATCGCATGGCCTCGAAAGCCGGATCCGTTTCCGGTGTCGACCTGTCCTTCAAACCGACGAAAATCGCTGGCGGCGGCGGCGGCGGCATCCTCAATTTTGTGTATTTTGCCATCCAGCGCCGATCGATCCATTTCTTTGCCCACCACCAGCCGCGTGACGCACTGGCATGTTTGCCCCGAATGCCGATTGCGCGGCCATCCGCGGTGCCAAGGATCGCCAGTGCCCGTTGCTGGGGTGACCAGCGGCGCAGCCGTCTGCCATGAAGGTGTCGACGTAGATTGGTGGCAAGTACGGGGCCGGCCCGCACCGCGTAGACGCCCGCCTTTGGTCTGGGGTCATCAATCAGCGTGGCGATATCGCCTGCCGCAAAAATATGGGGATGTGACACTGACTGCAGGGTTCGCTGAACGGCGACAAAGCCGCGATCATCAAGCGTCAGCCCGGTTTTGCCAAGCCATGAAGGCGGCGCCACAGCCGTGACAAGAAAGCAGGCATCAAAAGCGTGCCTGATGTTATCCTCAAGACAGAGTTCACCTGCCAGAACGCTTGTAACCATCTGACCGCAATGCACATTGATTCCGGCAGCGGCAAGAGATTGGAAAATCAATCTTGCGGCGCGGGCGGGCATTTCCGGCACAAGCCGCGCGCTGCGGGTGTAAATATCGATCTGCGGGCGGGTGCCGGTGGCGCCAAACCAGCGCTTTGACAGGGCCAGCGCCAGTTCACACCCAGCCGCACCACCGCCAATCACGGCAAGCCTGCCGGGATGGCCAGTGGCGGTAAGCGCCTCCAGCCTGTCGCGAAATCGTCCTATGGGTTTGACCGGAATACAATGCTCAGGCGCGCCGTGAATGGCATGCAGATCGGGTTCGCCGCCGATATTCAGTGACAGCACGTCAAAGGGCAGGGGCGGACGATCTTCGAGATGAAGCAGCTGTGCGTTGGTATCGACATTGGTTACCGAGGCGGTGATAAATCTGGCACCGGCCATCTGCGCGAGCCGTGACAGATCAATGTGGATGTCCTCAGCCGACCACACACCCTCGACAAATCCCGGAAGCATCCCTGAATACGGGGTGTTGATGTCCCGGCAGACCAACGTCGTTCGCAGTCCGGCGACAGGCTTCATGGCAAGAGACTTCAAAACGGCGACCTGGGCGTGGCCGCCACCGGCAAGAACCAGATCGCCCGTTATTGTCTCGGCGCCACGCATCAGGATGGATAGGTGCCCAACTGCCCCTTGAAATAGGCTGCCGCTTCACCGTCGCGGGTGGCGATGTCCATAACCTCGCCAACAAAGATCGCATGGTCGCCGCCGGGGTATTCAGCCCACAGACGGCATTCGAATGAAGCAATGGCGTCCTTCAGAACGGGCTGTCCCGTTGGTCCCCAATGCCAGGCGGCGTTGCGGAATCTTTCCGCATCAGGAGCGGCAAAGGTTTTGATCAGATCTTCGCATCCGGCTGGCAGCACATTCACCGTGAAACCAGCAGATTCCCGGAACAGCGTGGCGCGGTCATTCCCAAGGTCGAGTGACCAAAGGATCAATGGTGGATCAAGTGATACTGAATTGAATGAGCTTACAGTCAGGCCGTAGGGCGTGCCGGCCGCGCAACGTGTTGTGACGATCGTGACCCCGGTCAAGAAATGTCCCATGGCGGAACGAAACGCGGTTGGCGTCACCGGAGTTGCTGTTGGTGAATGATCCTTTGTCTTGGCGTTGACTGACACTACCGATTCCATTTCAGGTCCTTATTTGTCGATGCGCTCATGCGGGGCCACACTCGTTTCGGCCAATCATAACACCCCATTCTGATATAGGTGCGACATTTTTGCCTGAAAGGCGATTCCACCGGAAAAAGTGGCGGCGTCTTCCGGGCAGGAACCTTGGTGACCTAGGTCATGCGCGGTGCCATCAGCGCTTGCGCCCGCCCTGGCGGCGAGGGCGCAGAATGCTGGCAATGAACATTGATGTGCGCGGGATGTAGGCGTAGCTGCGACGCTGCTCCACCGGCCGGACAAAATTACGATAGATTGTGAAGATCATCAGCAGAATATGGGCAGCCGCGATCATGCTGAACATCATGGACGCACCATACCGTTCGATGATCACACCGGCGAGAAGTGGCGAGACAATGGCACCCGAAGCGAAAAGAAAGATGAGCGAGGCGCTGAGCGTGATCATTTTGTTCTGATTGACAAAATCAGAGGCATGTGCGGCGCATATGGAATAAATTGGGAACGTCGTAAAGCCGAAGAAAAACGACATGATATAAACCAGTGGCACGCCGCCAAACGTCAGGTCGGCAACGGGAAGAATCATCGCCAGGCAACAGGTGCTGGCCATGATGCTGAACACCAGCAGAACGACCCGCCGCGAAATTTTGTCGGCAAGAATGCCAGCTGGAAGCTGTGAAGCCATGCCTCCCACCGTCGACACGACAAGGAATAGCGCTATCTGGGACAGATCAAGGCCAACGGCAATGGCGTAGATCGGGCCGACCGATCCGAATGTGGCTGTTGACAGGCCGGCAACCACAACGCCGAGGCCGGCCAGTGGTGAAATGCGCATGGCGAAGAAGGGTTCATAGCTGACCCGCTCGGGAAGTTCGGGTTCCTTGCTCTGTGTCAGCGCCAGCGGCAGGATGGCCAGACACATGATGATGGCAATCAGATTATAGGACACATAGCTTGCCGGCGTCAGCGTGGCGATAATGGCGTTGGCCATGATCTGTCCGGACATGTCGACCAGCCGGTAGATGCTGAAAACCCGTCCGCGGATATCGTTGGTAATCTTCGCCTGCAACCAGCTCTCGATGAGTGTGTAGCATCCGGCGACGGAAAATCCGGACAGGACCCGAATGGCCGCCCAGAACAACGCGTCGGGGATCAGGGGGTGTGCAATGATTGATATCACCGCCGCACCGGCCATCACCGCGAAGGCCCGCGAATGTCCGGCCCGCCGCACAAGATACGGTCCAAATACGCACCCGAGAAGAAATCCGGCGAAATGTCCTGATGCCAACAGGCCAATCTCGACAGGCGTGAAACCGAGCGCCTGGCCTGATATGGCATCGAACGGCCGCAGCGACCCAATCCCCATCTGCACGAAAAGGGTGGATATCAGAAGGGCGGATAGGGATATCAACAGCCGCATGCGGGCATCACCGTGATCTGACTTCGGCCCGCGGTGAGACGCGTTACATCACGCGCCGGCGTACCAGCGAACCAATTCCAGGACTTTTTAAAAAAGTGGAGGCCCGAGCCGGAATTGAACCGACGTACACGGTTTTGCAAACCGCTGCATAACCACTCTGCCATCGGGCCGTCAGAAAGCTTGATAGACAAGCTGCACGCCTCCGTCAATCTGCGAATCCCGCGCGTGACAATCACGTGCATTTTTCGCAACCGCATGATTTGACGCAGATCATATTCCCGTTTACGGATTGTTAATCAATTCGAACCACGGGTACCATCCAAAGACAGCGGAACGCCGGCATCATATTGTTACCCAACTTCATGTTGGCGGCATGTCTCTGGTCGAACTTGTCATCGCGGTGGCGCCACGACAGCAAGTTATCGCTACACCAACTGGACCGGCGGTACGGATGATGACAGCTGTGATTCCCGCTCTGGCGTGAGCCAGTCGCAGCGCGCGCAATTTTGTGAGCCGCTGATTGTGGCCGATAACACGGCGGTTGCCGTCCATGGGCATTTAAACCGTGATGGGACATGGGTGGCATCACCGGCCAGCACTGTCACCTGCGATGCCACGCAGAACCATTCGATTTGTGGCTATTACCGCGAGTTTGACAGCAATGGACTGGCTGCCGGGACCATTCTTGGCGAGAAGGTGACGGTCAATATGGAACGGTTCAGAGAATTTTGTGGCACTTCATGACCACGCCACGGATGCCGGATGATATAGATGCGGCTTGCGAAAATACGTACCCGAAAGCACTCTTCTAACGGCCCCCGAAAGCCCCCCATTGTATTTGGATGATTATGGCCATATAACCGCTTCAGTTTCTGTTTTCAGGTGCTGGATTTAGGAAATGGACAATTGTGAATTTGCGCAGGCGCGCAAGATGATGGTGGACTGCCAGATCAGGCCGACGAAGGTGACCGACAGCCGCGTCCTTGACGCTTTCGGCACCATTCCGCGCGAGGAATTCGTCAGCCGCCACCAGCGCGCCATTGCCTATATCGACGAAGATCTGCAGGTTCCCGGCGGACGCTGCATGATGGAGCCGATGGTGCTGGCCAGGATGATCCAGGCGTTGGCCGTCGATGCCGATGACAATGTTCTCGTGGTTGGATGCGGCACTGGCTACAGCGCGGCGATACTGGCGCTGATGGCGGGTTCGGTGATTGCTGTCGAAACCCGTGCTCAGATGGTTGAGAAGGCGCAGGAAACACTTGTCGCCAATGGCGTTGACAACGCCGTAGCGATCAAGGGTCGCCTGACCGACGGATTCGCCAAGGAAGGCCCCTATGACGCCATCCTTGTCGAGGGATCTGTTGAAATGATCCCGGACCAGCTGTTAAATCAGTTGAGCGCGCGTGGAACGCTTGTGGCCGTGTGGCGTCCAGCTGGTCATCCGGTTGGCGTGGCCAGCCTCTGGAGCAAGTCAGGCGACGGGTTCAAACGCAAACCACTGTTCGACGCCCAGGTGCCTCTTCTTGACGAATTCCGTTCAAAGCGCGAATTTGTCTTTTAACAGATTGCCGGTGGGGCAGGGCATCGGCAGTCATCCGTTTCGAAATGGAACCAGATGCACAAGCTAGTCTCGCCTAAATTCCACATCCTGACCATCATCCTTCTGTTCTCAATGGTCACCCCGGCGGCGGCAACGTCGTTTGACACAGCGCTCCGCGCCGCGCTTGGCAATAGTCTGACGCTGCAGTCGTCACGACAGGATTGGCTTGCCGCGCATGAGGAGATTGGCACTGCCATATCAACCTCTGAATGGCGGACAAGCGGCACCTTCACCGGTTCACAGACCAAAAAGGACGCCGCCAGCGCGCGCAAATCCGGGTTTCTTGATTCGCAAAGCGCCAATGCCACCCTGAGCCTGTCACGCAATCTCTATGATGGTGGCCAGACAAAGGAAAACACCGAGCTTCGCCAGATGCAGACCGATATGGCCGAAGCCAGGTACCGTGGTGCCGAACAGCAGGTGCTGATTGATGCCATTGACACCTATCTGGCTGTTGTGAAGACGCGCAACGAAGTTGATCTCAACAAGGCAAATGTCAGCCGGCTGGAGGAACATGTCACGGCGGCGCGGGTGCGGCTTGAGGCTGGCGCGTCGACCCAGACAGCACTTGCGCAGGCCGAATCCAGACTGTCGCGCGCCCGCACGTCACTGATCGCCGCCCTGACCGAAATGCGAAATGCCGAGGATGGATTCCTGTCCCTGACTGGCATGGAAGCTGGCGAGGTCAGCGGTGATATTGATGTCGGCATTCTTTTGCCAACGCTTCTTGAAGCCGATGATTCAGCGCGCAGGAACAGTCCCTCTGTTGCCGTGTCGCGGCTGTCCGTTGATATTGCAATGCAGCAATTCAATGCGCTGCTGGCAAGTGTCAGGCCGAACCTCGCCTTTTCGCTGAAGGCTACGGAATCCATGGCAGAAGGCACTGTGAGTGACAAGACCGAACTCACCGCACAGCTGCAACTCTCGACGCCGCTCATGCCAACCCTGTCCATTCGCGCCAAATCGCGTGGACTGGCGGCAAGCCTCGAAGCTGCCAGGCTCAGAAGGGACGATACGCTTCGCCAGGCCAGCCTCGATGTTCGCAACGCCTTTCGCAATCTAGAAACGGCGCGCGCCCAGCTTGGGGCGGTCGAGGCTGAACTGAAGGCGCTTCGTCTTGTTGCTGAGGGCATCAACAACGAATTCCAGTTTGGTCAGAAGACAACACTCGACCTTCTCGACGCTGAACAGGACGTCAATGACGCGGAAATGCGACGCGTCGATGCCGACCATGCAGTTCTGATGTCAGGCTTTCGCCTCCGGGCCGCCAGCGGCACATTGACGGCACGAAGCTTCGGCCTCGACG
>JBMZTC010000041.1:0-9331 GCA_049623505.1 Puniceispirillaceae bacterium (SeqCode) | reverse complement strand
AACGAGATGTAGAATGACTGGAAGACCGGCAGGATGACATAGACAAGGAAAAACAGAAAAGCCGGCGCAAGGAACAGCACCGGCATCAGGTTCAGGCTGTTGACGCGGCCAGATTTCATGGAGGCGTTCCGATACAGCTTATGTGAACGAGTTAAGGAATGGCAGCCGGCCCGCCAGGCGGACCGGCTGCGTCAGTCTTACTTGTAGACTTTCTTCTGGACCTTATCCAGACGCTTCAGAATGGCGTCGAGACGGTCAGGCTTCATCATGAATTCCTGGAAGCCTTCCATGCCGGCCTTGGCCATTTCGGCCGGGGCGTCACGGTCATAGAACTGGGCAAGACCAGCCGCGGTCGATACGGTGGCCATGCCTTCCTGGATGAACTTGTCATCGCCGACCTTCGCCTTGGAGTTTGGCGGCAGCTGGCCGATGGTCTGGTTCCATTCCGACTGCACGTCAGGCTGGGCGACAAAGGCGAGGAACTTGCGCGCCTCGGCCTTGTTCTTGGCGCCTGAAGGGATGAACAGCGCGTCGGCTGGTGCCTCTTCGGCGCGCGGCATGCCCGGGGTAATTTCCGGGAACGCGAAATAGTCGATCTGGTCGCCGGTCAGACCGGCATCCTTCATGGCCGAAACAGCAAAGTTGCCCATGACATACATGGCAGCTTCACCCTTGGCGAACGGCGCCAGCGCGTCCTGCCAGCTCATCGAGGCATGGTTCTCGACGAAATAGCCCGGGCGGACAAGCTCTCCCCACTTCGCGAAGGTCGCACGGATGCGGTCATCGGTGTAGGCGATCTTGCCGGCGGTCAGTTCGTTATGGACGTCATATCCGTTTGTGCGGAGGTTCAGATAGTCAAAGACACCGGCGGCGGTCCACAGATACTTGGTGCCGATGGTGATCGGTGTAACGCCATTGGACTTCAGCTTGGCGCAGGCTGCCAGCAGCTCGTCCCAGGTCTTTGGCTCGGCAATGCCCATCTTGTCGAAGATGTCTTTGCGGTAATAGATGCCCCACTGATAGTAGGAATAGGGAACACCCCACTGCTTGCCGTCGCGGGTCATTGTCGGCTTGATGGCTTCGAATGACGTGCTCAGGTTCGGGTCAGATGCCCACATATCCGAGATGTCCTCGAACTGACCGGCATCGACGAACGGGCCCATCCGGTTGCCCGGGTACCAGGCGGTGATATCAGGCGCATCGGCCGACAGAAAGTTCCGGATGGCGGTCTTGTGAGCTTCACGGTCATTGATGCTCAGTTTCACGTCAATATCCGGGTTGGCTTTCGAGAAGTCGGAAACAACCTTTTCAAAGGCTGCCTTCGGGCTCGGGTTCAGGTCATCGAAGATGATGACCAACTCGCCCGCGAACGCGCTGCTTGCCATCAGGGCGGCAGCCGAAACGAGGCTTGCGAGTATTCTTTTCATGGTTTCCTCCCACACAACGAAAAGCGTCTGAAACCATGAATCGGCCTCAGATCAATCGGGCGCCAAGCTTAGCTCACGAGGCGGCCAGATCAACACGAAAATATTCCGGCGCCGCGCCGCCTGGAAAGCCCGGCTACAGGAGTTCTGCCGGTGCGGGGATTGTCAGCTGTCTGATTTCGACTGCGGTGACCGGCGGGTGACCAGTTTCAGGAATACCATCACGAATATCACCATCGCGACATACAGGATCAGCACATGCGGATGGTCCTGCAGGCCTTCATGGAGATTGTCATTCATGCAGACAAAATCCTTTCGGAATTCACTGACGGCCTCATTCTGCGAGAGAACCTGGCAGGCATTCATCTTGTCTTCGGCCATTATCGCACTCCCAGACTGTCAGTCAGCAGGATGTCCTTCAGAAACATCAGCGTGAAATAACCGGCATTTGTCATCACCACGAAACATATGAACAAGCGTAGCTCGGCCTGCAGATCGTCGCCAAGAAGACGTTTGAAAAAGCCGCGCGAGAGAAGAATGGAATATTCAATGACATAAAGTGCCAGGACGCCGGCATTGAGGAACAGCACCGTTGTCATGCCAGCATTGCGGTCGACGATCAGACCTGCCGCCGTGATCAGCGCCGCCACCCCGGCGGCAAGGGCGAGGCGGCCCGGGAGCCGTCCCGAGATGATGGCAAACCGGCCGAGCGTCGAGGCTGGCTGTCCATGCGCCATGGCGAAAAGCAGGGTGAGGCATGCCGCATGAAGGGCAAACACCACCGTGAGCTTGGCCGAGGCCAAGCTGTCACGCTGTCCAAAGATCAGGTCCGTCGCGTTGCTGTCCATGCTCCAACATCCTGCTGGCCAGTACGCTCCCCCACCATGTCAAATAGGGCCTTGCCGGCCGGTCTTCAATGTGGCGGCGTCACACCGGTACAGGCTTGTCAGCTCTCCAGCAATGCCTCTGTTTCGGCGCGAAGGGTGAAGGCAAGCGGACTTGCATCAATCTCGACATCATCAAGCGTGATGATCTCATCAAGGGCGATGTCACGCTTCAGCACGGCGCCATGTGAAAGCCCGAGCGGCAGATAACGGCCAGCGGTGGAAAGCTGTGCCGGGCGGAGCCCGCCATAGACGGTCGCGCCGCCCTCGCCATCCAGCACCGTGCCGGATCGCAGCTGGCCCTTGGATACGGCGCAGACATCCCCGATGAAATGCGTCGGCGTTCCGGTCGGTTCGCGCCGCGCGCCGACATGCGCCACCGACATGCCAAGTTCAAGCCCGATCAGGTGAAACCGCTTATACATCGCGCTGTAGCGTCCCGAACTGTCGGTCACGACCCCATATTCCTCGAAACAGTTCCTGATATAGTCGGTGTCCGCCTCGACACAGACCCAGATGCCCTGCCTGATGTCATAGCCGACATGGCTGCCATCTTCGCGAAGCGATGAAATCACCTCGACCATGCCGCCGGCCTCAAGCGCCCCGCCTTCGGCCCGCGGGCGCATCAGGTTCGGGATGGATTCAACATCGCCCGCCGGAAAGGCGAGCCCGTCGCGGGGAACGGCCAGGCCGGTGGCGTTCGCAAGAGCGGCCGATTCAATGGCCGGCTTGGAGCCATCAAGGAAAGAATTGAACATCTTCGGGTTCAGGCGGCCGCGCGCGGCCTGCTCGGCGGTCAGGCCCCAATGGTCCCACACGGTCTCGGGCGTCGACAGGCGAAAATGCGGCTGCCATTTGTGACCGCGGCCTGCGGCCATGACGTGAAACCCGCAGCACCGCGCCCAGTCAACAAGCTCGGCCGCCAGCGCCGGCTGGTCGCCATAGGCAAGTGAATACAGAACACCGGCATCACGGGCCCGTCTGGCAAGGCCGGCCCCGCAGTAGGAATCAGCCTCGACCGTCACATTCACGACATCCTTGCCATGATCAAAGCTGCTGACGATATGGTTCACGGCGGCGATGGGATCACCGGTTGATTCGATCATCACATCGATAAACGGGCTGGCGGCCAGCGCCAGCGCATCTTCGGTCAGGAAGATCCCGCCTGTCTTCGCGGCGTCCTCGGCGGATCGGGCATTCAGCGCGTCTGCCGGCCAGCCGATGAATTCGAGGTTCGATCGCGCCCGTTCGATGGAAAGATCGGCGATGCCGACAATCTGGACGCCGGGAAGCTTGCGGACCTGGGCGAGGAACATGCTGCCGAACTTGCCGGCACCAATCATGCCGACACGGATCGGCGTGCCGGTCTCCTGAAGGTGAAGAAGTTTGCGGTAGAGCGACATGTCAGGTCTCCAGCTAGCTGTTCATACCGTTCAGGGTAAGCGCTGTCGCCTTCGTCGTTAAGGATGTATTTCGATTGCCGGAAAATTCCGACCGATCAAAGCCCGGCCCCGGCTGAAATCGCCGTCTGGCCATTGAACCGGGGGCGGAATTTGGTGAATCCGGGTTAGACTGCGCACCGACACCGGACATCGACACCGGGCATCGACACACGAAGGTGTCGGCGAGGGAAGGTGTCGGCGAGGGAAGGTGTCGGCGAGGGAAGGTGCGGGCGGCATCTGTCGCGCCGTTTCTGTAATAATTTGTAGCGCAACATCACGGGAGGTCTTAACGCATCCGCAAGGAGACTTGAATTGGGTAAGCCACTGCAAATTACCACCATCGCCCTCGCCTTATGTCTTGCCACCATGATCCAGGCCACCATGGCGCGCGGCGCCGATGATGTGGAATGTCTTCGCAAAAGCCATTCCCATCTTGGCTTTGCCACCCTCAGTGATTTTGAAAGCTGGTATCCACGGGCGATCTATTTCTATCGTTCCAGGGCCCAGCCCATAGAGCGGGGCCGGCTCAGATTCGGTGTCCGGTCAGGTTATGAGATCAATAAGGGTCAGCGCTACTGGCTGGCGCCGGAAATCATCTGGGAGATGCTGCCGGATGGCAGGCTCTTTGGTTTCTTCAAACAGCGACCCGGCTATAAGCAAATTGAAGCACAGAGATATATCTGCGATGCCACCGTCGAGGAAATTCTGTATGGCAAGTAGCCTGCGCCACCGCTCCACATGGCTTGGGTGCGTCAGTCCTTCTTGTATCTCACACCAAGGACCTCGCAACGGTCGGCCACGCCGATCTGCTTTCGCTGGTCATCTATCATCTTGACCCAGACATCATAGCCAACCTTGTTTGACATCTTGCCGGTGATGACCTGCAGTACCTTTTCGCACTGCCCGGTGTCGCCGGCATCTATGCCTTCATCCCCCTCGCCGCAAATGGCGTCGGAATTGCGAATGACCTTGCCAGCCGCGTCGCGGACAAGAACGCTGACCGCCGAGATGTGCCGTCTGGACTGGTTCTTGTATTGCAGGCGAAGCGCAAAATAGGTGGCGACCCCGACATCGTCATCCTCGAACAGGACATCAATGGCGCAGGGGGTCCTGTTCTTTTCATGCGACTGTGACGTGAAGGGCAGCGCCGTCGCCAGAACCAGGCACAGGAACAGTGTCAAAGCCGATTTTGCCGCCATCATCATTTCTCCTGTCCCGCCCGCCATGGCCGGTGTCTGCGTAGAACATGCCATTCTACGATAAGTCGTGCCCATCCCGCCCGTCAAATCAGCATGTCGCCACCCCTGTACGAATGAAGCCTTTTTATGTCACGCTGTTCTCATGTCTGAAGATTTGCGATTATCGCCTGAAGTTGTTTGCCTGAAGTTGTATGCCTGAAGATATTCGCCTCAAACGGGAAAGACAAAAATGAGCAACGCCGCCTTGATCAATTATTCGTCCAGAGATTTCTCGACACGTGGCGAGATGGACAGCCACATCAAAAGGCAGGACGAAATTTTCACACCATCGATTGTCCAGGAATTCACCGAGGCGGGTCTGCTGCGCCGTGTTGTGACACAGATCTGGAACCGCGAAGGCGTGTTCCGGAACGGCATCATGTTCGAATATGCGAATGGCGACGCCTTCATCGCCTGTCAGGATCTTCTGAAGCGGCACTACATTCCCAAGGTCGAGATGTATAACACCAAGGTTTCGGGGTCGCGGGGTGTTGTGGCGCATGAATTCCGGACAGGCCAGATGGCCGATGCCCAGCCGACTTTGATCAATTACTCAACAAGGGAATTCGGCACACGCGGGGAAATGGAAGATCATCTTTCAAGGCAGGACGAGATTTTCACCCCTGACGTCCAGGCGGAGTTTGGTGAGGCCGGGCTGCTGCGCCGTGTAGTGACGCAGATCTGGAACCGTGAGGGCCTGTTCCAGAACGGGATCATTTTTGAATATGCGGATGGCGATTCCTTTATCGCCTGCCAGGATCTTCTGAAAGTCCACTATCTGCCGAAAATCGACATGTACAACACCAAGGTGATGGGCTCTCGCGGTGTTGTTGTTCACGAAATAACAAAGGACTAGCCTGTTATTGTCGGATGAACGTCTGGCCCGGTTGGCCGGGCCAGACATTGTGTTGGGGCAGGTTGGTCACTCAGCACCGCTGTCCGTGCCGATCATCCGCCCAAGAAAATGATGCGGAACTTCAAGGCCTTTTCGCAGCTTGGCGAGACCGGGATGCTTGGGCCGTTTGCGGTCAATGTCGCCAAATTTGGCAGCCTGCCGGACGCCGCGCCTACATCGGGTCCGAACAAGGCCTACAAGGCCGGCAACCTGTTCTCAAACATTCACAAATTCGCCGAAAGGCTGAATTAGACCCGGCGATGTCAACAGGCCCTGTCAGGCTGGGAAATCGATCTCGCCGCGCATCATCCTGTCGATGGTTTCGGCTGGCAGGTCCGGCATGTCAGGCATCACGGTTTCGGCCCTTGGCAGGCGAAGCCGGGATTTTGTGGCGTCGACGCCGTCACGGCGGACATAGCGGTCGGCATCGCCCTGATAGGCGACATAATCCCAGGGCGGCGTTGTTCCGGGGGTTGTCGCGATAAAGCGCCGCCGCCGCTGGCTGGCGATCACGTCTGACATCAGGGCTTCCGGATCGTAATCCTGCAACGCGATCCGGCGCAGTTCGGCAAGCGTGGCGGCATGATCCGGCGCGGCGGCAAGATCTTCGAGTTCATCGGGGTCGGCCACAAGATCAAACAACAGATCAGGCTGTCCATAGGTGAACAGATATTTGAATCGTCCCTTCCTGACCATCCGGCAGGGCACACAGGGGCCAATCGCCAGATAGTCACTGATGGCGATGTCCGGCCAGGTCTCGTCATCGCCATCCAGCAATGCCGTGACCGCATTGCCGGCAAGCTCGGCGACCAGTTCATCCGGCAGGCCGGCAGCGCCGCCACCAAGTTCGATCAGGGTTGGCGCCAGATCCACCAGCGATGTGTTGGCCTCGACCCGCGCGCCGCGCCGGCCATTCGGTGCCGACACGACTAACGGCACCCTGGCAGACCATTCCCAGAAGCACTGTTTGAACCACATTCCGCGTTCGCCCAGCATTTCGCCATGATCCGAGGTGAAGATGACGACCGTGTTGTCACGAAGGCCTGTTTCCTCAAGCTGGTCGAGCAGCCTGCCAATTTTCTCGTCGAGATAGGAGATCATCGCGAAATAGGCGTGCCGCGTCCTGCGAAGATGATCTTCGGTCACACTGTGCCGGTGCCGGCCATGCGCGAAAAACAGGGCCTTGGAAAAATAATCAAGCTCGGCAAAGGGGATCGCAGGCACATCGGGAAGACCTATTTCGTCATGATCATAGAGATCCCAATATTGCTGCGCGACATTGAATGGTGTGTGCGGGCTGGTAAAGGACACCACGCCGAAGAACGGCCTGGTCTCTACCTGCCTGGTCTCTTCCTGCCTGGCAAGGTCGAAGATCTTGCGGCGGGCCTGGAATTCGACATCGTCATCATAATCTTCCTGCATTGTGCGCACACAGGGGCCGGCCTCGACGACGCCGTTCAGCGCTGTTCCCGAGGGGACGAAAGCCGGTCCCGCCGACCAGTCGGCAATCCATTGGTAATCGGCAGGATATACATCCGTCGTCAGCCGTTCCTCGAAGCCGTGCAACTGATCGGGGCCGATGAAATGCATTTTTCCCGACAGGAAGGTCTGATAGCCGAGCGCGCGCATGAAATGCGCCATTGTCGGAAGCGATGAGGGGATTTCATTGGCGTTGTCATACACCCTGATGTCAGGGCTGTGTCTGCCGGTCATCATCGAGGCACGGCTGGGGACGCACAGGGGATTATTCGAATAGTTATTGCCGAAGGTGACACCTTCGGCCGCGAGGCGTTCCAGATTGGGAGTCTTGCAGATCCTGTTGCCATACAGCGACAGGGCCTGGGCTGCCAGCTGATCGGCCATGATCAGCAGGATATTGGGTTTGTCGGACATCACGCGGTCTCCCCTGGTGCCTGCAGGCCAAATCGCCGATAGGCTTCTTGTGGCGCATCAAGTCGTGCCATGTTGGCGATGATCTGCTGGCAGAGTTGCGTTTCGATTTCGGGATTGTCCAGCGGCATTGTCTGCCCGGGGTCGGTGTCAAGATCGTACAGCGCCGACTGCCAGTCTTCAAATCCCATGCCCTGAACCTCAACCGGCTGTCCCTCATCATCGGTTTTCGGGTCCAGCCTCAGTACCGGCACACCCTTGGTGAAGGAGAAGGACGGATGCAGTGTCGCCCCGATCAGGTCACGGATGGAAAAGCGCGTTGTCATGCGCGTTGGCATCAGCGTGTATTCATGCAGGGATTCGGCTCCGGATACGGTGGGGTAGCGGAAATAGCTGTATCGACCGTCACATACATTCACGGCGGCGCCGAAATAACCAAAGATCACGCTGTCCCGCTTGCCGTCCTCGCCACCAAGAACAGGCATCAGCGAATGGCCGGTGACATCCGGCGGGATCGCCAGCCCGGCCATATCAAGCAAGGTCGGCATCAGATCGGTTGTCTGGGTCAGGGCCTGGCGCCGGCTGCCGCCTTCGCTGGCGAAATCGGGGTGATAGATCATCAGCGGGATGTGCGCGATTTCATCATAGACCGGCATCCGGTTCTTGGCCCACCAGTCATGCTCGCCTAGCAGGAATCCATGATCGGTGGTCAGCACAAGGGCGGTGTCGGCCCACAGGTCATGCTGGTCGAAGATATCCAGAAGCCGCCCGAAATATTCGTCTGTCATGGTGACAAGGGCGGCATAATTCGCCCGCAGCTCGGCAATTTCCTCGGGCGTTTCCTTGACCCGGTCATAGATTGGCCAGTCCAGAATGGGGCCCTCATATGATGTTTTGTATCTGTCACGGAAACGCGGCGGCGCATGAAACGGTTCGTGCGGGTCAAAACATTCAAGCTGCAGAAGCCAGTTGTCGCTGTGATGGTTGCGGTTCAGAAATTCATCGGCAAGGGCGAAAAGCTGTGGTGAACAGTAGTCCTCCTCATCCACCATGAATTGCCGGTTGATCATGTAATTGGTGCGATGCCGCTGCATTGGGTGAAAGGTTGACTGCAGCGCGGCTAGGTCGGGTGCGACATGTGCCTTCCAGCGGTCGATGGCCTGGCCTCTGACCAGATCCCAGGATGAATAGCGCTGGTGATAGGTGGCGCCGCCATCAGCGAAATAATGATGGTGGTCGGTCACAAGATGGGTGTAGACGCCGTTCTGCTTCATGATCTCGGGGAAGGAGTCATCAAAGGGTTCCAGCGGTCCCCAGCTGCGATGCAGGAAATGGCTGCGGCCAGTGTGAAGGTCGCGGCGCGCCGGCATGCAGGGCAGGCTGCCGACATAGTGATTGTCAAAGGTCACCGCCCGCTGCTGGAACCGGGTGAAATTCGGCGTGTGAACCGTCTTCGCGCCATAGGGCTCCATGGCATTTCGGTTCAGTGAGTCCAGAAGTACGAAGACGGTTTTCATCTGATGGGGTTTCTGAATGTTGAAATGGTATGGATGCCACA
>JBMZTC010000040.1:0-11471 GCA_049623505.1 Puniceispirillaceae bacterium (SeqCode) | reverse complement strand
GACTTTTGTCAGTCGTTCTCACCAGCAACATTCGCGATGTGAAGCTCTACGTCATTGCTGTCAAGAAGCCGCGTTAGATCCGGCGCAAGTTTGCTATCGGTAAAAATCGCATCAATCTCTGCGACATGGGCAAAGGGCATGAGTGCGGATGCGTTTAGCTTGGAATGATCAAATCCGGCAAATTTGATACGGGCAATTTCCATTGCCGCACGGGATGCCTGCGAGTCTCGGTAATGATAATCGAGAAGCTGCCCATCATCCGTGAGCGAGCCCACACCAAAAACCCCAAAATCAACCCTGAAGCGTCGCAGGAATTCAGCTGTCGTGTCATCCCAGATTGCGCGATCACGATTGCGTACAAGCCCGCCAGTCAAAATGATTTCAAAATCAGTCTGCTCGCATAGTGTGTAAACAACATCTATATGATTTGTAATGATTTTTAGATTCTGATGCGATGTCAGCGCCTCAGCGACAGACGCCATAGTAGTGCCAATGTCAATAAACAAAGAAGCGCCGTTTGGTATTTGCGAGGCAATCAGTTTACCAATTTCTTCCTTGGCAAGAGCATTGCGCCCTTTCCTGTTTGGATAAGCGAGTCGGTCCGCACCCGGCCGCACGCCAGCACCGCCATGATGGCGTAGCACGAGATTCTGGCTATCAAGAAAAATGATGTCACGTCGGACGGTTTGTTGCGAAACACCAAATTGCGCCGACAGCTTATCAATCGACACGTAGCCGAGTTCACGCACCAACTTTAAGATCTTGTCTTGCCTTGAATTAAGTTTTGAATCACCTATCCCACGCACTTCCATGTCTCCAAACTCTCTGTGTCAGCAATGATATCCTGACAAGAAATCAATGTAAATTAACTTACAAACATAACTGCCTTGCCAAGCCTTCAGCCTGTTGAATTGAGACATTTGCGAGCACAGGAACACGCGCAGTTTTCCGGACGCCCAGCCCGCCAACCTCCGTGCCCAACAGCTTGATAGATGCCCTGCCGTCGGGAACTTCCAGCTTGGCGATGACGGTGCTGGTCAATTTGCTGCGCATCAACACTGAGCCGGCGCCTCAATCGCCTCTTTGGTGTATGAACGCGCCAATTCTGCAACCCTTTGCTCATCGCGTGGGCGACCACCGGGATTGCCAACTTGGCCTTTTGGGAAACGCCCGTTAGCTGCTCGCAAACTTGTCAGACCTGCCATTAGCCACCCCTTTTACGACGATGCAATATTTGCACTGAGAAACTGCAATCTTAGCAGTATAGGTTATCAAGATAGGTCAGTATGTCTAACCTGATGCCAGCGCTGGTCTGATTCTAGATCCTGCGTTGGCAGTTCGCTCAAAGTAGCCCGCAACTTTAGCCGAGAGACATACGAAAATGAGAAATCCAGCGCTCCGCTTCTTAAAGAAGCGATCAACGCTCGAATACCGCCGTTATCGAAAAAAGTTGTCATTCTTAGACAGCTAAACCGAAAGCCCTCACCGCTCCTCCCGGTGGGGGCTTTTTCTTTTCAAAAAGACTGCGTTATGTTCAATGACGGTGGAAGCTAAAAAAGATCGCCTAGTGAAAGGCAGGCCAGCGTTTAAAATGAAAAAGATACCGTGCCTCACTACCATAATCTTGACCATGCTTGCGCAGCCAGTGTGGGCCGACACAACCAACCGCGAAAAACAGTTTTCGCCCGTTCCTGGAGTTTTTGTAGGCGGTGTTGGATTGGAGTGTAGGGCAAAACCCTCGACTGTTGTCGAGTTCTTGCTGATAACAAAAGACAGGCGAAAGGTCGGCGTCGCCAAGTTTGAAAATGATGACGTCACTTACACCTTCCTGCCAATTACAAAAACCACACCGCGCGCTTACATCGCTGAACAAAAAAATAGTAAGTTTGTTCTGGATCGTCAGAGTCTTAAGCTGACCGTCGATCGAGACTACAAATGTGCGGCAATGAGCATAAGTGATTTGCACGAAGCGGCACAAAATTATCTCCGTTCGCTACTCAGCGAAAACAAGATCTAATGCGCCTCCGCCTTATCAACACCATTGTGGCCGGCATTCGCTACAAACTGGAGACAAGTAAGCCTGTAATGAAGAATTCCTAATCTGAACTAATTCAAAAAAGGGAGACTAAAATGGCAGTTATCGTTAAAGGCGAAATCACAATCACCAAAGGTTTTGAGCACTGGAAGAATATGGTGTTCTCCCAGAAGGACAAAATGGCTGGAATGGGGATGCAGTTCCTGTTTGCCGGCACCGAAAAAGGTGATCCTACAAAACTGCACGCAGTTATGAAGTTCGACAGTGTCGAAGCTATGCAAGCATTTGGCGCTGATGAAGAATTGACCGAAACTCGGCGGCAAGCTGGAGCTGTTATCGAAAGTGGTGTGATGACACCAATATCGGATGAGTTTTTTACAAACTTCCCAGAAGCTTTCATGCAGCACTAAGATTGCCAAATAAACCAGCCCCTCACTGATCCTCCCAGTGGGGGTTTTTTCTAATCAAAACGCTCGACCCCTTACATTATCCCTGCCAAAAACCGATAATCCAATGATATCAGGTGATAACGCGCTGCATAAAGGTGCGCCTCTTTTAAAGCACAAAGTGCTGTTTTCCTGTAATTTTCTGGAGGGTGAAATGGTGGGCGTGACAGGGATTGAACCTGTGACCCCTACGATGTCAACGTAGTGCTCTCCCGCTGAGCTACACGCCCCATTTCATGCGCCGCGATGGCGCGGGCGTCATGGCCTCTGAGAGGCCGTCGGCCCGCCGGCGGCGGTGGGTGGCCGGGCCTGGCGAACTGCAAGGCGGGTCGGCCGCGGGTTGGCGGGCCGCACTGCGGCCGCCGAGGGCTGTAGTGATGCACCAAGCGCGGCCATTCCGCAAGCCCTTTTTGCCGCGCCCCGGCAAAGCGACTCGGAGGCGCGTCGAAAGCATGCTAACCTTATATTCATGAGTGAGCGTTTTGTGACCGATCAACTTCCTGTGGAGGCATCCGAGATGCCCCTGCAGGCAATACCGGCAGCGCCGAACGCCGCCTCGCGGCCCGATGCCGCGCTTGCCCCGGTCATCATTTCCGAAGCCAGGATCGCCGACCCCGATTACTCACCGCTCGACATATATGCCGCCAGCATGGTCTCGCCTGTCGTCGTGTCATGCCCGCATGCCGGGCGCACCTATCCGGCCAGCATGATCGACAGCGCCTCGCAACCTGTGGACGCGCTTCGCGGGCTTGAGGATTTTGGCGTCGACTGCCTGCTGCCAGACCTGATTGCCAGCGGCATCCCCACCGTCATCAACCGCGTGGCGCGGGCCTATCTTGATGTGAACCGGGCGGAAACGGCACTCGACAAGGCCATGTTCGCCGGCGATGTGGATGCGCCGTCACCCTGCCATCATGTGCGGGCCGGCTATGGGCTGATACCCAAGCTGACAGCCGCCCGCAAACCGATCTATTCAAAGCGCCTGCCAGCCACCGAGATTTCGGCGCGGGTCGCGTTCGTTCACCGTCCCTATCATGAAACGCTGACCAGGCTTCTTGACGCCGCCAGCAACTGGCATGGCGCCGCGCTGCTTGTCGACATGCATTCAATGCCGGCCTTCGACAGGTTGAACAACCGTCTTCCCGACATCATCTGCGGCGATGGCCACGGCAGCACGCTTGACCGCGGAACGGCCACTGCCATCACAGGTTTTCTTCAGGAATGCGGCCTGTCGGTCAGCTGGAACCATCCTTATGCGGGCGGCTTCATCACCCGCGGCTTTGGTGATGCGCGCAGCGCGCGGCAGGCGGTGCAGATCGAACTCAACCGCGATCTCTATATGGCGGGTCCGACACGGCTTGATCCGGTGCGGGCTGTCGTGCTGCGCGGGCAGATTGCCGCGCTTTGCCGCTTCCTTGCCGAAACCGACCGCGCCGCCGCCTGACCTGACTCAGCGACGACGCGCCTTGCCGGCATAGGGGTTTTCACCCTTACGCATGACCATCCGAATGGGAATCCCCCACAACCCGAAATCGGTCCGCAGGCCGGTGATCAGATAACGAAGATAACTTTCGGGAAGCGATGTCGGGCGGCTGACAAACAGCGCGAAGGTCGGCGGCCTTGTCTTGATCTGCGTCATGTAACGGATGCGAAGGCGGCGGCCATCGACAAGTGGCGGCGGGTGCGCCTCAAGCATGCCTTCAAGCCAGCGATTCAGACGCCCGGTGGCGATGCGTGTGTTCCACAGCCCATACATCGCGTCGGCTGCCGACATCATCCTGTCAAACCCGCGCCCATGAAGCCCCGACATATGGATCACCGGCACGCCGCGGAGCTGTGCCAGCGAGGTTTCAAGCCGGTCGTCGATACGGGTGGTGGCGGCCTGGCGATCCCGCACCACGTCCCATTTGTTGGCACCGATCACAAGGCCGCGCCCTTCTTCGGCGATCAGCCTGGCGATCGCCAGATCCTGTTTGTGAAGCTCTTCTGTCGCATCCACCAGCAACAGGCACAGATGGGCGAACTGGATGGCCCTGAGCGCATCATCGACCATCAATTGCTCAACCTTGTCGCTGATCCGCGCGCGGCGACGCATGCCGGCCGTATCGACAAGCCGGTAGGGCCGGCCCTTCCAGGTGAAAGGAAGTTCAATCGAATCCCGCGTGATGCCGGCCTCGGGCCCGGTCAACAGCCTGTCTTCGCCAAGCAACCTGTTGATCAGCGTCGATTTGCCCATATTCGGACGCCCGACGACGGCGATACGCATTGGCTGGTCGGCCTGCGGGTCCTGCCAGACCTCGACCGGGTTCCCCTCTTCGTCAAGTGGCGGCTCGTCCGAAAACTCATCATCCGAAAGCCCGTCATCAAGATCCTCGGCAAGCATGTCGATACCAACCGCCAGAGCCGCCTCGACAATGGCATCATGAAGATCGACAAGACCTTCGCCATGCGCCGCGGAAATCGGCACCGGCTCGCCAAGCCCAAGTTCCCATGCCTCGGCAAGGCCAGCCGCGCCGGACCGGCCTTCGCATTTGTTGGCAAGAAGAATGACATGAGTGCCTGACCGCCGAATCTGGTCAGCGAAGAATTTGTCGGCCGGGGTAACACCGGCGCGGGCGTCGATGACCATCATGGTGACATCGGCAAGTTCGATGGCGCGCTCGGTCTGCTGGCGCATGCGGTCTTCAAGGCTGCCTGTCGCCGCCTCTTCAAGACCTGCTGTATCAATGACCCGGAATTCCAGCCCGGCAAGGGTGGCGTCGCCTTCGCGGCGATCGCGTGTCACGCCGGGCTTGTCATCAACAATGGCGTGCTGTCGTCCAACCAGCCTGTTGAAAAGCGTCGACTTGCCGACATTCGGCCGGCCCACGATGGCAATTGTTACAGACATACAAAATGGCTCATGGCGAAAGAGGTCGTTCCCAAGCTGGTCGCGTCAGCGCCACCGGCGCCATCGCGCCTATTCGACGGCAATCAGGGTGCCGTTCTGTCCCAAAAGGAACATTCTACCACCGGCAATCTGCGGCGACGTCAGCGTGCTCTGGCCGGTGGAAAAGGGGTCACCAGCCGCGCCGGTATCGGCATCAAACGCCTGCACAAGGCCGGCGCGCGACACCACATAGACCTTGTCACCAGCCACAATCGGCCCGACATAGCGTGGCGGTTTTTCCGGCACTACAACGTCAAGCGACACAGCGCCATCAAGTTCGGCAATCCAGCGCACCGCCCCGTCCGAGCGCCGCAACGCATAAAGTCGTCCGTCAAGCGACAGCACGAAAATGCTCTCGCCGGCCACCCAGGGCATCTCGATGCCACCAATGGCGCGTTCCCATACCGGCAAACCGTTGCGGGCGCTGAAGGCGACAAGACGGCCCGACTGGCTGATCACAAAGATAAGACCACCATCATGGACCGGTGTCGCCCGCACATCGCCAAGCCCCTGGATCGCCGTCCGCGGCAGCAGCGAGGCAACCGAATCCGTCCACAGCAATTCGCCGGATGCGGCGTCAAAATAGGCAACCTCCCCGGCAGCGCCGGCAAGGACAATCTCGTCATTGGCAAAGGCCGGCGCCGGCGTGCCAAAAAGCACCGTATTGCTGGCGATGCCGAAATGCTGCCAGATACGTTCGCCGGATACCAGCGTCATCACCCGCATGTTGCCATCAAGGTCAGTCGCCGCCACACGGTCGGAGCCAATGATGGTTGGACTGCCACGGAACGGAATATCCACCGTGATTTCCCAGATAATCGACCCGTCCGACGGCGTGAGCAGCGCCAGCCTGTTTCCGCCGGCATGAACAACAAGGCCTTCGCGTGACAGCGCAAGTCCCCCGCCGATGCCAGGCAGCGGGTCATCTTCGATGTCTTCAATCCGCACCGACCAGATCTGGCCGCCATCCCGCACATCAAAGGCGGCAACAACGCCATTCGGCGCGACGGTATAGACCCGGCCATCACCGACAACAGGTTGCGCCAGGTCGGCAAGCTCGCTTCCCACGCCGCCTATATTCGCCCGCCAGGCTTCGGTCAGCGGCGCCTCCAGTCGCGGGTTGCCACCTTCATGACCGGCCGACAGCCCCTGCATGGGTGCCGCGTTGATATTCACGATGGCTGGCAATCCTGCCCCTTCGGCCTGCGCCTCCTGGCTGACGGCTTCAAGCTGAATTTCCGGCAGCACCGAAATACGCGTTCCCTTCAGAATTGGCTCGGGCGGGCTGCATGCCGACAGGCCAAGCATCACCGCACAGCCCAGAACGGCAAGGGCGCGGCGCGTATAAAGGCCTGTCTTTGGCATGGCTCGGATCCTTGTCACGGGCATGGATTGATGTGAGGTCGGGGGCATTGGCGGTTCTGCAGGGGGCGATGATACATTCAGGACTTCAGGATATTCACCAGCTGGGCCGCGCGCTGACGAAGTTCAGCTGACACCTCGGCAAGCTCGACAATCATTTCCAGCTTCGACAGGGCGGCATCGGTATTGCCTTCCTTCAGATCCAGCGCGGCGCTGAGTTCAAGTGCCATCGCCTTCCAGGGACCAGCGCCATCAGCCAGCGGCGCGATCCGCGCCTTGAGTTCGCTGGCAGGGCGTGTGTCAGGTGCGTTCATCGCCGACAACAACAACGCGGCATCCCGATACAGCGCCGACACCGAACTGTCCTCGGCAATGACAAGATAGCCAGCCTCGGCACCGTCAGCGTCACCAGCCTCGGCCATGCCGGCGGCGATCTGGAATCTGCCGAGAAGCGCATAGCCATCGGTCAGGCTGCCAATATTCTGCTCAAGCGCCGCCACCGCATCATCGGCGGCAAGGGATTGCTGATACAGGTTGGCGGCTGTTTCGGCCTGCGAACGGGTCCAGGCAGAAAAGCCCTGCGAGGCGCCAACGCCAAGAACGACGGCAGCCGCGGCGGCGATCACATATTTCCCATATCTGGTCCAAAGCGCCTGCGTGCGGTCACGCTTCAGATCCTCGTCAATTTCATCAAAAATATCGGCCATTTGCACTTCACCTGTCATCAGCCCTGACCGGCCGAGACAGCCCCAGTTGGAGATTGCAGGCACCCGCATAACCGGGCGACCCCCGCTCCGACCACCCTGTCCAGAACATCATTCAATACGGGCTCTGGTTGACAGCCGACGCCAAGGTGCCCCAACATAACGATAAGTCGCAGAACATCCAACAGAAAAGCGGGTGAAAGTCTGACGTGTCACGCGTGTCCGTTCCGAAAAAACTTCGCCGTCAACTTTATTTCTCGAGAACCGAACTCGGCCAGATACTGGCTGCATACAGCGCGCGCGTCGCGGCCGGCGAATGGCGTGACTACGCGCTGGACCATCTGAACGGCGCTGCGCTGTTTTCAATCTTCCGCCACACGCACGAAACCCCGCTCTTCGTGATCGAGAAAAAACAGCGCCACCCCAAGGAAAAGGCGCAGTTCCTGTTGCGTGACCGCAACCGTGTTCTCTGCCGGTCAAATTCGGTTGCCGATGTGATTGGCCATTTCAACAAACTGCCACGCCTTATCAGCGGCTGACTGGTCTTCCTCCCCCGTCCACGGCCGACATCCCTCCTCTGAAACGCAGCCATGCCCACCGCGGCGATTCCAAACGCGGCGGCGCCATAATATGATCCATGCCCTGTCGCCAGATTCAGACCTTGTCGCCATCGTTATAATCAGATATCACTAAATTAGAACAAATCATGAACAAAAAGACCGTCACCTTCCCTGATGGTGTGGTGATGATCAATGAGAGGCACACGGGCATGGGGGCATTCAAACGCCAGCTGACGGCGCATCATGAACCGGCCAATCCGGCAACATTGGGAGATCTCGCAGCCGAGGGGTTGCGGGTTTTCTGCTGGTGTCACAGATGTGGCCACAACGCCGAGCTCGATGTAGCGCCGTTGATCGCGCGGCTTGGACCGATGTTTCCGGTTCCCGAACTTGGCGGGCGCATGCGCTGCACGTCATGTGATGCTCGTGACGTGGCGACACGGCCAGCCTGGCCGCGCCATGGCGGAGGCCAGATCGCCCGCTATGGCTAGCATGATCCGCCATGGCTGACATGATATGGTCAGGTCATGGACAGCCCCGCATCCATGCGATAGAACAGAGCCACCAGGATGCAAAAGGAAAGTGAGACCGCCAATGAACGCAAGCGATACCGCCCGGGTGCAGAGTTACCTGCGACAGCGCTTTGGCAACAAGCGGCTGTCACTGGCCAGGCGCGAGAACAAGGATGATTCAGCCGATCTGATGCTGGAAGATGAATTCATCGGCGTCGTCTTTCAGGATGACGAGGATGGTGATCTCTGCTTCCACGTCCAGATCTCGATCCTTGCCGAGGATCTCGACGACATGTGACAGCGGGCAGGTGGCATTGAGTCACCCGCCTTTTCCAGCGCTGTCATCCCCCAAGCCAGCCGCCGGCGCGCGCCATCCCGACGGCGATCCCGAACATCACAAGCGCTATGATCGCGTCGAGGATTCGCCATGCATTCGGGCGTTTCATCTGCGGGGCCAGCAATGTTGCGCCAAAACCGAGGCTGAAGAAGAACACAAGACTTGCCGTCGCCGCGCCGGCGCCGTAGGCGACCCTGTCCATACCGTCAAACTGCAATGAAACCGTGCCGATCAGCACCACCGTATCAAGATAGACATGCGGGTTGCCAAAGGTCAGCACGGCAACGGTGGCAAGCGTCGGCACAAGCTGGCTGGCCGGCCCGTTCGTCTCGCTGATGGTGCCATTTGCCATGGCCGCGCTGCGCAACCTTAACACCCCGTAACCAGCAAGCCAGACCGCCGCAAAGCCGAACAGCGCCGGCGCATGCCGCGACGCAAGATCGGCGATCAGCAACGACACGCCCGCCACACCGGCAACAATCAGCAGCATGTCCGCAACCGCGCAGAACAACACGACCGGCAGCACATGCCGCCGCATCAACCCCTGACGCAGCACAAACGCATTCTGCGCGCCAATCGCAAGGATCAGCGAAAAGCCAAGGGCAAAACCGGTGCCAAAGGAGGAAAGAAACACGGTCCTGCCAGCTAGCCGGGGATACCGTTGGAAGGCATGGGATTGGAAATTTCGATCAGGTTTCCGTCCGGATCGCGAACATAGACCGACCAGAGCGGGCCGGTGGCACCGGTCTTTTCGACAGGCCCATGTTCAAGCTCGATACCGTTGGCGGCAAACCGGTCCTGCCAGTCGGCGATCGGCATCTCGCTGAGAAAACAAAGATCGACGGCGCCCGCCACCGGCTGGCGGGCATGCGGCACATAGGGCGAAGCGGCGTCATGAAGATTGATCTTCTGGTTTCCGAAACACAGCGCCCGGCGCGGCGGACTGCCATCGGCAGGCTGGAAACTCTGCAGTTCCATGCCAAGAACATCACAATAGAAGGCAATCGTGGCGTCGGGATCCGCCGCCGTCATCACGATGTGATCGATCGAGGTGATCATCGTGCCTCCCCAAGCACCAGCCCCAGTCAGGCGGTCAGTCTAGCCACGCCCCCACCCCCGCACAAGCGCTGCATCGCGGAAGACCGCAGCAAAGTGCAAGGGTTTCTGCAGACGCCACCGACCAAGCTGACTCACAGGGATTGCAGATGGCATTACTCGTCATTGCCACGAATGCGCCTCATGCCGACCGACAGGATTTTGCGACCGACCGTCTCCATCGCCCGCACCACCCCGTCGAAATCAGCCATTTCCCGGTTCTGGCTGAACTTGGATTTGGCGGAGATCGAGTCGATATCAATCCTGAACGCCACAATATTGTCCAGCATCTGCTCCATATAATCCCGCGGCGCGTCAGACATTTTCCATGCCCTGTCGCCAGAGACTTTCTGTTCCTGAAATTTCGTCAGCCTGCCAACCACCGCAAGCTTGTCCCTTCGTGAATGCAGGAAGGTCAGCCGCCCCCGGATATGAACAACCTGATAGTTCCATGTTGGCACATGGCGGTGGGTCCGCTGCTTTGTCGGATACCAGTTTGGAGAAACATATGAATCCTCAGCCTGAAAAATCGCCAGCATCCGCGTGCCGTCATCAATCAATTCATGGAGCGCGTTCGCCCTGGCGATATGGCCGACAAGCTCGCTCTTCCCGTTCATCATCAATGGGATGTGGTTTGCGATCATCTCTCCTTCATGAACGCAGATAATCGTTGCCAGTGAAAATTCCGCGATCAGATCAGCAATGGCCTCGCTGTCGGTTTCCTGAAAATGGGCCGGCAGATACATGGGGTCACCTGTCTATTAGACCGCCACGCGGCAGGAGATGCTTCAGCTTAGCCACCCTTTCCGTCACGCGACAAGCTGGCCGGGCCTTGCTGGCCGGGCCGAACGGCCCAAAGCCCGACAACAATAACCTGCCATCAACTAATGAAGTGTAAATTAGCGTTGATTATATGCCGGCTTGGTGGTGCCAGCACAGATGATCAGACAGAATGCACCATTACAGTTCCACCCGGTCACCATGACTTGGCGGGGTGGAGGTGACGGTAAACACCAGATCGGATGATTGCTGATTGCTGATCCGGTGCGGCGTGTCCGGCTTTACGTGAATGCCATGATGGGGATGAACAGTGAAGACCTCCCCATCCACATCCATCGTCGCGATGCCCGCCAGCACAAAAAAGAACTGTTCCGCACGCTCATGGTAATGGCGCGTTTCGGCACGATTGGGCGGCATACGCTCCTGAATGACACTCAGATGGTCCGACGTGACCAGATGCCAGCCATCACAATCATGTCCCCAACGGTAATGTTCGGCTGTCCTGGCGCTGACCACTGACATCGTCATTCCCACTCAATAGTTCCAACGATGTAAGTCATTGTCTTTATTGTGGCTTTTTCTGACTTTCTAACAACTTTCTATCATTAGGTTAGGTTCAGCGTAATCTAATGCGTGTTTGTCACTATTAAAAACAACAAAAAACTAGAATGAGTTTAGAAACTTCCTAACCTTATTTTTTCACTTAAACAA
>JBMZTC010000039.1:0-11595 GCA_049623505.1 Puniceispirillaceae bacterium (SeqCode) | reverse complement strand
GCTCTTGTCGTATGGACGAAGAAGAACCGCTGGACCTGGCGCGACCGGGGCATCCGTATGAATGCCGTCAGCCCGGGGCCGGTGGAAACGCCGATCCTGAAGGATTTTGTGAAAACCCTTGGCAAGCGCGCCGAGGAAGACATGTCTGTCAACGACCGCGCCGGAAGACCCGATGACATCGCGCCCGTCGTCTGTTTCCTGCTGTCCGATATGACTCACTGGTTCCGCGGAGCCAACCTGATGCTTGATGGTGGAATGTCCTCGCACATCTACCAGAACATGCATCAATTCTAACCCGAGAAGGAGAGAATGTGATGTCTGCTACATCGATTATTCTTCTGGTCATTGTCCTCGTCGCCATTTTTGTTGTGGTCGCGGCGTGGCTTTACGAACGCGCATCACGCGAAGTCTCGCTGGTACGGACCGGCCTTGGAGGGCGAAAAGTCGTCCTTGATGGCGGCGTGATCGTGCTTCCCTATTTTCACAAGGTCAGCCGCGTCAACATGCAGACCATGCGGCTCGAAGTGAACCGTCATGGCGAACAGGCCCTGATCACCAAGGACAGGCTCCGCGTCGATGTCGGTGTCGAATTCTATGTGTCGGTGGAGCCGACCGAGGAGTCGATCGCCCGCGCATCACAGACACTTGGCCGGCGCACTTTCGAAGCCGACAAGCTATGTGACCTGATCGAGGGCAAGCTTGTCGATACATTGCGTTCGGTGGCGGCGCAGCAGACCATGGACGAGCTTCATGAAGGCCGCGGCGCTTTCGTCAAAGAGGTGAAATCGGCACTGACTGAGGAAATACGCAGGAATGGTCTGGAGCTTGAGTCCGTTTCGCTGACTGCTCTCGATCAGACGCCATTCACGGCGCTCGACGAGAACAACGCCTTCAACGCCGTTGGCATGCGCAAGCTTGCCGAGGTGATCGCGAATTCCAAGAAAGAGCGCGCCACCATTGACGCCGATGCCGAGGTATCGGTCCGGCGCTCGGCCATGGAAGCCGCGAAGCGGACGCTGCAGATCGATCTTGAGGAACAGGAGGCGCAGATCGAGCAGGTAAAGACATTGGAATCGCTTCGCGCCACGCAGCTTGCCGAAATCGCCGCCAGCAAGGCGGAATCCGAAATTGCCGCCAACGCGGCGAAGATCGAAATGGAGAAATCCATTCGAGCCAGCGATATCCGTCGTGAAGAGGAGATCAGCAAGGCTGAAATCGCGCAACGGCTGGCCGTCGAAACGGCGGAACAGCAACGCAACATCACGCTTCGCAAACAGAGCATGGACGAGGCCAAGGCCGAAGCCGCTGCCAGTGGGGCCCGTGCTGAAGCTGTAAAGGCTGCTGAACATGTTGAGACAGCCAAGGCAATCGCTGCGGCCGAGCGTGGGAAGAGCCTCGATCTGATCAGTGCCGAGAAGGAAAGTCAGGTGCATGGGCTTCGCAAGCAGCATGCTGCTGATACCGAAGCGGATACGATGGTCAAGCTGGCTGGCGCGCGTCTGAAGGCGGCGCAATCCGATGCTGATGCCGAGAAAGTCAGACTGTCAGCCATGGCCGAGGAAATGGCTATGAAGGCGGTAAATGCCCGTGCCATGAACGAGGCGGAGAACGCCATGTCGCCCGAGGTTATCGAACTTGCCCGTGACAAGGCGCGCCTCGAGGCGCTGCCGAAGATCGTCGAGCAGATGGTCCGGCCTGCCGAGAAGATCGACTCGATCAAGATCCACCACATTACCGGTGGCGCTCTTGACCGCAGCGGATCGTCCGGCGGCGGTGAGCGTGGCGGTGACAAGCCTCCGGTCAACCAGGCGCTGGATTCGATCATGGACATGGCTGTCCAGCTTCCCGCCCTTCGCAAGATCGGCGAGGATCTCGGCGTCAGCTTCGAGGACGGGATGAGCGGCGTTGTCGATGGTGATCGCAAACCATCCAGGGACAAGACGTCGTGATGTCTGTCGGCGAGGTGAAGTGATGACAGGCAGGGAGTGAGCTATGTTGCGCGCAACCGGAAATGACGCATCCGTCACTACCGGCAACTATATCGACGGGGTGGCACGCCCGGCCGAGGGTGGGAGGACATACGCCTTGTACAATCCGGCGCGTCCTGAGGAGCTGGTCGGTCACGCGGCCCTGTCGTCTGTTGACGATGTCGATGCAGCGGTGCGCGCCGCGCATGCCGCCTATCCCGCATGGTCACGAACAAGCTATACCGAGCGCGCCGCAAAGCTGAACGAGGTCGCGGATTTTCTTGAAACCGGTCGTGACGATGTCGATCAGCAGGCAAGGCTGTTCTGCCGCGAACACGGCAAGCCCATAAAGGAGACTCACCTCGAAGTGTCGCGCCTTGGCGACAGGTTCCGCACGACGGCGGCCTATGCCGAGAGGCTGGCACGTGACGAGGTTGAGCATGGCCCACCCTTCGATACCATCATCACCCGCCAGCCGCGCGGCGTGGCGACACTGATCGTTCCCTGGAACTGGCCGCTGTCGATCCTCGGCGCGAAGCTGCCGCAGGCGCTGATGGCCGGCAATACAGTGGTCGTGAAGCCGTCGGAGTTGTCCGTCCTCGCGCCCAGCATGACGCTTCAGAAGATCGCCGAGATGTTCCCCCCCGGGGTGATCAACATCGTCACCGGCGATGCCACCGAGATTGGTGACAATCTTGTCGGGCACCCGCTGGTGCGATTTGTCAATTTCACCGGGTCGGTGCGTATAGGTAAGCATGTGATGAAGGTGGCGGCCGACCAGCTGACGCCGGTGACACTGGAACTCGGCGGCAACGATCCGGCGATTGTCTGCGCTGATGCGCGGCTCGACGATAAGGCCTTCATGAACATGTATCTCGGCACCTTCATGTCGTCGGGGCAGATCTGCATGGCGCTGAAGCGGCTCTATGTTCACCGGTCACGCTATGACGAGGTGATCGAGGGTCTGAGTGCCGTCTGCAACAGGATGGTTGTTGGCGACGGGTTGCTGCCCGAGACGAATATGGGCCCGGTCAACAACGCCAGGCAGTTGAAGACCGTCACGGACATGATTGATCAGGCACGCGCAAGCGGCGCCGAGGTGCGGGAATGTGGGCAGGTGCCTGATGAGGCGCTTTACCGGAACGGCTATTTCCAGAAACCGGCGCTTGTCTTCAATCCTGACCAGAGCCTCGACATTGTTACGGAGGAACAGTTCGGCCCGGTGCTGCCCATCATGCCGTTCGACACTGAGGGCGAGGCCATAAGGCGTGCCAATGACTCGCGGTACGGGCTGTGCTCATCGGTTTGGACAGAGGATCGCGACCGGGCGTTGGCGATTTCCCGCCAGCTGGAGGCCGGTTATACATATCTGAACAACCACGGACCGACAGCGCAGGATTTCCGGGGCCCCTTCGGCGGCTTCAAGGACAGCGGTTTCGGACGTAACCTCGGATATGAAGGTGTCGTCCAGTTTCAAGGGCATCATTCCATCTCGAGCGTTCCGGGCTGGCTGCTCTAGACGACGTTTGCCTGCGCAATATTTTTGGAGGTTTCAATGAGTGAACCGATCCACCTCTACAGTTCGGACATTGATGCCAATCCCTTTCCGGCCTATCGGCGGCTTCGTGACGAATTCCCCTGTTACTGGAGTAAAAGCGCCGGCATCTGGTTCCTGTCACGCTATGCGGATGTCGCCAGCGCGGCTGTCGACTGGGAAACCTACTCATCTCTCAATGGCAATCTGATCGATGAAATTCCGGGGCGCTCTGGCGGCACACTTGGCACCACCGACCCTCCCTTTCATGATCGTCTGAGGCGCCTTGCCAATCATGCCTTCGCCAGAAAGAACCTTGCCGAGGTCGTTGACCATGCTGAGGCTGTTGCCCGGCGCGCCGTTCATGAATGCGCCGACCAGAACTGCTTTGATTTCGTCAGTTCCTTCTCCAGCAAAGTGACGGTGGACACCATTCTGCACATGCTTGGCCTGCCGCAGCAGGATCCAGTTGAGATTAGGTCAAAGGTCGTGCTGTCCATATCGACGGACAAGGCCAACAAAGGCCGTAGCGCGAAAATGAACGAAGCCTTCGTGGAAATTTCTGATTTCATGAGAGAGACGGTGGCGATGCGTCGGCGCGAACCTGCGGACGACCTGATCACCAAGCTTGCAGAAGCTGAAATTGACGGTGATGCGCTGAGCGAACGAGAAATCGTTTTGACAACCGCCATGTTTGTTGTGGCAGGCGTTGAGTCGCTCTCCAGTTTCATGAGCATCTTCGCGATGAATCTTGCACAGATGCCGGAAGTGCAGGGTGCCGTGCGCGAGGATCCTGCTCTCATGAAGCCGGCGATTGAGGAGTCGCTGCGCTACAACACCTCGGCACAGCGCTTCAAGCGCGTGCTGACACGGGACGTGGAACTTCATGGCAAGCGCATGCGCAAGGGCGACTTTGTCGTGCTGGCTTACGGGTCAGCGAACCGTGATGAACGACAGTTTCCGGATGCCGATAACTATGAACTTCAGCGTAATCCCAAGGGGCATCTAGGATTCGGCACGGGGAAGCATTTTTGCATTGGCAATGATTTTGCGCGCCTTGTTATGGAACGGACGATGAATGTCTTTCTGGAGCAGATACCACTCTTCAGTCTGGATGGGGCGCAACTTGAATGGGTGCCGTCCTCAAACTTTCGCAGCCCGGTTGCGTTACAGCTTGTCCGGTGAGTGTCTGGCAATCACTGTTGGTAACGTGAAACAGTTTAACCTGTCACCATAAAGGCGTCTTTGAAACGCTGACGTGATGTGGGGGCAAATGCGGGGCTGGCGTTTCCTTGGTCAGAAAAATGACATTTGGCCAGCTACTTGCAAAAAGGTTTGGAATCCCGTCCCTCCGCCAACCCCTGCCATGTCTCGGGGAATTGACCGCTGTTGAGCGGCCGTGGCTTCCCTGCAGACCTGATCCGGCTAAGCTGAAAGGATCCTCGAGCGACGGCGCCGGCAGGCCGTGGTAGGCCTGCTCGAAGGCCAGAATGACCCTTTCAACGGCCAGCCTATCGGTCCAGCCATCCATGGCCGAACGCGGCATCCGCCAGATCGGTGCGCAGGCCCCGTGAGCGTATCCAGTCGGCGCCCATGCCCGTCTTCAACGCGCTGAGTACGCTTGCCGGCAATGTCATCTGGCGCATCATCCGGCGCTGTTTTCGAACCTTCAACATGGGGGAAACAGCCATGCCGTCCGCCGTCAGGTCGCGACATTACCGGCGGCGGCGCTGGCAAGGCCGGCTGAAGACCGACGGCATGACAGCCGGCCTTGTTTGCGGTTGTCTGGCCTCTCAATTCGGCCAGGGAAGCGAGTAGGTCTTCACATTGGTGAAGAACTTCATCGCCTCCAGCACACCTTCCTTCACGCCATTGCCGGAATCCTTGATGCCGCCAAAGGGCGACATCTCGATCCGGTAGCCTGGCTGTTCCCAGATATTCACCGTGCCGACATCCAGCCCCTCGATATAGTTCGTCGCCCTGATCAGGTCATTCGTGCAGACGCCGGATGACAGGCCAAAGGCGGTGCTGTTGGAAATCGCCATCACCGCCGCGTCATCATCGGGAACGCGCATGATGGGGATGATCGGGCCAAAGGTTTCCTCCATCACCAGCTTGCTGTCATGCGGCACCCGGTCGATCACAATCGGCGGCAGCAGCGCGCCGTCGCGGCCCGGATGGTAGAGAATTTTTGCGCCCTTGCTCTCGGCGGCGAAGACCCGTTCCTCGAACAGCGCCGCCGCCTCGGCATTGATCACGCAGCCAAGCTGTGTTTCGGCATTCATCGGATCGCCGAACCGGATGGCCCTTGCCTTTTCAAGGATCAGCGGCACCAGTTCATCGGCGACGCTGTCCTGCACCAGGATCCGTTTGACAGCGGTGCAGCGCTGGCCGGAATTGCCGGTGGCACCGGCGACGGCGATGGCGGCGGCCCTTTCGATGTCTTCGCCCTTCAGGTCGTTCAGGACGATCAGCGGGTCGTTGCCGCCAAGCTCCAGCGCGGTGCGGCGATAGCCTGCCTTGCCGGCGATCATCTTGCCAACCGGCACACCGCCGGTGAAGGTGATGATGTCGAAATCAGGATTGGTGATCATCTCGTCGCCAATATCTGCCGGCATGCCGGTGACAATCTGGAACATCTCATGTGGCAGCCCGGCTTCATACAGGATGTCGGCAAGCGTGATGGCGCTCAGTGGTGTCTGCTCGGTCGGCTTGCAGACCATGCAATTGTTGGTCGCGATCGACGGGGCGATCTTGTGCGCCACCATGTTCAGCGGGTGGTTGAAGGGTGTGATCGCCGAGATGGCGCGGACCGGCTCGCGCTTGGTGAAAATCTTCCGGCTCTTGCCATGCGGGGTCAGGTCGCAGGAAAAGATCTGGCCGTCATCCTGAATCGCCAGCTGGCCGGCCAGCATGAAGACGTCACAGGACCGGTCGGTCTCATACAGCGAATGCTGCACGCAGATTCCCAGCTCCAGCGTCAGCCAATGCGCGATGTCGCCGCGCCGCGCACGGATCAGCTCGGCTGTGCGAAACAGGATCTGCTGGCGTTCATGGCGGGTCAGTCTCGGCTGATAGGCGGCGGCGATGGAGAACGCCTTGCGGGCGTGCGCGGCGGTGCCTGCCGGCACGGTGCCGATCACCTGGTCCGTATAGGGGTAGCGGACCTCGATAACCTCGTCAGTATGGATTGTTTCACCACCAATGCGCATGCCTTCGCGGCGGATGGCGTGCTCTGACATTTTCAAACTCCCATTCCGCCTCTTTTCGGCCTGTTCCCGATCTGGCCGGTCTGTAGCCGGCGGAAATCCATTCTGCGGAATCTCATGCCGTGTCCGTTACTGTGCCGCGGCGATGGCGGCAAAGTGGAAGGCGTCGAAATTGCGCAGCGTCGGCGCTGCCGGAAGATCGATCTTCCGGTTGACGATGAACGGCACCTCCTGTTCGGTCAGCCCGCCATGACTGCGAAGCGGTTCCTTCAGCGCCGCCAGATCATGCCGGTCCGCAGAGGTGCCGATGGTCATGTTCTTGTCGGATATGATGACGATGTCACCAATCCTGTCGGCTGGCAGTTCAAAGCGCCGCACCGCCTCGTCGCGGTCGATCACCAGCATGATGCCCTCGATGGCGGCAAGCCTGTCAATGATATCGCCGGTGTTCGTCCCGTCAGGAAGATAGGCTGTGGCGAAGGATCCCAGCGCGCCGTGATGCACGACATAAGGGTCGGTAATCGGCAGGATCACCCGTGCCACAGCGGTGCCAAGCCAGTCGTCAAGCAGGTCCTGGATATAGACCACGGCCGGGGCGCCGGTGCTGTCATGTTTTGGCTTCATCCCATGATCGGCTGTCAGCACGATGGTCGCGCCAAGCGCGTCAAGCTGGCCAAGATAGCCGTCAATCATGGCATGGAAATCCAGCGCGCCCTGTTCCTCGGGCGCGAATTTGTGCTGGATGTAGTCGGTGGTCGACAGATACATCACATCGGGCCGCCATTCGGTCAGCAGCTTGACACCGGCGGCAAAGACGAATTCCGACAGCGCGCCGGAATAGACCTCCGGCACCGGGCGGCCAAGCCAGGCGCTGGCATCATCAATGCCGTTTTCCGCCTTTGTCGCCTGATCGGCGCATTGGGACGAAAAGCAGATCGCCCGATCCTCATCAAAGGACAGGCCAGACCCAAGAAGGGCACGAAGCTTGTCTTTCGCCGTGACAAGCGCCACGCGCCCGCCAGCAGCGTAATAACTCGCGAAAATGGTCGGCGCGCGCAGGAACCGCACATCATTCATCATCACCTCTTCACCGGTTTCCGGCTCGAAAAGGTAATTCCCGCAAATGCCATGCACCGCTGGCGGCCGGCCGGTGGCGATCGACATATTGTTGGGATTGGTGAAGGACGGGATCACCGAATGGGCGATCCGGTTGGTGCCGGTCTGCCTGATCCGGTCAAGGTTCGGCATCAGGCCGCGTTCGATGGCAACATCCAGATACGCCGGCTCGCAACCATCAAGACAGATCACGATCGCACAGGTGGCAGGGGCTTCATAGCGCCGGCCATTGGTTTCGACTGAAGTGGTAACTGCCATTTTATTGTCCTGTCTTCATGTCCGATATCCGTTCCTTTGCGCGGCGCTCCAACCGTGCCAGCCAGGTTTCAGGCCGCGACCATCGCCCCGAGAATGCGGGTCAGGTGACGTGATTCCGCAAGATCGGCCTGTCGACCCTCGGCGACAGCCCGTACGAAATCCTCGACCATCAATTGATATTGATCGCATTCATCGAAGGCAATTTCGACGCCAGTGCCAAGCATGCCGTCAGGCGTCTTGTCGCGATGCGCCCAGCGCCCTGTCGTGACCGGCGGCGGGTTGAAGGGAACGTCGAGGCGGGCCCATCCTTCAGTGCCAACAAGCTGTACGCTCTGGCACAGGCTGCTGCCGCTGGAACAGGTGAAATGAAGCACCCGGCCACCACCGAAATCGACAATGGCGGTCGCTGATTGCTCGACATCAAGCGACTCCTCGGCCTGCTTGGTGACAGCCACCAGTTCCGGTGTGCCATCGAACAGCATCAGCCCGGACATCAGGCAATAACAGCCAATATCCCAAATCGGGCCACCGCCCCATGCGGCAAAATTCCGAATGTTGCCAGTTGGTTGGGGTGGATATGAGAAATGCGCGCTGATTTGATTTCGTTGACCAACATCAATCCCGCGGATCCAGTCCCATTGCGGGTGGTAGCGCACCATATAGCCATCATAGACATACAGCCCGGCGCGGGACGCCGCCGCCTCGACATCGTCGAGTTCATTCAACGACAGCGCAAGCGGCTTTTCACTCAGGACAGGTTTGCCAGCCTCAAGAGCGCGGATCGCCATCGGCACATGAAGATGGTTTGGAAGCGGGTTGTAGATGGCATCGACATCCGGATCTGCCAGCAGGTCATCATAGCTGCAGACCGCGACATCGCCCCATATCGGATCGGCGCCGGCGGTGGCATCGCGACGACCTATATGCGTGACCTCATGACCGGCGGCGCGGATGGCCGGTAACAGCTTTTCCCGCGCAATCTTCGCGTCCCCCAGAATGCCAAAGCGCATTGTCCTGCTCTCCTCGAATACCCTGTTCTGTGAACATTGTTTCCCCTCAGTCTCGGTCAGGGGGGCACAGAGGGCAAGCTGACTTTTCCGTTTTGTGGCGGTGTTTCATGTGCCATTGTTTGTCGATCATCAGCTCTATTGATTGGCGGTTTCGCCGTGCCACGCGCCTTTACACTGCTCCGCCGGGTGCCGCCCGATACCGCGGCCATCATCATCATGTTGACCGCGCTCTGCCTTGCGGTGCTGAGTGGCGCGCTGATGAAAATCATCACCGAGAGCATGCCGCCACCGCTTGTCAGCTGGTTTCGTTTTGCGGGTTATGGGTTGTTGTTGGTTCCCATCGCGCTGTGGCGTGCTGGTCCAGCCTGCTTTCGGCCAGCCAGACCGTTGGTTCAGGTGGCGCGTGGTCTGATGCTGGCGGCAGGCAATACGGCCTTCATGTATGGCGTGCGGCATGTCGATTATGCGAACGCCATTTCTATTCTCTATATCTATCCTTTCATCATGGTGGCGCTGTCAGCCTGGGTTCTTGGCGAACGTGTGTCGAAATCGGCTTGGCTTGGCGTTGCTGGCGGCTTTTCCGGGGTGCTGCTGGTCGTTCGTCCCGATCTGGCAGGAATCGACCCGGCGGCCATGTTTATCCTGTTCACCGGCTTGATGGTGGCGCTGCAGATGCTGTTCAACCGCAAGCTTGGCGTGCTGTCCGATCCGGTTGTTGTCTCGCTGTGGGGGGCGCTCGCCGCGACAGCCGCGCTTACGCTCACCGTGCCCTTTGTCTGGCAGGTTCCGACAGGTGACCAGATGGTTCTGATCGCCATCCTGTCCGTTCTGACAGCCCTTAGCCAGACCTTGATGATCACCGCCATGTCAATGGCACCGGCCGACCGGATCGCACCCTTTACCTATTTCGAGATCATCGCCGCGGTGATCATCGGACTGGTAATCTTCGGCACACTCCCCGATATGCTTGCCTGGGTCGGCATGGTATTGATCATCTCCAGCGGTACGGTTGTGAAACGCCTTCCGGGTGCCTTGAAACTGCGGCGGCGCGAGAAGTACTGACGCAGGCCTGCAGGAGGTCATTCATTGCCGAATGTCAGGGTCAGAAGCGGGGCGTGCTGCTGGGCGCCATAGACGTCGGTCTCGCCAACCGCGCCCGAGGCAAGAGGGCGGCGCAAGGTTGCCTTGATGGCATTGGCCGGGGCAAAGGCAACGATGGACAGCACATCGCTTTCCTCAACACCATAGAGACCCGCGATCACGGACCGGTTGATAAGGTCGCATCGGACCGCTTCATCGAACCAGAACCGTTCAATGAAGATGATATCGAGTGTCAGCTCATATGGTCCGGCATTCTTGGACCGGACAACGCTGGTGACGTCGGCAAGGCGGGTCATGATCCACCTCCAAGAGGTATCATTTCCGCTGGAAAGGCGGCCTCAGCGTCGTCGAATTGCATCAGGTGATAGACGCTGAATTCATAAACCTCGCCAGCCTTTAAGTCGGATGGTGAATAAGGAAAGGCAAGGTTGCCCGCGGTTGACTTGCGGCCCTCATATCCAAAATGCAGAAGGGTGGATCGCGCAAAGGCGCAGATGGCGTCCGCCAGATCCTGGGTCTCGGCAACTGCCTCGATCACAAGGCCGATTTCATGAGACGGTTGATGTCGTTCCGGCTCCAATGCGCCCATAACACCATCACGGCCATAGGCGCGGAACAGAAGCGTCGCCTCTGCCCGGTCGATCTGTGGGAATTGTCCGGCGACATTGCCCCGCACACCATCAAGGATGTCATCAAGGTCGGCAATGAAGTCAGGCGCCCGCACACCGGCAATCGAGACGGTCCGACAGCCAGTCCGGCGCGCGCCCTCCAGCTTGATCATATGTGCCGGCGATGGTTCGAAAATTGTGCCGGTGACCCTGACACGCCGGTCATCAAGCTGGTCGAACCGCGTTTCTGTCAGGTCAAGCGTTCCCCCGGGACCCGGCAACCGGTAAGGGTCCGACTTTTCATACAGCGTGTGCGCCGCCACCGATGTCACCGTGCAGACACGGGACTCGGACAGTGTTTCAACCGTAAAGCCTGTCTCGTCCAGTGTGGCGAACATGCAGTCGGACCCGCTTCCCGGCACCGCGGCGATGGCCGCGCATTCGAGGATCTTGCCCATATGAAGGCTCAGCCCGGCCGGATATCCACGCATGATTGGCAGGGCCGCGAACACGGCCGGGTCATAACACCGGCCTGCCACAACCACATCCGCCCCGTCGGCAAGCGCGCGGATCAGTGGTGCCTCGCCAATCTGCGCCACGATATTGGCCGAGGCGGCGATGGCCTCCTCGGTCAGCGGCGGGCCTGCCGGCATTGATCGTATCCTGCCATCGTCGAGCGCCGACCGGACGCTGTCCGCTGTCAGGTCGGTGGGAATCACCGCCATGATGCCGTCAAGCCCGTCCTCGCCGGCGATTTCGTGAATGATGTCGACGCACCAGTCGAGATGGGGA
>JBMZTC010000038.1:0-12660 GCA_049623505.1 Puniceispirillaceae bacterium (SeqCode) | reverse complement strand
ACCAGTATCCGTCGCCGCGCCAACGGCCTCAAGCGAGCGCAGAATTTCAATGGCACCGGTCAGCATTTCAGTCGCGGTCTTGCCGCTGCTGGCCGGCATCAAATCGGATGACAGGTCGGCCTCGGCTGACACAGCCTTGTCCAGCATCGCGCCGGTCGGAACCGTACCGTCTGACGTCACACCCTCTGGCATGGTCCCGTCCGGCATGGTCCCGTCCGGCATGGCCCCGTCCGGCATGGCAATGTCGCGCGCGGCCAGCAGCAGCCTGACAAGATGCGCCGCGTCACCACCACCGGCAATATCAGCGCCAGCCGCATGCAAGTCACCAACATCATCGGTAGAAAATTCGGCAGACGCGGTGTTCAGACCCCGCGCCGACATCAGCATGGCGGCTGCCGGAAGGGGTGTCTGGATTGCCAGTCCCGATCCGTCCGGCGACACAGCTTCCAGTCCTTTCTGCGAGGTGGCGGCCCCATCAGGCTGAGGCGCCTGCATCATGGCAAAGAGGCTTGCAAACAGGGCCAGCGTTTCGGAGTCGGCACCAAGGTTGAGACCGGCCGCATCGCCGGCTGGCGACAGGGCGGAAGATTTACCGACTGCATCCACTGAATTCATGACCTGACCCCGTTCTCTGCGGCTGGCACATCCGTGCCCAGCCAACGCTGAAAAACAATTGCTATGGGGTCACTGCAAAAAGGATGCCACCCGAACATTGGTCAGCGGCCAGCATCATCGGCCAGCCTTGCTGAAGTTCGTTTCTGGGGCTCATGCCAGGTCATTGTCACAGGGATTTATCGGCGGCGGCGTGGCGGCATCGAAGCCTCAAATCTTTCCTCACGCTCGGTCTGGCGCGCGCGATCGTCTTCCTCACTCCGCGCCACGGCCCGCGAGTGCTGATGGCGGGACTGGGCGGCGTCACGGCGGTGGCTTGCCACCTCTTCCGACAGAAATTCGGTACGGTTGGAAATGGTCTTCAGCTGATCATGAACCTGATTGCCATACCAGCTGGCAGAGCGAAGATGACGGATTGTCGTTTCGCCAACCGGCACCGACATACCGTCGGCCATCTCGGCAAGCTGATCACGGACATTGACCGCCCGGTCAAGCTCGTCCTGAAGCGTTTTCACAGCCTTTGTCTTGCGCACGAGGGCAAGTTTCTGCTTCAGGGCGAAACGATGGAACAGGCTCTTGCCGGCAGCCACGTTCAGCTCCCCATCAATGACACAAGAGCATTCCGGCTGGCGCCGAATTCAGCCTTGTCGGCACCGTTCTGCTGGATCAACTCCATCAGTTGCGGCCAGATCGCGACAGCAAGATCAAGATCCGGATCCTGCCCCGGCGTATAGCCACCCATCAGGATCAGGTCGCGATTTTCAAGATAGAGCGACACAAGCCGGCGGTATTTGCGCGCGGATTCAATCTGCACATTATCAGCGATATCGTCCATCACACGGCTCACCGACATCGGCACATCAATGGCCGGATAAACCCCCATCTGCGCCTGTTGGCGCGACAGCAGGATATGTCCATCCAGAATGGCGCGCGCCGTATCAACAACAGGGTCGTTGGCATCGTCGCCATCAGCCAGAACGGTGTAGATCGAGGTGATGGTTCCCTTGCCGGCAGCACCGCTTCCTGTACGTTCAATCAGTCGCGGAATCATCGACACAACAGACGGCGGATAACCCTTTGCCGTTGGCTGTTCGCCAAGTGCCAGACCGATCTCGCGGCGGGCGTGCGCCACGCGAGTCAGCGAATCCATGATCAACAGCACATCCTTGCCCTGATCACGGTAATATTCAGCAATGGCGGTGGCGCGTTCGGCGCCGCGGATCCGCAGAAGCGGCGAGCGATCCGCTGGCACCGCAACAATCGTTGTCCGCATTTTCGAATCCTGGTCAAGAACCGTCTTTGCGAACTCGCCAACCTCGCGGCCACGTTCGCCGATCATGCCAACGACAACAATGTCAGCGGTTGTGAAGCGACTCATCATGCCAAGAAGCACCGATTTGCCGACACCTGATCCGGCGATGATGCCAATTCGCTGGCCCTTGCCAACGGTCAGAAGCGAGTTGATGGCCCGCACCCCGACATCAAGCGGCGTGTCGACCGGCTTTCGTGTGAGCGGGTTGATCTCACGCCCCATCAGAGGCCATGACTCATCGAGGCGAAGCGGACCACCGCCATCAATCGGATTGCCAAGCGCATCGGTAATGCGCCCCAGAAGGTCATCCCCGACCGGCACCATCGCCCCGTCATCGGCAAGTGTCACCCGGGCACCAACGCGAATGCGCGCACCAAACTGGTGAAGCGAAAGAAGATTGTTGCCATTGTCGAAACCGATCAATTCGGCCACCGCAGGCTCGTCGTCATCCGTCTCGACATGGCACAGCGAGCCGATATTCGCGGGGAACCCGCCACATTCGATCATCTGTCCGTCAAACCGGCTGACATGACCAAACATCGACAGCTGTCGACCACGCGTCGCAAGGTCGATGTCGGTGATCAGCGCCTGCGAAAGATCAGCCATTCTGGCCATCCTCCGGGGCTTCGGTCGGCTCGGTAGAGGCTGTCACTTCGGCGCCGCCGGCAAGGGCGTCATCATCATCCACATCAGCAGCAGCTTCATCGCCATTTCCGGTATTGATGGCATTGATATCATCCCTGACGGCATCACTGTTGCCTGCCGGCTCGACATCATCCTCAACACGCGGCGGCAGGATCATATCGTCAATACCAATGGTCCCGACCATCACCGACAGGTCACCACTGGCAAGTGCAGGATCGGCAATGAAATTGCAGTGGCGAAGCTTCTCGCGGGTCTCCGCAAGTGGCTGAATGCTGGTCAGATCACCAGGGTTCAGCCTGATTGTTGGCTGCCCCGATACGGTACGGATGGTCGCGAGAAGCGCCTCGATCCGATTGGCAAAACTGTCCGGCAGCTCGGCAATGGCCCGCCCAGCACGTTCACTGGCAAGCTGAAGAATGGCGTCATTGATACTGTTGCCAAGCGCGGCGCTGTCAACTGCGGTCAGTTCGGCAAGGCGTGCGCTGGCTGTTTCAAACGCCTGTATGGCGCGTTCCAGCTGGGCCGATGCCTCGGCACGGCCAGCCGCACGACCTTCTTCCATTCCCTTGGCCTGACCCTCCTCGTAACCGAGGCGGCGTCCTTCTTCCAGTCCTTCAGTGCGACCAGCTTCAAAATCAACCTGTGATGTTGAGGATGCTTCACCCTCACCGGCCGCCGCGCTGTCACCGTCGCCAGTTTCTGCATCGCTTTCGGCCTCGGCTCCAGCCACATCGGCACCCGCCGCCTCGGTACCGGCTTCAACAGATACGTCATGGTCAACATTGGCGGCATCGGCATCAACAATGACGGCTTCACCCTCGGCGTTTGTTTCCTCGATGACAGCGCCAGCTGCCACCGCTGTACGCATCTCGGTTTCGCGGCGGCGCTGCGCCGCCATGGCGATTGAAACAAGCGAGCGGGGCTCAAAGGCCTCGACGGTTTTTACCGGAATCCGTTCGCTTCGCGAAAAACTGGCGTCATTCGACAGCGCTACAAGGCGCTGAATTTCCGCATCTTCGAGTTTGCCTGTCGGGGCATCCTCGGCGATGGCAGCGTCAAACGCTTCGTTCAACCGTTCCTGATGTGCATTGCCGGACGACATCTGTCAGCCACTCCCATTACCCAACGAAATCATCGCCACCGCGGCCGGCAAGGACAATCGATCCCTCGTCCGACATGCGACGTGCCACGTTAATGATTCGCTTCTGCGCTTCCTGAACCTCGGTCAGTCGAACTGGACCAAGGGCTTCCATCTCATCCTGCAGATTGGCCGCGGCACGTGACGACATACAGCTGAACAACTTGTCACGAAGCGGTTCGTCAGCACCTTTCAGCGCCAGTACTAGATCCTCGGTATCAACACTGCGAAGCAGGGTCTGCAGCGATTTGTCATCTGACATAACAAGGTTGTCGAAGACAAACATGCTCTCCTGGATGGCGACCATCAGGTCCTCATCATCTTCTTTCAGAGCAGTCATGATCCTGGCTTCCATCGCCTGCTTAGTAAAGTTCATGATCTTTGCAGCAGCACCAACTCCACCAACCTGTGAGGCTCGCAGCGATGTGTTGGCTTTAAACTTTCTCTGCATAACAATTTCGAGTTCGCGAAGGGCATCAGGTTGTACCGTTTGCAGTGTGGCGATACGAGCTACAACATCAGCCTGCTGCTCTTCTGGAAGCTGACCGAGAACATCGGCGCCAAGACCGAAATCGAGATAGGAAATGACCAGCGCGATAATCTGCGGATGCTCATCAATGATCAGCTCGGCGATCGAATTGGCATCCATCCAGTCGAGAATTTCGATTGGCCGCTCAGTATTTGTCGGCGTGATCCGGCTGAGGACAGATTCTGCCTTCTCATCACCAAGAGCGCGGGTCATCACATTGCGGATGTAGTTGCCGGCGCCAAGGCCGAGGCTCGTCTGCTCCTTGATGATGGCAAGAAATTCATCCAGCACCTGGTTGACCGTGTCCTGATCGAGACCCTGCACCGAATACATGGCTGTACCGAGATGCTGAACCTCACGCGGCGACAGGTTGCGAAGAATTTCCGACGCTTCATCCTCGCCGATGAGCATCATCAAGATTGCCGATTTTTGAGTGCCGTTTAACCGCTCAAACTGCGACTTTTCTTCATTTTCAGGTTGCTGTTCTGCCATAACTGCCTCGTATTCCTCACACGCTCTCTACACCAAGAGCCCCGTTTCTGCCTTGTCTTATCAGGCTGAGTCCAAATCGCCTCTCATCATCGACTTGAAGACGTTTGATACGCGGCCCGCTTCGTCAGAAACAATCATCCGGATTACCGCAACTTTATCATCATAGGTGTTCGCGGTGTCCAGCATCTCAGGAGAGATTGCTGCCTTTTTCGGCTTCAGCTTCGCCTTGATATCCTCAAGGGATTCACCTTCTTGGATTTCGACTGTATCAAGATCTACATCCTCATCCATCGAGACCACCGCTTCTCCAGGGCCACCTGTTGCAGCAGGAACCATGATGCGGTTGATCAAAGGACGGATCACACCAAGCACGACCACAGCCATGATTAGAATGGTCAGGCCTTGGCGCATGATAGTCACTGCCCAATCCATATCGTACCATGGTTTCTTGACGCCCTCGAGAGCGGAAACAAAGGTCGAGCTTGATACTGTCAGGCTGTCTCCACGCTCCTCGTCGATACCAATAGTGTTGGCAACAAGGGCTGTGATCTCGTCAAGCTTCTCCTGCGGAATTTCCTGTATCTGAGTCAAACCGGTTTCTGGATCTCGAGTTTCCATCTCACGAACAAGGACAGCCGCCTGGATACCAGTAATCTGGCTTGATGGACGCTGTGTTGTTGACACAGTGCGGCTGACTTCATAGTTACGAGTCTGGCTTGATGAGCGTGCTTTTGCTGAATTTGGATCACCCGCATCAAGACTTTGCTGTGTATCAATATCCGTCTGCGCCGGCGCACGATTGCTAGTCGCGCCGGGGATGCCCTTAGCAATGATCTCTGAAGATGTTTCTGAACTGCTCTGCTCGCTACGTAACGCCGTACCTTCAGGATCCATAATCTCTTCAGTAACCTCGCTCCGCGTAAAGTCGATATCCAGATTGACCTGAGCTGTGACATTGCCAGCACCAACAATCGGACTAACAAGCGCAATGACACGGTTACGGTAGATTTCCTCAAGACGGATTCGGTGCTCAAGCTGAGAATCAGACATCATACCAGCGCTGTCCTGAGGTGGACGCGACATCAGATTGCCATACTGATCCACAACAGTAACATCGTTCTTCGCCATAAACGGTACCGACGAAGAGACGAGATGGACGATTGCGTCAACCTGTTGGCGTGAGAGCGAACGGCCATTTTCCATTTGCACGAATACGGAACCCGTTGGCGGTGTCGAGGCGCGTGCGAAGACAGATTTTTCCGGGATAGCCAAATGGACTCTTGCGGTAACCAGTCCTTCGATCTCGCTGATCGATCGTGCCAATTCGATTTCCTGGGTTTGTTTCAGCCGCACACTTTCAACCGAACGGCTTGAACCCATCGGAAGGTCGGACAACGTATCATACCCATCTGGAATTGAGGCTGGCAGGCCCTGAGCCGCCAACGTCATGCGCGAGCTGTGATAGTCACGCACGGGGACAATCACGTCACCAGTTGTCGGATCAAGCGCAACATCAACACCAGCATTTGTGAGAGCGTCAACAACACGTGCTTTTTCAGAGTCGGGAAGCGAAGCATATAGCGTTGTGCGTTCTGGTTGCTGTGAAACCACAAAAAAGGCCATGCCGATTACCGCCACAACAATTCCAACGGCTGCAGGCAAAACCTGCCGCAGGCTCTGGCCACCGGTCAACCGATAGAGGATGGCCATCGGACCCGATGTTGGAACGGTAGCTACATTGGTGGCAGCACCATCGACCTCGCCTTCTGCCGCCGGATCCATAACTGTCGTTGCATCTGCCATCGGTTTGCTTCCCGTATCTACTACGCGTTAAATTTCAATCTGCCAGGCCGTTTAGACCGGCATGTTCATTATGTCCTTGTAGGCGCTGAGCACCTTGTTGCGGACATTAAGGGTGAGTTGGAAACCAAGCGATGAAACCTGCTGATTAATCATCACTTTGCTGATATCGTTTTCCATTCCCATTTCGTAAGCTTTGACAAGTTTCGCTGTATTGTTCTGGGCTTCAGCGACTTGGTCGATAGCATTGGTGATACGATCACCGAATGCCTGTGACGGCTTTTCCGTCTGAAGAGCTTCCTGCGCTCGCTTGAGCACCTGCGCATGGGCGGAACCAACACTGCTGCTGATAGGTCCAATCGTACTCATCTCACTCTACCTCGCTACTTTCGTTCAGGCCTGGGCCGCACTTTGGCGGAAGGCATCAATCATGGTCCGCTGTGGTCCGGTCGGCACATCTTGGAGCGCACTGTCAATCAGGATGTCACCAGCGCTAATTACGCCATCCTCGGCGAGGACAAGCGCTCGCTGCAGAACGTTTTCCAGCTCGCGCACGTTGCCAGGCCAGCTGTAACCGCGAAGTGCGCTGACTGCGCCCTGATTTAGCCAGGGCATATCACCGGTAGTCTTTACGTGACGCTGCAGAAGGAATGTTGCGACTGGAACGATATCGTCGATCCGCGCTGCAAGCGCCAGTGTATTGAGCGGGAATACATTCAGCCGGTAATAAAGATCCTCACGGAAATTCCCAGTACGAATCTCCTCAGCCATGTTGCGGTTAGTTGTTGCAACAACGCGAACATCAACCGGTATGTCAGTTTGCGAGCCAATTGGGGTGACAGCCTTTTCCTGCAGCGCGCGAAGAAGCTTCGCCTGCAGTGCCATCGGCATCTCCGAAATCTCATCAAGAAGCAGCGTGCCACCATCTGCAGCGCGGAAAATACCCCTGTTGGCCGTCGAAGCGCCAGTGAAGGCACCCTTCTCATGACCAAACAAAATGGCCTCAAGCATGTTGTCTGGGATGGCTGCGCAGTTCACCGCAACAAAGGGAGCATCTGCCCGTTCGGAATGATTGTGAATGAATTTGGCTAGCACTTCTTTGCCAGTACCGGTTGGCCCGTTGATGAACACCGTGACATCTGTTTTAGCAACACGGCGCGCCAGACCCAGAAGGTCACGGCTGACCTGATCACCACAGGCAACTGTACGCTCGTCCGACAATAAAGTTGCGACCACCTGAAGACCGTAATGATCAGTAATGCAGGCAGTGGACGCTTTCGGCAGTGCAATGCGGATGAGCTTGCCACCAAGTGTTTCGGTTACCGTGAATGACGTTGCGTCCTCTTCAATTATCATCATGCGACCAGCACGTGCGGCGCGACCGCAGGCCACCGCGGCTTCCTCGCCACCGATGGCCTTCTCATGGGCGGCGCTACATACGTAGGTGGTCGATTTCATGTCACCAACCGACTCGCCGCCCGCCTCAGTGACAGTCAGCATGCGGTCGGTCAGCAGTTCGGCCAGAAGTGGTGCAGCGCTGAAATTTTCATGTTCGAGGCGAATGGTGCTCATCTGTCTTGCTCCAAGCGGGATTTTCCCTGCAATGGGAAAGGCAAGAACCCTGCCAATCTGCAACACCCATCATGAAAAAAAACATCAGAAACATCTTATACGGTTGTTTTAATTATATTAAAAAATCGTTAATTTGCTGAAACAATATGCTTTGACAGGGCGGTAAACCCGCGTTTGCCAAGGTATTGACGCCGGTTCCACACCAAAACCCCAGTCTGAGCGCCTCTCACCATCAAAATTTTGACAAGCCTAGGATGATATCGCTATCCTTCTCCAAAATATTGACGCCTATCGCTTGTTTCGCTGTTTTTGTGGGTGATTATCATGTCGGACAGCCCGGTAGACGAAATTATCATCGGCCAATCTGCGCCAGCCAAAGAATTGAAAAAACTGATAGAAGTTGTTGCCGAGGCCCCAACAAGCGTGCTTGTTCTTGGTGAGACCGGCACCGGCAAGGAGCTGGTAGCGCGCGCCATCCACAGCGCCTCTCGGCGGCGTGGCAGGCTGGTATCGGTCAATTGCGCAGCAATCCCTTCGGAATTGCTGGAATCCGAGATTTTTGGCCATGAGAAAGGTGCTTTCACCGGTGCCGATAAACCACGCGAGGGACGTGTCGAGCTTGCCCGCGGCGGCACGCTGTTCCTTGACGAGATCGGTGACATGCCTTTATCGCTGCAATCAAAGCTGTTGCGCGTCCTTGAAAATAGGACGGTTCAGCGTGTTGGCGGCAATGACGAAATTGAGGTCGATTTCCGGCTTGTCTGCGCAACGCACCAGAATATCCAAGCGCAGGTTGATGAGGGAGGCTTCCGTGCGGATCTGTTCTACCGCATCAATGTCTTTCCAATCCAAGTACCAAGCCTTGCTGAGCGGCAGGTCGACATCCCGCAGATCGCCGCCGCGATCATGGCGCAGCTTGTTGACAAAAGTCAGAGTACGGCGCCAACGCTTGACGACAGTGCGATGACCGAACTGTCACGCTACCCATGGCCTGGCAATGTCCGCGAACTTCGCAACGTTCTGGAACGCGCCATGGTCATGTTCCCAAAGCAGAGTGTCACTGCTGCACAGGTTCGCGAGAACCTGCTCCGTATGAAGGCGCCGGACCGGGCCGAGGAGATGGACGCGCTTTGGGAGGCCTCACAGGGGCTAAGTGGAATTGACATCGCCGCCGGGTCCTCAGAACCACCGCTGCCCCATCCAACGCATTACGCGGACTGGTTCAGCTATTTTGACAATATCGACTTGCGTCGGCATCTACGTGATATCGAGGTGGTGCTGATAGAAGCGGCTCTCGAAAAATCAGACGGGATGGTCAGCCAGGCGGCAGAGGCGCTGAAACTCCGCCGTACAACGCTGATTGAGAAGATGAAGAAATTGATGATTGAGAGGCCCGCTGCCTAGCCTTTGCAGCATTCGGTCACCTGCGTAATGCCAATAATATAACCCACCTTGGCGAAGCTACATTTCGTAGGACGCCAGCGATTTCAGCATCTTTCTGGATTTGTTCTTCATTTCTTGAAGATCACTGGTGATCTGAAGCATAGCAGCTGCATGTTCTTCCGCGCACGCTTCAAGAGCTTCAAAAAACTGCGGATCGTTATCAGGCTCGTTTTTCGACGCAAACGAATGCAACAAATCCCTCCGGGCGTTCTCAATATTTGCAATTTTGTCAAAGTCGCGGTTCACCACCGCCTTTTGAATGAGGGCACTCATGTGCTGAAACTGACTAATGAAGGATGATTTATCCATTATGACTTGACCTCAATCACACAGTGCTGTTCGCAAGCGGGGTGTCCATTTGGTCCCATGCCCCGGCAATCTCTTGCAATGACGTTATAGCCACATCAATACGATCCGCCTCGCAGCTCCGGAATGATTCCAGAAGCTGCAATCGGGCAAATTCATAAACAAGAAATAAGTTGTCCGCGATCTCGCCACCATTTTCAAAATCCAGGCTGCCCTGCAAAGCGTGGAGTATGGCGATGGATCTTGCGTAGGCCTCGTTGCGCTTGCGTAGCGCGGCCTCGTCACCCTTCAGATTGCTTTTGAACAAGTTCATGCGTTTAAGCAGCTCATTCAAAAGAGCACTTATCATCGCGTGTGGATCATTTGATTCAACAGGTGAATCCCGTTCCACAGTGACATACGCTTCAACGGATTTGCGATACATGTTTTCCCTGCCTGATGCAAAAACAATGCCAAACTGTAAGCAAGCCTTTCGTCGTGACCGGACACATGCTATGATTAATTATGATTCCGACGCTCGACACATCGAACCCCAAACCAGCTCAACAACGCGGCAAGGTCACTACGCCTGCGAGTTCAGTTGGTGCAATTGCTGTGCCACTTGGTGCGATGGGCGACGCTTACCACAAACAAATTGAGCCTATCCAGCGATCAGTCGCTGTTACTCGTGATTATCCTAGACATAATACTCCGGTTCTTAGCCCCTACCTGTCACCGTCAACTGTTACTGCAGAAACAGCTTTACTGGCGAAGGCTGGCCTTGCCCCGAAGTTCCAGCACAATATTGCAATGACAAAAATCGCAAAATTGTCAAACACCCTCGCTGACGCGCCTCGGTTTCGCAAACAAATTGACATACTGGCTTGAACCTTCTTAGTGTTCACTAAATAAGTTTTTGGCCGTCGATAAGCGTAAGACGTACTTTAACTACTCTAATGTTTTAGTTTGAACACATGCCAAGTTCCTCACTTTGATACCCTCTCGTGCTCCGCCAACGTTGATTTTGGATTTGGACGGCACTTTGGTTGATAGCGCTGTCACCATCACCGCGACAATCAACACAATTAGAGACAGAAAAAGATTACCTCCTCTTGAAATAGCAACGGTAAAGCCCCTTGTGGCTCTTGGGGCAGACAAACTGATAAGGACGACGCTTCCCTATCAAGACATCATACACTCAAAAAAATTAGAAGAATTCAGACGCATCTATCTGAACGCCCGGATTGACCGAAGCAATCTCTTTGATGGTGTAGAGGAAACGCTGACATTTCTAAGGTCACTTGGCATGAAGCTGGCGATCTGCACAAATAAGCCACGACCTTTGGCAGAAAAAACACTTAAGGAAACAGGAATAGCCCACCAATTTGACTGCATTGTTTGCGGCTCTGAGGCACCTGACGACAAGCCAGCCCCGGACCAAGTTTTTCTCGTATTAGAAATGCTTGGATCACAAAGTCAGGATTGTTTGTTTATTGGTGATACCAGGGTTGATCATGAGGCTTCGTTGGCAGCTGGCATTGAGTTTTTATACTTCCCCTCTGGCTATGATCCGGAAATTAATTGGACTAACGGCCTGCTTCAGTTTCCAACACAGTCATTTTCATCCGAAATCATTCTGGAAGCATTCCGGAGCATGGGGCACTTCAGCGCCAGCGTCGACAATTGATGTGTCTTTCCATCTGATTTTCGTGGAGTTTAGAGGTGCATTATGTAGAAATCTTTGTTGGCACTGATTTGTGGTATTTGTAGCCGGTGAATATCGTTCAAATAAGGTACGTCTTGTCTGGAGAGGGCCATGAGAATTGCTGTTAGCTGTATAGCTTGTGGAAACTCGGAATTGCTTTCATCGCCCGCTATCCTCATGCCGTTCATTGCCGAACGCGCACTTGGCTGGGCGCCAGTGGAAATTACGGAAGACTGGGGTCTGAACACGGTCCCAACAGGGCACGCAATGTGCCGCGTCAATACGCGCGCATGCAGCCATTGCGGGACTATGTTTCTTGACCTCCGCTTCGGTGAAGATGAAATGCAAAATCTTTACAAAGACTACAGGGGCAGCAGTTACAATGCACTCCGAGCAAAATATGAACCTGGATACCTTTCAAAAACGACCGTTTTCACCGAACGAGCCTCATGGCTCGACATAACTGAAGGCTGGATCGAGTCCAAGATTGGCAAGCCCGGAACCGTGCTCGACTGGGGCGGCGGGTCTGGCATCAACAGCTGCTTTCTGCATGATGATGTTGATCTATATATTGAAGATATTTCAAATGTAGGACTGGAATCAGGAGCAAAGCAATATACGGACTCCCAAGCCATTCAGAAATTTGACCTGGTAACTTGCATGCAAGTTCTTGAGCATGTCGCTGACCCACTGGATTTGCTTCACACCATCACCAGTTTTATGTCGAGTGAGTCTTTCCTGTATTTCGAACTCCCATTCGAAAAGATCATGCAGAATGATATCAGCACAGATGAAAGAGTTACCCTGAAGCGTCACTGGCATGAGCATATCAATTTTTTCAGTGAACTCGGCCTTGCCGAACTGGCAAGCAGAGCTGGTATGAAAATCGTGGCCTCGCGAGTTTTTAGTCCAGTAAATAACCAGACTGGGGATGAAATATTTCAATTCATCTGTACAAGAGGCTAAGGAGTCACCCTGCCCATCTGGCACACCACTTGCATCGATGTCTAGAACCTCTGGAGAGATTTAGTCCGATGCACATTACCATCGCCATTCCTACATTTAATCGGGTTGAAAAGCTAAAAAGATGCGTTGAATCAATTTCATCGCAATCACTTGATGACGAT
>JBMZTC010000037.1:0-17726 GCA_049623505.1 Puniceispirillaceae bacterium (SeqCode) | reverse complement strand
TGGTTAACTATCGCCATGCCTTACTTGGCGCATGTTAACGTTTGCTAAATATGTAACCAGGTGCCGCTCTGAACAGAGTCGCCCTGACAGTGACCGCCTCGACACCCCTCAGGGCGGTTCCCTTCAATCCTGTGCCGAAATCAGGCGCGCCCCGGGTGGCCATTTCCCGGGCGGGCATTTCCCGGTCGGGCTGGCTGGCATGACCCGGGCCGGCATGACCCGGGCCGGCATGACCCGGGCTGGCATGACAGGCACCGATCATCTGGTGGCCGCCTAAGGCAGATAACAAAGAAACAAAAGCCCCGTCAGTCTTTTGGCTGGCGGGGTTTTTTTGCGTCCGGGGAACGTTACCCTCACCCGCCGAACGGGTCGATGACGAGGATGGTGTCGTCGCGTTCGGGGCTGGTTGACAGCAGCGTCACCGGCGTGCGGGTCAGCTCCTCGACCCGCCTGATATATTTCACCGCATTGGCCGGCAGATCGGCCCAGCTTCGCGCGCCGTATGTGCTGTCGGACCAGCCCGGCATTTCCTCATAGACAGGTGTGCAGGCGGCCTGCGCCGCCGCATCGGACGGGAAATGGTCGAGCGTCTGGCCATCCACCTCATAGCCGGTGCAGATCTTCAGCGTCTCGAACCCGTCAAGAACATCAAGCTTGGTCAGCGCCATGCCGGTGATTCCGGCCACGGCGTTGGCCTGGCGCACCATCACCGCGTCGAACCAGCCGCAGCGGCGCTTGCGCCCGGTGACGGTGCCGAATTCGCGGCCACGCTCGCCCATGCGATCGCCATCATCGCCGAAATCCTCGGTCGGGAACGGGCCGCTGCCGACCCGCGTTGTATAGGCCTTGGTGATTCCCAGCACGAACCCGATATTGGTCGGGCCGGTGCCGGCGCCGGTCGCCGCCTGGCCGGCCACCGTGTTCGACGAGGTGACGAACGGATAGGTGCCGTGGTCGATATCCAGCATCACGCCCTGCGCGCCCTCGAACAGCACCCGCCGGCTGTTGGCGCGGGCCTCTTCAAGAACCCGCCAGCTCTGCCCGGCGAAGGGAAGGATCTCATCGCGGATCGCCATCAGCCCGGCCAGCATCGCGTCCGGGTCGGCCTCGGCCTCGCCGGCCGCCGCCAGCCAGACATTGTGATGCGCCGCCAGCGCGGCAAGCTTGTCCCGCAGCGTATCCTCGCTGGCAAGATCGCCAAGCCGCACGGCGCGGCGCGCCACCTTGTCCTCATAGGCCGGGCCGATGCCGCGGCCGGTGGTGCCGATCCTGCCACTGCCGCGCATCGCCTCGCGGGCATGATCGACAGCCTGATGAAGCGGCAGGATCAGCGCCGCGGTGTCGGACACGATCAGGCTGGACGGCGAGATTTCCGCGCCCTGGCCGCGAAGCTGCGCGATTTCGGCAATCAGATGATGCGGGTCGATGACAACGCCATTGCCGATCACCGACAGCTTGCCCGGGCGCACGATGCCCGATGGCAGCAGGGACAGCTTGTATTCAACGCCGCCGATGACAAGCGTATGGCCGGCATTGTGCCCGCCCTGAAACCGGACAACGACATCGGCGCGGCTGGAAAGCCAGTCGACGATCTTGCCCTTGCCCTCATCGCCCCACTGGGCGCCGATCACGGCCACGTTTGTCATGATGATACCTGTCCTGCGGGAATGTCGTATTGCGGGCTGTCCTGCGTATGGCGCCGACGCGGCGCGCAAACGGCGACAGTGATAGCCAATAATCGCGCCCCCGGCAAGGTCAGGCGAAATGCAGCAGATCGGCGCGCACCACCTGCGGCAGGTCGCGAAGCTCCGTCATCACATCGCCGCCGATATCCTGGTCGATCTCGACAAGCGCGATGGCCTCGCCGCCAGCCTCGCGGCGGCCAAGATGGAAGGTCGCGATGTTGATGCCGTGGCGTCCGAACAGGCTGCCAAGATCGCCAATGAAGCCCGGCTTGTCGTAATTGCGAAGATAGAGAAGCGTGTCGGGAAAATCGGCCTCGACCGGGATCGTCTGCACCTCGACGATCCGCGCCTTGTCGCCGCCGACAAGCGTGCCGGCGATGGTCCTTGTGCCGCCGCCATAGGTAACGGTCACGCGAAGCAGCGTTTCATAGTCGCAGCGACGTTCATGGCGCACCGTCGCCAGCGCGATGCCGTTCGAGGCGGCAAGCGCCGCCGCGTTCACCATATTCACCGAATCCATCACCGGGCCAAGCAGGCCGGCCACCGTCGAGGCGACAACAGGTTCCGGGTTCAGGCCCGCCGCCTTGCCGTCGAATTCAATGCTGACAGCTGTCAGATCGCGGCTTTCAACCTGCCCCAGAAAGGCGCCAAGCTTGCGGCCAAGGTCCATATAGGGTTTCAGGATCGGCGCTTCCTCGGCGCTGACCGAGGCCATGTTCAGCGCGTTCGTGACAGCGCCATTGACCAGAAAATCGGCCATCTGTTCGGCAACCTGAAGCGCCACCTTCTCCTGCGCCTCGGTCGTGCTGGCGCCCAGATGCGGGGTGGCGATGACGTTGTCCATGCCGAAAAGCGGGTTTTCGCGCGCCGGCTCGGTCTCGAACACATCAAGCGCGGCGCCGGCGACATGGCCGTTTGACAGCGCCGCCGCCAGCGCCAGCTCGTCAACCAGACCGCCACGCGCGCAATTGACGATCCGCACCCCGGCACGGGTCTTGTTCAGCGCGTCGGCCGACAGGATGTTGCGGGTCTGGTCGGTCAGCGGCGTGTGAAGCGTGATGAAATCGGCGGCGGCGAGAAGGTCATCAAGTTCAACCTTTTCGACACCGATTCGCCGCGCTGTTTCCGGTGTCAGGAACGGATCATAGGCGACAACCTTCATCTTCAGCCCCTGCGCCCGGTCGGCCACAATCGACCCGATATTGCCGCAGCCGACAAGGCCAAGCGTCTTGCCGGTGATCTCGGTCCCCATGAAGCGGGATTTTTCCCATTTGCCAGCCTGCGTTGATTCATTCGCCGCCGGAATCTGGCGGGCCAGCGCCAGGATCATCGAGATGGCGTGCTCGGCTGTTGTCACCGCATTGCCATGCGGCGTGTTCATCACCACGACACCGCGCGCCGTCGCCGCCGGAATATCGACATTGTCGACGCCGATACCGGCCCGGCCGACAACCGTCAGATTGTCCGCGGCGGCCAGAATCTCCTCGGTCACCTTGGTGGCGGACCTGATCGCCAGCCCGTCATATTCACCGATGATGGCGGCAAGCTCGGCCGGATCAAGGCCGGTCTTCACATCGACCTCGACCCCGCGGGCCTCGAAAATATCCACAGCCCGGGGGCTTAGCTTGTCGCTGATAAGAACCTTTGGCACGGTTTCGTCCCTTCTGACGCACTGCGTCCTCAATAACTTCATGTGGTGGCGTCCGGCGCAGCCCATGGCCCGGGCCGGACGCATCAGACTGGTCAGGCGGCGGCCTGCTGGTGATGCGCGCGGGCAGCTTCATAGGCCCAGTCGATCCAGGGCAACAGCCGCTGGAGATCCGCCGGTTCGACGGTGGGGCCGCCCCAGATGCGAAGGCCTGTCGGCGCGTCACGATAGGCGTTGATGTCAACCGCGACACCTTCCGCCTCAAGGCTTGCCAGCATGTGTTTGACCAGCGCTTTCTGCGCCGCCTCATCCTGCGCCCCGAACCACGGATCGGTCACGACAAGGCACAGCGCCGTCGATGACATGGTGGCGGGGTCACGCGCCAGCGAGGCGAAGAAGGGGGTGCTGTCCAGCCAGGCCCGGTAATGGGCAAAGCTTTCATCGACGCGGTCAATCAGACCGGCCGCGCCGCCAAGCCCGCGGGCCCAGACAAGCGCGTCGATGGCATCCTCGATCACCAGCATGGACGGGGTGTTGATGGTCGCGCCTTCGAACAGCGCGGTGTCGAGGCCGCCCTTCTTGTGAAGATTGAGAACCTTCGGCACCGGCCATGATGGCTGATGACTGTTCACCCGTTCCACCGCGCGCGGCGACAGGATGATCACGCCATGCCCACCCTCGCCGCCAAGCGCCTTCTGGAAACTGAAGGTGACAACATCGAGTTTCGACCATGGCATTTCCATCGCGAAAACAGCCGAGGTGGCGTCACAGATTGTCAGACCGGCCCGGTCATCCGGGATCCAGTCGCCATCGGGAACCCGCACACCGGACGCGGTGCCGTTCCAGGTGAAGACAACATCATGGTCGAAATTGACCTTCGACAGGTCGGGAAGATCGCCGTAATCGGCCTCGTGACAGACCAGCGGATCAAGCGCCAGTTCACTGACCGCATCCTTGATCCACAGCCTGCCGAACGCCTCCCAGCCAAGAACGTCGACTCCGCGCGCGCCGAGAAGCGACCACATCGCCATCTCGACAGCGCCGGTGTCCGAACCGGGCACGATGCCGACAAGGTAATCCTCCGGCAGCGCCAGGGTGGCGTGGATCAGCGCGATACATTCCTTGATGCGGGATTTGGGATGGGGGGCGCGGTGCGAGCGACCGAGCGAGGCGGTGTCGAGCGCGTCTGGGGTCCATCCTGGCCGTTTGCGGGTCGGTCCCGTCGAAAACAGCGGCGAATCCGGCTTTGTGGCCGGCTTGACAGTCGAACGCCCCATGGTGGCGTCCCTTGGATCAATGGACATTGTGCCCTCGTCAATAATGTTGCCACCCGTTGGGGGGTGACGGCCCACGCAGAAGATGGGCCAGCCGGACGCGCAGGTCAACAGCCGATCAGGACAAGGGATGAAAGATTTTGCTTTTTTTCAAGGTATTGTTTTTATGCGTTATTCTTTGCCTCAGACTCGATAAGCAAAATTATTTCACTGATCGTGCTGTCGACAAGCGCCTCGTCATCGGCCTCGACCATCACCCGCAGCAGGCTCTCGGTTCCGGAGGCGCGCACCAGGATCCGCCCCCTGCCGGCCAGGCCCGACTCGATCACCGCCAGCCCGTCACCCACCGCCGGCAGATCGAGAATGGCGCGGTCTACGCCGCGCAGATTCTCCATCTTCTGGCATTTCGGGGTGAAGGCGTGGAACAGTTTGCTTGCCGGTCGGTCATCCCGGGCCAGCAGGCGCAGCATCTGCAGCGCCGCGATCAGCCCGTCGCCAGACGTGCTGAGCGAGGTCATCAGAATATGACCGGAGGATTCACCGCCAAGGTTGATCCCGTTCCGGCGCATCGCCGCCAGCACGTAACGGTCGCCAACCTGCGTGCGATGCAGGGCCAGACCAAGTTCGTCAAGAAAGGGTTCGATGCCGCCATTCGTCATCATCGTGCCGACAACGCCGCCGCCGGTCAGTGTGCCGGCCTGCTGCATTGCGCTGACAAGACAGGCCAGAACCTGATCACCATCAATCACCGCGCCGGTTTCATCGACCAGGATCAGCCTGTCGGCGTCACCATCAAGGGCGATACCGATATCGGCGCCAGTTTCCACCACCTGCGCCGCCAGCGCCTGTGGATGCACGGCGCCACACCCCTCATTGATGTTGAACCCATCCGGGGCGGTGGCCATGGTGGTCACCTCGGCGCCAAGGTCGCGAAGCGTGTCCGGAGCGGTGCGATAGGCCGCACCATTGGCGCAATCGACAACCACCTTCACCCCGTCAAATCTGACGTCGGATGGCAGCGTCGATTTGGCGAATTCCACATAGCGGCCAACCGAATCAAGCATTCGCGCGGCGCGGCCAAGATCAGCCGGCGCCGACAGTTCGATCGACCCCGCCGCCAGATCGGAAATGCCTTGCTCGATCTCATCGGCAAGCTTGTAGCCGTCAGGGCCAAACAGCTTGATGCCGTTATCCTCAAACGGATTGTGACTTGCCGAAATCATCACCCCGAGATGCGCCCGCAGCGACATGGTGAGATAGGCCACGCCTGGTGTCGGCATCGGCCCCAGAAGGCGGCAATCCATCCCGATTGAGGTAAAGCCGGCAACAAGTGCGGACTCGACCATATAGCCGGAGACACGCGTATCCTTGCCAATCACGACAAGTGGCCTGCCGGTTCGCCCTTCCGGGTTGTTGTCGATGAACCAGCGGCCAGAGGCAAGCGCCAGCCTGACAATGGCCTCAGCGGTCATGGCGCCTGTATTCACCCGCGCCCGCACGCCGTCCGTTCCAAACATGCCCGCCATCGGCTTCCTTCCCCGTCAGATCACATCGCCAGCCACAATAGGTTCGGGGCGACGCTTTCTCAAGCTGCTATGCGCTTTCCATCAACGCCATCTGAATGGCCAGCGCCTGTTTTGTCTCGGCAACGTCATGGACGCGCAGAAGCTGGCATCCCTGTGCCACGGCCGCCATGGCAAGACCAAGCGAGCCGGCAAGCCTCTGGTCGGCTGGCTCGCCCGCCGACAGGCTGGCGATGGAGGATTTGCGGCTTGCGCCGACAAGGATCGGTACGCCAAGCCCATGAAACATGGCTGTCCAGGCAATCAGTGACAGATTATGCGCCACTGACTTGCCAAAGCCGAAACCGGGATCAACGGCGATCCGCTCACGCGGAATGCCGGCAGCTTCGGCGCTGGCAATCCGGTCTTCCAGAAACGCGTAGATCTCAACTGGTGCGAAACCGTAATGCGGGTTCTTCTGCATCGTTTCGGGCGTGCCCTGCATGTGCATGATGGCGACCGCGGCGCCGCTGGCGGCTGCGGCGGCCAACACCCCCTCGCCACGAAGACCGTTCACGTCATTGATGATGCCGGCACCGGCGGCGGTGGCGCGTGTCATCACCTCGGCATGACGGGTGTCGACCGACAGCACCGCGCCAGCATCCTTCAGGCCGGCGATGGGCGGCAGGATCCGGGCCAGTTCCTGATTGCGGGTCACCGGTTCGGCGCCCGGGCGCGTCGACTCACCGCCAATATCGACAATGCCGGCGCCAGCCTCGATCATGGCGCGGCCGGCGGCAACAGCGCGGGCCGGGGCATTGTGCCGGCCACCATCGGAAAAACTGTCCGGTGTGACGTTGAGGATGCCCATGATGACGGGATGATCCAGTTGCAGCCCGGCCAAGGCAGGGCGGGGCGCTGTCAGGCGGTCAAGCGTCGCCGCTGCCAGGCTGTGATCGTCAGCGGCGGCCAGAATGGTGTCGGCGGTGGCGCGGGACACGCTATAGCCCGTCTCATCCCGCTGCACGATGTCGACAAGATCGAATGACGCCCGGCCACCGGCAAGGCTGTGCGCGCCAGCCGGCACCGGGATCGGGCGAAGCCAGGTCGGAATCGCGAAAGGCGGCGCCTTGGGCGCCGCCAGTCGTGTCAGATTGGTCGGGTCGGTCATGTGACCGATCACTGTGGCGAGGCTGGCTCATTGCCGGGCTCGTTGCCGGGGGTCTTCCGGCCCGTACCCGGGATCGAGGCCCGCTTGCGCTTGGCGCGTGGTGTCTCGACATCATCGGCCGGATCCTCCCGCGACAGCGTGCCACCCTCGACGATGATCTTGATCTCGTCACCGTTCAGCGTTTCATATTCCAGAAGGCCCTGCGCCAGACGCTCAAGCTCGTCATCATGCTTTTTCAGGATCTTCATCGCTTCGTTATAGGCCTCATCAACGATGCGGCGTGTCTCGGCATCGATGATCGACGCGGTGGCGTCGGACACGTTCTTCTGCTGCGATACCGACCGACCGAGGAAGACTTCCTGCTCATCGGCATTGTAGGCAAGGAAGCCAAGCTTGTCCGACATGCCCCATTCGGTGACCATGCGGCGCGCCATATCGGTTGCCATGCGGATATCCGATGATGCCCCCGTGGTCACGCGTTCCTCGCCAAAGATCAGTTCCTCGGCGATACGGCCACCACAGGCCACACGAAGATCGGCGTAGATCTGTTCACGGGCCAGCGAAATGCGGTCTCCCTCGGGAAGACGCATCACCATGCCAAGCGCGCGTCCGCGCGGGATGATGGTCGCCTTGTGGATCGGGTCGGACGCCGGGCAATGCAGCGCGACAACGGCATGGCCAGCCTCATGATAGGCTGTCAGACGCTTTTCATCGTCTGTCATCACCATGGACCGGCGCTCGGAACCGAGCATGACCTTGTCCTTGGCCTCCTCGAATTCCTGCATTGAAACGGTGCGGCGACCCTTGCGGGCGGCAAGAAGGGCGGCCTCATTCACAAGGTTGGCAAGGTCCGCGCCGGAAAAGCCGGGCGTGCCGCGGGCGATGATACGGGCATCGACACCCTCGGCAAGCGGGGTCTTGCGCATATGGACCTTCAGGATCTTTTCGCGCCCGACAACGTCAGGATTCGGAACAACCACCTGGCGGTCGAAACGACCGGGACGGAGCAGCGCCGGATCAAGAACATCAGGCCGGTTCGTCGCGGCAATCAGGATCACGCCTTCATTGGCCTCGAAGCCGTCCATCTCGACAAGCATCTGGTTCAGGGTCTGTTCGCGTTCGTCATTGCCGCCGCCAAGACCGGCGCCACGATGACGTCCGACAGCGTCGATTTCATCGATGAAGATGATGCAGGGGGCATTTTTCTTGCCCTGCTCGAACATATCGCGGACACGGCTGGCGCCAACACCGACAAACATCTCGACAAAATCGGAACCGGAAATGGTGAAAAAGGGAACATTGGCCTCGCCGGCAATGGCCTTGGCAAGGAGTGTCTTGCCCGTGCCCGGAGGCCCGACAAGAAGCACGCCTTTGGGAATTTTGCCGCCAAGACGCTGGAATTTGCCCGGGTCCTTCAGAAATTCGACAACCTCTTCAAGCTCGGTCTTCGCTTCGTCGATGCCAGCAACATCTTCAAAGGTGACACGGCCCTGATGCTCGGTCAGCAGCTTGGCGCGCGACTTGCCAAACCCCATGGCACCGCGCGAACCGCCCTGCATCTGACGCATGAAGAATACCCAGATGCCGATGAACAGCAACATCGGGAACCAGGACAGCAGGATCGACAGGAAACTCGGCATGCCGCTGTCTTCCGGGCTGGCGATGATCCGGACATCATTGGCGTCCAGAACCTCGACAACGTCGGTGCCCTCGGGCATCACCGAGGTGATGACCCGGCCGTTCTTCGCGGTTCCCTTCAGGTTCCGTCCATCAATGACAACCTCGACAACCTGCTGGCTTTCCACTTCGGCGATGAAGTCGGAATAGGCAAGCTGGCTTCCGGGTGCGTTCGAGGACGGGCTCTGGAACAGATTGAACAGCGCCAGGAGCGCGGCGCCAAAAATCAGCCAGATGATGATGTTGCGGCCCATGTTGTTCATGGCTTCAGCTTTCCTTCAAACCAGTTTGTCATCACGGCCCTGCCGGGTGGCGGCCGGCGTGATCAAAATCAGTGGCGATACATTGCCAGTGGCAAGAAACGTGCCGTCGCATTGTTGCTGACATCATCGCACATAGCATTGATCTGTAAGTGGGGGTAAATCAAAGCGCCGTCAAGGGTTTCAAGCACCGGCAGGGCACGCCGCACCAGCGACGGAACCGCACACCAGCCCGCGGTTCCAGCCCAGTCACGCCCGGCGCCACTTCCGGCCGCGCCAAGATGCCGGATGACAGCATCCACCGGACTGCCAATTTCCCACACACCGGCAAAGATTGCCGATTCTCCCGCCCGCACCTGCGCGCGTGGCGGACGGCGTCCGATCTCGGCAGTGACAAGCCAGTCACCCTGATGGTTCGCAAACCTGGCACCGCCAAGCGTCGCCGCCCTGCCATCGGCAAGCCGCGCCGCAAGTCGCGACAGTGCCTGCAGGGATGGTGGTGTCGACGGCCGCGCCACCTGGCCGATCACATGCGCCAGCAAACGCGCCACAATGGGCGCCGGCAAACCCGCGCTGGCCGCTGGCAACAGCATATGACCAGATGGCCGCACCGCCGGAAGATATCCGCCATCGGCAAGCCGGTGAAGCAGGGCACGGTCGATTGACCCGGCGGCCCGCCCCAGACGCATGAGGCGATCCGACATGGCGCTGCCATCGCGTTGCATCGCCGCCAGAGCGGCGCGGACCCGCACCCGTTCAAAGCGGTGATCAAGATTGCTTGGATCGCTTTCAAAGCCAACATTGCAGGCATGACAATAATCAACCAGCGACCGCGCCGACATCTCGAGAAGCGGCCGCAGGATCGTCACCCCGGCGCGACAGGAGACCGGCTTCATCGCGGCAAGTCCGACCAGCCCAGATGATTTTTGCAGCCGCATCATCACTGTTTCCGCCTGATCACCCGCGTGATGACCAAGCAGCAGGCAGCCCCCCGCCAGGCGCACCCGCGCCAGCATCAATTCATAGCGCCGGGCCCGCGCCCAGGCCTGAATCCCCGCCATCGGCGCGTTGTCGCTGACAGTCAGAATTTCAACTGCCACGTCGCGCCGGCGCATCCGGTCCGCAACCCGCCGCGCCTCGGCGGCGCTGTCGCCGCGGATCCGGTGGTCGACAATCAGCGCCGTGTGCCGCAACCCATGATTCGCCGCATACTCCTCGGCAAGACAGGCCAGCGCCGTGCTGTCGGGACCGCCGGACAGTGCGGTGAAAAGACGGGGCGGGGTGGCGGTCGCCGCCGGGCCATCCAGCATCGGGCGCATGGCGGCAGCAAAATCCACCGCCATGGCGGTGCAGGAAGGTCGTGCCAGGGTGGCCCTAGCCACCGCAGTTGGCAGCCTCGCTCAACGCCGCCAGACGTTCGGTCAGCCGCTGCGATGGCTCTGGAACCACACTTGGCAACTGCCGATAGATATCGCAGGCCTGCTCTGGCGGCGCGAAACGCGACACCGATTCCGCGACCCAGATTGTCGTGTCATTCAGTCTGGCGTCGTCAGGATAGGCGCGGCTGAATTCCGAGAATGTCAGGGCCGCCTGTTCAAACTGGCCACGAAGAAACTGGATGCGTCCAAGCCAGAACAGCGAATCCGCTTCACGGGGGTGGCCGGCGTTGAATTTGCGGAACTCGGAAAAGGCAGCTTCGGCTGTTTCAAGGTCGTTCTGCATCGCCCGCTGAAGCGCGAAATTATACTGCTCTTCGGCTGAGGTATCAGGCAGGATTTCCGGTTTTGGCGGCGCGACGACAACTGGCGCGGCGGCCTGGGCCACGACTTCGGTACCAGTTGTCTGTGGCGCGGCAACGGCTGGTGTGCCGGAAGTCGTTGCACCGGGGGTCGTTGCACCGGGGGTCGTTGCACCGGTGGCGTTGTCGCCGCCGGCAAGCGTGCCGACGCTGGCAAGATCGGTTGCCTGAGGCTGCTGGCCATTGGCTTCAAGCTGCTCATTCAGCTTGTCGGCATTCATCTGCCAGGTGATCTCGCCGGTTGTGACATCACGCTGCATTGATACTTCTGGCGAGTCACCGGCCGGGATGGTGTCATCCTCAACTGCCGCGCGGGCCAGCTCGTCACCGCCAAAATTCATCAGCGTCTGCATTCGCTTTTCCATGCGAAGAAGACGGAATTCCATATCCGAGGTGATTTCGAGGGTGCGCTCCATGCGGCGGCTTGCCATCGAGACCGCGTCGGCAAGACGCTCAACCTGATCACGAAGGTCGCGAAGCTCGGCCGTCGTCGCTGTCTCGCCACTCGAGGCGTTGTTGCCAAGCTGGGTCATCTGCATCTTCAGGTTGCGAAGGTCGGTTTCCATCTGGTCGCGCATTTCCCGAAGGTCGGTTTCCAGCATTTCCATACGCTGGCTCTGGCGGGTCAACAGCACCGAGGTGTTCGGCGACGCGGCGTCGGCAGAGCCCCCTGACGAGACGGCTGTGCCGTTACGCGCTTCCTGCGCCACCGCTGGCATCACGACGAGCGAGGTGGCAACCAAACCGGAGATCACTCCGGAAATCAAACCGGAGATCAGCATTGGACGCGTGTGCATCTGACGATCCTTTCGTCACCAGGACAGACAACCCTCAGGCTTGTCTAGTGGGCCTTTGAGGCACAATTTTGGCAAAAAAAGAGGAGCTCGCAGCCCCTCTTTAGATTCTATCGCTTTGCCGACGCTGGCAGATGCCGTGCGCCGGAGCAGTCCGAAGACCCCCGGATGACCTAGTTGATCACCGTGGCGGCGCGACGGTTCTTCGCCCATGCGCCTTCATTCGAACCGGCAACGGCAGGACGTTCCTTGCCGTAGGAAATGGTCCGGATGCGCGCCGAGTCAACGCCCTGCGCGAGCAGGAAGTCACGGGCGGCGGTGGCGCGGCGCTCGCCAAGGGCGAGGTTGTATTCGCGTGTGCCACGCTCGTCACAATGGCCCTCGATGGTGACCGTCAGCGCCGGGTTGGCGTTCAGGAAGGCCGCCTGACGCATCAGGGTGCCTTCGGTGTCGCCGCTCAGGGCCGAGCTGTCAAAGTCGAAATAGACAGTGTTGCCGATGGCGGCAAGCGCGTCTTCAGCCGATGCCTTGTCGGAAGCTCCGCCAGACGCGCTGGACGAGCTGGAGCTTGAACCAGAACCGGAAGACGAGCTGCCGGAAGAGCCAGAGCTGGCAGTTGTCGAAGCAGACGATGCTGCGGTCGACGAGCTGGACTCGCCGCTGCTGTCAGCTGTCGTCTGGGATGCGGTTTCGCACGCGGCAATGAAAAAGGCGACTGCCACAAGCGCAATCAGGCGGTGCAACATAGTTATGCTCCCTGGTTATATCCGGTTCACTCTGGATCCGGCCTACAGAATGGTTTCATGACTTGGCCACACTGTCCAACTGTTCCGGTCGCCCTGCTGCAAGCTGGACAAGTCCCCACCAAAACCCGTTGATTTAGCCAAGCTTTTTGGGTCCGAATGTTTCCGGATCCTCAAATCTCTGCTCTGTACTAACCCAAAAAACATTGCAATGGAAACAAAAACTCCCATTCAGAACGGCATAAAACCTCAATTTCAGCCTTCTGGCTCAACGTCGCAACGGGGACCATGCCGGATCGGAAGCGTCGGAAGGCGTTATGATACGTCGTTCGTTGAAGCCGGTGATATCGACGCGATACAACGCTGTCTTGCCACCACTGCCATCAGTCTTGAAGCGTTCCTGCTTGTAATACATGAGGACACGCCCGTTCGGCGCCCAGGTCGGACCCTCGACAAGAAAGCCCTCGGCGAGAAGACGCTCGCCGCTGCCGTCGACATTCATGATGCCGATATAGAAGGTGCCCTTATGCATCTTCGTGAACGCGATGATGTCACCGCGCGGCGACCAGACCGGCGTCGCATAACGCCCGTCACCAAAACTGATCCGCTTGGTGCCGGTGCCATTGCTGCTCATGACATAGAGCTGCTGCCGGCCAGCGCGATCTGACTCGAACACCACACGGTCGCCATCGGGAGAGTAGGATGGCGCTGTATCGATGGAGCTGGACTTGGTGAGCTGTCTGATATCCTGGGTGCGCAGATCCATCTCGTAGATGTCGGTCAGCCCGTTCTGCGCCCAGCTCATGATCAGCTTGTCACCCTTGGGGCCGAACCGCGGCGCGAAGGTCATGCCGGGGAAAGACCCCAGCCTTTCACTGCGGCCGCTGCGAATATCCTGGATGTAGACGTTCGGCTCTTCGTTGAAATAGTTCAGATAGGCGATTTCCTGCGTGGTCGGCGAAAAGCGGGGTGTCAGCACCAGATCAAGACCGCTTGTCAGATATTTATGGTTGTGCCCGTCCTGGTCCATGATCGCCAGCCGCTTGATACGGCTTGCCTGTGGCCCGGATTCCGCGACATAGACAATCTGCGTGTCGAAATAGCCTGAATCGCCGGTGAATTCCTCATAAACAAGGTCAGCGATCTTGTGCGAGAGCTGCCGCAACGCGTTCGGGTCGGCGCTGCCTGTCCCCGAACTGAGGTCACGTTCGGTGATCACGTCCCAGAGCACGAATTCGACCTGCAGCTTGCCATTCTCATCGACGATGGCGGACCCGACAAGAAGCCCCTTTGCGCCAAGCGGCGCCCAGTTGGCGAAGTTCGGCTTCATCGCCGGCGAGCCCGGCGGCGCGATAAAGGCGGCGCTGTCGATTGGCTCAAAAAGACCCGAACTCAGCAGGTCATTCGAGATGATGGTGGCGATCTCCCGCCCTTCATCCGTAACCCGCCCGTCGGCGCCGGTGAAATCGGCAATGGCAATCGGTGTTGGCGCGACCATGCCCTCGGTGATCTCGATGCGAAGCTGCGCCACCGCGCTTTCGGCAACCAGCAGCATGGCAACGAACATCGCCGCCAGGCGGCGGACAAGCTGGATATGGGCAGTGGCGTGGGAAAAGACCGGCATTATCTGAAGTGACCCTATCTTGAGATGAATTTCGGGTTGAACTCGAACGTGAATTCCTTGAGCTGATCATATTTCTGCGGCGGAATGGGAAGCGGTGAACAATCAACGATCGCCCGCTGCGCGGCGATTGCCGACGCCTTGAAATAGGAATCGAGATTGAAGCGCAACTTGTCCTCGATATCCGCTTTCAGAACCTCACCGTCCCTATTCACTGACACAAATATGTCAACAATAAGGGTGTCGTTGCCAGCCGCGCCAAGCGGTGGCTGCCAGCATTTCGAGACATGCTGCTGAATGCGGGCGACATCATCAATGCCGACCGGCGCGATGCTCTTCTTCGGCGGCGCCTTCACAGCATTGCCGGCAACGGCTGACAGCGTCTTGTTCACCGTATCGGCGGCAACCTTGCGTTCTTTCGTCTTGCGCGCCTGTTCGGCATCCTTGGCGGCAACCTTCGCTTCGGCAAGGTTCTGCAGAACACCGGACGCGGCATCAGCGCGCTTCTTGGTATCCTTCACCATCTTGTTCAGCTGGCTGGCAATCGCGTCATTCGCCTTTGATTTCTGCGGCGGCGCCGGCTTGGCCGTATCGACCGGCCTTGGCGCCGGTTTCGGCGCTGGCGGCGCCGGTCGGCTTGGCCGCTTTGGTTTCGAGACAGGCTTTATCACCGGCTTTGGTTTCGGCTTTGGCGCCACCTTGGCAACAGGCTTTGACTTCGGTTTCGGCTTTGGAAGGTCAACCTTGGCAAGCTTCGGCTTTGGCGTTGGCGAGTCAGGCAGAATTTCGGCGGCCGGATCCTCGGCGGGCGCTTCCGGCTCGGGTTCGGGCGCCGGCGCGGCAGGCGGCGCGGCGGCCGGTCGTGGCGGCGGTGGCGGCGGCGGCGGTGGCGGTTTCCTGGCCACTGTCGCCTTCTGCTCTTCCTTTGCCGTGCTTGGCTTGTCGCCTTCGATCAGGTTGGTCTCCGGGACGGTGCGCACAACCTCAAGGCGTACCAGCGGCATTTCCTCTGGCAGGTCGCGACCCAGCATGGGCATGCCGAACACCATCAGCAGCGTGAACGCCACATGCAGTCCGACAGAGATGATGAAGGGACGCGACATCATATGCGATGCGAAACTCCGGTCATTGAGGCTCTGGTCATCGAGGCTCTGGTCATTGAGGCTCTGGCAGCTTGGCGACAAGGGCGACACGCTCGAAACCGGCGGCCTGAATCCGCCCCATCACGCCAAGCACCTCGCCATAGGCCACTGCCTCATCCCCGCGCACGAAGATCCGCACCTGTGGATTGGCCTCGGAAATGGCGCGAAGGCGCGGCACCAGCTTGTCACTCTCCACCTCGGTTTCCTGAAGATAGAGCGCACCGTCAGACTTGATCGAGACAACCAGCGGCGCCGCGTCGGCATTGATCTGGCCTGCCTTTGTTTTCGGCAGATCGACCTCGACCCCGACTGTCAGCAGCGGTGCCGTGACCATGAAGACGATCAGCAGGACAAGCATGACATCGACAAAGGGCGTGACATTGATCTCGCCCATAGGACGATGACGGCGGCCGGAGCGCGGCCGGTTGACCGACATCCCCATCAGCGGCCACCCTCGTCAAGCTGGCGCGCCAGCAGGGTCGAGAATTCCTGGGCGAAGGTCTCGAGCCGCCCGCCGACACGATCCAGATCGCCGGCAAATTTGTTGTAGGCGATAACCGCCGGGATCGCCGCCGCCAGACCAAGCGCCGTGGCGAACAGGGCCTCGGCGATGCCGGGGGCGACAACGGCAAGGCTGGTATTCTTTGACTCGGCGATCGACTGGAAGGAATTCATGATCCCCCAGACGGTGCCGAACAGCCCGACAAAGGGCGAAACAGAGCCAATCGAGGCAAGGAAATTCATCCCTTTCTCGAGACGTTCCATCTCGCGGGTGATGGTAAAGGTCATCGACCGTTCGACGCGGCCAAGAAGCGAGGCCCGCAGATCGGACCGCGCGGCTGTGGCAAGGCCGCTTGCCTTGGCGCGGCGCCATTCGCGCATGCCGGCGACGAACACCCGTGTCATCGCATCGCGCGGGTCGCCGCCAATCTCGTCATACAGGGCGTCGGCCGATCCGCCGGACCAGAAGGCGTCCTCGAACCGGTCGGAATGACGCCGTTCATTGCGGACTGAGGTGACCTTCTCGAAAATGATGGCCCAGCACCATATCGACGCCAGAACAAGAAGAAGCATCACCGATTTGACCAGCGGGTCGGCGGCCAGGAACAGCCCCCAGATGCTGAGATCGGAACTCGAATGCGCTACAAAACTGTCAACAGAATCCATCTGTGAACCTCATGCCACCCAGCACCCGTGCGGCTGGCGCAACCCGCCTGACGCGCGCCGGCCCGGCGTCGCTAGCCAGAGGCGGTGTCGGGTGGCGTGGCGGCCCGCAGCCTGTCAACCACGGCGCTGGGAATCCGCCGAGGTCGTTTCCCGCCATCCTTGCTGGCGGCAACGCACACTATGTCGACGAGAAGTCGGGCAAGAATGTGGCCATCCTCAAATTTCATGATCGACTGTTGAAGCTGCATCGAAGCGCCGCGAAGCGCCTTCATCCGCGTTTCAACCCGCACCGCCGTGCCAAGCCCGGCAGGCGTCACATAATCAATGCCAAGACGCCGTACGACAAGCATCGCCCCATCAAGCGGGGGACCGGCATCGCCGCCCAGCGCTGTTTCCTGATTGATGCCGATGAGGCGCAGATAGGATGATCGCGCGCGCTCGGCGAAGGCAAGATAATTGGCATGATAGACAATGCCGCCGGCATCGGTGTCTTCAAACTGCACGCGAAGCAGGTAATTGTGACAGCCATCGGCAACCCAGCCATCAAGCGATGCCGGATCGTCAATGGCCCGGCCGATGGCGTCGTCACGATCCGTCATCATCACCAATATCGGTCAGCATATCGAGTTGCCGCGTCGCGCTTGGCGGCGGTGTCAGACCAAGATAACCCCATCCGGCACTGGACAGGCACCGGCCGCGCGGCGTGCGCATCAACAGGCCGGTCTGCAACAGATAGGGCTCGATCACCTCTTCCAGCATATCGCGCTGCTCGGCCAGTACCGCGGCCAGCGTTTCCACCCCGACAGGCCCGCCGGCATAATGTTCGGCCAGACAGCCAAGATACCGCCGGTCCATGGCGTCCAGCCCGGCCGCGTCAACCTCAAGGCGCCGCAGCGCCGCATCGGCCACCGAGGCTGTCACCTCGCCATGCCCGTCCACCGTGGCGATATCGCGAACACGGCGCAGCAATCTGCCGGCGATGCGCGGCGTTCCACGGGCACGGCCGGCAATTTCCAGCGCCCCATCAGGGGCCAGCGCCATGTCCAGCCGGGTCGCCTGGTTGGCAAGGATCACCGCCAGTTCCTCACGGCCATAGAATTGCAGCCGCATCTGGATGCCGAACCTGTCGCGAAGCGGCGTTGTCAGCAAACCGGCACGGGTTGTCGCCCCGACAAGTGTGAAAGGCGGCAGATCGATGCGCACCGAGCGCGCCGACGGCCCCTCACCAATGATCAGATCAAGCT
>JBMZTC010000036.1:0-20342 GCA_049623505.1 Puniceispirillaceae bacterium (SeqCode) | reverse complement strand
CCCCGCCATTTATTTCGCAACCGTTTCTGACAGGAGATCACATCCCATGTTGATGAAAATGTTTCGCCCGATGCCGGCACTCGCCGGAATGGCGATCATGTTCATGGCGCTTGAGGTTGGCGCTGCCGACCGTCCGGATAGTTTCGCGGACCAGGTCGAACGTCTGTCACCAGCCGTCGTGAATATCTCGACGACAACCATTGTGAATGAAGGCCCGGCAACGGATATGCCGCAATTTCCACCGGGATCGCCATTCGAGGATTTCTTCAAGAATTTCGGTGACAATGACCGCAAGCGCCGCGCCGCGTCGCTTGGCTCCGGTTTCATCATTGATGATGCCGGCATCGTGGTCACCAATTTCCATGTGATCGAGAACGCCGAGGAAATCACTGTCACGCTTGCGGACGAGACGGTCTTCACGGCCAAGGTTCTGGGCCAGGATCAGAAAACCGATATCGCGGTTCTGAAGATTGATCCCGGCGATACCGAGCTGACGGCGGTTCCCTTTGGTGATTCAGACAACCTTCGTGTTGGTGACTGGGTTCTTGCCATTGGCAACCCCTTCGGTCTTGGCGGGACGGTGACGGCCGGTATTGTCTCGGCGCGTGGTCGTGATATCGGCAATGGCCCTTATGATGATTTCATCCAGACTGACGCCTCGATCAATCGTGGCAATTCCGGAGGCCCGCTGTTCAACACCGAAGGCGAGGTGATCGGTATCAATACGGCGATCTTCTCGCAGTCAGGCGGTTCGGTTGGCATCGGTTTTGCGATCTCGTCAAATCTTGCCAAGCGGGTGACGTCGCAGCTTGCCGAGTTCGGCACAACACGGCGTGGCTGGCTTGGTGTCTTCATCCAGGAGGTTACCCCGGATATTGCTGAATCGCTTGGCCTCGACGACGCTGTTGGCGCGCTTGTCAGCACTGTCAATGAAAGCAGTCCGGCACAGGCGGCCGGCCTTGAGCCGGGCGACGTCATCATCAGCTTTGACGGCAAGATGATCGACAAGATGCGTGACCTGCCGCGGATTGTGGCGGAAACCGAAATCGGCACGACAGTGCCGGTCGAGCTGATCCGTAACGGCAAGAGCATGCAGGTACAGGTCACGCTTGGTGAGCTTGAGAAGGCCGAGCTTGTCGGGATCGTCAATGAAGAGGCCAATGGCGGCGCGGCGGAAAGCTTCGACAAGCTTGGTTTCTCGGTTGAGAATCTGACAGCTGAACTGGCGGGTGAACTTGGTCTTGATGCCGACATGCGCGGTGTTGTGGTGACCGATGTCGTCGAGGGTGGCCCGGCCTTTGCCAAGGGTCTGAAAGTCGGCGATATCATCAAACGCTTTGGCCAGCGCCGTGTTGAGGATGCTGCCGATCTTGGAAAATCGGTGGCTGAAACTCGCGAGTCAGGGCGTGCCGGCGTGCTTCTCCTTGTTGAAAGCGAGGGTCGCGAACGCTTTATCCAGATTGGCTTTGCCAAGGATTAAAGGCGCACCCGGAACGCACCAGTAACAGACGCACCAATCACAGAGGGCCGGTCATGACCGGCCCTTTTTCTTGCTCGTTTTCCTGGCCCGTTTTCCTGGCCCGTTTTCCTGGCTCGTTCCCGGGGTGATCGTCAGCTGACGAAATCGGACTCGCTATATCCCTGAAGATACAGCAGGCCGCGCAGGTCGGTGTGGTTCAGTTGCACCGCCACGGCTTCGCGAAGAAGCGGCTTGCCGTTCAGCGCCACCCCAAGCCCGGCGGCCTGCAGCATCGCAAGATCGTTGGCACCATCACCAATGCAGGCGGCGTTGTCACGCGTGATGCCAAGCCCGGCGCAGTAATGATCAAGGAAGGCAAGCTTTGCGTCGCGATCAAGCACCGGTTTGGCGACGGTGCCGGTGAGCTTCTCATCCTCGACCTCGAGGACATTCGCATGGTGGTCGTTGAACCCGCATTTTGCCGCCACCGGGCCGGTAATCGCCGTAAACCCGCCCGACACCAGAAAGCATGACGCGTCGTGTGCGCGCATTGTCCTGACAAGACACTGCGCGCCACCGGTCAGTTCGGCTTCACCAAGCGCCTGGTCGATCAGGCTGACGGGCTGGCCACGAAGCAGCGCCACCCGTTCATCCAGTGCGGCTTCGAAATCCAGTTCCCCGCGCATGGCGCGTTCGGTGATCGGGATGATGGCCCCGGCAAGGCCGGCGATGCGCGCCATGTCGTCAAGTGATTCGGAGGTGATGATGGTGCTGTCCATGTCGGCGATCAGCAGTGTCTTGCGGCGACCTGCTGACGGCAGGATGTTGATATCCATACCATGCTCAGACGCGTGGAATCGCAGTTGCGACAGGTCGGGCGCGCCGTCAATGGTCACCGGTACATCAAAGGCCATGTCGGCGTGAAGCCATCTGGCCCTGTCCGTGTCGGCGTCGATCCCGGCGCCGGCAAGAATCGCCAGCCCGTCCCTGATGCCGAGGCCTGACTGTTCTGAACTTGAAAAAACCGCGAAATGATGCACCTTGGCCTGACCTTTTCCTTGGCTTTGAGGCGGACAGGATAAACCATAGATTGGCATGGCTGACCATACCGAAATAGCGCGCGCCACCGCCGCCGGGGCCGTCGTGATGATTTGCGGACCGACAGCCGCCGGCAAGTCGGGCCTGGCGTTGGCGCTGGCTGAACAAACTGGCGGCGTGATCATCAATGCCGACTCGATGCAGCTTTACGGTGACTTGCGGATCCTGACAGCACGGCCGGCGGATGCCGAGATGGCGCGCGCACCACATCACCTTTATGGTGTGATTGATGGCGGTGAGCGGGCCTCTGTCGCCGCCTGGCTGGCGATGGCCGCGGATGTTGTGGCGGCGGCACGGCGGGACAGGGCCTTGCCAATCATCGTTGGCGGGACCGGATTGTATTTTCATGCCGCAATCCATGGCATCGCGCCAATCCCGGACGTGCCACGCGATATACATGCCGCCTGCATCCAGCAGCTTGCCGAGCAGGGTGGTGCGGCTTTCCGGGCCGCGCTTTCCGAGCTTGATCCGGTGACGGCACAGCGACTTCATGATGGCGACAGCCAGCGCCTTGTGCGGGCCATGGGCGTTGGCCGGGCAACCGGCCGGCCATTGAGTGCCTGGCAGGCCGATCCGCATCAGGGGGCCATCGCGGGGATGCCGCTTCGCGTCGCGATGATGCCGCCGCGTGATCACCTCTACAGCACCATCGACGAACGCTTTTCGATGATGATGGAACAAGGTGCCGAGGAGGAGGTGGCGAGGCTGGCGGCGCGTGGTCTCGACCCGTCACTTCCGGTCATGAAGGCCATTGGCGTTCGTGAAATTATCGCCATGCGGGCGGGCGAGATATCCTCTTCGCTGGCCATCGAAAGGGCCAGCCGGGACAGCCGGCGATATGCAAAACGGCAGATGACCTGGATTCGCAATAATTTTAATGCTGAAATTTCTCTTTCAGAGCAACAAATGGAAAGAAATATTCAAGAAATCTTTACAATTCTGTCGAAAACAGGTTGACCGGCACGCCTTTCCTGCGCTATGAAAACTTATGGATAAGGAGCTGATGTTCCTTTGGTTTTTATGCAAATTCTGCCATGTGTCTGAAAGCGCCACCCCGGCCGGGAGGGCGTTTTTTAATGACGGCGGAAGATCAGCCGCAAGGTGTGGAACTTGTGGAGGGTCTGTTTGACAATATCTGGTTCGACAGGGGACGTGACGATGCCAAAATCCGCACCGGCGGCAGAAGAGACGAAGGATAACGCAGCCCAGACATCCATGATGCCTGGTGCCGAACTGCTTCTCAAAGCGCTTGAGGATGAGGGAGTCGAAGTTGTTTTCGGCTATCCTGGTGGTGCCGTTCTTCCGATCTATGACGCGCTGTTCAAGAACAACAAGATCAAGCATATTCTGGTCCGGCATGAGCAGGCCGCGGTCCACGCTGCGGAAGGCTATGCCCGGTCAACTGGCAAGACCGGCGTCGTTCTCGTGACATCGGGGCCTGGCGCGACGAACGCTGTCACCGGCCTGACGGATGCGCTGATGGATTCGGTGCCTGTTGTCTGTCTGACGGGCCAGGTGCCAACGCATCTTATTGGCAATGACGCGTTTCAGGAAGCCGATACGACAGGCATCACGCGTGCCTGCACAAAACATAATTATCTCGTCAAGGACGTTGAAAAGCTTCAGACAACAGTGATCGAGGCCTTTCATGTCGCCGCTTCTGGTCGCCCGGGCCCGGTTCTCATTGATCTGCCAAAGGACGTTCTGATGGCGAATGTGGCGTACCGGATGGAGTCAAACAGGGTGGCAGCGCAGGCCCGCTATATGCCACAGACCGATCCTGATCCGGCGGCGATCAGCGCCGCCGTGGACATCATGATGCGGGCTGAGCGGCCGGTCATCTATGGCGGCGGCGGGCTGATCAATTCCGGACCGCGCGCGTCGGAACTGCTGACCGAGCTTGTTCATCTGACTGGCTGGCCGACAACGCTGACGCTGATGGGTCTTGGCGCGCTGGCTGCTGACGACAGGCATTTCCTCGGCATGCTTGGCATGCACGGGACCTATGAAGCGAATCTGACGATGCATGGCTGTGATGTCATGCTCAATCTCGGGGCCCGGTTCGATGATCGTGTCACCGGCCTTCTCAGCGGGTTTTCGCCGAACTCGACAAAGATCCACTGTGATATCGACCCGTCTTCGGTCAACAAGAATGTCCAGGTTGATCTGGCTGTGATTGGTGATGCCACGCGCATTCTCGAGGCACTCCTTGCCGAGATGAAAAAGCGCAAATTCAAGCCTCACCGGCCGTCTCTTGACAAATGGTGGGCGCAGATCGAAAGCTGGCGCAAGCGTGACTGTCTGAAGTTCAACCAGACAGGCACGATCATCAAGCCGCAGCATGCCATCAAGCGGCTGTGCGAGATGACGGCGAATCAGGATGTCTACATCACGACCGAGGTTGGCCAGCACCAGATGTGGGCGGCGCAATATTTCGACTTTCACCTGCCGAACCGGTGGATGACATCGGGTGGGCTTGGCACCATGGGATATGGCCTGCCGGCAGCGCTTGGCGTGCAGGTTGGCCATGCTGGATCGACCGTGATCGACATTGCCGGCGAGGCGTCCTTCATGATGAACATGCAGGAACTGTCGACGCTGGCGCAATATAACCTGCCGGTGAAGATGTTCATCATCAACAATGAATGGATGGGCATGGTGCGCCAATGGCAGGAGTTGATCCATGGTGGACGCTATTCTGAGTCCTACAGCGCGTCTCTGCCTGATTTCGTGAAACTGGCCGATACCTTCAACATGAAGGGCCTTGTCGCGCAGCAGGCTGACGATCTGGACAAGGTCATCACCGAAATGCTCGAGACACCCGGCCCGGTCATTGCCGATATCCGTGTGGCGAAGGAAGAGAACTGCTTCCCGATGATCCCGTCCGGCGCGGCACATAACGATATGCTGCTTGGTCCAGAGGATCAGGTAGAGAAGCCGGTATCCGAGGAAGGCATGGTCCTGGTATAGACCCGGACCTGGTATAGACCCGGGCCGCGTCTGATTCCCTCACGCCAGATCTGGCAAGGAAAATAAAATGTCTGACACTCCCATTATCGAACGGCACATCATTTCCGTTCTGGTTGATAACGAGCCTGGCGTTCTGGCGCGGGTGATTGGCCTGTTTTCGGGCCGCGGCTACAATATCGAAAGCCTGACAGTGGCCGAGACAGATGGCCCGAAGGCGCTGTCACGAATCTCGGTGGTAACGTCGGGAACGCCGATGGTTATCGAACAGATCAAGGCGCAGCTGGCGCGGCTTGTGCCGATCCACTCGGTGCGTGACCTGACCGAGAATGACGTGGCCATCGAACGTGAACTTGCGCTGGTGAAAATCATCAATCGTGGCGATGATCGGATAGAGGCGCTGCGCATTGCTGACACCTTTCGCGCAAGGACACTGGACAGCACGCTGAATAGTTTTGTATTTGAGGTCACGGGGAATTCCTCCAAGGTCGATGCCTTTGTTGATCTGATGCGCTCGCTCGGCGAGGTTGAGGTGGCGCGGACCGGTGTTTCCGCCATTTCGCGCGGCAACAACATTGATCTGGAGGCGAAGTAACACGGGCTGGTGCCAGGGGCGCCAGCGCGGGTAAATATCCGGTGGAGAGGCCATCCAGGGGTGGTCATCCGCCAAACGAATTGGGGGCCGGTGCCTGAACAGCCTCCGGCCATTTTCACGAAGGAGAACCAAGTCCATGCGAGTCTATTACGATCGTGACGCCGATGTCGGCCTGATCAAGAAAAAGAAAGTCGTCATCGTCGGCTACGGCAGCCAGGGGCACGCCCACGCGGCCAACCTGAAGGATAGCGGTGTTGCCGATGTGGCGGTGGCGCTTCGCTCTGACTCGACGAGCCGTGCGAAGGCGGAGGCTGCCGGCTTCAAGGTCATGGACGTGGCTGAGGCAGCGGCATGGGGCGACATGATCATGATGCTGACCCCGGATGAACTGCAGGCAGACATCTATCGTGACGACATTGCCGCCAACATCCGTCCCGGCGCCGCGATCGCCTTCGCGCATGGTCTGAATGTTCATTTCAACCTGATCGAGCCGCGCGCGGATATTGACTGTCTGATGGTCGCGCCGAAAGGCCCGGGACATACTGTGCGGTCGGAATATGTGCGCGGCGGCGGTGTGCCATGTCTTCTTGCCATTCACCAGGATGCGTCCGGTAACGCGCATGATGTCGGCCTGTCCTACGCGTCGGCCGTCGGTGGCGGTCGGTCGGGCATCATCGAGACAACCTTCCAGGAAGAGTGCGAGACCGACCTGTTCGGCGAGCAGGCGGTTCTGTGTGGTGGTCTGGTTGAGCTGATCAAAGCTGGCTATGAAACGCTGGTCGAGGCCGGTTATGCACCGGAAATGGCCTATTTCGAGTGTCTTCACGAGGTCAAGCTGATCGTCGACCTGATCTATGAGGGCGGCATCGCGAATATGAACTACTCGATCTCGAACACCGCGGAATATGGCGAGTATGTCACCGGCCCACGGATCATCACCGATGAGACCAAAGCCGAGATGAAGCGTGTGCTGGACGACATTCAGTCGGGCCGTTTCACCCGCGACTGGATGCTTGAGAACAAGGTCCACCAGACCAATTTCAAGGCAACACGCCGTCGCAACGCGGAACACCCGATCGAGAAGGTTGGTGAAGAACTTCGCGGCATGATGCCATGGATTGGCGCGAACCGTTTGGTCGATAAGGCGAAGAACTAGATTTCGCCTTTTTTATCAGCTACAAAATGGCTTAGGCGGCTGAAACGATGTTTCCGTCGCCGGCCATTTGTTGCTGTTACGGCCGTTATTTACGGCTCAGGGGAGTTTGAATGCTCAGATCGGTACTCGATATTTTCACCGCCGACATCGGCATTGACCTTGGAACTGCCAATACCCTTGTCTATGTGAAGGGTAAGGGCATCGTCCTTGACGAGCCGTCCGTTGTCGCCATGGCCGAGGTCCGTGGCCGCACCCAGGTTCTGGCTGTCGGCGAGGAAGCCAAGGTGATGCTTGGCAAAACTCCGGGCAACATCCGCGCCATCCGTCCGATGGCCGACGGTGTGATTGCTGATTTCGAAGTTGCCGAGGAAATGATCAAGCACTTCATCCGCAAGGTGAATGGGCGTCTGAACTTCTCCAGCCCGCAGGTGATCATCTGTGTGCCGTCCGGCTCCACCGCGGTGGAGCGCCGGGCCATTCAGGAATCGGCAGAAGCAGCTGGCGCACGGCGCGTGTTTCTGATTGAGGAGCCGATGGCAGCCGCGATCGGCGCCTCGCTGCCGGTTACCGAGCCATCGGGTTCGATGGTTGTGGATATTGGTGGCGGCACCACCGAGGTTGCGATCCTGTCGCTTGGCAATATCGTCTTCGCGCATTCGGTGCGCGTCGGTGGTGACAAAATCGATGAGGCGATTATCGCCTATATGCGGCGCACGCATAACCTTCTGATTGGTGAGGCCAGTGCCGAGCGGATCAAGAAGAATATCGGTGTGGCGCGCAAACCCGAGAAAAGCAGTGGCATCAAGATTGAGGTTCGCGGTCGTGACCTTGTGAACGGTGTGCCAAAGGAAATCACCATCACGGAGGCACAGGTTGCCGAGGCCATTTCCGATCCGGTGCGGCAGATTGTTGACGGTGTGAAGATGGCGCTTGAGCAGGCACCGCCTGAACTGGCCGCTGATATCGTTGAAAAGGGAATCGTGATGACTGGCGGCGGTGCGCTGCTTCGTGATGTGGACGGTGTTCTTCGTGATGCGACAGGGCTGCCAATTTCGATTGCCGAGGATCCGCTGTCCTGCGTGGCGCTTGGAACCGGCCGGTGCCTTGAGGAACTCAAAACCCTCCGGAACGTCCTAATCGGCGCCTAGGGAGCAGCTTGTACAATGCGCGCGTCTGAGAAGGCTAAGATCAGGCAGCGCCGCATTGCGCACACGCTTCTGGTGGTATTCAGCTTTTCGCTGATGTTTCTTGGCAAGGCTGATTTCAGCGCCCTGCGGCACGCCCGCATGGGGGCCAGCGACTTTATTGCACCTTTCGTCGACCTTGTTTCCGCACCCATCCGCGGCATTGAAACAATGGCGCAGGGCATCCGCACCGTGGCGTCGTTGCGGGCCGAGAATGTTCGTCTTCAGGCCGAAAATTCGATGCTGAAGCGCTGGCGCCGTCGCGCGGAAATCCTGGAAAGTGAAAACCGCCAGCTTCGCAGTGTCGCCGGCGCCGTCTCGCCTGAGAGACGCCGGCCGTTGACGGCGCGCGCGGTGACCGCGCCGGGCGGTGCCTTCGCCCATACCGTGCTTGTTGCGAATGGCAGCGAGGAGGGGATTGAGGTCGGAAACCCGGTTGTCACGGCCGATGGCCTTGTCGGTCTTGTTGTTGATGTTGGCGATACCTACGCGCGGGTCCTTATGATCAGCGACATCAACGCGCAGATCCCCGTCATCCTGTCATCGTCTTCCTGGCCCGGGGTTACGGTTGGCAATAATGGTCCGCATCTGTCGCTTCGCTTCCTTCCCGATGAGGCTGCGCCAACGGTTGGAGAACTTGTTCTGACATCCGGTCATGGAGGTGTCCTGCCGGCCGGCGTTCCGGTAGGCCGGGTCGATCTCGTCCGAGATGGCAATGTGCGGGTGCGGCCGGCGGTGGATCTGCGGCATCTGAGCTATGTGTCGATCCTTGTTGGCGGCACCGAAGGCATTGATCGTGATGATCTGGCGCTGGAGGATTATTACACGCCGCTTCCCGAGGCCGAGGAAGCGCGGCTGTTTGAGGGCATGAACGCCGCCGGAGAGCGACAATGAGCCGTCGTGGCCGTTTTTTCCAGCGCGCCGAGCTTGAATCCAGTTGGCCGTTCCAGTTCCTTGTCGTGATTGGTGGAATGGTATTGGCCATGATCGAGGGCGGGCTGGCGCTGTGGCCGGTCTTTTATGGTGCCACACCTCTGCTGTCGTTAATTTTTCTCTACTGGATCGCGCTTCATCACGAGAAATATGTGATGCTTGTGACAGGATTTCTCATCGGGCTGACAAGCGATGTCCTGTTTTCTGACATGCTTGGTGGCCGGGCAACAGCCTATATCGTGGTTCTGTTTGTGATGAACTGGCGCCGGCAAAAGCTCCTTCAGGGTGATTTTCGCGATATATGGGTTGAATTCGCCGTCACTGTTTTTGGTGTGGTGCTGTTCCAGCTTGTTGTTTTCAGCGCGCTGAACCTCGCCATACCGGCTTTGACACCGGTCATGTTCCAGGTCGGCGTGACAATGATCCTGTTCCCGATCGGCTATGTCATTCTGACCACCCTGAACTTCGCCTTTAACAAGATCAGGGTGTCGACGTGAACAAGAAGGCCAAGCAGAAGGAGGGTCGCCGCACACTGGGGCGGCGCACGCTGCTTCTTGGCAGCGGAATGCTGCTCGTGACCAGTTTTCTGTCAGGCCGTCTGTACCAGTTGCAGGTGGCCCAGAATAATCGTTACAAACGGCTTTCGGACCGCAACCAGTTTGATCTGCGGATTGTGCCGCCGCGGCGGGGCCGTCTCATAGATCGCAATCGTCGCCTTCTTGCCGGCAATGCTGAGTCCTATCTTCTTCATATCACTCCACTTTATGCTGGTGATGTTGACCGGGCGCTGGCGCAGCTTGGCCAGCTTGTGGATCTTACCGAGGATGATGTGACACGGGTGCGGGAGACGGCCCGAAAGGGACCATCCTTCCGGCCGATCCTGGTTCGCGAAAGCCTGACACAGCGTGAACTTGCCCGGCTTGCCGTGCGATCGGCCTATCTTCCCGGCGTCACCTTTGAAAAGACGCTGCGCCGAATCTATCCGCAGGGAGCATTGACCGGTCATGTGACGGGCTATGTCTCGCCGATCACAAGCCGTGAGGTGGAGGAAAACCGATCACTCAGCCAGTTACCCAATCTGGCGACCGGCAAGATTGGTATTGAATTCGCGCTGGAGGCGGATTTGCGTGGCCAGCCTGGCAATGATCGGATTGAGGTCAATGCGCGTGGGCAGCCAATCAGGGTCTTTCGTGACTTCGAGCCACAATCCGGGGTCGATGTTCGGCTGGCTCTTGATATTGGCCTGCAACAGCAGGTGACGAATGTCCTTCGTCGTGGCCAGTCCGAGCAGGTTGATATGGCCAGCCCGGCGGTTCAGCGAGCCATCGCCACCAATAGCGACCTCAAGCTTCACCTTGCATCTGGCGAGAACATGCTGCTGCGGGACAGCATCGGCAACATCACGCCGCCGGAGTCAGGCGCGGCCATTGTCATGGACGTCCAAAGCGGCGAGATCCTCGCCATGGTGTCGGCGCCAACCTATGACCCGAACATGTTTACCGACAGGTTGCTGACGCGCGACTGGCGGCGTCTGAACGCGCACCCGCGGAACCCGCTTTTGAATCGGGTCACGGCTGGCATGTACGCGCCCGGATCAACCTTCAAGATGGTCGTCGCGTTGGCGGCGCTTGAAGCCGGGATCATCAATGAAAACAGCCGCTTTTTCTGCAATGGAAGCATGGAGCTTGGCAACGCGACATTCCATTGCTGGTTCGAGGATGGCCACGGGTCAATGAATGTTGTGCAGGCACTTGAACGGTCCTGTGACGTGTTCTTTTACGAGGTGGCCCTGAAGACTGGTATTCAGCGGATCAAGGCGATGGCCAACAAGCTGGGCCTTGGCGATGTCACCGGAATCGATATTCCCGGTGAGAAATCAGGCATCATTCCGAACCATGAATGGAAGGTCGCCACGCACGGTGTTGTCTGGACCCCCGGCGAAACGGTGGTCGCCGGCATTGGTCAGGGCTATGTGCTGGTCACACCGATACAGCTTGCGGTGATGACGGCGCGGCTTGCCAATGGCAGCAAGGCTGTCACACCGTCGTTGCGGGTGGTAGACGGGGATCTCGAATTCCCGGATCTTGGCATTTCGGAAAGCGCACTTCGCATTGTTCGTGAAGGTATGTTCGAGGTGATGCATGGCGGTCTTGGCACCGCGCGACGGCATAATCTGCCATCACGTCAGGGCGGCATGTCCGGCAAGACAGGAACGGTGCAGGTCAAGCGTATCACCAAGGAACAGCGTGAGGCTGGCATTACCAAGAATATCGAACGTCCCTGGAAGGAGCGCGATCACGCGCTGTTTGTCGGCTACGCGCCGGTGCGCAATCCACGTTACGCTGTTGCGGTTGTCGTTGAGCATGGTGGCAGCGGATCGTCAATGGCGGCACCGATTGCCCGCGCGGCGCTGCAGCATGTGATGGAAATCAACGGAGAAGCCTGATGAAGACGGAAACCGTTGGCATTCTGCAGACCATCCTTCGCATTCCCTGGCATATTCTTCTTGTCGCGGCTGTGCTGGTGTCCATCGGGGCAATGGCGCTGTATTCAGCCTCTGAAGGGTCATGGACCCCGTGGGCGGGCCGCCACGCCATTCGTGGTGCGGTCGGGGCCAGCATGGTCATGATCCTGGCCTTCATCAATTTCAGGCTGCTGCGGATCTGGGCCTATCCTCTCTATATGGCGGCGATTCTGATGCTGGTTGTTCTGCTGGCGATCGGCGGCGGCGGCGGTGTGGCGCGCTGGATCACGATCGGCGGCTTTACCTTTCAGCCATCCGAGCCGACAAAGATCGCTGTTCTTCTGGCACTGGCACGCTATTTCGACAGCCAGCCGCTGGAGAGGATGCGGTCATTGCTGACCTACCTGCCACCACTTGTCATGATTGGGGTGCCATTCATGCTGGTTGTTGAACAGCCGGACCTTGGCACCGCGCTGGCGCTGGCCTTGGGGTCCCTGTCGGTTCTGTTCGTCGCCGGTCTGCCCTGGCGCTACATTCTTCTGTCGGTTATCGCCGGTGTCGCCGCAGTTCCTGTCCTGTGGTCGCAGCTTCACGCCTATCAGAAGGCGCGTGTGATGACCTTCCTCAATCCCGGGGCGGATCAGCTTGGAGCCGGCTATCAGATCACGCAGTCAAAAATCGCACTTGGGTCTGGAGGAATGTTTGGCAAGGGCTTTCTGATGGGAAGTCAGAGCCAGCTCAACTACCTGCCAGAAAAACAGACCGATTTCGTTTTCACGATGATTGGCGAGGAATTCGGTCTTGTCGGCAATCTGTTCATCCTTGGTCTCTATCTTCTTCTGATTGGGGCCGTGTTGACAATCAGCCTCAGGGTGGGAAGCCGTTTTGCCCAGCTGACATGCGTTGGCGTGGCGGTCATGTTGTTTCTATATGTGTTCGTCAATGTGGCGATGGTGACCGGCTTGCTGCCGGTGGTTGGCGCGCCGCTGCCGTTGATTTCCTACGGCGGTACGGCAATGCTGACAGTCTTTCTCGGTCTTGGCATTGTCACAAGCGCCGTTGTCCATGACCGCCCGGAATTGGACTGATAACTTACGAGATGGGTGATTTGCCGCACGTTCTTTCTTTCGCCCTTTGACACCACACCTATAAAGGGCGGCCAGCCGGCCCTAACGTCAACGGAGTGCCAGGATATGTTTAGATTTTTTACAACGGCGAAATGGGCCCTGTGGGCGTATCTCGGCTCGCTTGTCATTCTCGGATCCCTGTGGGTGCAGGTGCAGATCGACGTCAAGATCAATGAGTGGTTCGGCGAATTCTACGACATGATCCAGAAGGCGCTTGGCGAACCGAATGCCGTCACCATGAGTGAATATATCGGTGGACTGCTCAGCTTTGGAAAGCTGGCGGCGGTGGCGATCACCCTTGGCCTTGCGACAAGCTTTCTGACAAGCCACTTCCTGTTCCGCTGGCGAACCGCAATGGTTGAATGGTACCATGAGGTCTATGATCGGGCGCGCACGATCGAAGGTGCCGCGCAGCGGGTCCAGGAAGACACCATCAAATTCTCGCGGATCGTAGAGGGCCTTGGCACGTCGCTGATCGAAAGTGTTCTTGTGCTGATCGAGTTTTTCCCCATTCTGCTCGGTCTTGGCGCCGGCATCACCATCATGTGGTTTGGTGACTGGGAATATGGTCTTGTTACCGGTGCCCTGATCTGGGCCGTAGGCGGCACGTTTCTGATGATTATCCTTGCCTGGATTCTGCGCCTTGTCGGGATTGAATACGATCTGCAGAAAAAAGAGGCCGCTTATCGCAAGCTTCTTGTGATCGCCGAGGATGACGGCTCCATACGGCCAAAATCACTTGAAGAGCTGTTCGATGATGTGCGGCAAATCCATTTCAAGAGCTATCTCAGATACATCTATTTCAACACCGGCCGTCTTGCCTATCTGCAGACCAATGTGCTTGTCGCCTATATCTTTCTGGCACCTGCCATTGTTGGTGGCATGATCACGCTTGGCGTGATGCAGCAGATCATCAGGGCGTTCGGACGCGTTGAGGGATCAATGCAGTATCTGTTCCGAAGCTGGCCAACCATTGTCGAACTGGCCAGTGTCTATAAGCGGCTCCGCGAGTTCGAGCGGCAGATTCAGGCAAGCATCGATGAAGACGCTCCGGCCGGCCAGCCGGGTGAAGGCAGGTCAGGCTGATCGGCCTCAGTCCTCAATAAGGGCTGAACTGGAGTGATTGCCAAGGGTGGGGATGATGATCACCTCACCACCTCGCGCGGCGGCAATATCACCTCCGACAACGTCTTCGGGGCGGTAGTCACCGCCCTTGAAGATGATGTCGGGCTGCAGTGCGGTGATAAGCTCCAGCGGCGTGTCTTCCTCGAACACGCCAACACCGTCGACCAGCGGCAGGCTGGCCATGATCGCGGCACGTTGTCGGGCTGTCTGTAGCGGCCTTGTTTCACCCTTCAGACGCTTGACCGAGGCATCGCTGTTCAGGCCGACGATCAACCTGTCACATGATGCGGCAGCCTTTGTCAGCAGATGGATGTGTCCTGGATGGAGAAGGTCAAAGCAGCCATTGGCAAAGCCGATCCGTTCGCCCTTCGCGCGCCATGATTCACATTTTGCCGCAAGATCTGGCACGCCGAGGTTCGGCACTGTCGGGCTGGCCATTGCGATGATTTCGCCCGGGCTGACGGTAGCTGTGCCTGCCTTTCCGACGACAACACCCGCCGCAATATTGGCCAGCGTCACCGCCTCGGCTCTTGTCATCCCGCCAGCCAGCGCCGCGGCAATCATCGCGATGACCGTATCGCCAGCCCCCGAGACATCAAAAACGTCGCGCGCTCTGGTGGGGTCGTGATCCCATGTTCCGTCTTCGTGCGCCAGAAGCATGCCGCGCGCGCTGAGCGTCACCAGTACTGACCCAAGTTGATGTGATTTCGCCAGACCACTGGCTGCCGCGGCGATGTCTTCAAGTTCATCGCTGGTCAGTGTCACAGCCGCCTTCAACTCGGACAGGTTTGGCGTCAGCATGTCCGCGCCCGCATAAATGGAAAAATCGGCAAGCTTTGGGTCGGTGATAAAGGGTATTCCGGCCTTGCCTGCCATCGTCCTGATCTGCGAGATCACGTCGGCTGGCACGGCCCCCTTGGCGTAATCTGACAGCACAACCAGCTTCACCCCCGGCAGGCTGTCAGCAAAACTGGCGATCAATTGAGCCGCTGTTTCCCTGTCGATAGGTGTATTGACCTCCTCATCGACGCGAAGCACCTGCTGTTTGTCGGCGCGAAATCTTGTCTTCGTGGTGGTTGGCCGGGCGTTGTCGACCACCTGGTGAAAATCAATTGCCAGATTCGATCCAAGGATTTGCGCCAGCTGCAGCCCTGCCGTATCGCCACCGGTAACCGACAAAAGCCTGACATCACAGCCAAGCCTGGCAAGATTGATGGCCACATTCGCGGCACCGCCCGGCATGATGCTGTCATGGGTCTTTTCAAGGATTGGGACTGGTGCCTCAGGGGACAGACGGCTGACTGTGCCGTCAATGAACCGGTCGAGCATGACATCTCCGATCACCATGATCGAGCCGCCTTGAAGGGCCAGCAACCGTTCGGCGAGAAGGGACGCTTCCATGGAACTCAACTCCTGAACTATGCCTTGGACTACTCTGCTTTGGTCTGTTTCGTCTTGGTCTGGCGGGTTTCGCGGAATTTCGCTGCGGCGCCAGCCCGTTCGGATGTATGGGCCCTTTCGACGGCAATGCTGTCAGCGCCGACATCGCGGGTGATTGTGCTGCCGGCACCAATGATCGCGCGCGCACCGATTGTCACGGGCGCGACAAGGGCTGTGTTCGAGCCGATAAAGGCACCGTCACCGATCAACGTTTCATATTTGCCAAAGCCGTCGTAATTACAGGTAATCGTGCCAGCGCCAATATTGGCCCCGGCGCCAATTGTTGCGTCACCAAGATAGGTCAGATGATTTGCCTTCGCACCGGCACCAAGATGCGCCTTCTTGATCTCCACGAAATTCCCCACCTTCACACCGTCTCCGGTCTCGGTGCCGGGGCGCAGTCTTGCATAGGGGCCAATGATGCAACAGGCGCCGAGCCGGGTGCCCTCGAGATGGGAAAAGGCGCGTATGACGCTGCCTTCGCCGATATGACAGCCGCCACCAATCACAACATGCGGTTCGATGATCACATCAGGTTCGATAACGGCGTCAGCGGCGATGAATACCGTTTCCGGGGCGACCATTGTCACGCCTGACTGCATGGCCGTCTTTCTGAGTCGTGACTGGAGCGCCGCCTCGGCGGCTGCCAGATCAAGACGGTCATTAACGCCCAGGATTTCGGTCTCATCAATCACCATATGCGCGACCCGGTGGCCATCACCAGACGCAAGGGCGACAATATCGGTCAGGTAATATTCCCCTTTGGCGTTATCATTGGTGACGCGATCAAGAAGGTCGAACAACAGCGGTGTCCGCGCGGCCATGATGCCGCCATTGCACAGGCCTATAAGACGCTGTTCATCGCTGGCGTCCCGCTCTTCGACGATGCTTTCAATGACGCCATTTTTGCCCTTCACAAGGCGGCCATATCCGGACGGGTCGGCAGGTTGGAACGCTGCCACGGCGATTGCGGCGCCATCCTCAACTTTGCTGACAAGGGTCGCGATGCTTTCAGCCCTTACAAGCGGCGTATCGGCAAACATGATGATGGCAATGCCATTGTCTGGTCCAACGACGTCGCGCGCCGCGGCAACGGCGCTGCCGGTGCCAAGCTGGTCTCGCTGGATGGCGACGGCTGTTCCGTCAAGCCAGTTTTGAATGTCATCGGAGCCAGGTGCCAGCACGGCGACGGTCCGATTGGCGCCAGCAGCGCGAGCGGCGTCGATGCACCAGCCCAGCATAGGGTGTCCGCCCACCCGATGCAGCGGCTTTGGGAGCGATGATCGCATGCGCGTGCCTTTGCCGGCGGCGAGGATGATAGATGTGAATTCCATGGATCTATATAACCGGAATGACCGTCATTCATCAATCTGAACCGTGATTTGGCATATTCTGCACAGCGTGAAAAACAGAATGCGAATGGTGCTTTGTTCTGCCGCACTCTGCGGCTATTCTGCGCGGGTTTAAACCTTGAAAAATGGTCTGGCGTGCAGTGATTGCCGTGTGGGCCCAACAAATGGAATCGGGCACATGTGCGGTATAGTGGGCGTCGTCGGGCTTCAGGATTGTGCAGAGACACTTCTCGATTCCCTGAAAAGGCTCGAATATAGAGGGTATGACAGTTCTGGAATTGTAACCCAGACAGGCAGCGGGTTTGCCATGAACCGCGCGGTCGGCAAGCTCAGCGCCCTGTCCGCCACGATGCGCGATCAGCCTCTTGGTGGGCAATCTGGGCTGGGCCATACCCGCTGGGCAACGCATGGCGGTGTGTCAGAGCGAAACGCCCACCCGCATGTTGCCGGCGACAAGGTTGCGATTGTTCATAATGGCATAATCGAAAATCATGGTGTGTTGCGCTTGGAACTTCGTGCCGCCGGGCATGAATTCGCCAGCGAGACCGACTCCGAGGTGCTGGCACACCTGTTTCTCGCGGCCTTTGACCGGGGTCTGTCAGCGCAGGAGGCAACCGCCGAGGTTCTCTCGCGGATCGAGGGAACTTTCGCCCTTGCGGCAATGCATACAGACCATCCCGACATGATGATTGTTGCCAGGAATGCCTCGCCACTGGCGGTCGGTCTTGGCGAAGGTGCCAGTTTTGTCGGGTCCGATGCTGTTGCGCTCGCGCATCTGACCCGGAATGTGATTTATCTGAAGGACAATGATTTCGCCATCATCACGCCGGACTCGGCGCAGGTCTTTGACGCATCTGGCATGCCTGTCAATCGTGAGATGGTGATTGTCGCGGCGAGCCAGGGGATGGTCGACAAGGGCGGGTACAGGCACTTCATGGAAAAGGAAATCCATGAACAGCCAGACGCCATCGCGCATACGCTTGCTGCCATGACCGGGCCGGATGGAACGCTGTCGACGCCGCTGTCTCGAGAAGATATGCAGGGCATGGACGGCATTGTCATGCTGGCGGCCGGTACCAGCCATTACGCGGCGATGGTGGCGCGCTATTGGATCGAGGCGCTGGCCCGGGTGCCTGTATCTTGCGAGATTGCGTCCGAATACAGATACCGCAAGCCAGTTACAGGCGCTTTCAGCACGGCTATTGCCATTTCGCAGTCTGGGGAAAGCCTCGATACGCTGATGGCGATGCGTCATGCCGGCGCGGCTGGATTGCGCACAATCGGCCTTGTCAATGTGGCTGAAAGCACGATCGCCCGTGAAGCTGATCTTGTCATGCCAACGCGCGCCGGACCCGAGATCGGGGTGGCCAGCACAAAGGCGTTCACGGCGCAATTGACAGCGCTGATCTGTTTTGCCGCTGCGTTGGCCGAGGCCAGGGGCGCTATCGACGCGCAACGGCGCGATGAAATCCACACTCACATTCAGGGACTTCCCTCAATGATTGGCAGGGCGCTGGGGCTCTTTGATGAGATCCGCCCTCTCGCGCATTCGCTGACCACAGCACGATCGGCGCTGTATCTTGGCCGTGACGTGCTGTTCCCGGTGGCGATGGAAGGCGCTCTGAAGCTCAAGGAGCTTAGCTATATCCACGCTGAGGGATTTGCGTCTGGCGAGATGAAGCATGGGCCAATTGCGTTGATTGAAGAGGGGCTGCCGGTAATCGCGCTTCTCGCCGCCGATGAGGTGATGGGCAAGGCGGCAAGCAATCTTCAGGAGGCGAGTGCGCGCGGTGCGCGGATTATTCTGGTAACGGAAGAGCGCGCGGCCAGTGTGGTTGATTTTGCCGATCAGGTGATCACGGTGCCGAATGTCGATCCGTTGCTCGCACCGTTGTTGCTGACCGTGCCGGTACAGATACTGGCTTATCTGACAGCGTTCGAAAAGGGCACAGATGTCGACCAGCCGCGAAATCTGGCCAAGTCGGTTACTGTAGAATAATTTATTGAATTTATTCTATAAAAATGTCAACAGATTGGTTGTGGTGGGGTTGCATTTGACCTTTCCTTCGATTTTGTCTGCGCAATACATAGATACCAAGTGGACTGTTACTGGATACTTTGGAGAGTTGTGGTACGCCGAAGAAGAGGAGATCCTTGGCAAGCAGCAGGAATTTTTCAAAGGATGGGCAGACGGTGTCTTTTACTCCTGCGATTACGCCGGGCAGTCCAAGACTTATAACGCCTATACAATAAAAGAGTTTCTTGGGAACAAGGAATTCGAATTGGTTAACGAAGATGAAGCGTTTTCAAAAGTATTCGCAGAAAATGGTCTGGTGAACGAAAACACAAAGGTCTTTGTGCATCGGATTACTTGCAATGGAAAAAAAGTTGTCGATAGGAGGGTGCTCTATCCTTTTATAACTGTGGATGGTTCTAACAGGGGATTTTATGTTTACGAGGGAGCAATCATTACCCTGAAATTTGATTAATAAATAACTCTGCGATACCGGCAATCATTGTTTCTTCAATTCAAAACCACCCATCAAACAAATATATTCACCCCACCGGTATACAGGCTCACCGTCACCTTGAAGAGGTTTAGGCAATGATCAACGTCAGACCTGTTGGTCAATCTGACCGGAAAGGCTGGGAACGCCTGTATCGCGGCTATGCTGATTTTTACCGGGTCGATACCGATGATGTGAAACTGGACCGGCTGTTTGGATGGCTTCTCGATCCCGGGCATGTTTGTGAAGGCCTCGTCGCGGAAACGGCGGCGGCGGGGCTTGTTGGCCTGGCGCATGTACGGGCAATGCCATCGCCGCTACGTGGCGCCGAGGTCGGTTTTCTTGACGATCTATTTGTCGATCCGGATCAGCGCGGCAGCGGGGCCGGTGAGGCAATGCTGCGTGAAATCGACGATATGGCGGCGGCGCGGGGGTGGGCTGTCGTGCGCTGGATCACAAGGGACGGTAATTATCGGGCCCGTGGGCTGTATGACAGGATATCAGCGCGCTCGGACTGGATCACCTATGAGATGACGGCGTTATCAACCGGCCGCGATAAAGCATGATGGACCATCAGATTGTTGTCAGGGATTTCTGTCCTGAGGATGCCGATGCGGTGATAGCGCTCTGGGATGTCTGCGGTCTGCTGCGACCCTGGAATGACCCCCGGAGGGACATTGCCCGAAAACTGACCGATGGTAACGGCGCGTTCTGGGTTGCGACATCAGGATCTGATCTGATCGCGGTGGTCATGGTTGGTTATGATGGCCACCGCGGAAGCATAAATTACCTCGCTGTGGCCCCGGGATATCAGCGTACTGGCATCGGCGCGCGATTGATGCATCAGGCAGAGGGCTTCCTGATCGAACGTGGCTGTCCCAAGGTCAGCTTTTGTGTCCGCAAGGATAACGACGCCGTGCTTGCCTTTTATGATG
>JBMZTC010000035.1:0-20638 GCA_049623505.1 Puniceispirillaceae bacterium (SeqCode) | reverse complement strand
AGGCGATAGGCTGTAATGGCGGCGATTGAGCTACAGAGGGTTACAAAACGCTGGGGATCGACGACCGGCGTCGACAATGTGTCATTTAATGTGGATAGCGGTAGCTTTGCGATTTTGCTTGGTCCTTCGGGATGTGGAAAATCGACAACTCTTCGAATGATCGCTGGGCTGGAAGAGGTCACTGAGGGGCGTTTGATAATCGGGGCGAATGATGTGACGGATGCGCCGCCATCGGAGCGCGCTCTTTCAATGGTATTCCAATCCTATGCCCTGTTTCCACATCTCAGCGTCAAGGAAAACATCGTATTCGGGTTGAAAGTTCGCAAGGTCTCAGCCGGCGAGCGCGAACAACGCCTGGCACGGGTTGCCAAGATTGTTGGTCTGCAGGAGGTGCTCGAACGAAAGCCCGGTCAGCTCTCTGGTGGACAGCGTCAACGTGTAGCCCTTGCTCGCGCGATTATCGCGGAGAACAACATCTGCCTGATGGATGAGCCGTTGTCCAATTTGGATGCAAAGCTTCGTCACGATATGCGAGTGGAAATCCGCGCATTACAGCAACGTCTTAACATGACGGTAATTTACGTCACCCATGACCAGGCTGAAGCCATGAGCATGGGTGACAAGGTGATCCTGATGCGGGATGGCCAGATCGAACAGGAAGGCACGCCCGAAGAACTTTATGAGCGGCCGATGACAACCTTCGCCGCCTCCTTCATAGGCACCCCGCCCATGCGGTTGCTGAACCTGGTGGCGGGCGGTGGTGGCATGGTGATCGACGGTGAAAACAGCACAAGGATCCTCGAGAAGACGGATCGTCCTATGATCGTCGGTATTCGTCCCGAAAATGTCACGATTTCGGACAGCAAAGGCATACCGGCCGAGCTGGTCAGCGCTGACTATCTGGGGTCGGAAACGATGATTGACGCACGCATCGGGGGCCAGCCGATCCTCGTGCGCTGGCCCGGTCAGATGAGGCTGACCGAGCCCACAACAGCCCGGCTGAGCTGGGAAGGCAGCCATGTCCATGTGTTCGACGCTGCCAGTGGCAAGAGGGAAGACAACGTCAAGGCCTGCAGCGTGTAGGGCTTGATCAAAAGATATCCGTCTATTGAGCCAAGGACGGATCATGGCCGGGAAAGCGGTCGCCGTATCCAAGAGGAGGAAACGATGCTCAAGATACTAAAACATTCTGCCAAGAGGCTGGCGCTTGCTGCGGCATTGAGCCTTGGCCTGACATCGGCCGCCACCGCGGTCGAACTAACCATGTATTATCCTGTCGCGGTCGGCGGGGCGCTCACCAAGATTGTTGATGGGATGGTTGCCGACTTTGAAAAGGAAAATCCGGACATCAATGTCAACGCGATCTATGCCGGCAATTATAACGATGCCCGCATCAAGGCGCTGGCAGCCCTGAAAAGCGGTGAGCCGGCGCAGCTGTCGGTGATGTTCTCGATCGATATCTACGAGCTGATCGAGCAGGGCGCGATCGTCGCGTTTGACGATGTGGTGAAGACCGCTGACGAAAAGGCCTGGCTTGACAGCTTCTACCCGGCGCTGATGGAAAACGGGCGCACGCAGGACAAGACCTGGGGGATCCCGTTCCAGCGTTCCACCATCGTGATGTATTACAACAAGGACGCTTTCCGGGCGGCTGGGCTGGACCCGGAAAACCCGCCCGCAACATGGGATGAGCTGGTTGCTGCCGGCAAGAAGCTCACCAAGAAGAACGGCGATAACGTCGAGCAGTGGGGCGCGATGATCCCGTCCACAGGCTATCCTTACTGGATGTTCGGTGCGTTGGCGATGCAGAACGGCCAGACACTGATGAACGGTGATGGCAACGAGACCTATTTCGATGCCCCGGCAACGGTCGAGGCGCTGGAATTCTGGAAGAGCCTCGGTTCCGATCACGGAATCATGCCGGCCGGCACCATCGAGTGGGGCACGCTTCGCCAGAACTTCCTCGAAGGCAAGACCGCGATCATGTGGCACTCGACAGGCAACCTGACCACGGTCAAGAACAATGCCTCGTTCGACTTTGGTGTCGCCATGCTGCCGGCACAAAAGCGTCGCGGCACACCGACCGGCGGCGGCAACTTCTACATCTTCAAGGACAGCTCTGACGAGGAAAAGGCTGCGGCGCTGAAGCTGATCAAGTTCCTGACCCAGCCTGGCAGGACCGGTGAGTGGAGCATGAAGACGGGCTATCTCGGCACGCGTGCCGATGCCTATGCCACGCCGGCACTCAAGGCCTATGTCAAGGAGTTCCCGCCGGCAGCCGTTGCCCGCGACCAGCTGGAATTTGCCACGGCGGAACTGTCCACCTACCAGACAGGCCGTGTCCGCAAATTGCTGGATGATGCCATTCAGTCGGCCCTGACCGGTTCGAAGTCGCCGGCTGAAGCTCTTGGTGCCGCCCAGAAGCAGGCTGATCGTCTGCTGAAGCGTTACCGCTAGATCCTCCAACATCTCCGGCAGCACCGGGCGGTGCTGCCGGGGCTTTTGTCCAGTTCTGATCAATGATGCCGCTACGGGACCCCGTAAAATGACAAGACGCTCGACCATGATGTCTGTCTATGGCTGGCTGCTTTTCGCGCCAGCGGCGATCTTTCTCATTGCATTTACCTATTATCCGACGCTGGCCACGCTGGCGAAAAGCTTCTACTCACAGGGCACGGCCCTACGCCCGGCCGAATTTGTCGGGCTGGAAAATTTCGAATACATGCTTGAGGATGACGTGTTCTGGCAGGTGGCCTGGAACAATGTCATCTATGCGATCGGCACCATTCCCGTGTCGATCGCGCTGGCTATCCTCATGGCCTTGTGGGTAAACGGTAAGCTGCCCTTGAAATCGCTGGCACGGATGGCCTATTTCACGCCAACCATTCTGCCGATGATTGCCGTGGCCAATATCTGGCTTTTCTTCTACACGCCGGATATCGGGTTGATCGACCAGATCTCGCGGCTGTTCGGGTTTCCCAGTCACAACTGGCTCGGCGACCCCGGCACGGTGCTTGGCTGTATCATTGTCATCACCATCTGGAAGGAAGCCGGCTTTTTCATGATCTTCTATCTTGCCGCTTTGCAGTCGGTATCACCTGAACTGGAAGAGGCAGCGAAGCTGGAAGGGGCAAGCCGCTGGTATTTCTTCCGGCGGGTGCTGTTCCAAATCCTCATGCCAACGACCCTTTTCGTGCTGATCAACGCCGTCATCAACTCCTTCAAGCTGGTGGACCAGCTGTTCATCCTGACCAAGGGCGGGCCGGACAATGCCAGCTCGCTGCTGCTTTACTACATCTACGAGGTGGCCTTCAGTTTCCTTGACCAGGCCTATGCGTCGACGCTCACGGTGGTGCTGCTGGTGGTGCTGGCGCTGATCGCGGTCGGCCAGTTCGTCTTTCTTGACAAGCGGGTACATTACCAATGATCCAGGGCGGACGTTCCATATCTGTTTTCGCGCAGCTTGAAAATGTGGCTGCCTGGTTGCTGGCCATCCTGTGGCTGTCACCGCTGATCTATGCGTTCTGGAGCGCGTTCCATCCGGCGGAATATGCCATTCGTTTCGAATTGTTCGCGCCACTGACGCTGGAGAATTTCCGTATTGCCTGGGATCAGGCACCCTTTGCCAGATATTTCGTCAACACCTTCATGCTGGTGACCTCGATCCTGGTGGCACAGTTCGTGCTGTGCACGCTGGCGGCCTATGCCTTTGCGCGGTTCGATTTCTACGGGAAGTCGGTCGCCTTCGTTTTCGTGCTGTTGCAGCTGATGATCATGCCGGAGGTGCTGATCGTCGAGAACTACACCACCATGGCCAAGCTAAACCTTGTTGACACCATTGCCGGTGTCGGCCTCCCCTATATGGCCAGCGCTTTTGGCATCTTCCTGCTGCGGCAGACTTTCAAGACAATCCCAAAGGAGCTGGAGGATGCAGCGCGGGTCGAGGGATGTTCCCTGATCCAGATTCTGCTGAAGGTTTATGTGCCGCTGGCACGGCCGACCTATGTCGCCTACGGGCTGGTTTCGGTGAGTTACCACTGGAACAATTTTCTCTGGCCCCTTGTGATCACCAATTCTGTCGATACCCGGCCATTGACGGTTGGGCTGGCCATTTTCGGCGCGCCCGAGTCCGGCGTCGAATGGTCGATCATCACAGCCGGTACATTGCTGGCGGTGGCGCCGCTCCTGGTCGCCTTCCTTCTGTTCCAGCGCCAGTTTGTCCAGTCCTTCATGCATGCAGGGATCAAATGACGGAAGGTTACGACACCGATATTCTGATCATCGGCGGTGGCATAAACGGCGTCGGGATCGCGCGGGACGCGGCCGGACGCGGCCTTCGTGTGACCCTGTGCGAGAAGGGTGATCTTGCCGGTGCGACATCCTCGGCCAGCACCAAGTTGATTCATGGCGGGCTTCGATACCTGGAGCATTATGAATTCGGGCTTGTACGTGCCGCGCTGATGGAGCGTGAAGTGTTGATGGCGGCCGCGCGGCATATCATCAGCCCACTGCGGTTCATCCTGCCGCACAGCCCGGGTGTGCGGCCGGCGTGGCTGATCAGGCTGGGGCTGTTTCTCTATGACCATCTGGGCGGGCGCGAGACGTTGCCAGCTTCAGGAAGCGTCGACCTCAAGGAGTCCCGCTATGGGGCGTCGCTTCAGCCGGACATCACCAGCGGCGCCTATTATTATGATTGCTGGGTCGATGATGCGCGCCTGGTGGTCTTGAATGCGCTTGACGCACGGGAACGCGGTGCCAACATCCTGACCCGCACCGAATGTCTGAAGGCCGGCCCGCAGCCCGAAGGGAGCGGGTGGGTCGTCACCCTCAAGGATCATTGTACCGGGCGGTCCCGGCAACTGACCGCGGGTATGGTGGTGAATGCGGCAGGTCCGTGGGCGTCACGGTGCCTCGAGACGGTGATTGAGGAGGTGCAGACGCATCCGGCGCGACTGGTGCGCGGCAGCCATGTCGTCGTTCCCAAACTGTTTGACCATGACAATGCCTATATCTTCCAGAATCCGGACGGGCGCATCGTTTTTGCCATTCCCTATGAGTCAGACTACAGCCTGATCGGCACTACGGATGATGATTTCCAAGGCGACCTCGACACGATCGGCGCCTCGACCCATGAGCTGGATTACATCTGCGAGACAGCCAACCGCTTTTTCACGCAGCAGATCAGCCGTGACGATATTATATGGTCATATGCCGGCGTCAGGCCGCTTCTTGGCGGCGAGGGCGATGCCAAGAAGGTGTCGCGGGACTATCGGCTGGATGTGCAACAGACAGCCAGCGGCGCAACGGCCCTGTCGGTGCTGGGTGGCAAGATCACCACCTACCGAAAGCTGGCCGAACAGGCAACAGACCGGATCATGGAGCTAATGGGGCGCAGCACCGGGGCCTGGACTGCCCGTGTATCATTGCCCGGCGGCGACATTGAAGACAGCAATCTCGATGACTTCATAGCCAGTGTAGAGGCGAAATACACGTTCCTCGATTCGGCGCTTCTGAACCGCTATGCGCTGTCCTACGGGACGCGGATGAAGACTATGCTGGACGGTGTGCGCAGTGAAGCCTGCCTCGGTGTTGAACTGTGCCCGGGTCTCTATGAATGCGAGGCGAACTATCTGGTGCAGCATGAATGGGCGCGCACGGCCGAGGATATATTGTGGCGGCGCACGAAACTGGGGCTGAAGGCGACGTCTGATGATGTGGCGAGTCTCGAGCGCTGGGTCGACAGGAGGGCGGCATGAAGCCTCTGGTAGAACTGTCTACCGATGCAGGTCGTCGGCTGATCGGTGTCTTCACCGATATCGATGACACGCTGACCACCGACGGGCAGCTGCCGGCCACGTCCTACAGCGCGATGGAACGGCTTCGTGACAACGGCCTCGCCGTGGTGCCGATCACCGGTCGTCCGGCGGGATGGTGTGACATGATCGCCCGCCTCTGGCCGGTGGATGGCGTCGTCGGCGAGAATGGCGCCTTTTATTTTCACTATGATCGCGGCAACCGCAAGATGCGGCGCTACTATGCCGATGATGCGGCCTCGCGCCGGTATAATTCCGAACGGTTGATGGCGCTTGGCGATGCGGTGCTCTCCGCTGTCCCCGGGGCCAGTATCTCGGCTGATCAGGCCTATCGCGAGACCGATCTGGCGATCGATTTCTGTGAAGATGTCGTGCCTCTCGATGAGCCGGCCATCGCGCAGATAGTCGCCGTGCTGAAGGAAGGCGGGGCCACGGTGAAGGTCAGTTCCATCCATGTGAATGCCTGGTTTGGCAGCTATGACAAGCTGACAATGACAAGACATTTTGCGCGCGATGTGCTCGGGCTTGATATCAATGCCGCCGAGCAGCGTTTCATCTTCAGTGGGGACTCGCCGAATGATGGGCCCATGTTCAGCTTCTTCAGCCATTCGGTCGGTGTGGCCAATGTCAGTGCCTTCGCCGACCAGCTCGAATTGCCGCCGACCTATATCACCGACGGGCCGGGGGGCACCGGTTTCGCCGAAATGGCGGACATGCTGATTGCGATGCGTGGCGGTAACGGCTGACCCATGCGCATCATCTCATGGAACATACAATGTGGGCTTGGTGTTGATGGCAAGGTCGACCTTGGCCGTATCGCCGACGTGATTGTCGATATGGGGCCGGCCGATGTCATCTGCCTGCAGGAAGTCGCCCGTTTCAATCCCGAGCTGGATGGCGGCAATTGTCATGATCAGCTGCAGGTGCTGGCAGCCCGGTTTCCGGGGTTCGAGACGCTGTTCGGGGCGGCCATCGACCGGTATCATTCTGGGACCGGCCGGCGTTGGCAGTTTGGCAATGCGATCCTGACAAACCTGCCGATTATTCAGACTTTTGCCCATCCGCTGCCACAGCCGGCACCGGTCGACCCGGTCAAGCACATGCCCCGCCAGGCACTGGAAGTGGTTGTCCAGGGAGCGGAGGGCCCGCTGCAGATTGCCACCACGCATCTCGAATTCCACAGCAAGGCGCAACGAGTGGCACAGATGCGGCGTCTGCGCAATCTGTTTGACGAAACCCTGGCCAATCAGGGCTACAGTCCCGAGGTGTCGGGGGATAACCCCTATGCAGCGACGCCGCGGCCGGCGCGGACGGTCCTGTGCGGTGATTTCAACGCGGTACCGGATGATGAGGATTACGCAACCCTGATCAAGCCTGTCGACGGTGACGGAGCCCGCTTTCACGATGCCTGGCGTGCCCTTAATGGCGCCACGCCGCATGCACCGACCTGCGGTTTGTTCGATCATCAGCAATGGCCGCAGGGGCCGCATTGCCGCGACTATTTTTTTGTTTCCAATGCCATCGCCGGTGCTGTCACCGCAGTCGAGGTCCAGAGCACGACCGATGCTTCCGATCACCAGCCGCTGGCAATAATATTCACAGAAGAGGCGTCGGAGATCTGATCCCGACGATGCAGGCACCTATGGTCGCGCACAACAAGCATAGCCGCTGTCCGGCATGGTAACCATTCAGTTTCTTCTGGAGCTTGCTGGCGCGACAATCCTGCTGCTGTTTGCCGTTCGCATGGTGCGAACCGGCATCGAGCGGGCCTTTGGCGCCTCGTTCCGCCGGCTTATGACAGGATCAACGGCACGGGTCCGCGCGACCTTTGCCGGGCTGGCACTTGCCGCCATCATGCAGAGTTCGGTCGCCGTCGCGATGCTGGTGGCCGGATTTGTTGGGGCCGGAACACTGTCCTTCCAGATTGGCCTGCCGGCGATGTTGGGTGCCGATCTTGGCTCGGCACTGGTGATCCAGTTCCTTAGTATGGAGATCAGTTGGCTGGCGCCGTTGTTGCTGGTCACGGGTGGGCTGATGTTCCTGAGAAGCCGATCCCCCATGCCGAAGCAGATTGGCCGGGCGGTGCTTGGCGTCGCGCTGATCCTGATCGCGCTGGAATTGATGCGCAGCACCGTCACGCCGATCCGCGACAGCGCCTTTCTGCCGCAGATTTCCACCTTACTGGAGCGTGATTTCATCACGGCCTTCCTTGTCGGCGCCGTTCTGACATTCATCATGCATTCCTCGGTGGCGGCGGTGTTGATGGTCGTGACAATGGTCGCGATCGACGCCCTGCCGCTGATGGTCGGGATATCGCTGATGCTTGGCGCCAATCTTGGCTCCTCGCTGCTGCCACTATGGATGACACGGGCCATGCCGCCGGCAGCGCGGCAGGTGCCGGTAATGAATGCCCTCCTTCGCGGGACGGCTGCTGTGATCATGGTGGTGGTCGTCAACCGGTCTCCGTTGATGGAGTTTATGCCCGATGCAGGAGACGGTCAGAAGATCATTCTTGGTCATGTCCTGTTCAACGCCCTGCTGCTCCTGGCGGTGCCGTTCAGTGGCTTGCTGGGGCGTCTGTCCGCACGATTGATGCCGGAGGAGTCGGCTGGCCTTGACGACATGCCCGGACATCATCGAAGCGTACTGGATCTGGAGGCGCTGGACGATCCGATGCTTGCCATTGCGAGCATCAAGCGTGAGATCCAGAGGATGCTTCTGGTCATAGAGGAGATGATGCTTCCGGTGATGGGATTGCTAGAGGACTTTGACAAAGACCGCATGAACCGGATCATCAAAAAGGACCTGATCATCAATGACGCTCTTGATGGAACGCGCCGTTATGTGGCCAATCTGTCTGGCGTGAATGGTGGCCAGAATGGCAGTGTCAATACCCGCAAGGAATTGCGTAACCTTCTCGAATTCGCCATCGCGATTGAGGCAGCAGGTGATGTGATCTCCAAGACGCTGTCGCAGCTGGCGGTTAATCGGGATCGGGACGGCATCCACTTCTCGGAAGAAGGGCTGTCCGAGCTTCGCAGCATGCATGACCGGGTGATCGCCAACATCGCGCTGGCGGGCAATGTTCTGGTTTCCGGTGATGTCGGCATTGCGCGCCGTTTGCTCGAAGAGAAGGGGGAATTCACACACCGGCAGCGCAAGAGCCGTAAGAGCCATCTGAAACGGCTGGCGAAAGGGCGGGTGGAAAGTCTGGAATCAAGCGATCTGCATCTGGAGACGGGCCTCGCCTTCAAGGAATTCAACAGCCATATCGCGTCCATCGCCTATCCCATCCTCGCGCGTGAGGGACAGCTTCTCGATTCGAGGCTGGTGTCAGAAAGTTGATTTAGCTTGATAAAATTGCAGACGATCAAGCAGGCGCTGCTGGATCGTGGCCGGAGCTTTCAGCTTTTTCGTCAATCTTTCCTGTCGCAGCTATCGCTGCCATCGGCATCGCTGGCGCAACATCCGCAACTCTTCTTTGCCGCCTTCGCCGCGCGACGTTCGATGCCTTCAAGGTTCTCTCGCGCAAGCCGCTCAAGTTCATCATCACTCAACTGCTGATGAGTGGTTGGATTGTTCAGGAAAAAATTCATTGCTCAATCTCCCCTTTTTCGAAGTCTCCTGAATGCCCAGGACTTCACGAAAAGCAAAATAAACGCGGAACCGTAAATCACAAGAAGGAAGGGAACGACGTGGGCAAATATAAGCCAATATTCCTTGTCGTGAGATCGCTGCTCAAACACCCAGACCACCACTCTCAAAGTCAGGAGCGACCCGATCAGCCAAATCAGCTTGGACAGAAATTTTTCCATAACGATGACCGGATTCAGATTTAAAAATTGTTCAGACCAGGGACGGGTGACAGGTATCCGTTTCGCTCTGTCTTCCGTCCTGTTTTCCGCTGCTTTGCTTGTAAGAACTTCGTTGCGCGGAGAATTTCTCCACACGCTTTCGCCAGGCTTTATAACTTCCACGCCGCAATTCTGACTGCATGAGGCGCTTTACCTGGTTCTCATTGAGCCCGTAAAGTTCCTCGATCGTTGCAAAGGGAACCTTATCGGACAAAGCCATTTCAATGATTTCGTCTTTGTTTTCCATCATGAAGAAGTGGTATTTTGAAACTGACAAATAAACAGCAGTGATGAAATTTCTTTTTATGAATTTTTCCTTCGACAAAGCTGGTGTTGATGATTTGGCCAACCGGATCTCCAGCAAAGGTGCGATGCGTGCCGGGCAGGTTGCGAGTTGTCTTGTCGCGGCCTTCGTGGTGCTTGTCTGGCCTGCCACCGTGGTGTCGCAGCCGAAGACAATGTCGCTTCAGCTTACCTACGAAGTCGAGTGGGGCGATGTTGACGTGGCGACCACCACCGCGGACTGGGTCTTTGGTGAGGACACATTCGAACTTGTGGCCACATCCCGGACCGTCGGTTTGACTGACGCGTTGCGGAAATATCGGGGTCGCACCGAACTCACCGGCAGAATTGAGAATGGGCGATACCTGCCGCACACTCTGTCCATCACCGGTATATCCAAACGCCGCTCCCGTGAGGCCCTTACGACGTGGGCGCCGGGGACAGGCTCCACCGCCACCAAGAGACAGCCAAGGCTTGATCTGGAGACGGTCTTCCCGCTTGCTGACAAGCATATCGATGGGGCGATCGACCCGTTCAGCGCGATGTTGAACGCGCTGAACAGCATCTCACAGAGCGGATCCTGCAAAGGGTCGGAGCGGATCTATGATGGCCTGAGAACGTCTGAGCTTACGTTGCATGATTTTGGCACAGAGGTACTGGAAAAAGACCGTCCGTTCGCTTACGAGGGCAGGGCGTTGGTGTGCGGGTTTGTCGGCAAGCCGACCGGCGGTCACCAGCGAAAGTCACGCTGGCGCGAAAAACAACCGAAGCCAGAAGATGTTCTGATATTTGTCGCGGAGGCACGGCCGGACCTGTTGCTTCCGGTCAGAATACAGGCCAAGTCCTTCCTCGGCACTGTGACGGCAAGGCTGGTGATGCCCAGCCTGACGCTTGAGAGACAGTGAGCAGCTGACGCCGGAACGACAGGGCCTGAACAGGCGTGAGATGATTATATTCCACCACATTTGACTGGATGGTTACGCATGCTGACCCTCTATCATAACGACATGTCAAGCTGCGCCCAGAAGGTGCGCATCACGCTCTCCGAAAAGGATCTGGCGTGGAAAAGTGTCCATCTGTCTCTCAGAAAGGGCGAGGCAAGGACCGATGACTATAAAAAGCTGAACCCGAACGGTGTCGTGCCAACCCTTGTCACGAAAGACGGCGAGGTGATCATCGAATCAACAATTATCATGGAATATATCGATGACGCCTATCCCGATCCCTCGTTGAAGCCCGCCGCGCCGGTAGCCCGCGCCAGGATGAGGGCGTGGGCGAAAAGGCTGGACGACGGCATTCACGCTGATCTGGCGACAATCTGCAATGCGGTCGCCTTCCGGTATCAGCATATGGAGGGCCGGACCCCCGAAGAGCTCAGCGCCTATATGGATCGCATTCCCGACCCGGCGCGGCGCGCCCGCCTCAGGGACCTTGTTGCGAGCGGCATCGAGTCGGCGTTCTTCGCGCCGGCGATACGAAATTTTGACACTATCTTTACCGAAATGAACACAGCCCTGACGCGTCATACATGGCTTGCAGGCGAGTCGTATTCCCTGGCTGATATCGCGCTGGTGCCCTATGTGACCCGCATGGATCACCTCCATTTCTCAAAGATGTGGCGTGACAAACCCCACCTTGAAAAGTGGTACGACACCATGCGTGCCAAGCCATCCTACCATGTTGGCATCGACAGCTGGGTGAATGATGAGTATCTGGATTTGATGGCCAGCAAAGGCAAGCTGGCTTGGCCATATGTTGAGAGACTTCTCACACGCCAAGCTGGTTAGCGCGCGCAAATCCCGGCCGTCTATTCGCCTGTCGTCGCCAGGCCCGACCGGGTGCGGATATAGCTGTCGATGGCGGCGGCCTGGCTGTCGGTTACCACAAGGCCAAGCTTGCTGCGCCGCCACAGGAAATCGGCGCCTGTCGCCACCCATTCATGCGCTGTCACCCAGTCGAGTTCGGCCGCGGTGATGGTGGCGCCAAACGCCTCGCCACACTGGCCCGCTTTTGTCGCGGTCCCGTAAATTTCAAAGGCATCAGTGCCATAGGCGCGAACAAGGCGGCGTGCCCACGCCTCATCAAGGAACGGGTGCTGCCGGCGCAGTTCGCAGATCAATCTCGCCACCTCGGCAACGGCGAAATCGCCACCCGGCAGCGGTGCGCCGGCCGTCCAGGGGCCATGGCTGTTGTCAAACAGGGGGGCGATATCGGCCATCGCCGTCTCGGCAAGCTTGCGATAGGTCGTGATCTTGCCGCCAAAGATGTTCAGCAACGGCGCGCCGTCGGTCCTGTCCAGCTTCAGCACATAATCGCGGGTCGCCGCCGTCGCCGCGTCGGCGCCATCATCATACAGGGGGCGAACGCCGGAAAACCGCCAGACGATATCATCACCGGTCAATGGCACCTTGAAATAGCGGGCGATGAAGGCAAGCAGATAATCGCTTTCCTCTTCGGTGCATGTTGGCGGTGTCTCGGCATCGGGGTGATCCTTGTCCGTGGTGCCGATCAGCGTGAAATCGCCTTCATAGGGGATGGCAAAGATGATCCGTCCATCGCTGCCCTGCAGGAAATAGCTCTTGTCATGGTCGAACAGCTTCCTTGTGACAATGTGGCTTCCGCGCACAAGGCGGACATGGTCACGGGAATTCATGCCGACCACGCCCTGGATGATGGTTTCGGCCCAGGGCCCGGCGGCGTTGACCAGCATCCGCGCGCGGACCTGCCATTCGCCACCTTCGTTACCTTCATCGCGAAGCGTGATTGTCCAGACGCCAGCCTCGCGATTGGCCCTGACGACCCGCGTGCGCGGCATGATGGCGGCGCCATGCCGCATGGCATCACGCGCGTTCAGAATGACAAGTCGTGAATCCTCGATCCAGCAATCCGAATATTCGAACCCCTTGACGAATTCCGGCCTGAGAGCGGTGCCGGCCACATCGGTGCGAAGGTCCAGCGTTTTCGTTCCCGGCAACAATTCGCGGCCACCAAGATGGTCGTAAAGAAACAGCCCCAGCCTGATCAGCCAGGCCGGTCTTCGTCCTTTCATCCAGGGCATGATGGCGGAGACGATCTTCGATACCGGCGTGCCGCCTTCAAACCGCATTCCCGACGTGTAGGGAAGAACGAAACGCATCGGCCAGGAGATATGCGGCATCGCCCGCAAAAGGACCTCGCGTTCCTTCAGGGATTCACTGACCAGCCGGAATTCCAGGAATTCCAGATAGCGAAGGCCGCCATGGAAAAGCTTGGTCGAGGCCGACGACGTCGCCGATCCGAGATCATTCATCTCGGCAAGCCCAACTTTCATCCCGCGTCCGGCGGCGTCGCGGGCGATCCCGCAGCCATTCACCCCACCACCGATGATGAAGAGATCAAATTCCTGAATATTGTCCTGGTCGGTCATCTGTGCCGCGTTTCGCGAAGTGAAAGGGTGTGTTGGCCTCGGCCCTGCCGGTCCGCCGGATGGATGGCGATCTAGGGCGTGTAATCCACTGTCTGCTGCCCAGCCTCGATCCAGCCGAAAATGCCATCTGTCAGATGTGTGACATCGGTAAAGCCGAGCTGTTCGATCAGGGCGTTGCCAAGGCTGGCCGTTCTGCTGCCGGACCGGCAATACAGCATGATCGGCGTGTCGGGTGAGGGGGCAAGGGCTCTGAAACCATCCAGAAAGCCGGGGTCGACCTGGCCGCTTGCCTGAAAGGCCGTTACCGTCTCGGCACCCTCTATGATGCCGGTCTCGTGCCATTCCTCCTCGCGTCTGATGTCGATGATCACGACACCGTCGGCCCGCGCCTGCAACAGACCTTCCGGCGTCGCCTCGGCAAGTGTGACCGGAATCGACACGTCCAGAAGCTCGATCTCGAAGACCAGTGTCGCGTTTGGCGGAATCACGCCGCCAGCGCCGGCGGCACCATAGCCAAGTTCCGGCGGGATGGTCAGGCGGCGGGTCTCGCCAATTTTCATGCCATCGACGCCCTGCTCCCAGCCGCGGATCACCTGGCCGGCGCCGATGGTAAAGGCGAAAGGCTGGCCGCGTGGGCGCGAGGCATCGAATATCTCGCCATCCTCCAGCCTGCCTTCATAATGCACGCTCACCCGCGTCCCGACTTCGGCCACCGCGCCGTCGCCCTCGGTAATGATGTCAATTTGCAGTTCATCTGCCACAGCACTTTTCCCCATTATCAGACACGCCAGCACAGGCAGGCGAAGAAGCCAGTTTTTCATATCAACAATCCTGTTCATGGCGCGTATGTGGGTGTGCGGCGGCATCGTGCCGTCCCACCACCCGACCCGCGTCACTGGTTCGCGAGTGGTATACTACCGGGTGGCGGATAATAACACCCCCTGCTGGAACTCCGGCCATCACGCCGGGGCATTCTGTGCCGGGGTGGGGTGACCATATTGCGGTCGTGGCCGGCTATGGCATACTGATACCATGGCGGGCCTGAATGTTCTGGCTTACAGAATGTCCTGGCTTGCTGAATAACCGGACTACCCGAATGCCGGACTACCCGAATATCTGAAATATGATCGTGCCTGTGAAGACATGCGAACGGACATGTTGGTGCCGAGTTGGTGGTGCAGGCATATCGGAACAAGCCCATTTTAACCTCAGGAGGTAGATATGCAGTTTCTTGTTCTTGGAAGTTATTCAAACGAAGCTCTTGGCGGGTTTGTCGCCAGCCCGGAAGATGACCGGCGCGCCGCGGTCAGCGGGATGATGGAAAAGATCGGTGCCAAGATGCACTCGATGCATTTTCTTCGCGGCGAGTATGATTTCGCCATTATGGGCGAGGCTGACAGCTTCGACGATGTTGCCGCGGTTAAGATGCTCGTCGCCGCTTCCGGCGCGATGAAGGAATTGAAGATCATGGAAGTGGTGGACATCAACGGTATCGCCGGCAAGGCGCAATCCATCACCGGGGCCTATCGCAAGCCGGGGTCCTGACCATATATCCCATGCCCGGCGGCGAACCTGCTGGCGGGCATGGGCCTGCCCAGATGCATGTGGGCCGTCCTGTATCGCCGCCCCGTTTTTCAGACTACCGGCTGTGAAGTATGGCGAAACATTCGCCCTGCGCCTCGTGCGTCATGGTGATGCTGTGTTCGCTTGTCGATTTGCTGCGATGCTCTTCCTGAAGGGCGAGATTCGCCTCGAAAGCCGCCTTTGATGTGAAGATGCTGACCGACCCGTGCGTCTGGCTGTCGATCTCGAACCAGTAGATATTCACAAGGTTGGCGTTGTCACGCCACTGCGACTGAACCTCGCGCATCCGCGCCTTGTCCATATCAACAGGATGTTTCCAGATGGTCGAAACAATATAGTTCATGATTATCCTCTCTGGCTGGGAAGGCCTCTGCATTGAGGGCCTGATTATTGCTGATCCCTTATTTCTGCTGATCTTCCTCGTTGGTCGAGGCTGGTTTGTCGTCACCCCAGATCCAGTTGATGATGAAATGCAGCATGACCGCCGGTCCCAGATACAGCGCCGCCAGGGTGATCTGGGTGGTCAGGCTGGCGGCGCCGGCCTGGGCCTTGGCGCACAGGAACACGGCAGCGGCATAGGTCAGAATGATGGCAAGGCGGCGGCGGCTTTTCATGCGGGTGTCCCATGGGGCGGCTTGTCGTCGCGTCCGGTGCGTCGGACATTTCATTTCAGATATCTAATTAAGCCTGTCCCGATCCCGCCTGTCCAGACGTGTCGGGACTTTGTAGTGGGATGGGGCAGGTCATCCCGAGGCGGGCAGATCACCGGTGACGGCGCGGTACATCTCGGTATGGTCGGCCCCGTCGCCAAGCGCCGCCAGCCCGGCGCGAAGCTGTGCCAGCACCGCCCCGGTCACCGCGCCGTCATGGCCGGCATCGGACAGAAGCGAGGCGGCGATCGACACATCCTTTTCCATCAGCGCCAGCGCGAAACCGGAATCAAAGCTGCCATTCAGGACGAATCTGTCGATCTTCACCTGGGTGGTGTTGTTGCGGCCGGTTGACCCGTTGATCACCTCAAGAAACCGTTCCGGCGCGATGCCGCTGTCAATGGCGGTCGCCAGCGCTTGGAAACTGGCGATCAGGCCGGCGGCCGACACATAGTTGTTCAGCGCCTTCATCGCATGGCCGCATCCTGCTGGCCCAAGGTGAACCGCGCGCCCCATGCAGGACAGCACCGGCAGGGCGGCGGTGACCGCGGCCTCGTTGCCGCCGGCCATGATCGTCAGCTCGGCCGTGCGCGCCCGCGCCACACCGCCTGAAACGGGCGCGTCGACAAAATCAAGGCCGGCATGCGAAAGACGGTGCGCGAGGGTGCGGCTGTCATCGGGGTGCGAGGATGACATGTCGATGAACAGGGCCCGGCATCCGGCGGCGGCCAGATGGTCAACAACCTGCGTGACGGTGGTGCCGTCGGGAAGCATGGTGATGATGGCATCGCTGCCAGCAAGGTCATCGAGGCTGGCGGCAAACCCGAGCCCGTTTGGCAGGTTTGCCGGTTTGACATGGTCGTGGCCGGTTACCTGCCAGCCATCACGAAGAAGGTGAGGGGCCATGACAAGCCCCATCTGCCCCAGCCCGACAAATCCGATCTTCACGGGCCCAGCCGTCATGACAACCCCTCCAGCCAGTGATGCAGTCAGGCGGCGGTCGCCTTGCCACCTGTCCATTTTTCCGCCATGTCAAACGCGCCGTCATAGCCGAACAGCGCCGCCGCGCCGCCTGTATGCAGGAACATCACTCGCTGGCCAGCGGTGAAATGGCCGCCGCGGATCAGGTCGATCAGGCCGGCGGCGGCCTTTGCCGAATAGACCGGGTCAAGAAGGATGCCCTCATGTTCGGCGAACATTGAAATCGCCTCAAGGCATCCTGGCGTCGGGATGCCATAGCCGTCGCCGACGTAATCGGAATTCGCCACCACATCCGCGCGTGATACCACGCCGGGGCAGCCAAGTTTCTCCGCTGTCGCCGCGGCGAGAGCGAAGACATTCTCCTCCTGCTTGGCCTGTGGCGCGCGCACACTGATTCCCAGCAGCGGGATGTTGGCGTTCATGGCGGCAAGGCCGGCGACAAGCCCGGCCTGCGTACCCGCGCTGCCGGTCCCGTGAACAAGATGGTCGATGGCAAGTCCCGCCTCATTCACCTGCGTCAGCAATTCCAGCGCCGCGTTGACATAGCCAAGCGCGCCGGTCGGGTTCGACCCGCCTCCGGGGATTGCGTAGACCCTGGACCCGGTCTTTCGCCGTTTGGCGGCCACCGATTCAAGTATGGCGTTCATATCTCCGCCCGGCGGCAGCATTTCCGTGGTCGCCCCATGAAGATGGTCGAGAAGCACATTGCCATTGTGATTGTAATTATGCGCCTTCGATCCGGTCCGGTCCTCAAGCAGGATATGGCACTCGAGCCCCAGCCGCGCGGCGGCGGCGGCGGTCTGGCGGGCATGGTTTGACTGCGTCGCCCCTTGCGTCATCACCATGTCGGCACCTTCCGCCAGCGCCTCGGCCATCAGGAATTCCAGCTTGCGGGTCTTGTTGCCGCCGGTCGACAGCCCGGTGCAGTCATCACGCTTGATCCAGATTTCCGGCCCGCCAAGCGCGGCTGACAGCCGGGGCAGCGATTCAATGGGGGTTGGCAGATGCGCCAGCGAGATACGGGGAAAACGGGCCAGATGCATGATGTCAGTTCCTCTCAAGCGATGCGGCAAAGTCACGGACCGCCTCGATAAACGGCTTGTCGGCGGCAAAGCCGAGTCGCATTGCGCGCTCGCTTGTTGCCGCGGTGGGCCATCCCGATACGATCCGTTCGATTGTGGGGTTACGTTCAAAGGTCAGTCGCGCCACGGCAGCGTCACCGCCAACCGCGCGCAAGGCCTCGACCATTTCGCCGACTGTCACCGAAATGCCGGGAAGATTGAGGCCAAGTGGCGCCCCCCAGCTGTCATCCTCTATCGACATGGCGTGCATCAGCCCGTCCACCGCCCCGGTTGGTGAATTCAGCACGACACGAAGCGCTGTATCAACTGGCACAGTGGCACTCTCGCCCTGCAGGGGTTCGCGGATCATGCCGGATAAAAAGCTGCTCGCCGCGGCATTTGGCTTGCCTGGGCGCACACTGACCGTCATCAGCCGCACCGTCCGCGACGAGATCGCCCCGCGCCGCGCCAGATCGGCATAGAATTCCTCCAGCATCAACTTCTGCGCGCCATAGCTGTTCTGGGGTGTCGGGCGGGTGGTGTCGGTAATCAGATCGGCAAGCGGCATGTCAGCTGTACCACCATATATGGCAAGCGAGCTGGAGAAGACCAGCATTGGCTTGTGGGTGGCGGCGGCAAGGCAGCGCCCGAGCGCGATGCCGGCAAACAGATTGGCGTTCAGCCCCAGATCGAGATCGGCCTCGCATTCACCGCTGACGGCGCTGGCGAGGTGAATGACGACATCCGCAGTGGTGAAGATTTCCGGCCTCTCGACGATCAGCGCGCCAAGATCGCCCTTGATCCATTCGGCATTCCCGGCGGCGTTATCGGCGGCGGCATGGGGAATGTGCTGGTCGACAAGAATCCGCCTGCTGATCGTTCTGGCCTTGCCAGCGAATGTGACTTCCGTACCAACCGTCAGTCGGTCCGCAAGCAGGCGTCCGATAAAGCCGTTGGCTCCGGTGATCACGATGGAAGTCATGCTGGTCTCCGTGGCGCGTCGCGGGCGTGCCCGGTCAGCTGTGTATTCGGCCAGTACTTATGGTCGGGTGCTGAAATGACAGTTGCCATGCCACCGTTCGTCAGTCTGTTCCTGTTATTATTCAGCCTGCGCCGCATGGCTGCAAGCCTGAACAGGTCTGGCGGTGTATCGGGGCGGTCAGGCGGCGGCAAGTGCCCGGTCAAGGTCGGCCTTCAGATCTTCAATATCCTCAAGCCCGATGGACAGGCGGATGCTGCCATCGGCGATTCCCATATCGGCCCGGTCGGCGGCGCTGACGCTGCTGTGCGTTGTCGAGCCGGGATGGCAGGCAAGGGTCTTTGAATCGCCCAGATTGTTCGAAATGTCGATCAGCCGCAGGCTGTTTAGCGCCCTGAAGGCAGCCTCTGTCCCACCGCCAAGCGTGAAGGCGATAAGCGAACCACCGTTTGACATCTGGCGTTGCGCCAGCATGTGCTGAGGATGGCTTGGCAGACCCGGATAGCGCAGATCGACAATGTCCATCCGTGATTCCAGCCAGCCTGCGAGGTCAAGTGCATTGGCCGCCTGACGATCGACCCGCAGTGACAGGGTTTCCAGCGACTTCAGCAGGACCCAGGCATTGAACGGACTGATCGTCGGGCCGGTCTGGCGGTAGAATTTCAGCATCCGCTCGGTGATGAAATCCTCGCTAGCGAGCACCGCGCCGCCAAGGACCCGTCCCTGGCCATCAATATGTTTTGTCGCCGAATAGATGACAATGTCGGCACCAAGCTCCATCGGGCGCTGGGCAATCGGGGTTGCGAACACATTGTCGATGATGACTTTCGCCCCTGCCGCATGCGCCATTTCGGCAACAGCTCCGATATCGACAAGATCCAGCATCGGGTTGGAGGGCGATTCGAAAAACACCACCTTCGCCGGGGTCGACAGCGCGGCGCGCCACTGGTCAAGGTCGGTGCCATCGACAAATTCAGTGGTGATCCCCCACCGGGGCAGGACGTCGTGAAGGATGGCATAGCAGGCGCCGAACAGCGCGCGACTGGCAACGACACGGTCACCTTTATCAAGCTGGCATGCCAGCGCCGCAAAAACGCCGGCCATGCCGGTGCCGGTTGCAAGACAGGCCTCGGCCCCTTCGAGGGCGGCAAGCCGGTCCTGAAGCATGGTCACGGTCGGATTGCCATATCGCGAATAGACATAGCGGTCAGCCTCGCCGGCAAAGGCGGCGGCGGCTTCCTCGGCGCTGTCATAGACATAGCCGGAATTCAGAAACAGCGCTTCGCTGGTTTCCTGGAATGCGGTGCGAACAAGGCCGCCGCGAACAAGTTTTGTGTCGCGGCGGTATTCGTCAGTCATCCTCGCGGTCTCCATCTCCGATTGTGGTGTTTGGCAAGATGACAGCCTGGCCACAATAACGCTCGCCGTCACCGGCAACCAACACCGGGTTGCCATAGAGCTCGTACCCTTCGGCAAGCGCATCGCTGACGCGTTTGCAGAAGGCCTGATCATCAGGGCCGGTCAGAAAACGGTATGTCTGCTTCATGATCGTCACAATCCCATTTGTCGAAAAAAACCCATTTGTTGAAAAAACGCGGTCTTCAAAGTCTTCCCATCTGATGGCGGTCGACACCCGCTTCGATGCGATTTGTTACACCAGCTTTGCCAAAAAGAAAATAACGCTCTGACCGTCTCAGCTTAACCTTTTGGTAACCTCGGCTGAGTTACGATGATTCCGGTTTCATCGTTTTCGTCATCTTTTCGGTCTGCTGTCGGCCCTTCTGGCCTTCTGGTTGGGCAATCCGTGAAACTGTCGAACATATGACGCAACACTGCGTGCTTCTGGCGTGATGGTGGCTCGTCAGGTCGCGCGTCTCAATAGAGAGAATTCTCAAGGGAGAGGCTCAATGAACAAGTTTACACGTACCGGTTTGGCCATCGCAGCCTCGCTAGTCATGGCTGGCATGGTCATCTCGGCGCGAACCGGCGCGTCCGGCACCCAGCTGTCAAAGATCTGCGCCTCGCATT
>JBMZTC010000034.1:0-24596 GCA_049623505.1 Puniceispirillaceae bacterium (SeqCode) | reverse complement strand
TGGTGCCCAGGAGAAGACTCGAACTTCCACGGCCTAATGGCCACTGGCACCTGAAGCCAGCGCGTCTACCAATTCCGCCACCTGGGCATCGGGGCGTGGCGGGCCGCGAGGCCCGTCATCGGAGGCGCGCAGAATAGCCGGCCGGCCCGGCTTGTCAACCGAATCCGTGCAGCTGTCACGCCACTTTATGACCGGCCATGATGGCTGGGCCCAATCTGCACTGGACGGCGGCCCACCCTTGCCGCTATCACTCTCTCAGGATACGAAATCGACTCATAGGGATTGTCATGGACAGAACGGTTGCGGTCATCGGCGGGTCGGGCTTTGTCGGGCGCGCCATCGTCGAAATGCTGGCCCGTGAAGGCGCGCGGGTCATTGTGCTGTGCCGCAACGCCGAGCGCGCCAAATTCCTCAAGACAATGGGTGTTGTCGGGCAGGTGATGCCTGTCGCCGGCAACGCGCTTTCCGACGAGGATCTTGAGCGGGTGATGGCGCCGGCTGATTCGGTGGTCAATCTTGTCGGCATCCTCGCCGAGGGCGGCGCGCAGCGTTTTGCGACGCTCCAGGGTGATCTGCCCGGGCGGATCGGCACGCTGGCAACAAAGCTTGGCATGAAGAACGTTGTCCATGTATCGGCCATCGGCGCCAGCGCCGACTCGAACAGCGCCTATGCCCGCAGCAAGGCCGCCGGCGAGGCGGCGCTTCATCAGGCATTCCCCCGGGCGGTGGTTCTGCGCCCTTCAATCATCTTCGGGCCGCGTGACAGCTTCTTCAACCGGTTCGCCGGGCTGGCCATGATGGCGCCCGCCCTGCCGCTTCCGGGTGGCGGCGGCATGCGGATGCAGCCTGTCTATGTTGGTGATGTTGCTGACGCCGTGGCTGTCGGGCTTGGCTTTCGCAAGGCGCCGCGGGCTGGCAGGGCAGCGTCAGTCGAAGGTTGCATTTTCGAGCTTGGCGGGCCTGATGTCTTCACCTTCCGCGAGCTGATGAAGATCACCTTGCAGGCCATCGGGCGGCGGCGTCTTCTGGTGCCGGTGCCACTTGGCGCGATGTCGCTTGGCGCGATGTTCACCGGCCTGTTGCCAAACCCGCCCCTGACCATGGATCAGGTGCGGCTTCTGGCGGTTGACAATGTGGTTGCAGATGACGCCCGCGGGTTGAATGAGCTTGGCATTGTGCCGACGCCGGTAGACGCCATCATCGCGGGCTATCTCAGCTGCTTCCGCCCGGGCGGGCAGTTTTCGCGGCACGGCTGACCGGTCACACGGCACCCGCGGCAATCGCCAGCAGCAACGCGCATCCAAGCGCGATCCGGTACCAGACAAAAATCTGGAAATCGGCCCGTGCCAGCCAGCGCATCATCCAGCCGATGGCGGCAAGGGCAAAGCCGAATGACAGCAGCGCCACAAGCGCCGCATCGATGCCAAGCGCGACGTCACCCTCGGTGATGATGTCAGCCCCTTTCAGCAGGCCGGCCCCGGCGATGGTCGGGATCGACAGCAACAGCGAAAAGCGCGCCGCCGCCAGCCGGTCAAACCCAAGATAGCGCGCCGCCGTCATGGTCACGCCGGATCGTGACGCGCCGGGGATCAGGGCAAGGCATTGCGTCAGGCCGATGGCAATCGCCGCGCCGTATTTCATATCGACGATCTGGCGACCAAGCGCGCCAACCCGGTCGGCATGCCAGAGCAGCGCGGCAAACACCAGATTGGCGACGGCCAGTGTCCGCAGATCGAGAAGCCAGGGCGGGTCAATTCGATTGATCATGAAGCCGGCAATGATCACCGGCAGGGTGGCGATGGCAAGAAGCGCAATCAACTGGCGCTGCGAGGCGTCGCCCCCGGGTCGAAGCGCCAGCAGCATGGCCAGCAGATCGGCCCGCAGATAGAGCATCACCGCGCCAAGCGTGCCAACATGCGCCGCCACGTCGATGGCCCGCCCCTGATAGGGGTGGTCGGTGACCAGCGGGATCAGCGCAAGATGCCCCGACGAGGATACCGGCAGGAATTCGGTGAGCCCCTGGACGGCGGCGACCAGGATAATCAACAGAATCGGCATCAATGTTCCTCCGGATTGAGTGTGGCACCATCGCGCCAGCTCAGTGGACGACCAGCAACCTAAGCCCAAAGTCGGCCAAGGTCAAAATCCGAACAGACCACACACTATTTAGTATCGGATCGGACCTAAAATGACTGGAAATATGATTCTCACACAATTTTGAAGGCATGACCCTTGCGAAACACCGGAAAAAAGGGTAACTATTGTTGACTTTTCTGACGCGGTGCCAGGCGACGGATGTTCCAAGCGAGCATCTGTCCGGTGGTCGCGTCATTCTTTTCTGGGCAGGACAACGGGGCAGAACCATGTCGACCAAGATGCTGAAATTCGTCACCACCGACAAAAAGATGCCGGACAAGCGTGGCGCGGCCAAGCGGGTTCAGGATTTTGACGAGATCTATGACGAGTTTGACGTCACCGCCGCCGAGGATCAGGCGTCGCGCTGTTCGCAATGCGGCGTGCCGTTCTGCCAGATCAACTGTCCGCTTCACAACAACATCCCCGACTGGCTGATGCTGACCGCCGAAGGCCGGATGGAAGAGGCCTACAGGCTGTCCGCGCAGACCAACAACATGCCGGAGATCTGTGGACGGATCTGCCCGCAGGACAGGCTGTGCGAGGGAAGCTGTGTGATCGAGAAGGGGTTCGAATCGGTCACCATTGGCGCGGTCGAGAAGCACATCACCGAGACAGCCTTTGAAAATGGCTGGGTACAGCCACCGCAACCGGTCACGGAACGGTCTGAATCAGTCGGCATCATCGGGGCCGGCCCGGCTGGCCTTGCCGCCGCCGACATGCTGCGCCAGCGTGGCTACCAGGTCACCATTTATGATCGCTATGACCGGGTCGGCGGATTGCTGATCTACGGCATTCCGGGCTTCAAGCTTGAAAAGCATGTTGTCCAGCGACGCCATGATCTGCTGGCGGATGGCGGGGTGACCTTCCGGTTGAATGTCGATATCGGCGTCGATATCAGTTTCGACGACATCCGGGCGGCGCATGACGCTGTGCTTGTCGCCACCGGTGTCTACAAGGCGCGCGACATCAACGCGCCGGGTGTCGGTATGGAAGGCATTGTGCCGGCACTCGACTATCTGACCGCCTCCAACCGGAAGAGCCTTGGCGACGCGGTGCCGGATTTTGACAGTGGCACGCTGGACGCGAAGGGCCGCGATGTTGTCGTCATCGGTGGCGGTGACACGGCGATGGACTGTGTTCGCACCGCGATCCGGCAGGAAGCCAAATCGGTGACCTGTCTGTACCGGCGCGACCGCGCCAACATGCCGGGATCGCAGCGCGAGGTGGCCAATGCCGAGGAAGAGGGCGTTGTCTTCAAATGGCTGTCGGCGCCACAGGCATTTCTTGGCGACAATCAGGTCCGCGCGGTGCAGGCGCAGAAAATCCACCTTGGCCAGCCTGATGCCACCGGCCGTCAGGTGCCGCAGATCATCGAAGACTCGTCGCATGAAATTCCAGCCGATCTCGTGATCAAGGCGCTTGGTTTTGATCCCGAGGACCTGCCGGTGATGTTTGGCGCACCGGATCTTGCGGTATCCAAATGGGGCACCATCGACATCGACTGGCGCACGATGATGACCAATCTTCCCGGCGTGTTCGCCGCCGGCGACATCGTGCGCGGCGCCTCGCTGGTTGTCTGGGGTGTGCGCGATGGCCGCGATGCCGCCGCCGCAATCGATTCCTACATCATGGCGCAGAGTGATGCGCCGCGGGCCGCCGCTGGCGCCTGAGACGAAAGACGGGACAGAACTCATGAGCAAGACCACCAGATTCGAAGACGGCAATTTCGATGCAAAGGGTTATCTGGCGCGGCGCGCCCGCAATGAGGCCCGCCTGACCGACGCCGGGGTCTATGGGCCGGAGATGGAGCATGATGCCTGCGGTGTCGGCTTTGTGGCGGCGCAGGATGGCAAGCCGACCCGCGCCGTTGTCGATGCCGCCATCGAGGCGCTGCAGGCCATCTGGCATCGCGGCGCCGTCGATGCTGATGGCATGACAGGTGATGGCGCGGGGATTCATATCGAGATTCCGCGTGATTTCTTCATCGAGCACATTGCCCGTACCGGTCATGATGATGATGGTGGCCGGCTGGCCGTCGGCATGGTTTTTCTGCCGCGCACCGATCTGGCGGCGCAGGAACGCTGCCGTTGCATTGTCGAACAGGAAATTCTGGCAGTTGGCCATTTCATCTATGGCTGGCGCCAGGTGCCGGTCGATACCAGGGCCCTTGGTGACAAGGCGAGCGCGACCCGCCCCGAGATTGAGCAGATCATGTTCTCGATGCCGGCCGATATCGACGAGACCGAGGCCGAGCGGCAGCTCTACACCGTGCGCCGCCGCATTGAAAAGGCGGTAACGGCCGAGCTGATCTCGGATTTCTATATCTGCTCGATGTCGAGCCGGTCGATCATCTACAAGGGCATGTTCCTTGCCGAGCAGGTGACAGCCTTTTTCCCGGATCTGAACGACACGCGTTTCATCTCCTCCTTCGCGGTCTATCACCAGCGCTATTCGACCAACACCATGCCGACCTGGAAGCTGGCGCAGCCATTTCGTGTGCTGGCGCATAACGGCGAGATCAACACCATTCGCGGCAACCAGAACTGGATGACGTGCCACGAAGACCGCATGGCGTCCGATATTTTTGGCGATGCCATCGACGACCTGAAGCCTGTGGTGGCAAAGGGAAGCTCGGATTCGGCGGCGCTTGACGCGGTGTTCGAACTCATGGGCCATGGTGGGCGCAATCTGCCGATGGTGAAAACCATGATGATCCCGGCCGCTGTCGATGTCGGCAGTGATCACGAGCTGGCAAAGCTCTATGCCTATTGCAATTCGGTGATGGAGCCATGGGACGGGCCGGCGGCAATCGCCGCCTATGCCGACAACTGGGTCATCGCCGGCATGGACCGGAATGGTCTTCGCCCGATGCGCTATGTCGTCACCGATACCGGGCTGGTCATCGCCGGCTCGGAAACCGGCATGGTTGTCGTTCCCGAGGATCGCATTGTCGAACGTGGCCGCATCGGGCCTGGCCAGATGATGGGTATCGATCTGCGGCGCGGGAAGATGTTCCTCGATGCCGAACTAACCGCCGAGCTGGCCGGCAAGCGCGACTGGTCGAAATGGGTCGGCCGTGCCCAGCAGATGGAATCATTGCTGGCAAAGCATGCTGGCAAGGGGTCCGGGCGGATGCCGGCGATCGAGGCCCGCCGCCGCCAATTGATGGCCGGCTGGACGATGGAGGATCTGGAACTGATCCTTCAGCCAATGGCCGAGACCGGCAAGGAAGCCATCGGTTCGATGGGGGATGACACGCCGCTGGCCGTGCTGTCCAACCGCTATCGCGGCCTGCATCATTTCTTCCGGCAGAATTTCTCGCAGGTGACCAACCCGCCGATCGACAGCCTGCGCGAGCGCCATGTGATGACGCTGCGCACACGGCTTGGCAATCTTGGCAACATCCTTGATGAGGCGCCCGAGCAATGTGACCATCTGGTGCTGAACTCGCCGGTGATGACGGTGCCGGAATGGGATGCCCTTGTCGCCTATCTCGATGGCAAGGCGGCGATGATCGACTGTACCTTCGACATTGACGGGCCGGATGATTTCACCGCGGCGATGGACCGGATCGCGGCCGAAGCCGAGGAGGCTGTCAGGTCGGGATGTGAACATGTGATGCTGTCTGACCGGGCGGTTTCGGACCGCCGCGCGCCGCTGCCGATGATTCTGGCGACAGGCGCCGTGCATTCGCATCTTGTGCGCCAGCAGCTTCGCACCTTCGCCTCGGTCAATGTGGCCACCGGTGAATGTCTTGACGTTCATCACTTCGCCGTGCTGATCGGCGTCGGCGCGACAACAATCAATGCCTATGTTGCTGAAGAGGCGATTGCCGAGCGGCATGACCGTGGTCTGCTGTCCGGCCTGACGCTTCCCGAGGCGGTGGCCAATTATCGCAAGGCCGTCGAGGACGGGTTGCTGAAAATCATGTCGAAGATGGGCATTTCGGTCATCGCCTCCTATCGCGGCGGCTACAATTTCGAGGCGCTTGGCCTGTCGCGCGCGCTGGTGGCGAAATTCTTCCCGCCGATGTCGTCGCGGATCTCGGGCCTTGGCCTGACCGGCATCGCCTCGCGCGTGACCGAAATGCATCGCAAGGCCTATGACGCGGCTGATGCCTTTCTGCCGGTTGGCGGCTTTTTCCGCTATCGCCGGTCCGGCGAGCGCCATGCGTTTGATGGCCAGCTGATTCACGCCATGCAGCATGCCTGTGACAGTGGATCCTTTGAAAGCTGGAAGAAATATTCCTCGCTGGTGAACGGCCAGGGGCCGGTCAATCTTCGTGACCTGATGGATTTCAAGACCGGTCGTGACGCGGTGAAGCTCGAGGATGTCGAATCCATCACCCGCATCCGCAAGCGGCTTGTCTCGCCGGGGATCTCGCTTGGCGCGCTGAGCCCGGAGGCGCATGAAACATTGTCGATCGCGATGAACAGGATCGGCGCCAAATCCGACTCGGGCGAGGGCGGCGAGGATCCGGCGCGTTTCACGCTTCGCGAGAATGGCGACAACCCGTCGAGCGCGATCAAGCAGATTGCCTCCGGACGGTTTGGCGTCACCGCCGAATATCTGAACAGCTGCAAGGAAATCGAGATCAAGGTGGCGCAGGGCGCCAAGCCCGGCGAGGGGGGACAGCTGCCGGGAATCAAGGTCGACAGTCTGATCGCCCGTCTTCGCCACTCGACCCCCGGCGTGACGCTGATCTCGCCACCGCCGCATCACGATATCTATTCGATCGAGGATCTGGCGCAGCTGATCTACGACCTGAAGCAGATCAACCCTGACGCCAAGGTGTGCGTCAAGCTTGTGGCATCGACCGGCATCGGCACCATCGCCGCCGGGGTGGCCAAGGCGAAGGCCGACGCCATCCTCGTCTCGGGTCATGGCGGCGGCACCGGCGCCAGCCCGCAATCCTCAATCAAACATGCCGGCCTGCCCTGGGAGATGGGCCTGTCGGAAGTGCATCAGGTTCTGTGCATGAATGACCTTCGCGACAAGGTCGTGCTGCGGACTGATGGCGGTCTGAAGACCGGGCGCGATATCGTCATGGCGGCGATGCTTGGCGCCGATGAATACGGCATCGGCACCTCGGCGCTGATCGCGATGGGATGCATCATGGTGCGGCAGTGCCACTCCAACACCTGTCCGGTTGGTGTTTGCACGCAGCGCGACGATCTGCGGGCCAAGTTCGAGGGCACGCCCGAAAAAGTGGTGCAGCTTTTCACCCACCTTGCCGAGGAGGTTCGTGAAATCCTGGCCTCGCTTGGCTTCAGCTCGCTTGAAGATGTGATCGGCCGGACCGACCTTCTGACCCAGGTCAGTCGTGGTGATGCCGCGCTGGATGATCTCGACCTGAATCCGATTCTGGTGCAGGCCGAGCGGGCCAGCCATGAAGGCAGCCCGCGTGACCGCGAGCGCACGGCCGTTCCGGACACGCTTGACGCGCTGATGGTGCGTGATGCCAGCACCGCGCTGCAGTTCGGATCGAAGATGCAGCTTTCCTACAATGTCGAGAACACGCAGCGCGCCATCGGCACGCGGCTGTCATCGCACATCGTCCGCAAATTCGGCATGACCGGCCTTCGCGAGGACCATATTTCGGTCCGCCTTCGCGGCACGGCTGGCCAGTCACTTGGCGCCTTTGCCACGCAGGGGCTGAAGCTTGAAGTGATTGGTGATGCGAATGACTATGTCGGCAAGGGGCTGTCAGGCGGCAAGATCATCGTCCGCCCATCGGCCGCGGCAAGCTTTGTGGCGCATGAGAACACCATCATTGGCAACACGGTGCTGTATGGCGCGACCTCCGGCACGCTGTTCGCCGCCGGCCAGGCAGGCGAGCGTCTGTGCGTCAGGAATTCCGGCGCCACCGCGGTTGTCGAGGGTGCCGGAACCAACGCCTGCGAATACATGACCGGTGGCAGGGTGGTGATCCTTGGCGAGGTTGGCGACAATTTCGGTGCCGGCATGACGGGGGGTATGGCGTTTGTCTATGACCCGGACGAGACTTTCATGTCGCGGGTCAACCCGGCCAGCCTGCAGGTTGTGCGGATTGGCGCAGCGCATTGGGAGGCCGAGCTGAGGACACTTGTCGAGGCGCATGCCACGGCGACTGACTCGGCGCTGGCGGCACGGCTGCTCAATGAATGGGACGTCGAGATTCGCAAGTTCTGGCAGGTTGTGCCGACGGAGATCGTTGCGCGGCTGGAAATGCCGCTTGATGAGGCGGCGGCTGCTGGCGGGGCAACGTCGGCCTAGTCTTCTGGCCGCCGGACACCGCCGCCGGACAAGGTGCGCGCGTGGATCTGCGTGTCAGTATCGCCAGATGGTTGCCGGTGTTGGTGAATTCCGGTAATCGGATGTCATGTCAGATATCTCTGTTCAGACAAACCAGGATCTTCCTGCAATCGAAGCGCTGATGGCCGAGGCATTCGGCCCACAGCGTCATGAGCGCTCGGTCTGGGCCCTGCGGCCGGGGCCGCCGGTTGATTCATTGTGTCTGGTGATCCGGGAAGGCGGGATGCCGGTCGGATCGCTGCGCTTCTGGGAGGTCATGCTTGGCTCGCAGGTGATTCTGCTGCTTGGCCCACTCGCGGTCCGCCCGGAATTGCGTGGACGCGGATTTGGTCAGGCCCTGATCACTGAATCGCTGGAACGCGCCAGGTGTGGTAACTGGCCCCTGGTGCTTGTTTCTGGCGAGGTTGATTACTATCCAAGGTTCGGTTTCGTGCCGGCGGCGCCCTATGGCATCGACTGGCCGGGCTTTATCGAACCGGAACGGCTGCAATTCTACGAACTCAAGGCCGGGGCGCTGGCGGCATTGCCGACAGGACCCCTTGCCGTGCGGCCGCTTCCCGGCTAGTCTTCTCGTGTTTTCAGGCTATTAACAGCGATTTGCCATGCGCGTTCTGCATCATCATCCTCTTTATGGCGCGTCGCGTACCGTCAGGCTAATGCTTGGCGAGCGACGCCTTGTCTTTCTCCCCAAGCTTGAATCGCCATGGGATCGGCATGAGGATTTCCTGACGCTGAATCCGGCTGGCGATGTTCCGGTTCTTGTGACCGAGGATGGCGATGTGTTGTGCGGCACGATGGTGATTGCCGAATATCTTGAGGAAACCGAGCCGGATGACGGGCGGTTGATCTGGGGAACGGCCGCCGAGCGCGCCGAGGTCCGGCGTCTGACAGACTGGTTTGAACGCAAATTCGTGGTCGAGGTTGGCGCGCCGCTGCTGAATGAACGCTATCTGAAACGCGTGACGGCGCGGGGCAACCCCTCGTCAGAGGTCATGCGGGCGGCGATGACCAACCTTCATATCCACCTGGATTATATCGACTGGCTTGCCGAGCAGGGCAACTGGCTTGCCGGCAAGGCGATGTCGCTTGCCGATCTCAGCGCCGCGGCGCATCTGTCAGTGACCGATTATTTCGGTGACATCGACTGGGACCGGCATCCGGAGGCCAAGCTCTGGTACGCGAAGATCAAGTCGCGCCCGGCCTTCCGTGACCTGCTCGAGGACATTGTCGCCGGTCTGGCGCCATCGCAGCATTACGCCAATCTGGATTTCTAGACTGCTGGCAGTCGGTCCACCATCCGGTCCACCATCCGGTCAAGGGCGCCGCGAAGCAACGCCAGTTGATCCGGTTCCGAAAAGCGGTGGCCGGCTGTCTTGACCAGTGTCACCTCGACATCAGGGCTGTCCATCGCCGCGGCGATATTGGTCGCGGTCCGCCACGGCACCTCTTCATCCTGCATGCCGTGCAGAAGATGCACCGGCGCGGTGATGTCCAGACCACCGCGCAGCCGCAGATTCTGCCGCCCATCGGTGATCAGATGCCAGGGATATCTGACCGGCTCGTCAGCATAGGGATTTGGCAGCGCAATCACGCCGTCAGCCTCAATCTGGCGGCGCTGGGCATCATCGAATTCCGCCCACAGCAGGTCCTCGGTGAAATCGGGTGCGGCGGCGATGCCGACAAGGCCTGCCACGCGTTCGGGACGGGCCAGCGCGACGTTCAGCATCAGCCACCCGCCAAGGGACGAGCCGACAAGAATCTGTGGGCCCTCGGTCAGTTCATCCAGCGCGGCAAGACAGTCGGCGGTCCAACTGGAGATGTTTCCGTCGAGGAAGTCACCGCTCGACAGGCCATGTCCGCGATAATCGAAACGCAGGCAGGCAAGCCCGCGTTCCCTGGCCAGGGCCTCGGTTTCGATGGCCTTTGTTCCCTCCATGTCAGAGCCATGCCCGCACAGGAACATGAGTCCCGGCGACGCGCCTTTTGTCCGGCGGTAGGCAAGCTGTCCTCCGGCCCCAAGTGACAGATAGTCCGGCTTCGCCATATCAGGCATTGTTCACTCCTGAAAAGTCCTCTCGAATTTCCGGCGGCGCAATGCTATGACCGCACAACGGAGACGCAAATGACCACTAACGCGCGGAACGCCCGCTTCGTCAAGACACACAGCCGCGACGGCAACGGTCCCGTTGTCGTTCAGGTGCTGCCGGCACTTGTCCGTGGCGGCGTAGAGCGTGGCACGATCGAAATGGCGAAGGCCATCATCGATGCCGGGGGCCGCGCTATGGTGATTTCCGAAGGTGGGCCGCTGGTTCGCCATCTCGACCGGATTGGCGCAACGCACCACACGCTGCCGGTCGCGCGCAAGAATCCGCTCAGCTGGGCCGCGACCCGGCGGCGGCTGCGGCGGCTGCTCGACTCCGAAGGGGCGGATATCGTTCATGTGCGCTCGCGGGTGCCGGCCTGGATTGCCATTCCAGCCGCCAGATCGCTTGGCCTGATTACCGTCAGCACCGTGCATGGCCGCTTTCAGAACAGCAACTTCCTGAAGCGTATTGTCAATGGCAAGATGCTGGCGCCGGACCATGTCATCGCCATTTCGAATTATGTCCGCAACCAGATCGAGCGGCAGTTTGGCGATCAGGACAGGAAATTGTCGGTTGTCCATCGCGGCGTTGACGTCGATATGTTCGACGCCGCCTCGGTCTCGCAATCGCGGATCATCCGTTTTGTTGATGCGGTGGCGCTGCCCGAGGACGAACCGGTGATCATGCTGCCGGCGCGGCCAACAGCCTGGAAGGGTCATGAGGTGCTGCTGAAGGCGCTTGCCCGTATTTCCGACCGTAAGTTCAACTGTGTGCTTGTCGGGGCGGCCGATGGCAAGAGCGGTTTTGTCGACCGCGTGACCGAACTTGGCATGAAGCTGGGGCTTGAGGGGCGGTTCCGCCTGACCCACAGTGTCGACGACATGCCAGCCGCACTGATGGCGGCGGACATCGTCGTCATGCCGTCCGTGACGCCGGAGCCGTTCGGGCGTGTCGCGCTGGAAGCTCAGGCCATGGGCCGACTTGTCGTCGCGTTCGATCATGGGGGGGCGGCGGAATCGATCATCCATGGTCGCACCGGATGGCTTGCCAAGCCGGTTGATCTGGACAGTCTTGCTGAATGTCTTGCCAAGGCGCTCGACGTGACTGTCAGCCAGCGCCGGACAATGGCCGCCGAGACCCGCCAGCATATTGAGGCCAAATTCTCGACCCGCCAGATGTGCAACCACACCATCGCCATCTATTCACGCCTTCTGAAGAGCCGTCATGCCGAGGCGCGTGGTGATCACCAGCACGCTTGAGTTTGTGCCAGCCAGAAGTTAGGTTGCGCAACGGACGCCGTCATCGGCGCCACGTTTTTTTGACAGTTGTGACAGTCAGGACCACAGCCAGCCATGCCTACCGTAACGCTTCCCGACGGATCCACCCGCAGCTATGACGCGCCCATCACCCCGGCGGCGATCGCGGCGGAGATCGGCCCCGGCCTTGCCAAGGCGGCCATGCTGGCCGTTGTCGATGGTCAGGAATGGGACCTGACCCGCGAGATTGAGACTGATTCCTCGCTGGCGCTGCTGACCGCCAAGGACGACGCCATTCTGGCGACCATCCGGCATGACGCGGCGCATGTGATGGCCGAGGCTGTTCTTGAACTCTACCCGCAGACGCAGGTCACCATCGGCCCGTCGATCGAGAACGGTTTCTATTACGATTTTCATCGCGAGGCGGCCTTTACCGAGGATGATCTCGCGGCCATTGAGGCGCGCATGCACGAGATTGTCGACCGCGACGAGGCGATCATCCGCAATGTCTGGACGCGTGACGAGGCGGTGGCCTTCTATCGGAAGAATGACGAGCCGTTCAAGGTCGAGCTTGTCGAGACAATTCCGCAGGGCGAGACGGTCACCTTCTATCAGCAGGGTGATTTCATTGATCTCTGCCGCGGGCCGCACCTGGCCTCTACCGGCAGGCTTGGGCATGCTTTCAAGCTGATGAGTGTTGCCGGCGCCTATTGGCGTGGCGACTCCAACCGTCCGATGCTGCAGCGGATCTATGGCACGGCATGGCGCACCGAAAAGGAACTGAACGCCTATCTCCACATGCTTGAAGAGGCCGAGAAGCGCGACCATCGCAAGCTTGGCAAGCAGCTGAACTTTTTCCATCTGCAGGAAGAAGCTGTCGGATCGGTGTTCTGGCACCCGAATGGCTGGACCATCTATCGGGAAATCGAAACCTACATGCGACGCCGGCTCGACGCTGGCGGCTATGAGGAAGTGAAGACCCCCCAGCTTGTCGATCGGGCGCTGTGGGAGGCGTCGGGCCATTGGGACAAGTTCCGCGAGAACATGTTCACCGCCGAGGCCGAGGATGACCGGACGCTGGCGCTGAAGCCGATGAACTGTCCGTGCCATGTGCAGATTTTCCGGCAGGGGATCAAATCATATCGCGACCTGCCGCTTCGCATGGCCGAATTCGGGTCATGCCACCGGAACGAACCGTCCGGGGCGCTGCATGGCATCATGCGGGTGCGGGCCTTTACGCAGGATGACGCGCATATTTTCTGCACCGAGGACCAGATCACGGCCGAGTCAGTGCGCTTCTGCGAATTGCTGCAATCAATCTATGCCGATTTCGGGTTTGAGGATGTGCGGGTCAAATTCTCTGACCGGCCGGAAGTGCGGGCTGGTGAAGACGCGGTCTGGGACCGCGCTGAATCCGCGCTGACCGACGCCTGCGAGGCGGCCGAGCTTGAGACAACGCTGAACCCGGGTGAGGGTGCGTTCTATGGTCCGAAGCTGGAATTCGTGCTTCGCGACGCCATTGGCCGTGACTGGCAGTGTGGCACATTGCAGGTTGATTTCGTGCTGCCCGACCGGCTCGATGCCGAATATGTCGCCGAGGACGGGGCACGGCACCGGCCGGTGATGCTGCACCGCGCCATTCTGGGATCGCTTGAACGCTGGATCGGCATCATCATCGAACAATATTCGGGCCGCATGCCGCCCTGGCTGGCGCCGGTGCAGGTTGTGGTGGCCTCGATCACCGATGGGGCCAATGACTATGCGCAGCAGGTCGTCGACGCGGCGCGTGATATGGGAATGCGCGCCGAGAGCGATCTTCGCAACGAGAAGATCAGCTACAAGGTGCGTGAACACAGTGTCATGAAGGTGCCCTATATTCTGGCTGTCGGCGGCCGGGAAGCCGAGGCCGGCACCGTCGCGCTGCGCCGTCTTGGCTCGAACGAGCAGCAGGTGATTGATCGTGACGAGGCGCTGGCGATGCTGCGCGGGGAAAGCCTGCCGCCGGATCTGGCGCGCCGGTCTGGCGGTGGCGCGGGATGACGCGCCTTTATCGGCGAATCGCCCGATAACCGCCTGAAGACCGCTTAGTGACTATGCAAAACAGGCAGTTTTTGATATCTAATCGTGGCAAAGCGGCGCATAGTGCCGCGACTGACGCGAAGACCATTGCCTCGGCAGAGGCGTTGTGGATGACAGGAGAAGGTAAATAGCTCGTCCCTATTCTAACGTGCCGCCCGTACAGGACGGCCCTCGTATCAACGGTGCGATCAGAGTGCCGCAGGTGCGCTGCATTGACCCGGATGGCAACCAGCTGGGTATTCTCGACACCAGAGAGGCTCTTACCAAGGCCGAGGATTTCGGGCTCGACCTTGTCGAGGTGCAACCGAACGCCGAACCGCCTGTCTGCAAGATTCTCGATTACGGCAAATTCAAATACGAGGCGCAGAAACGCGCCAATGAAGCCCGCAAGAAGCAGAAGACCATCGAAGTCAAGGAAATCAAGTTCCGTCCGAATATCGACGAGCATGATTACCAGGTGAAGATGCGGAATGTGACGAAGTTCCTGAGCGGTGGTGACAAGGTCAAGGTTACCCTGCGGTTCCGTGGCCGTGAAATGGCCCACCAGGAGCTTGGCGCGAATGTTCTGGCGCGGGTTCGCGAAGAGACCGAGGAACTTGCCAAGGTCGAGGCGATGCCGAAGATGGAAGGCCGCCAGATGGTGATGGTGCTGGCCCCGCGATAGGCGCCCTCCAACAACATCAAATCCCCTTGCCAATCGTGGCGCCGCGCCCTATAACCACGGCTTCGCGCAAAGAACCGTCGCGTCCGGGCCTGAAAGACTTGCCGTCAAAAAGTCAACACAGGGCATGCCCGGCCGGCATATTGCCACCAGCCGCCGAAAGGCGGCACCCGCGTGCGAACGGTCCGGTGGCCACCTTATGATGTAAAAGAGGTCGAAATGCCCAAGATGAAGACAAAGAGCGGAGCGAAGAAGCGCTTCCGCCTTACAGCCAGCGGCAAGGTCCGTGGGTCGGCGGCTTTCCTGAGCCACAACCTGCGCCGCCGTTCCCAGAAGATGAAGCGCAAGGCCCGCGGTACGATGATCCTGTGTGACGCCGATGCGCGCATCGTCAAAAAATTCCTTCCATACGCGTAGGGGAGACGGGATATGGCACGAGTAAAAAGAGGCACCACCACCCACGCCCGCCACGCCAAGGTGATCAAGGCGGCGAAGGGCTATTACGGGCGCCGCAAGAACACCTTCCGTACCGCGACCCAGGCCGTCGACAAGGCACGCCAATATGCCTATCGCGACCGTCGCACCCGCAAGCGTGAGTTTCGCGCCCTGTGGATCCAGCGGATCAATGCCGCAGCCCGCATGCATGGTCTGACCTATTCGCAGATGATGGGTGGCCTGATCAAGGCTGGCATTGAGATCGATCGCAAGATGCTTGCCGACCTGGCGGTCAACGAGCCGGCAGCCTTTGCCGCGCTGGTCGAACAATCGCGCGCGGCGGCATAGTCCAGGACATCATCTGACACCAACCGGGGCTGTCGCCTTGACCACTGATCCGCATACCCTGCGATCCGGTGGTCTGGAGCGGCGGCCCTTTTACTTTGGATTTACTTTGGATTTTCTATCGGGCTTTCTTTCGGCCCTTCTATCGGGTCGATGGCAGGATGGTTAGCATGCAGAATCTCGACGATCTGACTTCAGATATTTTGACCGGCATCGAGGCCGCGACATCGCTTGACGCGCTTGAATCGGTGCGGATCGACGCGCTTGGCAAGAAAGGCCGCGTGTCCCTGATGATGCGCGAGCTTGGCGGCATGGACCCCGAGGAGCGCAAGGCCGCCGGTCAGGCGCTGAACGCGGTCAAGGATCGTATCGCTGCCGCCATCGAAACCCGCCAGGACGCGCTGTCACGGGCCGCGCTGGATGAACGCCTCGCCGCCGAGGCGATTGATGTCAGCCTGCCGTCGCGCCCCGAGACCGAGGCAAGGCTGCATCCGCTGTCGCGCACCATTGAAGAGGTTGTCGCGATCTTCGCCGAGATGGGCTTCACCGTCGCCGAAGGGCCGGATATCGAATCCGACTATTACAATTTCACCGCGCTGAACATTCCAGAAGAGCATCCGGCGCGCCAGGAACATGACACCTTCTATCTGCCGCCCGACGCCGAGGGCAGGCGCAAGGTGCTTCGCACCCATACATCGCCGGTGCAGATCCGCACCATGGAGGCCGGCGAGCCGCCAATCCGGATCATCGTGCCGGGCCGGACCTACCGTTCGGACCATGACGCCACCCACTCGCCGATGTTTCATCAGTGCGAGGGGCTGGTCATTGGCGATGGCATCCATATGGGGCATCTGAAGGGCTGCCTGATTGATTTCTGCCGCGCCTTCTTTGGCGTCGACGATCTGCCGGTGCGATTCCGCCCCAGCTATTTTCCCTTCACCGAACCGTCGGCCGAGGTCGATATTGGCTGCACGCGTGATGGCGGCGGGCTGAAGATTGGTGCCGGTGATGACTGGCTGGAAATTCTTGGCTCGGGCATGGTCAATCCACGGGTGCTGGCGAATTGCGGCTATGACCCCGAGAAATATCAGGGCTTTGCCTTTGGCATGGGGATCGAGCGGATCGCGATGCTGAAATACGGCATTCCCGACCTGCGGACCTTCTATGACAGTGATCTGCGCTGGATGCGGCATTACGGCTTCCTGCCATTCGATGCGCCCTCGGTACATGCCGGTCTGGCCGGAGGAGGCGTCTGATGAAATTCACCCGTGACTGGCTGTTCGACCATCTCGACACCGCCCGCCCGCTTGAGGACATCCTCGAGGCACTGCCGATGCTTGGCCTTGAGGTCGAGAGTTTCGACGATCCGGCACAGCGCCTGGCGGCTTTCACCATCGCCGAGGTGATTTCGGCCGAACAGCATCCCGACGCCGACCGCCTGCGGGTGTGCATGGTCAATACCGGCAGCGGCGATCCGGTGCAGGTTGTCTGCGGCGCGCCAAACGCCCGTGCCGGGATGAAAGGCGTGTTCGCGCCGGTTGGCGCCTTTGTGCCGGGGATCGAACTGGAACTGAAGGCTGGCACGATCCGCGGGCAGGATTCGAACGGCATGCTGTGCTCGGAGCGCGAGATGATGATCTCGGACGAGCATGACGGGATCATCGAGCTTGCCGCCGACGCGCCACTTGGTGAGAGCTTTGCCGCCTACGCCGGGCTTGACGATCCGGTGATCGAGATCGCCATCACGCCGAACCGCGCCGACTGTCTTGGCGTGCGCGGTGTGGCGCGCGACCTGGCGGCGGCCGGCTATGGCACGCTGAAGCCGCTTGATACCAGCGCGCATGACGGCAGTTTCGACAGCCCGGTGACATGGAGGCTCGACCTTGACGGGGCCGCGCATCTGTGTCCGTTGATCACCGGCGTGGCGTTTCGCGGCGTCACCAACGGGCCGAGCCCGGACTGGATGGCGCGCCGCCTGACAGCCATCGGCCAGCGCCCGATCAGCGCGCTTGTTGATATCACCAACTATGTGATGTTCGATCTTGGCCGCCCGCTGCATGCCTATGACACCACCAAAATTCAAGGTGATGAACTGGTCGTGCGACAGGCCGGTGGGGGCGAGCCCTTTGCCGCGCTGAATGAAAAGACCTACGAAATGCAGCCTGGCATGATCACCATCGGCGATGCCGAAGGGGTGGACGATCTGGCAGGCGTGATGGGTGGCGAGCGGACAGGTGTCAGCGAGACCACAACCGACATGTTCCTCGAGATCGCGATATTCGATCCGATCTCGGTGGCGACGACAGGGCGCAAGCTGAACCTGAATTCCGATGCCCGTTACCGTTTTGAACGCGGGCTGGATTCCGAAAGCCCGAACTGGGCCACCGGGCATGTTGCCCGCATGGTCATGGATATCTGCGGCGGCGAGGCATCACTGCCGGTGACGTCCGGACCCGGGGTTGACTGGCAGCGCAGCATCTTTCTGGCATCAGGAAAGGTCGAGGCGCTGTCCGGCATGGTGATCGAACTGTCCGAGCAGCAGCGTATCCTGGAAGCGCTTGGCTTTACCGTGAGCGCGGCTGCCGGCGGGTTCGACGTCGCCCCGCCGCCATGGCGCGGTGATGTCGACGGTGCCGCCGATCTGGTCGAGGAAATCGCCCGTATCCGTGGCTTTGACCATCTTCCGATGGACCATCTTCCCCGTGACGAGGTGGTGGCGAGGCCATCGCTGAGCCCGGCACAGGCCCGTCTGTTCCGGTTGCGCCGCGCGCTGGCCGGTCGCGGCCTGATGGAGGCGGTGACATTTTCCTTTCTTGGCAAGGATGACGCGGTCCGTTTCGGTGGCGGGGATGACTCGCTGACATTGGTAAACCCGATCAGCGCCGATCTGTCGGTGATGCGGCCGTCGATCCTGCCGAACCTTCTGAGCGCCGCGGCACGTAACCAGGACCGCGGCGAGGGTGATGCCGCGATGTTCGAGGTCGGGCCGGTCTTCCTTGGCGACGCGCCGGAGGACCAGCGGACCGCCGCCACCGGCCTTCGTCATGGCGGCACCGCGCCGCGGGAATGGCATGGCGTGATGCGCGAGATTGATGTGTTCGACGCCCGCGCCGATGCCGAGGCCGCGCTGGCCGCGCTTGGCGTCAAGCTCGCCGGTGTGCAGGTGCAGGGGCCAAAACAAATCGACGCGATTCCCGACTGGTATCATCCTGGCCGGGTTGGCAGGCTGATCCAGGGCCGTACGGTGCTGGCAAGCTTTGGCGAGATTCATCCGTCTGTGGCTGACGCCTATGGGCTGCGGGGCCGCGCTGTCGGGTTCGAGATCCATGTCGATGACGTGCCGATGCCGAAATCGAAGGGCCCGGCGCGGTCATTGCTGGCGCTGTCGGTCTATCAGCCGGTGACCCGTGATTTCGCCTTCATCGTCGATTCGGATGTTACCGCCGGCGATCTGCTGAAGGCGGTGAAATCGGGGGCTGGGCCGCTGATGTCCGATATGCGGGTCTTCGATCTGTATGAGGGGGCGAATATCGGTGCTGGCAAAAAGTCGATTGCCGTCACGGTGACGCTGACCCCGACGAAGGCGACGCTGACCGAGGCCGAGATCGAGGCCATTTCCGCCGAGATCGTGAAGATTGCCGGCAAGAATTGCGGCGCCGAGCTGCGGCAATAGCCGCGTAACCTCCTGCTCACCCCGCTGTCCGCCGTGCATCACGGGTCGGCGGGGGCTTCCCGGTGGCGGTTAACACGAGCCACACTGAGCCATGGCAAGCCTTGCTTTCGACACGCATAAATTCGTCACCCGGCTGACCGGCGCCGGTATGAGCGCCGAGCAGGCTGAGGTGCTTGCCGAAACCTATGCCGCGTTGATCACCGACAGGCTGGCGACGCGCGATGATGTCACCGGTCTTCGCAAGGAGATGAACCGGGAATTTGTCGATGTGCGGGGTGAAATCGCCACCCTTCGCGGGGAGATGAACCGGGAATTCGCCGCCGTGCGGGGCGAGATTGCGGCCCTGAGAGAGGATATGGACCGGGAATTTGCCACCCTGCGGACCGAAATCCGCAAGGACCTCGCCGCGCTTCGCAGCGAGATCAACGCCCGTATCGCCTACAGCCAGCTGGCGACCATCGTCATCCTCAGCGCGGTGATGGGGGCGTTCCGGCTGTTCGGGTGATGAACCGCCGACGGTGACGGCGGAAGTTGATAACGACCTACCTCGCCGACAGGCGCCACAGCCCGCCCTGCGATTCATCGCTCAGCAGAAACACCTCGCCGGCAAAGGGGCCGTCCGGCCCCACCGCCACATCGCGGATGCGTCCGATCTCGCCATCAAGGATGATGGTCTCGGCCACCGGCAGGCCGGTCTCGCCGATCTCGACCAGATAGAGCCGCCGGAATTTCAGCGACCCGACCAGAAGATGCCCGCGCCATTCCGGGAAACTGACTTCGGGAATCATGGTCCCGGGGACCATCGCGCCGCCGCTGGCACCTGGATAGAAGGCCATTCCCGAGGGCGCGATCGACGGGGTCCAGACCCAGACAGGGTCGACAAAACCCGGCAGGCTGTCATGCCGGCTGACCCGCATGCCGGTGGCGTATTCGCGGCCATGGCTGACGGCCGGCCAGCCGTAATTCGCACCGGCATCGGTCGCCGGGCGCAGGATGTTGATCTCGTCGCCGCCGCGCGGCCCATGTTCATGGGCCCACATCTCGCCGGTCGCCGGGTGCATCGCCAGGCCCTGCGGGTTGCGGTGCCCGATCGAGAAGATCTCCGGTGCCCAGCCGGCTTTTCCGCTGTCAGTGAAGTGCGGGTTGCCCGGATGCGGGGCGCCGTCCGGCGTCAGGCGGATGATGCTGGCGGCATGGGTTGACGGGTCCTGCCCGTTGTCGCGCTCGCCGCGGTCGCCAAGCGTCGCCCACAGCGCGGTGCCGGTGACATGAAGCCGGCAGCCGAAATGATGCCCGCTTTTCGTCGCCGCGTTGCCGGTGAAGATGGTGCGCCGGCGGACCAGCCTGTCACCCTCGATCACCGCGCGGTCGATGGCCGTCGCCGACCCGCCGGGCAGGACGGCGCTGTAACACAGATAGACATGCCCGTCGATCGCCGCGACATCCAGCAACCCGCCCTGGCGGCGGGCAAAGACATCGGGCGCGCCGGTGATGCGCGTCGCCGCGCCGTCGGCAAGACCGATCTTCCACAGCGCGCCGCTGCGCGTGGTGACAAGGACGGTGTCGGAGGTCAGGAATTCCATGCCCCAGGGATGCGCCAACGTCGGGCCGACCTGTTCCAGCGTCATCTGCTGCGCCCCGGCCGGCGTGGCGGCCAGCAGAACCGGCATGACGAGGGTGAGGGCGGTGAGGGCGGAAACGAAAAGGGCCGCTGCACGATGCGCGGCCCCTGTCAGAAGTCTCATGGTGCGACCCCCTACAGCTTGTTCAGGGCCGACACCACCGCCCGGATCGGCGCCATGGTGATCGAGGTGTCGATCCCCACGCCATAGACCGAGACAGCCTTGCCATCAACATCCTTCACAAGCTCGACATAGGCGGCGGCCTCGGCCTTCGAGGTGGCGGAGCGGGTGTTCTGGCCGAAATCGGCAAGCCGGAAGTCCAGCGCGAATTCATTGCGCATGGCATCGACAAAGGCCGAGATCGGACCATTGCCGGTGGCGCTGACGCCGACCTCACGCCTGCCGTCGGGGCCATCATGGATGACGGTGGCGATGACGCGTTCGGAACTGCCGTCGGCGGTGGCCTTGCTGACGTCAAAACTCACCAGCTCGAACCTGCCGGTCGGGTGGATGAAATGCTCTTCCGCCAGTTCCCAGATGCGCTTGCTGGTGATCTCCTTGCCGGTGCGGTCGGCCTCGTCCTGGACGATGTTGGAAAATTCGATCTCGGCACCGCGCGGCAGGCGGACATGGTGGTCCGCCTCCAGAAGATAGGCCGATCCGGCCTTTCCGGACTGCGAATTGACGCGGATGATCGCCTCGAAGGTGCGGCCGATATCGCCCGGGTCGATTGGCAGATAGGGCACCTCCCAGACATTGGCGTTGGCCTCGGCGATGGCATCCATGCCCTTGCGGATGGCGTCCTGATGGCTTCCCGAAAAGGCGGTATGGACCAGCTTGCCGGCATAGGGGTGACGCTCATGAATGGGAAGCTGGTTACAATGCTCGGCCGTCTCGACAAGATTGTTGATGTCGGAGAAACTCAGCTTCGGATCGACACCCTGGGTGAACATGTTCAGCCCCAGCGTGACGATATCGACATTGCCTGTCCGCTCGCCATTGCCGAACAGCGTGCCTTCGACCCGGTCGGCGCCGGCCATCAGCCCCAGTTCGGTGGCGGCGACGGCGCAGCCCCGGTCATTATGCGGGTGCAGCGACAGGATCACCGCCTCGCGGTTGCTGAAATTGCGGTGCATCCATTCGATCTGGTCGGCATGGATGTTCGGCGTCGACATTTCGACCGTCGCCGGCAGGTTGATGATGGTCGGGTTGGCGGCGGTCGGCTGCCAGACATCCATCACCGCCTCGCAGACTTCCAGCGCGTAATCCAGCTCGGTGCCGGTAAAGCTTTCCGGGCTGTATTGAAGACGCAGATTGCCGGCCCCGCATTTCGAGATGCGGTCGGCCACCATCTTCGCGCCATCGACGGCGATCTGCTTGACGCCGTCACGGTCCGACTTGAAGACAACGCGGCGTTGCAGCGTGCTGGTCGAATTGTAGAGATGAAGGATGGCGTTCGGCGCGCCGTCCAGACTCTCGATCGTGCGGTCGATCAGATGCTCACGCGCCTGCGTCAGCACCTGAATGGTGACGTCATCCGGCACATGGCCGCCCTCGATCAGCTCGCGAAGGAAATTATAGTCTGTCTCCGAGGCGGACGGAAAACCGACCTCGATCTCCTTGAAGCCCATCTCGACAAGAAGCTTGAACATGCGCATCTTGCGGGCGCCGTCCATTGGCTCGATCAGCGCCTGGTTGCCGTCGCGTAGGTCAACAGAGCACCAGACGGGCGCTGTTTCAATACGGTTGCCAGGCCACGTCCGATCAGGCAGATCGGGGCCGGCAAAGGGACGGTATTTTTCATGCCCGCCAACAGCGCCGGTGGCGGCTGTCGAGGTGGCATGATCCGGGCTTGTCATCGGTTTCGAGTCCTCTTCCTGATGATGTTTGTTTCGTCATTTCTGTCAGTCTCCGGATATGGCCGCTTCGGGCCTTTTCCGGAGGTGCCTGACTATACTGCAACAATCTGACTGAAAACAGCATTATGTTGTGTCCCGATGGCCATCCCGATGACCGGCCCCCGCGCGCCGCGCCAAAAGCGGAAAATCCTTGCCGCTGCGACAAAAGACCGGCAAAACACTGCTTCATGCGTTGGGCGGAAACGCGCTATATGAGAAGTCGTATCGCCGCCCGTTGCGAGCAACCTTCAGGACCAGCGATGACCGCGCCAAGCCACATCCGCAATTTCTCGATTATCGCGCATATTGACCACGGCAAATCGACCATCGCCGACAGGCTGATCCAGGTCTGTGGGGGGCTCAGCGAGCGCGAGATGACCGAGCAGGTTCTCGACAATATGGATATCGAGCGCGAACGCGGTATCACCATCAAGGCGCAGACGGTGCGGCTGAACTATACCGCCGCCAATGGCGAGGATTATGTCCTGAACCTGATGGACACGCCCGGGCATGTCGATTTCGGCTATGAGGTGTCGCGCTCGCTGTCGGCCTGTGAAGGCTCGCTTCTGGTTGTCGATGCCAGCCAGGGAGTCGAGGCGCAGACGCTGGCCAATGTCTATCAGGCTGTCGAGGCCGACCATGAGGTCGTGCCGGTGTTGAACAAGATCGATCTTCCGGCTGCCGAGCCGGAGCGGGTGAAGGCGCAGATCGAAGAGGTGATTGGCCTTCCCGCCGATGACGCCATCCCGGCAAGCGCCAAGACAGGTGCCGGCATCAGCGACATCCTCGAGGCTGTCGTGACCCGCATGCCGCCGCCCGAGGGCGATGTCGAGGCGCCGCTGACAGCCTTGCTGGTCGACAGCTGGTATGACGCCTATCTTGGCGTGATGACGCTTGTCCGGGTGCGGCACGGCCGCATTCGCAAGGGCATGAAAATCCGGCTGATGGGAACCGGCGCGACGCATGTTGTCGAACGTGTCGGCGTGTTCTCGCCAAAGCCGACGCCGGTTGACGAGCTTGGCCCCGGCGAGATCGGCTTTATCAATGCCGGTGTGAAGACGGTCTCGGACGCCCGTGTCGGCGATACCATCACCGAGGAACGCCGCCCCTGCACCGAACCGCTGCCGGGATTCAAGCCGTCGGTGCCGGTGGTGTTCTGCGGGTTGTTCCCGGTCGACACCAATGATTTCTCCGGCCTTCGCGAGGCGCTGGAAAAACTGTCGCTGAATGACGCCTCCTTCTCCTTCGAGGCGGAAACCTCGGCCGCGCTCGGCTTCGGGTTCCGCTGCGGCTTCCTCGGTCTTCTTCATATGGAGGTGATCCGCGACCGGCTGGAGCGTGAATTCAATCTCGATCTGATCTCGACCGCACCCTCGGTTGTCTATCAGATGATGATGACCGACGGGTCCAGCTTCAATCTTCATAATCCGGCCGACATGCCCGAGGTGACGAAGATCGCCACCATCGAGGAGCCCTGGATCAAGGCCACGATCATGACGCCGGATGAATATCTGGGGTCGGTGCTGACGCTGTGTACCGAGAGGCGCGGCGAACAGCTTGATCTGACCTATGCCGGCAACCGGGCGATGGCGGTGTACCGGCTGCCACTGAACGAGGTGGTGTTCGATTTCTACGACCGGCTGAAATCGGTCACCCGCGGCTATGCCAGTTTCGACTATGCCATCGATGAATACCGGCCGGGCGAGCTTGTGAAGGTGTCGATCCTGGTGAATGGCGACCCGGTCGACGCGCTGTCGATGATTGTGCATCGCGACCAGGCCGAAAATCGTGGCCGCGCCATCTGCATCCGGTTGAAGGATCTGGTGCCGCGCCAGATGTTCAAGGTGGCGTTGCAGGCGGCGATCGGCGGCAAGGTGATCGCCCGCGAGACGATTTCGGCGCTGCGCAAGGATGTGACCGCGAAATGCTATGGCGGTGACATCAGCCGGAAGAAGAAGCTTCTGGAGAAGCAGAAGGAAGGCAAGAAGAAGATGCGGCAGTTCGGCAAGGTCGAAATCCCGCAGAACGCCTTCTTCGAAGCGCTGAAGATGGGGGATGGGTGAGGCGTCAATCCTCCCGGGACAATTGTAGTTCTTGCCGGCGCAGATGATGC
>JBMZTC010000033.1:0-27852 GCA_049623505.1 Puniceispirillaceae bacterium (SeqCode) | reverse complement strand
TTTCCTGCACGGCATTCCACATTTCGGCATTTCGATCGCGGTAATGGAGACCGACCCGCAGGGACGGCGCAACATCACCGCAGGCAGTGTCTTCGACCCGGTGAAAAATGAATTCTTCTATGCCGAGAGGGGCAAGGGCGCCTTCCTGAACGAACGGCGGCTGCGCGTTTCCGGACGGCGGGCGATGGCGGATTCGCTGTTCGCCACCGGCATTCCGTTTCTTGGCCGTGGCACCAGTGAGGACCACGCCGCCTTTGTAAAGGAACTCGGCAATGTCATGGCGGTCAGTTCGGGCGTGCGTCGCAATGGCGCCGCCGCGCTGGACCTGGCATGGGTTGCCGCCGGTCGCTTTGACGGATTCTGGGAACGCGGCCTCAGCCTGTGGGACATCGCCGCCGGCGTGATCCTTGTTCGCGAGGCTGGCGGCTTCATCTCTGATTTCGCGTCGCGTGACAAGGCGCTGGACAGCGGTGACGTCGTCGCCGCCAACCCGGCGATCCACGGTGATCTGATCCGGCTGCTCCGCGGCTGATTGCATCCGGCCTCATTCCTGCCATTCTTTGGCTTCAGGTTGCGGGTGTCATTTCATCTGCCCGACCAAGCCGTTATGGGAGACCAGGCCATGATGACCGACCCGCGACGCTATCTTGTGCGCATGCTTGTCTTTCTGCTGATCGTGGCAGCCATCGCAGCGCTGCTGCACGCGCCGCTCTGGCGGGCCTTCATGGGGAATCCGGCGCTTAACGGTGTGATCGTTGGCGCGCTTGGCCTTGGCATCATCTACGCTTTCAGGCAGATCCTGCGGCTGGTGCCGGAACGGCGCTGGCTGACCGGCATCCAGAAGACCGGCAAGCTCGACAACCGGCAGGTCAAGCCGGTCCTGCTGGCGACAGTCAACGCCATGCTGGCCGATCAGCGACAGGAGGCGCAGCTTTCCGCACTGTCACTGCGTTCGGTTCTTGACGGTGTCGCGGCGCGCCTTGACGAAGGCCGCGAGATTTCCCGCTACATGATCGGCCTGCTGGTCTTTCTTGGTCTTCTTGGCACCTTCTGGGGACTTTTGCAGACCATCGGCGCGGTCGGGCTTGTCGTCGGATCGCTCGATACCGCCGGCACCGATTTCAACGCCATGATGGCGCAGTTGAAAGGTGGCCTCGACGCGCCGCTTTCAGGCATGTCGACAGCCTTTTCCTCGTCATTGTTCGGACTTGCCGGCTCGCTCATCCTCGGCTTTCTTGATCTGCAGCTTGGTCAGGCGATGGGCCGCTTTTTCAACGAGCTGGAAGACTGGCTGTCTGCCTTCGCCCGCTTCAATGACGGCGGGGCGGCCGGCGCCGAGGGTGTCACGCCACTGGCCGGCGGCATGAGCGAGGAAGCGGCGCGGGCGCTGATCCATCTTGGCAATTCCATCGCGTCCGGCGAGGACAACAGACAGCGTGTCCTCGACCAGCTCTCCAGCATCAACATGACGCTGGCCGCGCTCAACGAGGCGCTGGCGGATGACCGCCGCCTCCGTGAGCAGCTGGCCCAGCTGAACGCCGGAATCGCCCATCTGGCGGCCGACCTTCGCGATGACCGCACGCGATCGGCCGATGCCGTCAGCGCCGAGCTCAGATCGCTGTCGAGCGCCATCAACAAGATGGCCGGAACGACACGCGCCTCCCGCCAGACAAAGGGGTCCTGACAATGGCGCTGGCGCGGCTTGGCGGCGCCCGCCGTCCCGACAGCTATACCTGGCCCGGCTTTGTCGACGCGCTGGCGACATTGCTCATGGTCATCATGTTCGTGCTTCTGGTGTTCGTGCTGATCCAGGTCAACCTTGCCTATCGGGTGGCCGGACAGGACGCCACGATGAATGACATGCGGGCGCAGATCACCAGCCTTGGTGAGTTGCTGAATCTTGAGCGCAAGGCGAATGACGATCTCACGGCCGAGCTTGCCAGAATTTCCAGAAATTTCGCCGATGCCACGCGCGAGCGTGACGCGCTGGAGGCCCAGCTGGCCGACACCAGCACCGCCCTGGAACAGCGCGAATCCGAAATCGCGAGACTGACCGCCCTGCAGGTGGAAAGCCAGGCGGCACTGGCATCGGCGCAGACCACACTCAATGATCGCATTGCCGCGCTGGAAAATGCCGAGACCGCCCTTGCCGAATCCCGCGAGCGGATCGCGGCGCTGGAATTGACGCTTGAGGAACGTGTGGCGGCCCTCGAGGCAAGCGAGGCGGCCCGTCAACAGGCCGAAACCGACCTCGCCGACGCCACCAGCCAGAACGCGCTCTCGCGGACCAGGATTGGCGAGCTTGAGGATGAAAATGCCGCCTCACAGGCCGAAATCATCCAGATGACCAATGCCCTGACCGCGGTGCGGCGGCGCGTTGAGGAGCTGACAGCATTGCTGGCCGACAAAGAGGCCCAGGCCGCCAGGGACAAGATCGCCATTGCCAGCCTTGGCAAGTCGCTGAACAACGCGCTGGCATCACGCGTCCAGGAACTGCAGCGCTTCCGCTCGGAATTCTTTGGCCGGCTGCGCGATATTCTGCGCGGGCGTGATGATGTGCGGATCGTCGGTGACAGGTTTGTCTTCCAGTCCGAGGTGCTGTTCGGCCAGGGGCAGGCCGATATCGCCGCCGAAGGTGAACAGCAGCTGGCGCAGCTGGCGGTTGCGCTGACACAGATTGCCGCCGAAATTCCGGAGGATATCGACTGGGTTCTGCAGGTTGAGGGCCACACCGATGATATCCCGGTGCGGGCCGGCCGGTTTGCCGACAACTGGGACCTGTCGACCGAGCGCGCGCTGTCGGTTGTTCGTTTTCTTGCCACCCAGGGCCTGCCGCCAAACCGGCTTGCCGCTGCCGGTTATGGCGAGTTTCAGCCGCTTGACAGCGCCGGCACGGATGATGCCCGTCGCCGCAACAGGCGGATTGAAATGAAGCTGACACAACGGATTTCCGCCAACTGACCGGCCGCTGATTGCAGCTGCGGTCGTTCCACCGGCCATCTGCCCAGCACAAAGTTTCACCGGAATGTGACACCGGACCCGGTCTTGTTTAACCGGGGCCTGACTTACCTGAAAGGATGATCTTTTCGGGATGGAATGGTGCAGGACGGGCGCTGAAGCCAACCCTGTTTCCGGGCATGGTTCTGGGCCTCGCATATGCCCTGTCAGACGCGCCTCCGATGCTGGCATGCAGCCCCGAACAACCCTGCGCGGCCGGCGCCATAGATGGCTTCTTCATGCCCTTGATTGTCACCAGCCTTGGCGATCCGCACCAGGTCATGATGCCGTCACCATCGCCGATCACAGCCGCCGTGCCCGCGCCGCCACCGTCCTCCGGTAAGGCTGTCATTATCACGCCCCCGCCATCACCTGAAAGGACGACACCGCTGCAGGGTACAGTCGTTCCGGTGCGACAGCTTCTGATCGGCCAGACACTGTTTGGAGGCGCGTTTCGTGATGGTGGTGAGGCCAACATGTTTGCCACGATCCTGACGGCGACCGAAAGGGCACCGGACAGCGCAAGGACCCGCGACACCCTGACACCTGCTGCCCTGACACCTGATGCCCTGACGCCCGCGCCAGGTGACCATGACATGCTGGTGATGGAGCAGGTTATCACCCTGCCGATTGGCGAGGCATGGCCGCTGCAATCACTGTCGCAACCTGTCGGCATGCAGATCACCTGCGGTGCCTGCGGGCCGCATGGCGGTGTGTCACATCTTGCCGGCACCGCGAGGCTGGACATGCAGATCGCACCATGGGGTCAGGGAAAAATCACCGATATCGACCTGCGGGCCGCGGGTGGATCAACCGCGCATGGCGAGATGCATTTTGTCCTTCGCAACTCGCATGAGAATCTTTTCATCGATGAAGAGGCGCGTCTGCGGCTCGTGATCGACCGGAAGACAACACATCTGACAACAAGCCTGCTTGCGTGGCGCGGCCCGCTGCGACGTCTTGCCGGCATTTTTGTCGGCATGCCAGCGGATGGTTCGGCCGATCTTGGCAGCTTTGCCGGTCAGTTCAGCGGCGCCGAATGCGCGCCTTCCTGCGGCGTGGAAAACTGAAGATCAGCCAGGTGACGATAGAGCGGCGATTCGGTGATCAGCTGCTCATGCGTGCCGGTGGCGACAATCTTTCCGCCATCGAGAAGAAAGATACGGTCGGCGCGGATCACCGTGGCGAGACGGTGCGCGATGACAACTGAGGTCCGGTCCTTCATCAACGCTTCAAGCGCGGCCTGCACCGCGGCTTCCGAGCGCGCGTCGAGCGCGCTTGTGGCTTCATCAAGAAGCAGCAGACCGGGATCACGAAGAATGGCGCGGGCGATGGCAATACGTTGACGCTGCCCGCCGGACAGCCGCACGCCCTTTTCACCGACCGGCGTGTCATAGCCGTTATCAAGCTCCATGATGAAGTCATGCGCCTCGGCCTGGCGGGCGGCGGCGACAATCTCGTCGTCACCGGCATCCGGCCGGCCAAAGGCGATATTGTCGCGAATGCTGGTCGAAAACAGGGCCGGGTCCTGCGGCACCAGCCCGATGAAATTGCGGATATCGGCAAGATCGAGGGTGCGAAGATCCTGTCCGCACAACCGCACCTGCCCGGCCCCCGGGTCATAGAACCGCAGCAGCAGGTGGAACAGGGTTGATTTGCCGGCACCGCTGGGCCCGACAAGCGCCACCCTTTCACCGCGTCTGACTGTGAGATCGACAGCGCTTACCGCGGGGCGCGATGTGCCGGCCGGATAGGCAAAATCCACTTCCGTGAATTCGCAGGCAATCTCGTGGTCGCGTGACAGCGGCACCGGCTGTGCCGGCAGTGGCAGACATGCCGACGCCTGAAGCGCCTGCGCAATACGTTCGGCCGCGCCGGCCGCGCGCTGAAGTTCGCCGGCGAGCTCTGACAGGAACCCGGTCGAGGCGGCAACAAGAAAGGCGTAGAACACGAAGGATGACAGATCGCCGGCGCTGATCCGTCCGGCAAGAAGATCCTGCCCGCCAATCCAGAGAATGGCCGAAATGCCACTGAAGACGAGGAAGATGATGATGCCGCTCATCCAGCCACGAAGCCTGACCCGTGCCAGCGCCGCATCCAGACTTGACGCGACCGCCGCATCGAAACGTTCGCGCATCAGATCCTGCCTGCCAAAAGCCTGCACCGTGCGAATGGCGGTGACCGTTTCCTCGGCCTGAACGGCGACGTCGGCAAGCCGGTCCTGCGACAGGCGTGAGGCCCGACGAAGACGCCGCCCCAGAAAGATCAGCGGTACCACGACCATCGGCACCACAACCAGCACGACAAGTGACATTTTGGGGCTGGACAGCACCACCATCACCAGCCCGCCAAACAGCAGGATGACATTGCGGGCCGCCATCGAGATGGTCGAGGTCATCACCGTCTGGACAATCGCGGTATCGGTGGTAAGCCGAGCCAGCACATCACCGGTGCGCGCAGTCTCGTACCAGGCAGGTGACAGCGTCAGCAGATGACCGAACAGCGCCTGCCTGATATCGGCCAGGACGCTTTCGCCGATCTGATTGACCAGCGTGGTGCGGAGGTAACTTCCGGCGGCCAGAAACAGGGCGATGACGGCGGTGCCGATAACGGCGCGATCAAGCAACGCCGGATCCTGACGGCCAAGCCCCTCATCGACAAGATAGGCAATGCCACGACCCATTGTCAGCAACGCGCCCGCCACCATCAGCAGCGAGATCACCGCGCCAATGATACGGCGGCGGTGCGGGCGCAGATAGGGCCAGAAGACACGCCACAGCGCTGCCGTTGTGAAAAGGTTGTCGGCTGGCTGTTGAGAGGGGGAAGAAGTCACGCTGTGCCGCCTGTCATTGGAACGCTGTGTTATGGCCGCAAGAAGCGATGCAGGCCAATTGGGACTTGCCTTGGGGGGTGGTTGACGATATACCACCGCATCCAGATATTGACCAGCGCCGGCGGACGGCGCGCGCACAAGCAGGACGGTGCCCAGGACGGCCCCACAAGCAGGAGCATCTTATGAAGAAGGATATCCATCCCGACTATCACGAAATCACTGTCGTGATGACCGACGGCAGCGAGCGCAAGACCCGTTCGACATGGGGCAAGCCGGGTGACGTTCTGAAGCTGGACATCGACCCGAAGACGCATCCTGCCTGGACAGGCCAGCACCGGATCGTTGATTCGGGTGGCCAGGTGGCACGCTTCAACAAGCGCTTCTCGAATCTCGGCATCAAGTAATCTGCCGAAATCCACATCGCGCCCGACGGTTCATGGCTGGACTGTTCAAGAATGGGCGCATGAAAGAAGGCCGGGATCTCCCGGCCTTTTTTGTGTCTTTGATGCCTCTCTTCCCGCGACCGGCCCTCGCGCGACCGGCCCTCGCGCAACCGGCTCAGCGACGCTGGCGGATCGCCGCCTGGGCGGCGGCAAGGCGGGCCGCCGGCACCCGGTAGGGCGAACAGGACACGTAATCCAGACCGACTTCCTCAAAGAAGGCGATTGACGCCGGATCGCCGCCATGTTCGCCGCAGACGCCAAGCTTCAGCCCGTCACGCGTCGCGCGCCCCTTTTCGACCCCCATCCGCACCAGCGCGCCAACACCCTCGCGATCAATCGAGACAAACGGGTCGATCGGATAGATTTCCGCATCCGTATAGGCGTGCATGAACGCACCGGCGTCATCACGGCTGATTCCAAGCGCCGTCTGCGTCAGGTCGTTCGTGCCAAAGGAGAAGAATTCCGCCTGCTGTGCCAGATCATCGGCACAGACGGCGGCGCGCGGCAGTTCAACCATCGTGCCGACAAGATAGTCGATCTTCGTGCCGGTTTCGGTCATCACCGCCCCGGCCTCCGAATCGATCACCGCCTTGCACAGTTCCAGCTCTCTGGCTGTCGCGGCAAGCGGGATCATGACCTCGGGCACCGGCGCTTCACCGCCACGACCGGCAATTGCTGTCGCGGCCTCGAAAATGGCGCGCGCCTGCATCCGGCAGATTTCCGGATAGGTCACGGCAAGGCGACAACCGCGATGCCCAAGCATCGGGTTCGATTCGGACAGTTTCAGCGAGCGTTGCCGCGCCGTTTCCGGCGAAATGCCGGCAGCCGCGGCAACATCGGCAAGCTCTTCGGCGGAATGCGGCAGGAACTCGTGAAGTGGCGGGTCGAGAAGCCGGATTGTCACCGGCAGCCCGGCCATGATGGTGAACAGCTCCTCGAAATCCTGGCGCTGCATCGGCAAAAGCTTGGCAAGCGCCGTCTCCCGGCCCTCGCTATCGACCGCCATGATCATCTCGCGCATGGCGACAATGCGGTCCACGTCAAAGAACATATGCTCGGTCCGGCACAGCCCGATCCCCTCGGCCCCAAAGCCAACCGCGGTGCGTGCATCGGTCGGCGTTTCGGCGTTGGTGCGGACAGCCATGCGGCGGATGTCATCGGCCCATTCCATGATGGTCGCGAAGGCACCGGACATTTCCGGCTGGATGGTATCGACACGGCCAAGAAACACCTCGCCGGTGCCACCATCAATGGTGATGGTATCGCCTTCGGAAAGCTCATGGTCGCGAACAAAGACCTTGGCATTCACCTCGTCAAACCTGACCTCGCCGGCACCGGACACACAGGCCCGGCCCATGCCACGCGCGACAACGGCGGCATGACTTGTCATACCACCACGCGCCGTCAGAATGCCGGCGGCGGCGTGCATGCCATGGATGTCCTCGGGGCTTGTCTCAAGCCTGACAAGGATCACCTGATGACCATTCGCGGCCATTTCCTCGGCCCGGTCGGCGGTCAGCACAATCTCGCCGGCGGCGGCGCCTGGCGAGGCTGGCAGCCCCTGCGTGATCACGGTCTTCGGCGCGTCGGGATCGAGCGTCGGATGAAGAAGCTGGTCAAGGGCAATCGGGTCGATGCGAAGCAACGCCTCGTCGCGGCTGATCAACCCCTCCTCGGCCATCTCCACCGCCATGCGAAGCGCCGCCGCGGCGGTGCGCTTGCCACTGCGGGTCTGCAGCATATACAGCTTGCCCTGCTGGACGGTGAATTCGAGGTCCTGCATATCGGTGTAATGCGTCTCAAGCTGCGTTCGCACCGTGGCAAGCTGGCCGAACACATCCGGCATCGCCTCTTCCATCGACAGATCACTGCCGCCACCGGCGGCGCGCGCGGCCGTGGTCAGCGGCAATGGTGTCCGGATGCCGGCCACGACATCCTCACCCTGCGCGTTGATCAGATATTCGCCATAAAAGCTGTTCTCGCCGGTCGACGGGTCACGCGTGAAGGCAACGCCGGTGGCGCAGTCCTCACCCATATTGCCAAAGACCATGGCCTGGACATTGACCGCCGTGCCCCAGCTTGCCGGAATGTTGTTGAGCCGGCGGTAGGTTGTGGCGCGGGCATTCATCCAGCTGTTGAACACAGCCCCGATGGCGCCCCACAACTGGTCATGCGGGTCCTGCGGGAACGGCCGGCCGGCCTCCTCCTCGACAATCGTCTTGTAGGTGGTGACCAGCGTTTCAAGGTCATCCCCGGTCAGTCCGGTATCATCGAAAACGCCGCAGCGAAGCTTCAGTTCCTCAAGCTCATCCTCGAACAGCCCGTGATCAACCTCCATCACGACATCGGCATACATCTGGATGAAACGGCGATAGCTGTCATAGGCAAAGCGCTTGTCATCGGCGCGCCGCGCCAGCCCTTCGACGGTGGCGTCATTCAGCCCGAGATTGAGCACCGTGTCCATCATCCCCGGCATCGAGGCGCGGGCGCCTGAACGAACCGAGACCAGAAGCGGGTTTTCAGGATCGGCAAACCGCGCGCCTGTCTCGGCCTCGATCCGCGCCACCGCGTCGGCCACCTGGCCGCCAAGTGTCTCGGGATAGGTGCGGCCATTGTCGTAATAGCGCGTGCACACTTCGGTCGTGATGGTGAAGCCTGGCGGAACCGGCAGGCCAATGCCGCTCATCTCCGCCAGATTGGCGCCCTTGCCACCAAGCAGATTGCGCATGCTGCTGTCACCATCGGTGCCCTGCGCGCCAAAACTGTAAACCCACTGAATCGAACTGTCGTTCATTGATGCATCAACCCTCTAGTTTAGAGAAATCCGCGACCCGTTGCATGGCCTGCCTGACCATGGCCAGAAGGCCAAGACGATTCAGCCTTATACCCGCATCATCATGATTCACGACGACATTGTCGAAGAATCCGTCGATCGGCTGACGCAGGCCGCCAAGCGACTGCATGACGGCAAGAAGCTCGTCTCGGCTCTGCATCTGTGTGCCGGGCTCTGGCAGCGCGGTGAGCGCTGCGTGAAGCTCGGTTTCGGCTGTTTCGACAAACAGGTGCGGGTCGGAAGTGGGGGAAAACACCTGTTTGGCCTTGCTTTCTTCGGCATCGAGAATGCTTGCCGCGCGGCGCCAGCCGGCGACAAGGCCCGCGCCGTCATCACCGGCAAGAAATGTGGACAGCGCCGCTGCCCGATCGGCAAGGCCCAGAATATCGTCATGGCCGGCCCCGTCGCCAAACGCCGCGGCGACAACGTCGTGGGCAAGGCCACTGTCGCGAAGGCTGACACGAAGCCGTTCCCGAATGAACGGTTCAAGATCGGGGTCCGGCGCCGCAAAGCCGTGCGCGTCGGCAGCCTCGCCAAGGATTGGGCCAAGCGGCATTCTGATGCTCATCTCCAGGATGATCCTGATGATGCCAAGCGCGGCGCGGCGCAACGCGAACGGATCCTTTGATCCGGTCGGCTTGGCCCCGACACCGAAGAACCCGACAAGGCTGTCGATCTTGTCGGCAAGCGAGACAACGCACCCCTCGGGGCTGGCAGGCAGGTCATCGGATGGTCCCTGCGGGCGGTAATGGGCGGCGATGGCCGCCGCGACGGCATCCGCCGCGCCGTCATGGCGGGCGTAATAGCCACCCATGATGCCCTGCAATTCGGGAAATTCGCCGACCATGCCGGTGACAAGATCGGCCTTGGCAAGGCGGGCCGCCCGCACCGCGACATCAACATCGCATCCGGCAACCGACGGCGCCATCGCGGCGGCCAGCTTTTCGAGTCGCGCCACCTTGTCGCCAACACTGCCAAGACCCTCATAGAAGGTCACATCGGCAAGCCGCGGCAACTGCGCGTCAAGCGCGGCCTGACAGTCCTCGTTCCAGAAGAATTCGGCATCGGCGAGACGCGCCCGCAGCACCCGCTGATTGCCGGCAAGAATGACCGAGTCGCGCTCCGGGTCGGGCAGCCTGTTGCTGATCACCACGAAGCCCGGCTTCAACGCACCATCGGCGCTGCCGGTCGTCAGATATTTCTGATGCGTGCGGATCGACGCCTCAAGCACCTCGTCAGGCAGCGCCATGAACCGGTCCTCAATGGCGCCAAACAGCGGATTCGGCCATTCGACAAGGCCGCAGATCTCGTCGATCAGACCTTCATTCGGGCGAAGCACCGCCCCTTCCCCGGTGGCAAGGTCGGTGGCCCCGTCGACGATGGCCTGCCTGCGTTCCGCCCGATCCACCATGACATGACCATCACGAAGGCGCGCGACATAGTCGGCGGCACCGGTGATGCCGGCAAGATCGATATCCTGTGGGCTCTCGAAATAATGGCCACGGCTTGCCGCCGTGAAGGACAGGCTTGCCCCGCCAAGGTCAAGCTCGCCGGCAAGCGGCGCCCCGCCAAACATCAGATTGACGCGATGAAGCGGCCGCACCCAGCGGAACCTCGTAGCGCCCCAGCGCTGGCTCTTCGGCCAGGGAAATTCACCCAGCACACCGCTGAGCATGGCTGGCAGCAGGGCGGCGGCGTCCACCCCCTGTTTTTCGATCCTGGCGAACAGGAACCGGCCCTTTGGTGTGTCTTCCTCGACAAGCTGGTCGCGTGTGAGGCCGGTTGATTTCAGGAACCCGTCAATGGCCTTGTCAGGCGCGTCGGCACGCGGGCCGCGGCGTTCCTCGCTGATATCGGGCTGGCGTTCGGCAACATCATCGACATAGAGCGCCAGATGGCGCGGTGCCACGAAACCCTGCGCGGCGCCATGCGACAGGCCGGCATCATCAAGGCGTGCCAGCATCATGCGTTCCAGATCGGCCATGGCACGAGGCTGCATACGAGCCGGAATCTCCTCGCAGATGATCTCGATCAGAAGGTCAGCCATTCTCGCCTCCTGCCGCGCTGTCCTGACCGCCCTGCCCGATCCACGCCTCGCAGCAACCGCGCGCAAGCGCGCGAACGCGGCCGATATAGGCGGCGCGTTCAGTCACCGAGATGACGCCGCGGGCATCAAGAAGGTTGAACAGATGACTTGCCTTCATGCACTGGTCATAGGCCGGAAGCGCCAGCGGCGGTGACGCCGTCAGCAGCCTGTTGCATTCATCCTCGGCGTCACGGAAATGCTGAAGAAGCATGTCTGTCTCGGCGTGGTTGAAGTTCCAATCCGAGAATTCCACCTCAGCGCGATGGAAAATATCACCATAGCATTTGCCGCCCTGATCTGCCGGCACGCCGTCCCAGTCAAGATCATACACATTCTCGACACCCTGGATGAACATGGCCAGCCGTTCCAGACCGTAAGTCAGCTCCAGCGGCACCGGATCACATTCCAGACCGCCAACCTGCTGGAAATAGGTGAATTGCGACACTTCCATGCCATCGCACCAGACCTCCCAGCCAAGACCCCAGGCGCCAAGGGTCGGCGATTCCCAATCATCCTCGACAAAGCGGATATCGTGGGTGGCAGGATCGAGGCCAATGGCGGCAAGGCTGCCGATGTAGAGCGCCTGCGAATCCGCCGGCGACGGCTTGAAGATCGTCTGAAACTGATAATAGTGCTGTAGCCGGTTCGGATTTTCACCAAAACGGCCATCGGTTGGCCGGCGCGACGGCTGCACATAGGCGGCGCGCCAATGATAATCCGGCCCAAGCGCGCGCAATGTCGTCGCCGGGTGGAAGGTGCCGGCGCCGACCTCCATATCATAGGGTTGCAGAATCACTGCGCCCTTTTCGGCCCAGTAAGCCTGGAGCTTGAGAATGATGGACTGGAAGTCCAACCCGGGCTGGGTCGTAAAGGTTTTGGCCATCCGCCGATTTTCCGATGAATAGATGCCCGCAAATTAGCCGCAAACCGGGCCAGAATGCAACATGTTGAATCCGCAAAAGCGGCGAGTCATGAACGATAGGGGCAGGTTTCGCGCTCACAGGGCTCGCCAGCCACCCAGGCGCGGCAAACCGCGCATTCCTCAAGATCAAGCGCACCATTGCCGGTGCGGTCCTTTGGTTCGTCCGGCGGCGCGGCGCGGGAACTGCCGCCACGCCGTTCCAACAGGCGAAAACCCATCCATACAGCCCATAGCACAGCGGCAAGGGCAAGAAGCTTGGGAAGCGAGGGAATCATCGTCGCGAATCTCCAGTTATCGGGCCACTGAATGGCCAGCAGGTCACAGACCGTATCGCGACAGGTGGGCGCGCTCAACCGCCAGTTCAACAGCCTCATCAACAGCATGGGCCGCCACCGCGCCGCCAATGGCCCGGCCAAAGGCGCCGGGAAGTCCCCCGACACCGCCGAACAGGCGCTTCTTCGGCTGGATCGCGATCAGATCGACTGTCTCGCCAAACCGGTCTGTCACAAGCCGTCGGCATTCACCGATGCCGTCGATCAGGCCAAGCTCCACCGCCTGCTGGCCGGTCCAGAAGGCGCCGCTGAAAAGATCGTCATGCGCGCCGGTCAGCTTGGCGCCGCGCCGGTCGACAATATGATCGATGAATTGCTGATGGATTTCCCGCTGCAGGGATTTCAACCGGTCGACGTCATTCTCCGATTCCGGCTGGAACGGATCAAGGATCATCTTGTTGTCACCGGCGGTGTAGACCCGCCGGTCGATGCCGACACGATCAATGGCGCGGTCGAAACCGAAGCCCGCCGACACCACCCCGATCGAGCCGATGATCGAGGCCGGGTTGGCGTAGATCTCGTCGGCGCTGGCAGCAAGCCAGTAACCGCCACTTGCCGCCACATCCTCGCAGAAGGCGATGACCGGCACATTGGCCTTGCCGGCAAGATCGCGCACACGCTGCCCGATCAGCGAGGATTGCACCGGCGAGCCGCCCGGTGAATTGATGATCAGCGCCACCGCCTTGGCGTTTTTGAATGAGAACGCCTTCTTCAGCTGCGGCTCGACAGCCTCAAGCGACAATCCGCGCCGCAAACCGCCGCTGCTGGCGATCACCCCCGACAGACGTACCACCGGCACCACCGGGCGCCGCCGACGCCAGAACATCAGACGCGACAACACGCGGCTAGACCTTGCCATCGGCGATATCGCCACGGCGGCGCGATCCCGAAAGCGGCCGCGCCGGATGAATGACCTGCAGCGGCGTGCCGCCCATCACCTGTTCGGCGGCATCGGTGAACCCGCCATCATCACGATGCAGGACAAGCCCGGGAAGAACCGCCCCGGGGCCGTCGACATCGCGGCGGACCTGGACGATCACCCGCCCGGCCGGGCTGGAATGGCGCGGCCAGAGCGGAAACAGAACCGCCTCGCCGGCACCGTTGGCGTCAAACAGGCTGATCAGCTCCGGCACCCTGTCGGCGCGGCAGATAAAGGTGATCTTCGCCCGCGGCTTGGCCGCCCAGACAGCCGCCTTCACCCAGTCGACCATTTCGGTGTTGTCGCCCATATGCGCCATGGCGCGGGCTTCGTTGCGCGGCTTTGTGCCATGCGAATTGTGATAGGGCGGATTGCTGACAACATGGTCAAAGCTGCCGGCAAGAACCGGCGGCAATTCGCGAATATCGGTTGTCAGCACACGAACGCGGTTGGCGAAACCGTTGGTAATGGCGTTTTCCTCGGCGATCGCGGCAAGATCGCCATGCTTCTCGACAGCCGTGATCTGAACCTCGCGGAGCCGATATGCCAGGCACAGACAGACACCACCAACACCCGCCCCCAGATCGAGGATGCGCCCGCCATCGGTGGCCACCGACGCCGCCAGAAGCACGGCATCTGTGCCGACCCGATAGCCATCGGCAGGCTGCGTGATCTTGACCGCCTCGTTCAGCAGATGATCATGCGTCACCTGCATCATCCGCATCTCGCCATCGGCGGGATCGCTCTTCGCCTTGTCACTCTTGACCTTGTCAGTCATGTTCGAACCTAGTCATCGTAGAATTCCTCTGCGTCACGCAGAACCGTTTCCGCCGCCAGCTGTTGTGACGGCAAGACGACAAGACGCCGGGGGAACACCCCGATCCCGCCCTCAAGCGCCGAAATGTTGCCATCGAACACTTCGGTGTGGATCCCTGCATCCGCCAGCAGCGCCTGCAAAAAGGACAGCCGCACGGCGTTGGTTGTCCGGACCAGCGTCATCATGCCACATGATATGCGCCAAAAGCTGGCGTTAGCCAAGACCTGTCGCAAAAAAACCGCCATCCGGGCATCCCTGCGGCGAATTGCCTGCACCGACGCGCGAGCCACGGTTTTCGCTTGCCCCGGGCCACGCCCGGGGATAGTAGAGGCACTAACGAAACTCGGATTTCGGCAGCAATGAAGCCTTCCCACGCCATACCGGCACAGGACATGACACCATCGCTGACGCCGCTTGTGACCATGCTGGCCACCGACATGGAGCTGGTCAACGCGACGATCCTGGCGCGCATGGACAGCAACATCCCCCTGATCCCGCAACTGGCCGGGCATCTCATCGCCGCCGGCGGCAAGCGCATGCGCCCGATGATGACGGTGGCCGGCGCCTTGCTGGGAAGCCGTGACGCCACCATCCGCGAGCCGGCAATCAAGCTGGCGACGGCGGTGGAATTCATCCATTCGGCGACACTTCTTCATGATGATGTCATTGATGAATCAGCGCTTCGCCGCGGCCGCGACACAGCGAACGCGCTGTGGGGAAATGACGCCTCGGTTCTGGTCGGGGATTTTCTGTTCGCGCGCGCCTTCGAACTGATGGTCGAGGCCGGCGACATGACCGTGCTTGGCAGGCTGGCGTCAGCCGCGGCGCGGATCACCGAGGGCGAGATCAAACAGATGGCCATCACCGGCCAGCCGGATACATCGCCTGATGATTACTATGACGTCATCGAGGGCAAGACAGCGGTGCTGTTTTCCGCCGCCGCCGCGGCCGGGATTGAAATCACCGGCGCCAGCGCGGCGCAGGTTGAATCGCTGCGGGTTTACGGCATGAAGCTCGGCATGGCGTTCCAGATCATGGATGACGCGCTGGATTACACCGCCTCGGCCGATGAGATGGGCAAGAATGCCGGCGATGATTTCGCCGACCAGAAGATCACCCTGCCGACGATCCTTGCCTGGCAGGACGCCGACGCGGATGAACGCGCCTTCTGGCAGCGGACACTTGGCGCCGCGGACTTCGCCGAAGGCGATCTTGCCACCGCGCAGGAATTTCTGACGCGGCATGACGCGGTGGGCCGCGCCATCACCATCGCCCGCGACTTCGCCGACGAGGCCGCCGCCGCGCTGGCCCCGTTCATGGATGATGCCGCCACCGCGCCGCTTGCCACCGCGCTTGCCGACGCGGCGCGTTTCGCCGCCACCCGCAGCAGCTAGATCATACTGAGTGGGGCCTGAAGACAACCGTTACTTCGTGGCAATCCAAATCTCGGTTTCCAGCCAGTAATGCGCTTCCTTCTCGGCGAAGAAACGTTTCAGGCCGGGGTCTTCTATGTCAACCTGTTCGACATGTTCGACCCTGGCAAAACCCTGCGTGAGGCACGGGTCGGTATACGTCTCAAAATCAAGAAGAAACTTGTGTCCATAATTTATGTGACCAAGACAATTCAGGGTACGGGCCGGCGTTGGATTGCGGTCGAACATCGCGCGACCGTGAATCTCGTACAGGGCGTCGCGTCGCGGACCATTGGTTCCATAAACGAGATTTGCCACCTTTTCATAACTCGGCGTCGCCGTCACCATACGCCCGCCCGGCCTGAGGACACGCGCGCTCTCGGATATGAAAACATCAATTTCGATCTGGTGAAGATGTTCGATAAGATGCGAGGAGAAAACAGTGTCAACGGCGTTATCGTCGAGTGGCAATTTCTTCGTTACATCGACTGGCAGTGACCCGAAAATATCCGTGTCAACATACCCTTCAATGGTGGTTTCCGCAGCCTCGTTAAGGTAACCGGACCCAGCGCCAAACTGTATGTTGCGTGGACCCTCACCAAGTGAGGCCAGCGCCTGGTCAAGCCGCCTGCGAACACCAACGTGGTTATGAATATTTCCAAGCTTGCCAATACGGTATTTAAGATATTGGAGGTTCTTGTACGCAAGCGTCTCTCGCTGCGATTTTTCGATTATCGAGGTCACGATCCGTCCTATCAACGCAACGTTCTCCTGTGCTTCACATTGGTCGGAAGAATCTATATCGCGCCTCTTAGCGGCGCAACGCGCCTCACGGAATCTTGAAGAGTCGCCAGTGGCCGTCCCGGATGACGCGGCCACGCCACGTGCCACGCGCTGACCGGGTTCAGTAGACCTCCACTCTGTCCCCCCGCAGCATCGCCGCGATGTCGGTGGCGCGCCGGCCTGTCTGGACGGCCCAGCGGCTGTCCAGCGCCTCGGCGGCGGCGTCGTCCCAGTCACCGCGCCGCACCGCGTCGCGAAGCCGGGTGAACCCGGCAAGGCGCGGCCCGCCAAGATTGAACGCCATCGAAACCAGGGCGTGGCGGCGTGGCGGCGACGCGGCGGCAAAGGCATGGCCGAACTGATCACCGCAGATGGACCGCGCCAGCGCGATGTCATTCGCCAGCAAGAGATCGATCTCGTCACCGGCCAGCCCGCGGTCGGTCAGGTTGCGCCCGACACCGATGGTCAGCCTGCCGACGGTGTCGGTATAGGCAAAGGCGCGCCGCCCCTCATGACGGGTCAGCAGCCGGACAAGATCATCGCCCTCAATATCGCCCCGATCCCTACCTTTTGGCATGCCGCCCGACCTTGGCCCTGGTGGCCGAACCCCTGGCGGCTGAATCCCTGGCGGCCGGGGGTCTGGCGGATGATGTGGATTGCGATGCCCCACCACCATTCAACCTGACAGGCAGGTTGCCATTGGCGATCTGCGGCGAGATCTTCTCGACACTGCGCCCCACCACATAGCCGCCAAGCCCGATCTGCAACAGCAGCCAGGCCTGGTCGGCAAGCCGGAAGGCCAGCATGCCGAAGGCGTCGGCGATGACCAGCCCCAGGAAGCTGAGCATCGTGATCGGGCGCCAGTTGCGCTGCAACCATGACGCGCCGCCGGCCTCGGCCGAGACGATCGCCGCCTGCGCCGCCAGTCTTTCACGCTCCAGCGTCAGCGCCAGTGCCAGCGCCTCGTTCTGCAGCGCCGTCACCTCGGCGCGCGCCGCGGCGCTGACATTGCCGGTTTCGCGCAGCTGCGCCAGAAATGCCTGCTGCCAGCCTGGCGGGGTGCCATCAGGCTGGTGGTGATCAGTCATGCGTATCGGGGTGCAGATGCTCTGGTTGGCAGTGTATAATAGGAAATATCCTATTTTGTGCCAATTGTCAAGCTGATTCCTGTTTCGTCTGTCTGGTTTCCACCGTCACAAGCGCCATCAGGGCCCGCCTGTGGTCGCGGTTGAGGGTGGTCCGGCTGCGGCGATGGCGGCGGCACAGCTCGGCCCATCTGACGCCGCAGGCGCGGGCCCACAGCAATTGCCGCTGATGTGGTGGCAACTGCCACAGCAGCATCGCAAGGCTGTCCAGATCATCGATCGCGGCCGGCGCCGGCCTTGCCGGCGTCATGCGTCGTGTTGCCTCAATGGCAAAGCGGCTTTCCCGAACCATCTCGGGCCAGGCGCTGCGCGTGCCGACGGGACAGATATCGGCTGTTCTCGGCAATCTGCCAAGCGTGTCCACAGCGCGCACAAGGCGCATCGCCATGACCCGTGCCTGCGCGGCCTCGCCGGCGGGGATGACGGGGATAACGGGGGATTGCGACCCTGGCCGCGATGAATTCACCATGTCTGCCTCTGCTCTTGCCAAATGAAAGGATTTTTCCTATCATGCAACAAGGGTGAGAGACCATGACCCAAAAGGATCAGGTCATGCCGCCTCTCTTGATCGTGAAGCCGGCACGGCGCGCCATCGGAACGAACGACATGCAGATGAGACAACACGCATATGACAGGTCATGAGCCATCATCGGCATCAGCTGTGAGACCAGCTGGTGGCGGACTCGAACCCGCACGTCTGGCGGTTCGCGATGCCGTTGACGCGGCCGGGCTGACATTGAAGCAGGCGTCACGGGCGCTGGGACGCAATGATGCCTATCTCCAGCAATTCCTGTATCGCGGTTCACCGCGTCGCCTTCCCGAAAATCTGCGGCTGCGGCTTGCCGCGATCACCGGCGCCAGCCAGGCGCGCTTTCTCGACCCCGACCTTCAGGCTTTGCAGCCGGCATCCGATGATCCGCTGATTGCCGTTCCCCTGCACGCGGTTCACGCCGCCGCCGGTGGTGGCAGTTTTACGGCGGAGAATGACGAGGCGCAGTCCGGCCTGTCCTTTCCGCCAGACCTGCTTCGGCGCATTACCGCGGCCCCGGCCGGCGGCCTGAAATTGCTGTCTGTCAGCGGTGATTCGATGTCGCCGACGCTGGAGGATGGCGATCTGGTGATGATCGATACCGGCCGCCGCATGCCCTCACCCCCGGGCATTTTCATTCTGGATGACGGGGTGGGGCTTGTCGCCAAGCGGGTTGATGCGATACCCAACACAACACCGCCGCAACTCCGGCTTTCGTCGGACAACCCGGCCTACAGCAATTATCAGCGCCGGCTCGACGAGGTTCATATCGTCGGACGGATTGTCTGGTTCGCCCGCAATATCTGAGGCCACAACACCAAGGATTCCCCATGAAACGCCGTTATTCCGACAAAAAGCGTGACCGCGCCGGTCGCCTGCCCCGCAACGCGTCGCCGGTGGAGCTCGACATCACGCATGTTGGCGGACGCGGTGACGGCGTCGGCACCGCGTCATGGCGGCACAATCACGTCACCGCCGACCATACGGTGTTCGTGCCGGCATCGCTGCCCGGCGAGCGTGTTGTCGCGCAGCCGGTCAGCCTCAGCGGTCAGGGTCTTAAAACGGTGCTGACCGAAATCCTGACCCCATCCCCACAGCGCCGCGAGCCTGACTGCGCTGTCTTTCCGGCCTGCGGCGGCTGTTCATTGCAGCATTGGCAGGATGACGCCGTGACCGCGTGGAAGCAGGATCTGGTGGCCGGCTTTCTGACCCGCGCCGGCGTGAAAACTGACGGGTTCGCGCCGCCTCATATCTCACCGCGCGGCAGCCGTCGCCGGGCCGGTTTTCACCTGAAACGGCTTGCCGACGGCGTTGCCGCCGGATTTCTTGAGCGCGGGTCGAACCGTATCATCGCCCCCCGGGATTGCAGTGTGTTGCGACCCGACCTGTTCGCGCTGCTTGGCCAGCTTGCCGACCTTGCGGCGCGGCATTTCCCGCTTGGCATTGCCATCGATGCACAGGCAAACGGCCTTGATAACGGCATCTGCCTTCTGCTTCGGGGCCCTGCAGGCTGGCATGACGGGTGTCGCGAACAGCTTGCCGGCTGGGCGGTCGATGCCGGTATCGCGCGCCTTTCGGTCAGCGACGACAGGGCCGCGCCGCTGACGCTGCTTGCGCCGGCACCGCCATTCCTGCGGCTTGGCGATCTTGCCATCACGCCGCCGCCCGGCGCCTTCCTTCAGGCGACAAAGGATGCCGAGGCCGTGCTGCAGCAGGCTGTCGCGGCCATCATCGGCGATTCGGCGCGGGTGCTGGACCTGTTTGCCGGCTGCGGCACGCTTGGCCTGCCGATGCTGCCCCAATTGTCACAGCTGACAGTGGCCGAATCCGACCGGGCCGCCCTTGGCGCGCTCAGACAGGCGGTCGACGCGGCCGGGCGCGGGGCTCAGCTTGCCTGCATCGAGGCGGACCTGATGGAGGCACCGCTTATGGATGACGATCTTGACGGATTCGACGCGGTGATCATCGACCCGCCTCGCGCCGGCGCGGCGGCGCAATGCGCCAGACTGGCCACAAGCACGGTGCCGGTCATCGCCATGGTGTCCTGCAACCCGGCCACCTTTGCCCGCGACGCGGCGACACTGATTGCCGGCGGCTATGAAATGGGCCGGCCCCGGATCATCGATCAGTTCCGCTTTTCCAGCCATGTCGAGATCGTCGCCGGATTTTCAAGACCCGGCAGCACGGTGTCAGCATGAAGAAACGGTCCGTCAGCATCCGTGGCCACCGCACCAGCCTGTCGCTGGAGGACGGGTTCTGGGACGAGCTGTCAGCCATCGCGCTGGCCCGCGGCATGTCTGTCGCGGCGCTGATTACCGAGATCGACCGGACACGGACGGGCGGCCTGTCATCAGCGGTGCGGCTGTTCATTCTCGAAGATCTGAAACAAAAGGCCGCCGCTTGCAGGACAGAGGCCGCCAAACTAGATTGATAGCGTCACATCAAGGCTGCAAAGGCGTCCACCCTGGAGACCATCCCATGCATATCGCCATCCTGGAAACCGGCCGTATCAATGCCGAGATCGCCGACCGCTTTCCGCGCTATCCCGACATGTTCAGACAGCTGTTTGCCGACAGCAATCTCACCTTTACCGGGGTGGCGGTGATCGACGGGCAGCTGCCGGACTCCATTGATGATTTCGACGGCTATCTTGTCACCGGCTCGGCCGCTGGCGTCTATGATTCCTTTTCATGGATTCCGCCGCTTATGGCGTTTATCCGCGCCGCACACGATGGTGACAAACCACTTGTCGGCATCTGTTTTGGCCATCAGGTCATTGCCCACGCGCTTGGCGGGCAGGCCAGAAAATGGGATCATGGCTGGGGGCTTGGTGTCTATGATGTCACGCTTCATGACACGCCGCCCTGGATGCCGTCGCGCGACAGCGTGAAGCTCATCCATATCCACCAGGACCAGGTGGTGCGGCTGCCTGAGGGTGCGACACATCTTGGATCGACCAGTTTCTGCCAGAACGCCGCTTTCTATATCGATGACAATGTCTTCTGCATGCAGGGTCATCCCGAATTCGACCGTGACTACACCGCCGCGCTGATGGAAACCCGCACTGATTCCATGGGTGCGGAACCGGTTGCCGTCGCGACACGAAGTCTTGAGTTGGGCCATGAGGGCGGAACCATCGCCAGCTGGATCGTCAGTTTCTTCACCCAACACGCCGCCTCGCGCGCCGCCGCCGCATAACGGCAGAACAGGTTGATGACGCCGGAATGGCGCGTGATCATCAGCACGGACATGCCGAGTCAGGAACAGGCCCATGACACTGGTAATTGGTCTTGATACAGGCGGCACCTTCACCGATGCCGCGCTTCTCGACACCGCGACAGGCACCGTCCTTGGCACCGGCAAATCGCTGACAACACGTCAGGATCTGTCGATTGGCGTTGGCGGGGCCATCAACAGGGTGCTTGCAACATTTGACGGCGATGCCGGTGATATCGGCCTTGTCTCGTTGTCGACGACCCTGGCCACCAACGCTGTTGTCGAGGGTGTTGGTGGACGCGTCTGCCTGATCATGATCGGCTTTGATGAATCGGCGCTTGGCCGGGCCGATCTGGCACGGGCCCTTGGCCAGGACCGGGTCTTCTTCATCGCAGGCGGCCACAAACCGGACGGATCGCAGCAGGCGCGCCTTGACGAGGCCGCCATCCGGGCCGCCGTCAGCGCCACCACCGACGATGTCTCGGCCTTTGCCGTGGCCGGCCATTTCGCGACCCGCAATCCGGACCATGAAATACGCGCGCGCGACCTTCTTCTTGAGCTTGGCGGCGCGCCGGTGACATGCAGCCACGAGCTGTCCTCCTCGCTTGGCGGTCCGCGCCGGGCCCTGACCGCGGTATTGAATGCCAGGCTGATCAATCTTCTCGACCGGCTTGTCGCCGCCACCGAATCGATCATGACCGCCTGTGGCCTGACCTGCCCGCTGATGGTGGTCAAGGGCGACGGCTCGTTGCTTCAGGCCGATTATGCCCGGTCGCGGCCTGTTGAAACGGTACTCTCGGGGCCTGCCGCCAGCCTTGCCGGCGCGGCGTTCCTTGCCGGCACGAAAAGGGCCCTTGTCGCCGATATCGGCGGCACGACAACCGACATCGCGCTGTTGCAGAACGGGGCGCCACGGCTGAAGGCCGATGGCGCGCTTGTTGGCGGCTGGCAGACCATGGTCGAGGCCGCCGATATCCGCACCTGCGGGCTTGGCGGTGACAGCGAGGTGCAGCCGGTCAGCCGCGGCACCGCCGGCGGGCTGACGCTGGGGCCGCGTCGCGCTGTGCCATTGTCGCTTCTCGCCAGCCAATGGCCGGAGGCAAGGCAGCGCCTCGCCGCACAGCTTGATGTCGCAGTGCCGATGGCGACCGACGGGCGCTTTGTCATACCATTGATGCCGAATGGCGTTCCCGGCTGGCTGACCCGGTCCGAGGCGCGTCTTGCCACGAAAGCACTGGAAACAGGCCCGGTCAGCATTGCCGATATCGCCGGCACGCAGCTTGCGCTTGGCGCTGTCGACAGGCTGATTGCGCGCGGCCTGCTGACGCTAGCCGCCTTCACCCCGACCGACGCGCTGCATGTAACCGGCGATTTCACGGAATTCGATCATGAGGCCGCCATGCTTGGCGCGCGGCTGATGGCCCGCCAGAAGAACGGCGTCGGCCAGCCTGTTGCCGGGTCAGAAGACGAGCTTGCGCGCCTGACCCTGTCTGAATTGCACCGCCGTTCGGGACTTGCGCTGATGGATGCGGCGCTGGCCCATGACGGTGCCGGCGAAAATCAGGCCAGCACGAACCCATTGCTGGCTGGCCTCTATCGTCGGGCTGGTGCCGGCGCGGGCGGGCTTGTCGATCTCTCGCTCGGCCTTGATACGGGGCTTGTTGCGCTTGGCGCCTCGGCCGGCACACATTATCCGCATGTTGCCGAGCTGATGGGGGTCGAGCTGACAGTGCCGGACCATGCCGATGTTGCCGGCGCCGTGGGCGCGGCGGCAGGCTCGGTCCGTCAGCGTGTCGTCATTTCGGTCACACAGCCTGCCGAAGGCCGCTTTCGGGTGCATCTTGCAGACGGGCCAAGAGACCTTGGCGACATGGAAGCGGCGCTCGATCTGGCCCGTGACGCCGCCGCCACGCTGGCAACAGGCCGCGCCAGCAAGGCAGGCGCGAGCGATGTGAGCGTAAGCCTTGACGAGGATGTCAAGCTGGTGCCGATCAGCAGCGATCGCGACATGTTCATCGAGGCGCTGATTTACGCCACCGCCGATGGGCGCGCTGGCTGAGCTGGCATTTTCGCTGGATTTGTTAACGATACCTTAACCCGCCTGCCCTATTCTGGCGATCTGCCCCCTTGCCAGGATCGACAATATGACCAGCATCCTGATCTTCGCCGGGTCGGCGCGCCAAGGTGCGTTTTCCAAGCAGCTTGCCGCCGCCACCACAACCATTGTCGCGGATGACGGTTGCAAACCGACCCTGATCGATCTCGCCGATTTCGACGTGCCCCTCTATAACGCCGATCTTGAGACCGAAGCGGGGATCCCGCAGCCGGTCATTGATTTCCGGCACCTTGTTGCCTCGCATGCCGGCATGATCATCGCCACGCCTGAATATAACGGCTTTGTCACACCGCTGCTGCTGAACATGCTGTGCTGGGCATCACGCCCGTCACCAAGCGATGATTTTGGCGCGGTGTTTCAGGGACGACCGGTGGCTTTGATGGCGTCCAGCCCGGGGCGCCTTGGCGGCGTGCGGGTGATACCACGGCTTCGTGATGTTGTTGCCGAATTGGGGATGATCCCCGTTCCCGGCTTCGTGACGGTGCCGGCGGCGGGATCGGCCTTCACCGAACAGGGACAGCTTGTCGACCGCCAGACCGAGGATGACCTTGTCAGCCTTGTCAGGCGGCTGATCAGGGTCTGCCGACGAGGCTGAAAACCGGGGTGCCGGATGGCGAATTGTCAGAAAGCGCGCTGGCGCACCGGCATGCAGACAGCCTGATAGGATTTCTCGTTGTGAAGCCGGACCTTGCTTGTCCTGATGGCGCCGGGCCGACGATGATTGCGAACGCTGGCCTCGCCCCAGACCAGGCTGAGATCACCGCTGGACCTGTCGAGCCGCATTTCGACCGTTTCAACCTTCTCGCGCGTCGGGACCAGCGGCCGTCCATCAACACGCGCCTTCACCACGGGCCCGGTTTCAACCACATGGTGAAGCACGATTTCACTGTCCGTGGTGTCGATGGTCAGCTTGCCGGGGATGATGGCGGCGTCCGGCATGGCTGGCTCGGCCTTCGGGACAGCCAGCTCATCTTCAAAAAGCTCGGGAAACAGCAACACCATCTCACCTGTCTCGGGCGCCTCTTCCACCGGCGGCAGCATGAAAGTCTGAACAGGGGTGCGCGCGCCATCCTCAAATGCCTGAAGGCGGACCTCGACCACGCTGTCATCTTCGGCGACAAGCGCCACATGCATGGTGCCGGCGAACATGGCCTCGGTTGTGCCCTCGACGCTGGCGCGCTGCATCCGGAACTCGCCGTCACAGACAAGCGCCACCGAGGCTGCGCCAGCCTCGCCGGCCGCAACAGCAAGCGACGCCAACACACCACAGATCGCGGCTCTGTATGAAATCCTGAACATGCAGGAAAACTAATTTAATTAACCATTTGCCGAAAGCTCGGGATTAGGCCTGCGGCGGCACCGGCAGCCGCGCCGTTTCGGTATAGGCGGCATAGCGTTCCATCGAAATGTTGCTGCCACAGGCCAGAACACCAACGCGCTGACCGGCCACCCGGTCGCGAAGCGGCCCAAGCGCTGCCGCCAGCGAGGCCGTGCAGGCCGGTTCGGCTATCAGGTTGAGTGTATGCCTCATCAACAGCATGGTGTCGGCCATCAGCGAGTCGGGGATGGTGATCAGCTCATCGACATTTTCGCGCGCCAGTGCCAGCGATTCCGGCATCGCCATCGGGGCACCCAGGCTGTCGGCGATTGTCGCCACACGGTCGAGTGATTCGGCGTGACCCGACCGGAAACTGCGGCCAAGACTGTCGGCACCTTCTGGTTCAACCCCGATGATGGTGGTTGTCGGGCTCAGATGCCTGATCGCCGCCGCCATGCCGGAAATCAGACCGCCCCCGCCAACCGGAAGGACAACAAGATCAAGCTGCGGACAATCCTCGACCATCTCGGCACCACAGCTTGCCGCGCCATAGGCCATGTTCACATCATTGAACGGATGCAGGACCTGTCGCCCTTCCTCTTCGGCAAGCGCGTTGAGGACCGGCACGGCGGCCATCATGTCGGGGACCAGCACGATCTCCGCACCAAGCGACCGGCACCCCTCGATCCGGAACGGATCCGCCATCTCGGTCATCACGACCTTGGCCGGAACGGCCGCGTTTCGCGCCGCCCAGGCGATGGCCAGCGCGTGATTGCCGCCGCTGAAGGTGGTCACACCGCGTCGCCTTTGTTCATCAGACAGCCAGCTGACGCCAAGGCTGGCGCCGCGGGCCTTGAAAGACCCGGTGTGCTGGAACAACTCCATTTTCAGGAACAATTCGGCACCGGCGGGGATATAGGGGGCGATCTTGCTGCTGCACAGCGGCAGGATCGGGGTTCGGATCAGCCTGCCATCAAGTTCGGCACGTGTGGCGGTGATCCTGTCAGGTGAAAAGTTGATCATGGGCCGACGCTAGCAATGCACGGCGCGACGCGTCAATTGCCGCATCACACATCCCAGGCGACACGGAATCCCTGATGCGCGGCGGTGGAGTCAGGCGAAATGCCGGACCGCGATGCGATGCGATAACGATAGCAATAGCTGCGGTGGCACAGAAAGGACCCACCCTTGGCAAGCTTGAAGCCCTGCATTGTTTGCAACCGCTCCTTCACCCGTTTTTTCAGTGACCTGATGCGGAAATCCTCATCCGTCCATTCCCAGACATTGCCGACCATATTGTAGAGGCCATATCCGTTCGGCGCGAACGCGCCGGCCGGTGCCGCGCCGGCATGGCCGTCACGGGCTGTATTGTGCCGGGGAAACTGGCCCTGCCAGATATTGCAGGGAAGAAACCTGTCATCATCCGGTTCATCATCACCCCAGGGAAACCTGACATCGCCCAGACCGCCCCGCGCCGCATGTTCCCATTCCGCCTCGGTGGGAAGACGCCCGCCAGCCCAGGCCGCATAGGCGGCGGCGTCATGCCACGACATATGAACCGCCGGATGGTCAGGATGCCAGGCTTCCTCCGTGCCGGGCCCATGGATCTCGCGCCAGTTTGCCCCGTCGACACGCCGCCACCATTCACTGCCGACAACGCCCTCGGTTGGCCCGACACTGTCCGGGACATCAGCCCAGAACACAAAGGACCAGCCCCAGCGTTCAGCCTCGCTGACATGCCCGGTGGCCTTTACAAAGGCGGCGAACTCGGCATTGGTGACAGTGGTCGCGCCAATCAGGAACGGGTTCACCCGCACCCGCCGCACCGGCCCCTCGCCATCATCGGCAAGTTCAGGCCGATCAGTGCCGACATAGGCCCGCCCGCCGGGAATCCGCAGGGCATGGTCAGGCACCCGGCGCTGGCCAGAATCTGCGCCGACACCACGCTCAGTCCCATCGGTCCTTTCACCGGCGATTTCACCGGCATTCTCACCGGCATTCCCGCTGGCCGGCGGACAGCAGCTGTCAGGTAAATCCGTCATTATGGTGGTGATCCCCTGTCATGTGGCCTCGACCCTCGACTAAAGCCGAAACATCGCCGCAAGGAAAGCCCTGCCAGCCAACGCATCTGTCAGGGCTTGTTCTATCGCAGCAGCATGTCACAGTGGCCCCATGACAGCTGACATATTTATCATCGTTCTGTTCGCCGCCATCATGCATGCCCTGTGGAACGCGGTGGTCAAGGGGGCGACGGACCGGACCATTACCTTCGGCCTTGTTGCGGCCGGGCACACCATTCCGGCGGTCATCATGGTGCCGTTTGTGCCGCTTCCGGATCCGGCGCTGCTTCCCTATATCGGTGCCTCGACAATCATCCATTGGGGCTATTACTACTTCCTGAACGCCAGCTACCGGTTCGGCGATCTGTCGCTTGTCTATCCGGTGGCGCGGGGCGTGGCCCCACTGCTGGTGGCGCTTCCCGCCTTTATCTGGCTGGATGAGGCGCTGCCACCCATGGCCTGGATCGGGATGGTCTGCATTTCCGCCGGTATTCTGGTCCTTGCCGTACGCCGCACCGCGGCAGACCACCCGCTGACGGCCTTGATCATGGCGCTGCTGACAGGCGGCACAATCGCGCTCTACACGCTTGTCGACGGCGTTGGCGTCAGGCTCGCCGAACAGGCGCTGACCTACATCATCTGGCTGTTCATCGCTGAAGGGTTTGTCATCATCTATATCTTCCTGCCGCGTCTTGGCCGTCTTCGCGCGCAGACCGGACGGCAGGTGATGATCGGGCTTGCCGGTGGCATTCTTTCGGCGCTTGCCTACGCGCTGGCGCTCTATGCCAAGAGCAAGGCGCCGCTTGGCATGGTATCGGCGCTTCGCGAGACGTCGGTGATCTTTGCCGCGATGATCGGCCTGATCTGGTTTGGCGAGGGACCGGCGCGCCCGCGCCTGATCGCGGCCAGCATGGTTGCTGCCGGGATCGTGATGCTGGCGCTGGCCTGAGAAAGGCTGGCGCTGGCTTTGGATGCCGCGGAACAAATATGGCGGAGGGACGGGATTCCATATCAATCTGTAAGCCCCTGACAGGAATCGGTTTTTAGAACCTCAACCAATCCAACCCCACATCCAGCCCCACAATCGATCG
>JBMZTC010000032.1:0-29385 GCA_049623505.1 Puniceispirillaceae bacterium (SeqCode) | reverse complement strand
CTTGCCGCCCCGTCGCATGAATTTGTAGGTCCAATGCCTGCCGTGACGATGCCTGCCGTGACGATGCCGGCCGCTACGATGCCGACCGCTACTGGGCCTGGATCTGCCGGCCCAATGCAGCCAGCCTCCGTCCTTGCCCTTGCCGGCGAGGCGGCAGCAAGCCAGCCTGGCGGGCAGCCATCAGCGGTGCCGATAGATATGGAATCGCTGGAAGGCGCTGACGGTGAGTCCCATCATGCCGACATCACCACTGTTAGGAAGGATGGCCGGGCGATGAATGGTGACCGTGACATGCTTGCAGACAATGCAACGGGTCAGCGGATGAAAAATCTGCGTCAGGCATCCGAGACATCATCCCAACCAGCCAATATGACAGCAACCTTGAAACAGTCTGCGGCGCAGCTTGTGTCTCATATGACGGCAAATCAGGCACAGCAATCCGCACAGCCAGCCACATCGTCGTCTACGGCCACAACCACTGATCTGGCGGGACAGTCGAATGCCAGTCAGACAGGTGGTCAGACCGGGGGGCAGACCGGGGGGCAGTCTGGTGGCCAGCCCGGCAGTCAGTCCGGTGCGCAACAGATGGCGGATGCCGGTACGGCACGCGGGTCCGCTGACCGCACCATGCTTCATCGGTTGAACACCGAGACCGCGGGATGGTCCGAGACGATGGTCAAACGCCTGACGTCCGATCTTCGTGCTGGCGTGCGGAACGTACGCATGATCCTCGAGCCACGGCATCTTGGCAGGCTGAATGTCGAGCTGGGTCTTCGCAATGGTCAGGCCTCGATCCGTATCGCTGCCGAGACAGCAGAGGCAGCGCGTCTGCTGTCTGGCGCGCGTGGCCAGCTTGGTCAGATGCTGGAAAATGCAGGCATGCGGCTTGCTGGTTTCCAGGCTTCGGGATCGGGTGGTGAGTCATCATTCGAGAACGGTCAGGGCGCGAATGCCCATGCTGGTCAGGGCAACGGCAAAAATACTGGCCGTAATCAAGGTTTTTCTAATAAAATAGCCGATGTGAAGGATGACCTCCACAAAGGCGAGTCCATGCGCGACGGGCCGGAAGACGCCCTTCGCGACGGAGAAACAGCGGTGCTTAGCATTTTGGCATAAACAATGCATTGCTCCCACGCGGGTGCTGACACCCGTTATTGTTTGAAACCTCGCCACGTTCCGATACGGGTGAGGTCGCAAGGAAGGAAGAGATAGATGGCTGAAAATGATGCAGAACCAAAGGCAGGCAGTGGGCTTGTCAAAAAGCTGCTTATTTTTGGTGGCGGAGGCCTGCTGCTGATTGCGATAGGTCTTGGCGCTGGCTGGCTTATTTTTGGCAGTAGCCAGCCCGATCCTTCCGAGGAGATCGAAGAGATCATCGAACGCAAGATGCAGGAGCGTGAAGCTGCTGAGGCGGAGGCCGACAATGCCACCCCGCAGAAGCAATCGAAGGATACGCCCGAAGAAGAGGTGTTCGAGACGATCTATCATGAATTCCCGGGCACCTTTACCACCAACCTTGCCGGATCACGCAAGATGCTGCAGGTCGGCATTGGGGTGTCGACACAATATGATGACACCGTCATGATGAACGTTGAAGCACATCAACTGGCACTTCGTTCGGTGATCTTAGGCGTGATCAGTGATTTCACCGAGGATGATGTGAAAGGCGCGACGGGTCGTGACAAGCTGTCTGTCGCGTTGCGCGATGCCATCAATATGAAACTCGAGGCTCTCGAGAATTTTGGTGGGGTCGAGGAAGTTCATTTCACGTCCTTCGTGCTGCAATAGCGGCAGAGGGAACAGGGCCCGCCATAATGGCGTACAGATTGGAACCGAGGTAGAAACGTGGCATCGACCCGCAAACTCAGCAGTGATGAAGTTAATGCCTTGATCGAGGGGCTTGGCAGCGATAGTCCTGTCCCGTCCGCGATCATGGATGGTGATGATGTGCGGCCGTTCCAGTTCGGTTCGGACGACCTGTCACTTCTCGGCGACTATCACGCGCTGCGGATCATCAATGAACGTTTCGCCAGGCTGGCGCGCGCCGTATATCTGCCGATGTTGCGGATCCAGCCGAGGATTTCGTCTTTCCCGCCCGAAGTGAAGACCTTTGATGAATATACCGCCGGCATCGAAAACTTCATGAGCCTCAACATTTCCCGGATTGAGGAATTGCGCGGCAACATGCTGACAGTCATGACGCCGAACTTTATCTCGGTGCTTACGAACAGCTACTATGGTGGCAAGATCGCCGCTCTGCCGTCGAAAAAGACCGAATTCACCGCCACCGAGGAACGCATCATTGAATTGATCAATGATGGTCTCAACGACACCCTCCAGGTGGCCTGGCGTGACCTCATGCCAATCACGGTGACGCACCAGAATCGGGAAATCAACCCACAGTTCGCTTCCTTTGTTGATGGTGCCGAACTGGTGATCATCTGCTCGTTCGTGGTTCAGCTTCCGGATACTGACGCGGCAAGTTTTGACGTGATCTACCCGCTGCAGACACTGAAGCCGATTGCCGCGCAGTTGCGCTCACGCCTGCAGGCCGACGTTGCCGAGGATGATCATACCTGGCGCGAAAAGATGGAGCGCGCCGTGCTCAATATTCCGTTGTCGGTAACAGCCCGCCTCAGCGAGCCGGTGGTGTCAATGTACCAGCTGATCAACATGCAGATTGGCGATACCTTCCCGATCACAATCGGCGAGGGTGTCGAAGTCCAGATCGATGGCGAGGACGCCTTTCTTGGTGACCTTGGCGAAGTTGGTCCCAACGCCGCGATCAATTTGAAGTCACGCCTGAAATAGTGGTGCGAGACGCGAAAGGAACGGACGATGTCTGACGAAACCGAAGTTGCCGAACCGGCTACTGATGCCGCCACTGCTGAACGTGTCAGCGCTGAAAATATGCGACTTCTTGAGAATATTGATGTCGCCCTGACCGTTGAGGTTGGCAAGGCCGAGATCAAGATCCGCGACCTTCTGCGATTGAATGAAGGGTCGGTGATCGAGCTTGACCGGCTTGCTGGTGACCCGCTGGATATCCTGGCCAACGGCACGATGATCGCCAAAGGCGAGGTGGTGATGGTTGGCGAAAGATTCGGTATTCGGTTCACCGAGATTGTCGACCCGGCGGCGCGAATGGAATCCATCTAAACAGAATTCACCCGCCGTCGGCATTTTGACAGGTGTGACGCCATTTTGGGGCGGCCCTGTCGGCAAAACGGCTTCTCGTCGGGTTGTGCTGGATTCAGCCTGGGTTACAATTTAAAAATAATAATATAAAACAGTAAGTTATGATTTGGCGGTGGAGATGTCGCCAAACTTGGCATGGTGTTTGCCTTTTGAGACGCGGATGCGCCACAAAGGGAGCTATACCATGCCAGTTCAGCCTGTCGTCTCGCTTGAGCAGATCGTCGTCATTGTGGCATTTCTGATGATGTTGGTCGGGCTTATGTGGTTTATCAAACGCCACCGCGGTGGCATCGCACGTCGCATCCATGCCGACCGGCGGATGCAGCATGTTGAAGATCTTTCACTGGCACCGCAGCAGCGCCTCCACCTGATCGAGGTTGATGGCCGCACCTTTCTTGTTCACGCCGGCAAGGGCCATGCCGCAAGTTTTATTGCTGTTGATGGCACACCGCCAGATCCTATCGCCGCGCCAGAGCCCGCCACCACGCCGCGCCGTGAAGCCAAGCCGACAGCCAAGCAATCCGTTTCCAAATCTGGTGCCGCATCAGCCGCAAAGCCGAAAAGTGCTTTCGCTGCAGCCATCGCGCAGGCGCGCCGCAACAACCCGTCGCTGGAGTTCGGCAAATGATCCGTACAGATTTCATTTCAGGGCAGCGTTTTATACGGCTTGCCGTTGTTGCATTTGGTATGCTGATGCTGATACTTCCAGCCACGCCGGCGCTTGCGCAGGTTGCTGGAATTCCGGCATTCAATATCAGTGAGGGTGAAGGTGGGGCTACCTATTCCCTGTCGCTACAGATCCTGGCGCTGATGACGGCGCTGACACTTTTGCCGTCACTGGTTCTGGGCATGACATCCTTTACCCGGATTATCATCGTGCTGTCGATCCTGAGGCAGGCCATGGGAACACAGCAAACGCCGCCGAACCAGGTCCTGGTCGCTATCGCGGTCTTCCTGACATTGTTCATCATGGCGCCGACTTTCTCGACGCTGAACACCGATGTGATCAGTCCATATCTGGATGGCCAGCTGCCAGCTGATATGGCTTTGGCAAACGGTGCCGAGGTGATGAAGCGCTTCCTGGTGCAGAATACCCGGATCAATGATCTGGTCATGTTCACCGAGATGATGGGCGACCAGCCCTATGCCTCGCCAGAAGAGGTGCCGCTTAACGTGCTGTTGCCAGCTTTCATCACCTCGGAACTGAAGACGGCGTTCCAGATTGGCTTCCTGCTGTTCTTGCCGTTTCTTGTGATCGATATGGTGATCGCCTCAACGCTGATGTCACTCGGCATGATGATGCTGAGCCCGATGCTCGTCTCGCTGCCATTCAAACTTTTGCTGTTTGTTCTGGTTGATGGCTGGGCGATGACCGTTGGATCGCTGGTGGCAACCTATTCAATGACCTGACTGGCGATCTGATTAGAGGATAATGAAATGGAATTTGACGCAAATATTGAGTTTCTGAGGATTGCCTTCTGGCAAATCATCATGACGGCGGGCCCACTTCTTGGTGTGGCACTGGCGGTTGGTCTCCTGGTTGGTATCATTCAGGCGGCGACCTCCATCAATGAAATGACGCTCAGTTTTGTTCCAAAGCTTGTGATTGTGATCCTGACCTTTGGCATGCTGTCAACGTTCATGCTGACACAGTTGTCGGACTTCTTCCTGTTCACTTTTGATCAGATCGCGCAGGTCGGGTGAAACCTGCATGCTCGGGCTGGCAACATCTCAGGTCATGCAGATGCCAGGGCTGGACCTGCAGCTGGTGATGACGCTGTTGGTGCAGTATTTTCTGGCCAGCCTGAGAATTGGTGCATTTTTGCTGTCGGCGCCATTATTCGGCGCGCGATGGCTGCCCTTGCAGGTGCGGATTATCATGGCGTTCAGCATGGGCGCAGCGGTGGTTGGGCAATTGCCACCTATGGATATTGATCTCCTGACCTCTTCGATCGGCATGGTGATGGTCTTCATCGAGATTGCCATTGGCCTGACAGCTGGCCTTACGCTGACAATCTGGTTCGCAGCCATGCTCCTTGCTGGTGAAAAAATTGCGACCAGCGCGGGCCTCGGGTTTGCGGCACAGGTTGATCCTACAACTGGTGCGAACACGCCGGTCGTCAGCCAGATTCTGTATCTTTTCCTTTTGGTTCTCTTCATCTCTATGGATGGTCATTTAATCGCCATAGCGACCATGATGGAAAGCTACCGGATTCTGCCATTCGGCTCTGTGCTAGAGCTTGATATTCTGATTGCGGCTGGTATTGGTGCCGCCGGGTCAATGTTTCTGTCGGCGTGCATAATCATGCTGCCGATCACCATGCTGTTGCTGTTGATCAATGTGACAATCGGGATCATTTCGCGTTCCGCGCCAACATTGAACCTGTTTTCCTTTGGTTTTCCGATCACCTTGCTCGCGGTGTTCATCCTTCTCTATGTGTCGGTTGGGGCGTTCGCCACAAGCTCCGACAACCTGATTGATAGTGGGCTTTCCTACATGCAGACGCTGATTGGAGATTTGGCAAATGGCTGAAAATCAGGATGGTCAGGAAAAGACCGAAGAACCCACCCAACAACGGCTTGAAAAAGCCGCTGAGGAAGGTCAGCTGCTGACCTCGAAGGAGGTCATGGTCTTCACCACCTTGGCCATGGGGCTGCTTCTCTATATGGGCCTGTCGCCATTCTTTGATATTGGCCTTGGTGCCTGGGGGCGGCTGTTCGTCATAGATTCGGTAGAAAATCTCGATACTTTGGGCCTTGCCAAGGTGAGAGCGGGATTCTGGCTTGTCATTCTGGCAACGCTGATTTTCGGCATTCCTCTGGTGATTATCACCGTCATGACCCAGGCGGCAGTGGGTGGTCTGAATTTTTCGAATAAGGCCTACAGCTTCAAGCCAAACAAGATCGATCCAATTGCTGGTCTGAAACGCATTTTCTCGGTAAAGGGCCTTGTCGAGCTCGCAAAGGCGGTTCTAAAGGTGGTGCTGCTGTTCAGCGTTGGGGCGGTGGTGATATTCCAGCAGCTTGCCGACATCCTGCAATTGTCGGCAAGCTCGCTCGGTCAGGGGCTTTCGCGGGTTTCGGACACGTTTCCATTGCTCATCGGCGCTCTGCTGATCGCACTCTTGATCATCGCCGTAATCGACTATGCCTGGCAACGCCACTCGTTTAAGCAACAGTTGAAGATGACTTTGAAGGAGGTCAAGGACGAATCGAAGCAGACCAACGGTTCGCCCGAGGTGAAGCAGAAGATACGCCGTATGCAGATGCAGAAATCCCAGGAATCTGCACGTCAACGTGATGCACTCGATAATGTCGCTGACGCTACGGCTGTCATCACCAACCCGACACATTTTGCGGTAGCGCTGAAATACAATGCCGGTCAGGCTGGCGCGCCGGAAGTGTTGGCTATGGGCCGGGGGCCACTGGCGCAGCAGATCATCGAGCGGGCAGATGCGGCACGTGTGACAACGCTGCGGATCCCGCTTTTGGCACGTGCGCTATATTATACCAGTGAAATTGGCGGGGAGATCGCAGAAGGTCTGTATAATGCGGTTGCCGTGGTGCTGGCATATGTCTTCCGCGTCGACAAGGGCGAGACTGTGGAGATGCCGGAACTGACATTGCCGCCAGAGCTTCGGTTTGATGAGAACGGCAACCTCGAACAGGATGGGAAATGATGATGTCCAGGCGCAGAACTCGCAGTCTTGGTGAGATGATCAGTACCGTCTGTTTCTACGGGATCGGGGTTTATTTCGTCATTGAAGGCGCGGTGCTTCGCGATATGGGTGGCGCGCCGCTGACCTATGGTGGACTCTGGCTGGCGGGGGTTGCCTGCATTCTTGGTGGCGCGCGCTTTATCATCGCCGATCTTGTGGCGCGGGCGTGGACAAGGCGGTCATGACGACAAAGCCGACAAACTGTTTCGAGTGCCGCCATCACTTCATCACTCATCAGCCGCAGCGCCCATATGGATGTCGCAGATTCGGGTTCAAGTCGCCTTTCCTGCCATCACGGGTCGTTTTTCAGGAAACTGGCATGAAATGTGCTTACTACGAAGCGAGCCAAAAACCCCAGAAGGGGCGCAGGCCAACCGGATCTAACGGGAGACTGGCATGAGTACCGAGTACAATGCGGTGCAGGAAAGCATCAAGATTGCGCTTGATGCTGCAGATGCGGCTACTGACGTGACGTCTGAATACAACAAGACCAAGCGGGAACATAAAAAGCTGGAGGCATCCGTGAAGAGCGTTCATCGTTTCTCCATCATCATTTTCGCCAGTTCCATGGTGGCGGCCATAGCGGCACTTCTGTTCGCAAGCATGATCTATTTCCGCACCATGTCGGAACTCACCACAATGACCACGACCAGTCGCGAGGCGCTTGTCGTCTTTGCCGAGAACGTCGAGGGCGTGAACGACTCGCTTGATAAGATGAAGGCGGCACTCGACACGCAGCAGACCCTGGTCGGTCAGAACGAGACCCTGATCAACGAACTGGTCGGTCTTCGCGACATCATCTCGCGTTCGAACGAAACCATGATGACCGGTATCCAGACGACGTCGACCTCAATTACAGATAGCAACAGTCAGATGGCATCCTCGATCACCTCGGGTCTGGCCAACGAGCTTGGCGCGCAGACCAACCGCATGGTGAAGGAACTGAATGCCCTTTCGAGCGCCAACACCAATGCGCTTGACCAGATGACAAAATCGCTGAGTGACAGTAAAAGCATGAATAAGCTGACGGCCAATCAGAAGACGATCGTCAGGCTGCTTGGTGATCTCTCGGCGCAGAATGCCGAACTCAGAAAGCTGTTCAGCGAAAAGGACAACCGCGTCAGCTATCCCTGATCGCCAGTAACGATGTCAGTCAGGCGCCAGTTTGACTGACTAACGGATAAAGAGTTGGCAGATGGCAGAACAGAAACTGGCAGAAAGCACGGACGAGATGGCTGCGGCCATGGCCGCCGCTGCCGTGGCTGCCGAGATCGATGATATCAGCCGTGACCGTGAGGGTGGTGCAGCCTATCAGCCGGATTATGGTAACGCTTATGCCGATCAGGGCGACGCGGAAACCCCGAACGAAGATGGCACCAGCGCCTACCTAACCATCAAGGAACTCCGGTCCATCTCGCGGGCGCGATCACTGCGGCTGCAGCCTGACGATCTGATCATCGCCATTGATGGTGTGCCTTTTGACAAGGATATCGAGACCTTTCTTGATATCATGTTTGAATGCGATCCTGAAAATGGAAGATTGCTGACAATCTGGCGCAATGGCGTGCTGTTCAACGTCATCGCCCGCGGGCCTCTGGGATGCGTTCTTGAGCACACCAAGCCCGACATTGCCGAAAAGGCGACTGAGGATTTTGCAGCCTTCACGGTTGACCCGATCGAAACCTATGTCACCTTCGAGGTGCTTCGCGATATTTTTCGTAACTGCATTGTTCTCGATACAAGATTATCGCCAATGGCAATGATCTTTCCGCCGCTGTGGCTTATGCAACACCGGCTCTGGGAAGTGCTGATTGCGGTGTTCCTCATTTATGGCACGACGCTGGCGGTACATTGGGTGCTGTTTATCATCGCCTATGTTGTTCTCAGTATTTATTTCCGGAAGGCGCATTTGGTGATCCGCCGAAGTTTCGCGATGATGCGGGGGCGCCATATATGGATGGTAATTGCCGAGAAATCCGAGCAGGGGGCTCAGCAGTTGTGCCGGCGTATTGATCCGAAAAGCATATTTGTGCCCGATCTTGTTGGCCCGCCAGTTGTAGATGAGCCACCAAAGAAGAAGCGTCGTCGCCGCGGTTAGGTCTCTTCCCACCCTTTGCCATTTGTCAGTGTGGTTGACCTCGGCCATACTGCCCCCGGCAGACAGTGGGTGGGATGGATAACGGGTGCACACCGGCAGTTCACAGCAGAACGACAGCATAGCGGGCCCAAGGGTCCGGTTTGACCAGGCATTTTTTGTCTGGCTGAAGATCAGCCTTCTAAGCTTTGGTGGGCCGGCAGGCCAGATCGCGGTGATACACCGGCTTCTTGTCGATGAGTTGAAATGGGTTAGTGAACGCAGGTTCCTGCACGCGCTGAATTTCTGCATGTTGCTTCCCGGTCCTGAGGCGCAGCAGCTCACGATCTATCTTGGATGGCTTTTGCATCGGGTGCGGGGCGGTGTGGTCGCCGGTGTTCTGTTCGTGTTGCCAGGGGCACTGATCGTTCTCGCGCTCAGCATGATTTACGTCACCTATCAGCAGTCAATGGCGGTGACGTCAGTATTTTTTGGCGTCAAGGCGGCGGTGCTGGCCATTGTCGCCACGGCGCTGTGGCGGCTCGCCAGAAAGATTGTTCGCAGACGTATTCTGATGGTGATTACGACGGCATCTTTTATTGCGACCTTTGGTTTTGGCATTCCCTTTCCGCTGGTGATCATCGGCGCGGCGCTGGCAGCCCTGTTTTCCGGGGCGTCCCCGACGGCTGAGAATGAAAACGAGAATGAAGGCGACAGTCGTGCCATCGACAGTCGTGTTGCCACACAGGCACCGCCTGGTCGACACCGGGCGGTATTGGTGGCGTTGATTTGTGGTACATTGTGGCTGGCTCCGGTCGCCATTCTTTATGGTTGGCTTGGGGCTGGCCATATCTATGTTCAGCAGGGACTGTTTTTCAGCCAGGTGGCGGTGGTGACATTTGGCGGTGCCTATGCCGTGCTGTCCTACATGGCGCAGCAGACGGTTGGCCATTATGGCTGGCTCAGCGCCGGTGAAATGCTGGATGGGCTTGGTATGGCCGAAACCACACCTGGCCCGCTAATCATGGTGACACAGTTCGTCGGCTTCATCGGGGCCTATCGCAGTCCGGGCATGCTTGACCCGATGCTGGCCGGCTGTCTTGGGGCGCTGGTCACCACCTGGGTGACATTCGCCCCCTGCTTTCTATGGATTTTTCTTGGTGCGCCCTATATTGAAGCGCTACGTGGCAATCGAACGCTGGCAGTCGCGCTGACCGGAATTACCGCCGCCGTTGTCGGGGTCATCCTGAACCTTGCCATCTGGTTCGGATTGCGGGTGATGTTCATCGACCTTGTTGAGGTGACATTGCCATTCACCGGTCGGGTCCTCCAACTGCCGGCCATAGCCAGCTTTGATCCATTGGCAAGCGCCATCACCATCGGCGCCTTCCTTGCGATTACGGTTTTCCGGGCTGGCATGATCAGTGTGCTGGCAACAAGCGCCAGTCTTGGGCTGGTGGCAGGGTCTGTCGGGCTGTTATGATCTGACATCAGACCAGCTATGGAACGGACCTTCCCGACAGCGGGCTAGTAGTTGATTTCGATCTCGATCCGGCGATTGGTGGCGCGGCCACGGGCGGTATCGTTTGTCTGGACAGGCTGCGATTCACCAAAGCTGACAGCCTGCATCCGACCTGCCGGCACCTTGCCTGTATCCTCCATCGCCTGCACAACACTGGCGGCGCGGGCGGCGGCAAGATCCCAGTTATCACGGAACTGCGAGCCGAAGATCAGTGGCACATTGTCGGTGTGACCGGAAACCGTAATTTCCCCGGACCCAGCTTCATTGACGCCGGCAATCTCTTCCATGATCTTGCGGGCGGCCTCTGTCAGCTCGGCAGAACCTGACGGAAACGCTCCGCCAGCACCAACCGTTATGATGACCTTGTCCTCTTCGCGTTCGACAGCGACAAGTCCCTGGCCGATTTCCTGACGGAGGGCGACCTTCAAATCATCCTCGGCAATCTGGGCCTTTTCATTGGATTCCTTCTGCTGCTGCGCTTCGGCCTGTGCTTCGGCGGAGGCAGCGCTGTTCGATTCCATCGCCGCTTCTGCGGCGGCGGCAAGCTGGGCTAGCTTTTGTTCCAGCCCGCCAAACAATACTTCCTGATCAGCCTGCCCGGCGGCCTGCTTGGCTTCTTCAATGGCGTCGAGGGTCTCTTGAAGCAGATTTGGCAATTCTTCGTCTTTAGCTTCGGTCGGGGTAAAATTCACAACAACATTTTCGCCAAGGACCTCAACCTCTATATCACCGCGAGCAATAGCATCCTCGAGTGCCTTGACGACGTCCTCTGCGGCCTCGCTTTCGCCACCATCCTGATCCTTTTCACGTTGTTTAACGTCAAGATCGGGTTTGGTGATTTCGCTTGTCTGCTGTGTCATGTCCTGGCTGACAGACGGTGAGGGGGACGGGCTGAAATTCAGCGACAGAACAGTGGTGCCTTTCGGCTGCTCCACAATTGGAACAATGCGCTGCACACCAAAGGCGTTTTTCAGCGATCCCGAGATCTGCTTGAACTTGGGAACGTTGAATTCGGCGAAGGACAGGATCAGTACGAAGAATGCCATCAGAAGAGTTGCCATGTCGGCGAAGGTTGCCATCCAGGCTGGCGCGCCAACCGGGGGGCATTTCGGGCATTCTTCTTCTTCCTGCTCCTCGACTTCTTCTTCGATCGCTTCGTTCATCTCGTTCTCTCCTGCGCGGTCCGGCTATGATGCGGGCTGATGCGGCCTGAATCAGATCAGGCTGCGGCCAGCTTTTCCTGCAATTTAGGTGGCAGGTTGGACAGAAGTTGATCCTGGATGTTGCGCGGAGACTCACCGCGGGCAATGTTACGAAGCCCTTCGACCACCATCTCGCGATAGATCACCTCATAGGCTGTGTAGCCTTCAAGTTTAGTCACCATCGGCGCAAACATGATGTTGGCAATGAAGGCACCATAAAGCGTTGTCAGAAGCGCCACAGCCATGGCCGGGCCAATGGCCTTCGGATCCGCCATGTTGCCGAGCATGAGAACAAGGCCGACCAGTGTGCCGATCATGCCCATCGCCGGGGCAAGATCCACCCAAGCTTTGATCACGCCCTGATTGGCCTCGTGGCGGGATTTCATCGACTTGATTTCCTGCTTCAGCTGCATTGTCAGTTTCGACTCGTCAGCACCGTCAACAAGCATCTGCAGGCCTTTTTCAAAAAATTTGTCTGGGACTTCCTGGCCCTCAAGCGCCATCATCCCGTCCTTACGGGCGATGCCAGCAAGCTCGACCATACGCTCGATCATTGCATCCTGCTTTTTGACTGGCGGCAGGAAGGCCTTAGCCATGACGCCAAAGCTGCCAAGGAAGACCGGAAGCGGCGCGGTGTACATGACGGCAAAGAACGTGCCGCCAAATACGATCAGGATTGAGGCTGTATCGATGAATGGGCCAATACCACCGCCCGATATCATTGCGCCGAGAATCATCCCGACAGCTCCGAGGAAGCCAATAAGTGACGCGATATCCATGATGTAAAAGTCCCGTTGTTAACGCTCCGGCACAGAGGAATAGCAATTTCCGTACCAAAGACATGAAGGCATGATGTGAACGTCATATATTTACCTCCTGTTAATTTAGCAGATGATAATTATGTTGGCGACCATCGCCATGACAGCCAGCAGGTCCGCCGCATCATGACATTTTGCAATTTCACCTGCGAGGACCGGATGCTAGACTGGGTCTTGTCTGGTGGAGAGACGGTCATATGTTTGTCAGGTTGACATGGTTGGCAGGGTTTCTGGTGGCGGTGATGCTGTCGTCTGCCGCGCAGGCGCAGGGCACAACGCATATGGCACGCGACCATCTTGTCGTCGATCTGCGTTTTGGCATTGAATGGCTTCGGTGCACCGTCGGTCAGGTCTGGGATGGCACGACCTGCACCGGAGATGTTGTGCGCCTTGACCACGACCAGATTGAGATTGCCATCACGCAGGCGAATGAACAGCTTGGTGAGGGGTGGCGTCTGCCCACGCTGGCGGAACTCGAAGGGTTGCTGTGTAAGGATTGTGAAGAGCTTTCATATAGCGAACCTCGCCCCATGATCGATGCCGAGATGTTCCCGGCAACCCTGCCCGAACCTTACTGGTCTGGTGAGCAGAACACGAAATCAAAGCGCCACTATTTTTCGGTGAATTTTTTCAATGGCTGGACTTATGGACGGTTTCGTCCGAGCCAGCCTCTGGCGGTTCGCTTTGTGCGGGATCGCCGCTGAGCGTCGCGCGTTCTGACAGTTTCCATGATACCAGCTTGATAACAAAACCCGTCATGCCAATCGCAGTGATGGCCAGGGCAGCGTCCATCGGCGTGAAGCTTCCCAGGTAACGCATACCGTCATCGACAATCAGCGTGAAGATGGCGATACCCAGTATGATCAGAACGAAATATCGGATCACCATGCACCGTTGGCAGGTCCCACCTCTTTGTGGTGTTTGTCGGGACAGGGTAAGCATATGACTGTTGGTGGTCCTTACAGGTGGTTGACTTACAGGTGGATGTGAGAGGCTGGGGATCTGGCTGCCGCCCGGTATTCAAAAGCCGTGCCAGAATACTCTGTCGCCAGCCAAATATCACGTCTGTTTCTTGACAGGCGACTGCGTTTGTCTTGACAGGGATTTGTTAATATATTGTTAACAAATATTAATTTTGTCTGAAAACTGACAAATCACCCCGTCAAATAGTTATTTTGCAACTCGCGTTGGCGTTGCTCATCATCCTCTCAATCAGCGCCACATTGGTGCAAGGAATGGGAGGAAGAAATGCAGATGATGCCGTCGCTCCAGGTCAAGCAGAAGCAGGCGCTTGTCATGACACCTCAGCTGCAGCAGGCGATCAAGCTGCTGCAAATGACCAACCTTGATATCTGTAACTATCTTCAGGATCAGGCACTCGAAAACCCCTTCATTGAAGTGGAAAAGGGCACCGATCACACCAGCGCAGCCGATCTTGGCGCGAACAGCCCGTCCGCCGCCCAGGATAGCCCCTCTGCCGCTGCAGGTGACGGGCTGGACCGCGACATGGCGCAGGGTAAGGCCATGGCCGACGATCCAACAGCCAATGCCGATCTTGAAAACCGGTTTGGCTCGCAGGGCCTTGATTTCGGCCATGCGCAACGAAGCCGTCCTTCAGATGTAGACTGGGACGGGCTTGCCAATCTTGCCGAACAGGGCCCGGAAAGCCTTGTTGAATGTGTCCTTCGCCAGATTGACCTGACCATTTTTGACCCCAGCCAACGGGTGATCGCCTACGCTCTTTCCGAGGCGCTCGAGCCGAGTGGCTGGCTTGGCCGTCCCCTGGAAGAGATTGCCGCCACCTGTGGCACGGGCGAAGCCGAAGTCGAAGCTGTTCTGGAGATTGTACAGCGGCTTGAGCCGGAAGGTGTATTTGCCCGCGATCTCGCCGAATGCCTTCGCATTCAGGCACGCGAGCGGGATGAACTTGACGCGGTGATGGATGTCGTGTTGGCCAATCTTGAAATGCTGGCAAATGGCGATATCGCCGCATTGGCGCGCCGCGCCAGCACTGATGCCGAGGATGTGGCACGTTGCCTGCGTTTGATCCGCGAAATGAATCCAAAGCCCGGCGAGGCGTATGAATCGGCCCCGCTGCGTGTTCACGCGCCGGATGTGATCGTCACGCGTCGGAAGGATGGGTGGGTTGTCGATCTGAACCGCTCGACCCTGCCATCGCTTGTTATCAACGAGGAATATGCGTCGCAGGTTGGCGCATCCGGACGTGGCAAGGCCGCTGAGGACAGCAACCAGTTCGTCACCGACGCCATCGGTTCAGCGCGCTGGCTTCGCCGGGCGCTTGAACAGCGCAACAGCACGACGCTGAAGATTGCCGGCGAGATTGTCCGTCAACAATCGGCTTTTCTCACCGAGGGCCTGTCGGCGCTGAAGCCATTGGCACTGAAGGATGTTGCCGAGGCTGTCGGCATGCACGAAAGCACTGTCAGCCGTGTTACCAGCGGCCTTTTGATGGCAACGCCAAAGGGATGTTTCCCGCTGAAATCTCTGTTCAGCGTATCGCTCGCCACCGATGAGGGCGACGCCAAGGCGGCAGCGGCGGTTCGCAATATGATCCAATCGATCATTGATGGCGAACCCGCCGGCAAGCCGCTGAGCGATGATGCCATTGCCAGCATGGTTTCGGACCGTGGTGTCAAGCTGGCGCGCCGCACTGTGGCGAAATATCGTGACATGCTGAAAATTCCGTCTTCCTCGGAGCGCCGTCGTCGTGCACGCCTTGCCATGGCTGGCTAGGTGTGCCGACGCGGCACCGAAGGAACCCACACGCCGTTCATGGCGGTGGGTGACGGTGTCTAGAGGAAGCTGCGAAGCGGGCGGGTTTCAGAATCCGCGGGACGGTCGCTACTGTCGAAATGCACGATCTTGACGGCCGGTATCGGCGCGCCCACATGCTCTTCGTTTGTGTCGTCGGCGAACAGATCTTCGATCAGTTCTTCTCTGGTGTCGCTGTATTTTTCCTGCATAAAACCCTCCAGCAATGCTGTCAGGTCATAGCTGCAAATCCTATGCCATCGAGGCGATATGGCAGAGAAAATTACTGTGGGTATCCGGCATTTCAGCAAGTGAACTGAACAATCTTTCCGCTGCAAAGGACTGTACCCTGGTCGGGCCCCAGGCAACCGCGGACAATGTCCAGTTGCCGCGTGCCAGGACCTCGGGGATGCCAAACAGCTCGCCGCCACTGAAGGCGCGGATGGTGGTCGCCCCGGCCTGATCGACAATGTTGATGGTGCCGCGCTGGACCAGATAGAAATGTGTTGCCTGCTGGCCATCGCGGAACAGCGCTTCGCCGTGGAACAGGGTGATGATTCCGGCATCCGTCATTGGGATCTCAGCCCGCTAGCTGTCGCTGTGTGACATCGGCAGCGATAGAACGCGTCAAGGGCAGCACCAGCCTGCCACCATTTCGTAGCGCTGTTTCAAGCATCGTCTGCTCCAGCACCACAAGGTCGCAGGCATCGACGGCGTCGATACGTGTTGCGTATCTGTCCAGTGCAAGCCCCTCACACAGCGACAGAATATCGCCGGCATCATGATCGGTGCCAAGGGGGCCGGTGGCCTTGCCACGTTCGAGACAGAAGAGAATGGAGGTCGACTCGCCACCTGCGATGATCACCTCGCCTGGCGCGACCTGTTGGCGCGGCAGCGCATCCCAGTCAATCAGTGATTTCAGCAGGTCAATCATCGCAACTCTCCTGGTAACGAAGACGACGCATTTGCAGAAATGTTAGGGTATCGCTCTGTCAGCGATGATTATTTTGGCACATGCTTGTCACGAAGAAGTTCGATCACGGCGGCGGCATGTTCATCCGACATGCCAAGCCGCTTTTGCATCTCCTCGATCTTCTGCATTTCATCCTCTGTGATGACACCGTCGTTCAGTGCTGCGACGATCTCGGCCTGGAATATTTCCTTGCGGCGGGAAATCTGATTTGAAAATGCTGACGCCACAATACCTGTCAACAGCGCCACGACGCAGACCCCCATCACCGCGGTAATGGCGCCGACAAGCTTGCCGATCGGGGTGACAGGCGACACATCGCCATAACCAACGGTTGTCAGGGTGATCAGCGACCACCACATCGTTGTCGGGATTGAAGAGAAATTATCCGGCTGTGCCTGATGTTCGACAACATACATCAGCGAACTTGAGGCAAACAGGGCGATAAAGAACAGATACAGCGCCGCTCCGAAGGCGCTGCTTTCTGAGTGGACCGAGGCGATGAGATCCTCCAGCGCGGTCGAGTAATGCGAGATCTTGAGCAAGCGTAAAAGGCGCAGCACACGAAGCCAGCGAAGATCGACCTCACCAAGGATCAGCGGCAACAGGCTTGGCAGGATGGCGACCAGATCAATCAGGCCGGTAAAGCTGAAAACATATTCCAGCCGACGCCCTGTTGCCGAGTTGTAGCGGCTATTTTCATTCGCCGCCATGCACCAGATCCGCAGCAGATACTCGACACCGAAAATGGTGACCGAGATCATCTCGAAGGCGAAGAAAAGCGTGCCATAGGCAGCGCTGAGCGAATCAATCGATTCCATTGATACCGCCAGCAGGTTCAGCAGGATCATAGTTGACAGAAACATGTCGCAGATGCGACTTGCCCGGTCACTGCCACTCGATCGACTCAGGATCTGCAGCATGCGCTTTTTCGTGATCATCGGAGAAGCCATTACTTCTCCCCGGGGGGCCGCGCGCTGGCGTTCGGTCAGGCGCGGAACGTCATGCGTCGATCATAGGCACGAGGTGATGCCTCTGAAAAGGGTGGCAACGCCGAAATGGGATGGTTAGCAGCTGTCGAGGTCCTGTGCCATTTCCGCTGTCTCGATACAGCGGTCGGCAAATCCCATGGCCGCGGCACGGCCATGAAGATGATACATTCGCATCAGTCCAAAGCGGGCTGCTGCATAGGCAACTGCCTCTGGATCACGCCTGATTCCGGCGACCATATTCAGAAGTGCCTCAACATTGTCACGGATGGATTCGAGCCGTTTGACGTCGGCTGGTGTTAGCGTGTCATCATCCTGCAGTCGGCGTGGCGCGCCAGCCGCGGTTTTAAGATAGATGACTTCACCCATTTTGTGCCTCCGGCGTGGTATCGGGACAGCGCACCATCTTTGCGCTGAAAAGGTGCGGCGCGCCGTTCAACGGACTCTCGACGAAACGGAGCGGGATAATCCTGTTGGCATTGATCCGGACGGCGGTGTTCCGAAGCTTGACGAGCCCATCATCAAAGCTGCCATTATGCGAAATCCGCATGCCTGTAATGACACGGCATCCTTCAAGCTGGGCAGTGGTACTGTCCATAAAGGCGACAGCCTGGCTCCCCTCGACCGGCTCCAGCGGTTTCGGCGGCTCGGGCGGAGTTTCCGCCTTTGGCGCCAGAACCGTACCGTTGGGAAGCTTGCTCTCGAAATCTATGACATACATGTTACAGGCCCCAAGCCCCAGCAGCAGCGTGGAAGCCGCGACTGTCATCATGGTCCTGAACTTGGTCATGCTGGTCTCCGCCAAGTGGTTGCCGTCAGGGTGCCGGTGATGTAAATCACTGTCGACCTGCATTTATAACGACGCTCTGGCCATTCATGTTAGAGGCGGGATGCAGAAATCGCTGGAAAGCGGTCTATTGGTCGTCAGATGCCAGCATCAATTCGCCGCCAACGCCGATCCGGTGGCCAATGGCAAAGAATTTCTTCGGGTCGATGGATTTGTCGCCAAGCCTGATCTCATAATGAAGGTGCGCGCCTTGAACGCGTCCGGTGCGCCCCATCTTTCCGACCACTGTGCCACTCACAACGTCGGCGCCGGTGCGCACGGTGATCGTTGCCAGATGGGCGTAGGTGGTCACGAAACCATAGGCATGCCTGACCTGAACCACTTTGCCGAACGAACCCTTGCGACCAGCATAGATGACCGTTCCCGGTGACGGTGCGTGAACAGTTTCCTGCCAGGTTCCGGCAAGATCAATGCCATGATGAAACCGCTTTGTCTTCAGTACCGGATGAAGCCGCATCCCATAGTTGCTGGAAATATAGAAATACAGCATGGGCGGCTTCAGCGGCACTTTGCGGAGAAGTGATCGATGATCTTCAACAGCCATCGCAAGCCGCGCAAAATCAGCGGCCTCTACGAATTGATCGAGCGAGTCCAACTCCGGAAGGGCGGCTTCCGGCAGGCCGATTTCCGACAGACTGTCGCGAATGCCGCGAACCTCGCGCGCCATTGAACGCAACAGCTTGTATTGACGGCTGGCATCGGTGACCACCGGGAGATTGTTGTCCGGATTGAATGGCACAAGGCCAGATTCAACCTGTTCCGGCACCGTTGGTGGTGGCGACGCTGCCATCGCGATGACTTCAACATCATCTTTGGAAACCGGGTCTGTCCGTCGCAAAAAGGAGGCAAGGTCTCGAAATTGAAGTATTTTTGCAGCTTCGGTTACGGTGAAAGCGGCAACATCATCGTCAGGCGGGTCTGGCATTGGTGGTAACGGAATAAGACCCTCGGGTTCGGCATAATTGTCTGCCAGCGCCAATTCTTTGGTTGGCGCCTTGTCGTTTGCTGGCGGGTGGAGAGGTAGCCATGCCTGCAGCGGGGGCAGGCGCACGCTGTCAGTCGACGCCGAGGATGGTGGCCAGGGTATGGAAGGCACGGCGCTTGTCGACATAACCAGTTCGACAGCCGCTTTGTCTGTCGCCGGGATGATTGGCTCGACAAGAACGGGTGATGCCAGATCCGGCAAGGCCGGGACCTTGGTGGACTGGCCAATATCCAGCTTGCCGAAATGTTTGCTGTCAGCCACCTCCATGGTGGCGCTGGCCTCGGCGGTTGAGATCGATTCATTGCGAACCACCTCTACCGATTTAAAGCCGACAAACAGCGTCGTGGCGCCAATGACCGTCATGCCGACGATCCCCACAAAGCCGATCCCCAGGATCAGTGATGGCTTGAGGATGATTTCGATGGGGCCCTTGCGGGTGAGAAATAGAAACCGTGTTTCCTGAAGCAGCCAATGTTGCCGCCGCACGATCATAGGCCGGTCAGGGCTGTTGCTCCGCAACATCGGCGGAGAAACACGTTGGACTAATTGCGTCAGGGTCTTGAGCATTACCTATCCAAGCTTGTGCCAGATAATGGCGATCAGGCAGACATTGGTCACCAGCTGGCACGCGACAAGAAACAACAGCATCTTGTTCACGCCCTGGTTACGAACATTCAGCTGGAAGGACGGGAGTTGCAGCGCTTCGTCAAGCGCGCCTTTCGTCCGCCGCATCGTTTCCACATCCGGGGCAGGTTCCACAGGATCACGCGCCACCGCCGTTGCGGCAGTAACCCCTGGAACCGAAAATTCGGCAATCGCGCCTGCCGGCTGCGAGGGGATGACCACTTCGGAGTCGCTTGTCATCGCCGAAGACACCTCGTTGCGGATCTCCTCGATGCGTTTGCGGATATCAATTACATCTTCAGCCATAAGAGTGTTCCGGATTTCATTTAACTTTTTGGTGGGCCCGTCGTTACACCAACCAGCACGACGTCGGGACAAGGTCATACGAATCCGTTAACGACAATATGCGAATTTTGTTACCTTTCCATTAGTGATTTGGTGAAGAAATATGACCAGATTTTTTTTCGACGTGATTACAGGAGGATGCCATGTTTGACCGTGACAAAAAGAGCGGTCCAGTTGCTGGCGAAGCGTCGCTTATCGACACAGACATGCGAATCACCGGCAGTGTGACGTCCGTCGGGGATATTGTTCTGGCAGGTAGTGTGGACGGCGAGATCAAGTGCCGGAACCTGTTTGTTGAAGACCAGGCAACCCTGACAGGCACGATCGAAGCCGTGGAAACAATCGTGTCCGGGAAGGTGAATGGCGAGGTGAATGCCGACACGCTGAGAATCACCAACACCGGCGTTTTTGACGGAGTGATCAAGACCAAGGGTATCGAGGTCGAGACTGGCGCGCATGTGACGGCAAAGTTCCGGAAGCGCCGCCGCTAGTATTGAGCACATAAAACCAGCAATGGATTGGTGAATTTGTCAGGATAGCCCCCCTCTGGGCATGGCAGGACAAAAAGGGAGACTGAAATGGACAGGAGCAGAGCGATCATCGGGGCCGACGCCAAATTCGTCGGCACGATTTCGAACGTGAAGTCAATCGAGATCGAGGGCACCGTCGAGGCGGATCTGTCAGCTGAAAAGCTGTCGATCGGCGCGACTGGCAAATTCACCGGACAGGTGACCAGTGACCTCGTCGTGATTGGCGGCGCTTATGACGGCATCATGCAGGCTGGCAGCATCTGGGCAACGGAAACAGCGCAGATCGCCGGTGAGATCCACTATCAGAGCCTGCAGATGGACCGTGGCGCGGCGTTGAATTGCCGGGTTGTCCATAATTGGCAGGAGCCGGCTGCCATGGCCGAGACAGCCGAGGATGCCGAAGCCGCAGACGAAACCGCGGAAGATACTGCCGAGTAACCGGTTGGTATGGCTGACAGCCGCTGCCTGAACCGATCCAGAGGAATTGAAGGGGGGCACAGAATACGCCCCTAATGAAGGACATAGAAACATGAGCACAGCAACGACAATCATCGAAGGTATGGTGATGGAGGGCAAGCTGGACGCGGGCGAGGCCCCGGTCCTGATCGCCGGTCATTTCACTGGGGAGTTGAACGCCGTGGAGGTCATCCTTGATCCAACCGGTGTTTTCAACGGCCAGATCAACGCCAAGAGGGTCGAGCTTGCTGGCAATTTCAATGGCAAGCTCATGACCGATGAACTTACGGTCGGATCCACCGCTGTGATTGACGGCGATCTGAAGAGCAACGCGCTGGTCATCGAGCTTGGCGCAGAAGTGTCGGGCACCATCGGCCGTAAATCCTGATCAGTAGGCTAGACTCCGTCGAACCCGGCCAGTTGAGACAGCATGCTGGCAATAAATTTTTCCACCGGCGCCGACGCTGTGCGCTCGGTCCTGATCGCGGCGTGGCCCAGCGCCACCCGCGGCACACCCCCGGCAATCTGCACCAGTTCTGCTGCGAGATTCGTGTTCTTCAGCACATAGCGTGGCACCGCGGCCAGATGGTCGCCAAGCCGCAGCAGCGACAGGATCATGTTGGATGGCAGTTCGTTTGCCTGCAGTGTGTCGCTGACACCAAGCTGACGGAGAAGCGCGTCCGTGGCTTCTCTGATTCCCGTTCCGGGCTGGTGCAACGCCCACCGCGCATTGTCCAGGTCCTCGGTTGAGACAATGCTGCGCCCGGCAAGCGGATGATAGCGCGAAGCGAGGATCACCACCTGGCTGTCAAATAACGGCGTGACCCGGCTTGCCAGCACCTGCGCCGCGATTTCCGGAGGGCCAAGCACAACATCAACAACACCGTCGCGGAGCATGTCGGCAAGAAGGCCGCTATGCGCTTGCCGCATGTCAAGTCGAATGGCTGGATTGTCACGCGCGAAATCGGCGACGGGCTGTGGAAGGGCGTGCAGGCTCAGGGTCGGGGTGCAGCCGACACGAAGATCGGTTTCATAGCCACGTTTGAGTGTGTTTGTCAGCGCGCTGATCCGGCGCTCCGCCAGAACAATGGCGTTGGCTTCCTCGAGAATCCGCGCACCAAGTGTCGTTGGAATAACGCCCTGGCGCGAGCGGACCATCAGCTCGAAACCAAGCCGCCCCTCCATCAGTTTCATATTGCGGGTCAGCGCCGGCTGCGTGAGGCCAAGCGTCGTGGCGGCGCGGGTGAAGGATCCCGTGCGGATGATCTCGTGGAACTGAAGAAGGTGGCGGGGGTCGACCGTGCGCATGGCGCATCATACCAAAAGCTGATCACGAAGGTGAAGCGAATAACACCAGACTATCGCCTGTCAGTTGGGGCGGCTTGGGGGGGTGGCGCGGACGGCAATGGCATGGCACTCTTTTTTGGGGAAAAGGTGCCCTGAGATTGGCTTGGAGGAGACGGAACATGGCCAGCTACAAGGTGATGGGACGCTCGGTGACCGGATCTTTCTTTGTCGAATGTCTGCTCCGTGAGGCTGGCATTGCCTATGAATTCATCCATGTGTCGCGGGGCGACAGCAAATCGGACGCCTTTGCCGAGATCAATCCACTGGCACGGGTGCCGGTTCTCATCCTGCCGGATGGCCGCCACATCATTGAAACGGTTGCCATCTTCATTCATCTCATGGAACGGTTCCCCGCCCTGGCACCCGCTGCTGACACGCCCGAGCGCGACCTGATGTGGCAGCATCTGGCGGTCATGGCGACAAGTCTCTATCCGTCGCTGCACCGGTTCCATCACACGCATTACTATGCCCCGGAGGCCATGTTTGAAGCTGTCCGGGACAAGGCCATCGAAGATGGTGACCGGTGGTGGGACTATCTGGAATCCCAGCTTGCGCCCTTTCTTGGCGGCGCGGCGCCCGGGTCAACTGATTTTTATCTGTTCATGATGACGAGGTGGGCGCCGGATCGTGACAGGATGCTTGCCGGCAGACCGCAACTTTCCGCCTTTATCGACAATATGCGTGCCCACCCGACCGTGGATGCGGTAACCCAGAGCCATGCCCGCCCGCGTGGCTGTTAACCCGATGACACAGACAGGAGCTGTCTTCCCATGATTCAATCGCTTGTCTTCGACAAGGACGGGGTCATTCTCGATCTTGTCGAAACCTGGTTCCCCGTTGTTGAAAAGCTGGTCGACTATACGCTGACCAGAGTGCCGACGTCGGGTCTGGAATCAGTGACTCGCGGCGAGCTTCTTGCCACTGTCGGGGTGGATGAGACGACCGGCCATATCGATCCGATGGGTCTGTTCGCGATGGGTTCCTTCACCGAGATCAGGGCGGCCTGGCAGACCTTGATGCCACCGGGAACGATTGACCTGTGCGAGGATGCAAGCTACCGCGCCGAGGTCAAACGGCTTGTAAGGGATATTGCTCATGGAAATACGGTGCCGAAGGGCGATGTGGTGACCCCGTTGAAGACGCTTGCCGAATCTGGTTTCCATCTAGCCCTGCTGACCAATGACAGTGAGGATTCTGCCCGTTGCAGCCTTGGTGAACTTGGCATCGAGTCACTGTTCCATCCGATCATTGGGGCCGATTCAGGATATGGCGGCAAGCCCGAACCGCACGGGTTGCTGCACTGCCTGTCGGTACATGGCACAGATCCGGCTCAGGCCTTGATGATTGGTGATACAGGGGCTGATTTCGGCGCGGCATTGAATGCTCGCGTTGCCGATTTCATTTGCATCGCTGATGACCCGCAAAATCGTCCGCATGAAGATGTGAAGGTTGATAATGTTATTTCCAGATTGATTGAGTTGCCTGACCTGTTGTTGAGGCGAGGTTACATGTCACGGTGGTAAGGTTATGACCGATGAGAGCTCTAATCTACTAGATGGTCACTCGACCATCGTCATGTCTTCTTCTGGTTCCTGCGGAGGTTTTGATTGTGCGGCTGCAGCGGCTGTGAAAAAGTCCTTTGCTGGACTAATCTGCGGATAAAGTTCAATTTCAAGGTCTGTTTTTGGCTTAAAGCTCCCCATGATGATCTCGCGCTTAGCTATAGCGAATAGCCTAGCGTTGAACAGGTAATGTTCAATGATCTGGTCAATTTCTTTTGATACCTTTGCTGCATCAACTTGCGTAATATATTCGTTTTCTATTCCTTTTTTTATTTGCTGGCCTGTTTGGCTTTTTACTCCAAAAAAGGTCCGTTCTAATTGTCCCAATTTCGCAATTGCAGCGTCATTAAGCTCCAATTGCTGATTGAATGTTAGTGGCGGCAAGGGAATGGTTATTTTGCTATTTGCTTCGTCATGATGAACGGTCTCAAAACCTTTTTCGTTTGTGATAATTTCGATTAATCGTTCCGTAACTTCGGCGTTTAGCGAGATTACTTCTACCCGGTCAATCAGCGCTGTAACTTCAATGTAGTCCAAGATCCGCCGGTTGCGCTTATTTATCACAATCCGATCAGCGTGAAACATAGTCCCGTATTCATCGCTAGATCCCAGCTCAAACATTTCTTTGACGAAAGCCACAAAGCGATCACGGGCCCTCGATTCGAAGGAGTCGCTGTAACTTTTCAACTCTTCGTCGGGCGCAAAAATAAAATTGGACAGCTGCTTCTCATCCATGGTCACAACATTGCTCAAGATTGATGTTACTCTTGAACGATAAAAACGAAAAAGACTGGGATCAATAGAAGAATTGCTCGCTGCGAGCCCACTCCAAAAAGCACATCACATTTTTGGTCGGTCACTATTTCTGCGCTTTGCGAAATGCAACTACATAATCGCGAGCACGCTTAGATGTATCAGGACTGTATTTGCACTGCATTTCACTAGCGCAGAAGGCTCCGGCGTCATTGTAAATGGCAACATATGTAAAATTGGCGCCAGCATAGACACAGATCTGCTTTTTCTTAATAGTTTGACGGGTGGCCAGGCGACATGTCGTCATGCGCGGCTTTTCGATCAGGCCGTTCCAGAGCTTCTGCATCTCTTTGAAGCCAAGGCCGATGCCCGAGGAATTTTCGGCATGCGCGCCTGTCGTCGCCGTTATCACGGGGGCAGTCATCACTGCGCAGATAATTAGGCACTTTCCGAGTAATCGCATCATTGCCGCGTCAGTGTGCCACATAGGGATGTTCATTAAACACCAAAAAGATATCTGAAAATGATATGTAAACCAGATCAATCGGAATTGATTGAAAAAACGCACTGTTTGTACAGGGAAAAGTGTTGTTGTGTGATCGTGAAAATTTACAATCTGTAAATTTGTGAATATGTGAACATCTTATCCTTTGCCGATGTGACAGGTCTGTTATCCGCCTTTTACCCCTTTTCTGCATCACCGGCGGATGAGGCATGTCCGCTATTGCTGAAAATCATGCTTTCGGTGATGATTTGGGTCGTTCTGAGTGGCCAAAGATTTGACGGGCAGCAGAATGAATGGGGACATCCAGTCTGATGGTGGCATCAGGCTCATCAAGAAATCAGGTCAAATATGGAATTCAGGGGAATCTACACACCAGCGATCACACCGCTGGCGCCCGACATGTCGATTGATTGGGACGGGTTTGCCGCCATCCTCGAGCATCTGATCGCGGCCGGCGTACATGGCATCGTGGTTGGTGGCACGACAGGTGAATATTACGCCCATTCAACCGCAGAACGTCTGGAGTCACTGCGGCGGGCACAGGATGTCGTCGCTGGCCGGGTGGCCATGATCGGTGGCACCGGTGCCATCAGGACCGAGGAGTCTGCGGAACTGGCGGTTGCCGTTCGCGATATGGGGTATGACGCGCTGCTGGTCACTACGCCGCCCTATGCGCAGCCAACCCCTCGCGAAAACGCGCTTCACGCGCTGGCGGTTGATCGCGCCGCGAACCTGCCGATCATGCTGTATAACTACCCGGGTCGGATGGCCGCCGAGATGAGCGGGGAATATCTGGACCGGGTCGCCCGCAGTCCGAACTTCTGCGCCATCAAGGAAAGTTCGGGTGACATCAACCGGGTTCATATGCTGGCCCGTGACTATCCGCATATCCAGATGAGCTGCGGAATGGATGACCAGGCGCTGGAATTCTTCGCCTGGGGCGCACAGTCATGGGTCTGCGCGGGATCCAACTTCGCGCCCGAGGCGCATCTTGCGCTGTGGCAGACCTGTGTGGTCGAGGGTGATTTCGCACTGGGGCGGCGGATCATGTCGGCCATGCTGCCATTGATGCGCACGCTGGAACAGGGCGGGAAATTCCTCCAATGCATCAAATATGGCTGTGCCGTTCGCGGCCTGCCTGCCGGCCCGCCCCGCGCCCCGCTTCGCGATCTGAACAAGGATGAAAAACGCAGCCTGGCGCAGGTGATCTCGGTGATGAACCGCACCATCGATGGGCTGATGAACGAGGCGCACGCCGCCAGAGGAGACGCCTGATGTCCGAGCTGCTGACCCATGATGAGTATCGCGCCATCGCGGCTGATCTGACCCCGGCGACGACCGCCTTTGTCGACGGCTCGTTCCGGCGCGCTGGCAGCGGTGCCACTTTCAACAGCGTCAACCCGGCCACCGGCGATGTTCTGGCGGCGGTGGCGGCCTGCGATGACTCGGATGTCGATTTCGCCGTTGGCAAGGCCCGTGAGGCGTTCGATGATGGCCGCTGGCGCTGCCTTCATCCGGCTGAGCGCAAACAGGTGCTGATCCGGCTGGCGAAACTCATTCGCCGCAACCGGCATGAACTTGCGGTTCTGGAATCGCTTGATTCCGGTAAACCTGTTCGCGACTGCGCGACGATCGACATTCCCGAGACCATCACCACCCTGATCTGGCATGCCGAGGCAATCGACAAGCTGTATGACCAGACGGCCCCGGTTGGCGAGGACGCGCTGGCGCTTGTCGTTCGTGAACCGATCGGCGTGGTCGGCGCGGTGCTGCCATGGAATTTCCCGTTATTGATGATGGCCTGGAAGATCGGGCCGGCGCTTGCCGCCGGCTGTTCGATGATCGTCAAACCGGCGGAACAGACCTCGCTGACGGCGCTGCGCGTTGCCGAGCTGGCGATGGAGGCCGGGGTGCCGGCCGGCGTCCTCAATGTGATTACCGGCAGCGGTCCGGATGCCGGCGCGCCGATCGGCCTTCACCCCGACATCGACATGGTGTCCTTCACCGGGTCGACCGAGACGGGGCGGCGCTTCCTTCGCTATGCCGCGGATTCCAACCTGAAGAAAGTGGTGCTGGAATGTGGTGGCAAGAACCCGGCCATCGTCATGGATGATGCCGAGAATCTGGACCTTGTCGCCGAACATCTGGTGAATGGCGCCTTCTGGAACATGGGTGAGAACTGCTCCGCCACCTCGCGGCTGATCGTGCATGAGAATGTTCGCGAGGACCTGATGCCAAGGATCCTGGCGCGGGTCCGCGACTGGCGGATGGGTGACCCGCTTGACCCGGCGAACCATCTTGGCAGCCTGATTGATGATGACCATTGCGCCAAGGTCAGCGGTTATCTCGCCGCCACCGGCAAAGGCGTGACAAAGCTCGTCGGCGGTGATGTCGAGGGTAATTTTGTCAGCCCGGCAATCCTCGACGGCGTCGCGCCGGGCAGCCGGCTCGCCACCGAGGAAATCTTCGGTCCCGTCCTGTCGGTGATCACGGTGAAAAGCCTTGATGAGGCCATCGCCATCGCCAATGACAGCGATTACGGGCTTGCCGCCTCGGTCTTCACGGCAAATGCCGGACGGGCGTTGCGCGCGGCACGGGCCATCCGCGCCGGCACGGTTACCGTCAACTGCTATGGCGAGGGCGACATCACGACGCCGTTCGGCGGGTATCGCCAGTCAGGCTTTGGCGGGCGTGACAACGGCCTTCACGCGCATGACCAGTATTGCGAGATCAAGACGATCTGGGTCGATCTGTCGGACCGCCAGCCCGAAGAGGGTGTTGAAGGCTGATTGAGGGCAGACCAATGACGAACAGGACGCCGTCCAGCTGGCACAGCCATGTCTATTTCGACGCCGACAGCCATGCGGCGGCGGCGGCGCTGATTGACACGATGAAGCGGCATTTCGGAGAGGAGGCCGCTATCGGCTATGGTCGCTGGCATCACCGGCCGGTCGGCCCGCACCCCGATTTCAGCATCCAGCTCGACTACCCGCATGACCATTTCGCGGCGGTGATGGCGTTCCTGGCGCTGCATCGTGACGGGCTGACGATCTTTACCCATCCGAATACGGGCGAGGACCAGGTATCCGAATTGCGCGACCACCGTGACCACGCCATCTGGATGGGGGTGGTGCGGCCGCTGAAACTGTCGCGCTTCGGCGGTGTGGATCAGGCGTGAGGCGCGGCACGACCGGACTTTTGCAATAAACTTTATTTTAACGTTTCCGTCCTACGCTGATGGCTTGGCAACAGGTCAGGAGAAGCGCGACAGTGGGCTGGCGGCGGTCATCTGTATCATCACGGCTATCGGTGTTCTTGGCATTCCTTGTCGCCGCCTGCGGCGGAGGCGGGGGAGGCGCACCCGCTGTGCGTGCCCCCCCAAAAAAGGGCCAGCGGCACCGCCCGGGAAAGACACGGCGGACGATGAAGACCCCACAACCACACAAGATACTGCAACCACACAAGACCCCGTAACCGAAGGGCCAACGCACGATCAGATGAACGACGAGACACGGGGGGGCAATCCGCCGGCGCTGCGTGGTCCCCTGGCCGGTCTGTTTCTTGCCGGGCAGGCCTATCAGCCGGGTCAGGCCACGACACGCGAGCCCTTGCGCACGCAAGTCCATGAAAACCATCCGACTGACGAACCTGTCCTTTTCCTGCCGGCCTTCAAGACGGTCATGCTTCCCTTTGGCATCGCGGACAACAATCTGTTCCGGCTTGTCTTGAATGACACGGCGGTGGCGTTTCGCACGTCACCGGATTTCGAGGCACCGTCCGATACCGGCAATGGCGGCCTGCGGGCGAGGGACGGTGAATATCATATCCGACTGGTTGGGCTCGATAACAATTCAAGACCAGTGGTCCTGCCCTTGATTGTCAGGGTAATCGATCAGCCGCAGGAAAGGATTGTGCGCGATATCCCACATCCTGTTGAGACAGAAACCCGCTTGTGGAACCAGCTCTCCGAAGTGTCCGCCCACCACCCTACAAGTTCCCCGTCATTCGTGGAGTTGAGCGAGCATTATCCCGAGGCCCACGCGGCTAAAGTTATCTGGGGGCTTCACTGGGCCAAATCTAATAACGGTCCTTTGTTGTTGGCCTGGTTGTTGACGTTGACAGGCGCTGGGCCGGGCATGGCAGTGCTGGAGACGGAACTGCTGTATA
>JBMZTC010000031.1:0-29729 GCA_049623505.1 Puniceispirillaceae bacterium (SeqCode) | reverse complement strand
CTGTCTGCCGTGATCAAAGATGAGCTCCGTGACCAAAAAGTGGCAGAGATTTGGTTATTTCTGTCCCGCGCCACTTTTGTCCTTGAAGAACCTGAAGAAGCTGCTGTCAGGCGAAAGCACCATCGAGGTGTCATTCTGCCCCATCGACTTCTTGTAAGCCTCCATGGACCGGTAGAAGGCAAAGAACTCGGCATCCTGTCCAAAGCTGTCAGCATAGACCTGAATGGCCTTGGCATCACCGGCACCGCGGGTCTCCTGAGCGGTACGCTGCGCCTCAGACAGAATAACCGTACGGGTCTTTTCGGCGTCGGCGCGGATCTTCTGCGCCTCTTCCTCACCCGTCGCCCGGAATTCCTTGGCCTCACGCTCACGCTCTGACTTCATCCGGTTGAAGATGTTCTGACTTGTCGCGGTCGGATAATCGGCCCGCCGCAGACGCACATCGATAATCTGGATGCCAAGCGAGGACACCGATGCGTTCACCTCTTCACCGATCGAACGGACAATGTCATTCCGCTGACCGGTCAGGATGGAGGCAAGGGTCTCACGACCAAGTGCCCGACGGACAGATGAGTCGATGATCGCCTCGAGCCTGCCACGCGCGCCACGTTCATTGCGCACTGTCTGATAGAACAGCAGCGGATCTTCGATCCGGTAGCGGGCATAGGCGTCAACCTGAAGTCGCTTCTGATCAGACAGAATCACCTCTTCGGCATCCTGCGGGATCAGGCTGAGAACACGCTTTTCATAATAGGTGACGTCCTGGATGAACGGCACCTTGAAGGCAAGGCCGGGTTCCTGAATGGTCCGCTTTGGCTCACCAAACTGCAGCACCAGCGCCTGCTGGGTCTGATTGACGGTGAACAGCGAGCTGAAGCCAGCCGTGATGAGAAGGACGATCACGATGATCGATACAAGACGAGTGACACCCATGTCAGTTTCCTCCCGACGACTTGTTCAGCTCACGGAGTGGCAGATATGGCACAACGCCACTGCCACCGGCGGGCTCGTCGATGATGATCTTCTCAACGTTGGCGAAGATTTCCTCGACAGTTTCGATGTAGATACGCTCTTTGGTGACATCGGGATTTGTCTTGTAGGCCTGATAGACCTGGTCGAAACGCGAGGCGTCACCCTCGGCGCGGTTCACAACCTCGGCAAGATAGGCCTCGGCCTCGGCGATAAGCTTTGCTGCCGCACCACGCGCCCGTGGCACCACATCGTTCCGGAACGCCTCGGCTTCGTTCTTCAGCCTGTCACGGTCCTGACGCGCGCGCTGCACTTCGTTGAAGGCGTCGATGACATCGGATGGCGGATCAACGGCAAGAAGCTGGACATCGCGAACGCGCACACCCGACCCGTATTCGTCGAGAAGCTCCTGCAGCTGCGCACGGGCCTGAACCTGAATGTCCTGACGACCTTCGGTCAGGGCTGTCTGGATGGCGGTGCGGCCGATGATCTCACGCATCACCGCCTCGGCGGCGACCTTGATGGTCTCGTCCGGTTCGGCAAGGTTGAACAGATACTGCCCGGCATCCGCAATCCGCCAGAACACCACGAAATCAATATCGACGATGTTTTCGTCGCCGGTGATCATCTGGCTTTCATCAGCAATATCGCGGCGGGAAGAGCTGTTGCCGCTGACGTCACGGAAACCAATCTCAATCCGGTTGTCACGCGTGACCTCCGGTGTCATCACACTCTCGACCGGATAGGGAATATGATAATGCAGACCCGGCGCGGTTGTTCTGACCCATTCGCCAAAACGCAGCACGACACCCTGCTGCTGGGGATTCACCCGGTAAAATCCGGTCAATGCCCAGATCGCGATGGCAATGATCACCAGCAGGGACATTGATTTTCCGCCAGAAGGAACAAGCCGGCCAAGCGCCTCGCGTCCCTGACGTACAACCTTGTCGATATCCTGCTGCGAACCGCCGCCGCCGGATCCCCACGGGTTGCCACCATTGCCGCCACCGCGACCACCACCGCCACCAGATCCGCCCCATGGGCCGCCCTGGTCGCCTCCACCCTGATTATTCCATGGCATGATGTGCCTACTCCATCGCCTTTGGTTTCATTGAAGCGCCAGCAGCCCACCTTTGTCAGTGGCAAACCGTGGCACCTGAATCTGTCGGAGAGCATTACCGCCGCCAGTCAGTCCTTGCATAGTTGCAAAACCACGACAGACGGCTTATGTCACCCTCAAGTCATCCTCATATTTGCACACAGGCTGGTGATTTCAAGCATGGCTAACGAATTGACAGACGCAATGATCACAGCGGCGCTCGCGACGGTGACAGCACCGGGACGGGACACCGATATTGTTGCCGCAGGACAGGTCTCCGGTATCGTCATAAAAGACGGTCATGTCGGCTTCACGATCGAGATCGATCCTGCCGAGAAAGACCAGGCCGACACCATCCGCGCCGCCAGCGAAGGGGCGGTGAAGGCGCTTGCCGGCGTGCTGTCAGCAACCGCGATGCTGACAGCACATCAGGCCGCGCCAAGCCAGCCTGCGAAGCAGGCAGCACCGCAACAGGGCGGTGGTGACGCCGCCTCGCGCGAGCCGTTGAAGCCGGCCGGCCATCTCATCGCCGTGGCATCCGGCAAGGGCGGTGTCGGCAAATCGACCACAGCCATAAATCTGGCGCTGGCCATCGCGGCGACCGGCCAGCGTGTCGGCATTCTCGATGCCGATATCTACGGCCCGTCGCTGCCGCGCCTGATTGGCCAGAATCGCAAGCCGCAGAGCGACGGCAAGAAAATCATCCCGATCGACGCCTGGGGCCTGCAAACCATGTCGATCGGCTATCTTGTAGCCGAAGACGCGCCGACCATCTGGCGTGGCCCGATGGTGATGAGCGCGATTGAACAGATGCTTCGCGACGTTGCCTGGAACAATCTGGATGTTCTGATCATCGACATGCCGCCGGGCACCGGCGATGCACAGCTGACACTCTCGCAGCGGGCCGCCCTGTCGGGTGCGGTCATTGTCTCGACGCCGCAGGATCTGGCGCTGATCGACGCCCGCAAGGGACTGAACATGTTCCGCAAGGTCAACGTGCCGGTCTTGGGCATCATCGAGAATATGAGCCATTTCATCTGCCCTGACTGTGGCGGACGACATGATGTGTTCGGCAATGGCGGTGCCGCCGCAGAGGCCGCACGCATTGGCGCGCCTTTCCTTGGTGATGTGCCGCTGGAAATGACGATCCGGGCGACATCCGACGCCGGCACGCCGGTGGTGGCGAAGGACCCGGACGGGCCGCACGCCGCGCATTACCGCGCCATCGCCGACAAGGTGCTTGGACAGCTTGCCGCGACACCAAAGGCCGGCCCGAAGATTGTTATTGAATAGGCGGCGCCTTCGTCCGGCCTGTCAGACCCGCACCGGCAGTTTGCGGGTCAGCCTTTCATAGCGATGCGCCGGCACATCGCCATCGGCCGGCACTTCTTCGAGGATCTGCCGGTCCCAGATCGCGGGGTCGAGGTCTGGAAAATACGCCGCCGCCACCCCCCCATCGGGATCAATCTCGACCACCGTCAGTTCAATCCGGTTGGCCAATGCCAGCCCGGCAGCATAGATTTCACCACCGCCAAACAGAATGATTTCGGGCCGCGCGCCCTCGGTCGCCTGAATCCAGCCACGCGCCTGATGAAGGGCGTCATCCATGGTGGCGGCCCGCAGGGCGCCTTCGCCAGCCCATCCCGCATCGCGGGTCATCACGATACTGGCCCGCCCGGGAAGCGCCCGGCCGATGGAATCCCAGGTGCGCCGTCCCATGATCAGCGGGCATCCCATGGTCAGCGCCTTGACCCGCTTCAGGTCCGCCGGAAGATGCCACAGCAGCCCGGCGCCATCACCAATCACCCGGTTTCGCGCCATCGCCACAACGGCGACCATTTCGAAATCATCGCTCATATCAGACAGCAATAGGCGCCGGGATGTTCGGCTGCGCCTGATAGCCGGTGATGTCAAAATCCTCATAGGTGAAACCGTCGATCGTGTCCGGAACGCGGCGCAACACCAGTTGTGGCAGGGGTCCGGGGGCGCGGGTCAGCTGCCGGCGCGCCTGGTCGAAATGATTCGCATAGAGATGCGCGTCGCCAAGCGTGTGGACGAAAGTGCCCGGCCGCAAATCACAGACCGCGGCAATCATGTGGGTCAGCAGCGCGTAGGAGGCGATATTGAAGGGCACACCGAGGAAGATGTCCGCGCTGCGTTGATAGAGCTGGCAGGACAGTTTTCCTTCGGCGACGAAAAACTGGAACAGGCAGTGACAGGGCGGCAGCGCCATGTCGGGAAGGTCGGCCGGATTCCAGGCCGACAGCATCAGACGCCGTGAGTCCGGCGTCGTTCTGATGGCCTCGACAAGATCGGCAAGCTGGTCAATTTCACGCCCATCCGCCCCTTGCCAGCGGCGCCACTGCTTGCCATAGACCGGGCCAAGATCGCCATTCTCGTCGGCCCATTCATCCCAGATCGACACGCCATTTTCCTGCAGATACCGTATGTTGGTATCACCGCGGATGAACCACAGAAGTTCATGGAAGATCGATCGTGTGTGAAGTTTCTTCGTCGTCAGAAGCGGAAATCCGGCCTCAAGATCAAAGCGCATCTGATGCCCGAAAACAGCACGTGTGCCGGTACCGGTACGGTCTGCGCGATCGACTCCTTCGTCGATTACGCGGTTCAGAAGATCAAGATATTGCTGCATGGAACGCGCTCGGGGGCTGTGACGATGATGCCTCGGCAAGGTCGCATGCCGACCGCGGGTGATCAAGCCGCAATAACCGGTAATGATGCGGGGAATGATGCCGGCATAATGCCAGGCACAGCACTCGGTACAGCAACTGGCGCACCCCCGGGGGCGCACCCGGGCATCACGTTTGTGAAAACAGGCTTTCAAAGCGCCGCCGCCGGACCTATATTGGGGGTGCCGGTTCGCCGGCTATGGCGATAAACGTGCTGTGAAATAAGCAGAGCGGACCCGGGGGCGGTACCCGGCGCCTCCACCATTTCAGCCGTCAGGTGATTCGAAACGGATCACACACAGGTTCAGACGGCTGAAAGACTGGGGGCGAAATAGGATCGACGCATGTAATAAAGACAGTATTTTCGCTCGGTATGGTACCCGCCGTTATCGGGCCATGTAGTAGTTGCAAATGACAACACTGCTCCGGTAGCAGCAGCAGCCTAACGGCAGCGAAAGCAACCGATCTTAAAGTCCAGTCCGCTTGAGCTCGGGTTGGCGGGGTTTGGAACGCACCTGGCAACAGAAGCGTTCCTCTTCTTTCCCAGAGTGTCATGTGAAGCAGGTTAACGCGCAATGGATGATGACGGTCAGGAATTCACCGGACTGAATTACGAGCTTCTTGTCGAGGACTCGCTTCGCATGGTGGTGCGCGCGGCGCTGCAGATCGCGGAAATCAGTGGCCTGCCGGGCGAAACACATTTCTACATCGCCTTCAAGACCGGGCATCCTGGCGTGACGATGGACGAGGCCCTTCGCGCCCAGCATCCTGATACCATCACCATCGTCCTGCAGCATCAGTTCGCAGATCTCAACGTCGCTGATGACAGCTTCACAGTCACATTGTTCTTTGGCGGCAAGCCATCGATCATGACCGTGCCATTCGCCGCGGTGACAAGCTTCAACGACCCTTCGGTTGGCTTTGGCCTGCAATTTGGCGGCGATGATGAAACCGATGAGGCTTTGGAGACCGATGACGAGACCACCATCGATGCGCCAGCCGATGATACAGTGATCAAGGAAACAGGCGGGTCGGCCGAAGTGGTGTCGCTGGACAGCTTCCGCAAAACCCCTTCCTGAACGCCCTCCCCCTCTTTGCGGATTGACCCATGACCGACTTTGCCTACAGCCCGATGTTCCCGCTTGCGGACGACACGACCGAATATGAACTTGTCAGCACAGACCATGTCGAGCTTGTCGAGCTTGGTGGTGAGAGATTTCTGAAGATTGAGCCGGAGGCGCTTCGCCTCCTTGCGCAGCGCGCCTTCACCGATATCTCGCATCTGCTTCGCGGTAGCCACCTTGCCCAGCTGGCGGCGATCCTTGATGATCCCGAGGCCACACAGAATGACCGCTTCGTGGCGCTGGAAATGTTGAAGAATGCCGTTGTGGCGGCCGATGGCCTGCTGCCGATGTGCCAGGATACCGGCACGGCGATTATTTCCGGCACGCGCGGCGACCGCGTTCTTGTTGACGGCAGCGAGGGCGAGGCGCTGTCACGCGGCGTGTTCGACACCTATCAGCAGAGCAATCTTCGCTATTCCCAGCTTGCGGCGACAAGCATGTTCGACGAGGTGAACACGGCGACCAACCTGCCAGCCCAGATCGACCTGTATGCCGGCAAGGGGCTGGAATATAAATTCGCTTTCATCCAGAAAGGTGGCGGGTCGGCAAACAAGACATTCCTTCACCAGAAGACCAAGGCCGTGCTGAATCCGGAGTCCCTGCGCGAGTTCATCCGCACGGCGATCCTTGATCTCGGCACCTCGGCCTGCCCGCCCTACCATCTTGCGGTGGTCATTGGCGGCACCTCGGCAGAATATAATCTGAAGACCGTCAAGCAGGCCTCGATCCGGGCGCTTGACGCGCTGCCAACCGAAGGCAACAGCCTCGGCCACGCCTGGCGCGACCTGGAATGGGAAGCCGAAATCCTGCAGATCACGCGTGATCTGGGAATCGGCGCCCAGTTTGGCGGCAAATATTATTGTCATGATGTGCGGGTGATCCGTCTGCCACGCCACGGCGCCTCCTGCCCCATCGGGATCGGGGTGTCCTGCTCGGCCGACAGACAGGCGCTTGCCAAGATCACCCCTGATGGCATTTTCGTCGAAAAGCTGGAGCGTGACCCGGCACAGTATCTTCCCGAAATCGATGAATCAGACGACATCCCGGCCGTGTCGATCGACCTGAAACGCCCGATGAGTGAAATCCTCAGCACCCTGAGCCAGCATCCGGTGGCAACGCGTCTTGCGCTGACCGGCCCGCTGATCGTCGCCCGTGATATCGCGCATGCCAAGCTGCTGGAACGGCTGCAGGCGGAAGGCGACCTGCCGGACTGGTTCAAGAAACATCCTGTCTATTACGCTGGCCCGGCAAAGACGCCGGAAGGCATGCCCTCGGGATCCTTCGGGCCGACCACGGCAGGACGCATGGACAGCTATGTCCCCACCTTTCAGGCAGCTGGCGGATCGATGGTCATGCTGGCGAAGGGCAACCGGTCGCGGCAGGTCCGCGAAAGCTGCGAGTCGCATGGCGGTTTCTATCTTGGCACCATCGGCGGCGTGGCGGCGAAACTGGCGCTGGAATCGATCAGGAAGATCGAGGTGCTGGAATATCCCGAACTCGGGATGGAGGCCGTCTGGAAGATTGAGGTCGAAAACTTCCCGGCCTTCATCATCACCGATGACAAGGGCAATGATTTTTTCGATATCCGGTGACGCCGCTCAGGGTTTGTCATCTCGGGCCAGCGATATCACACAGGCGGCGGTCCCCCACTGGCATAATCGATGAACTGGATCGTGTGGCGGACCGGGATCTCATCATCCAGCTGCTGGATACAGCCGATATTGCCAGCCGCAACCACAGGCGCGCCGGTTCCGCGGATGTTGTCGAGCTTGCGCTGGCGAAGGCCGTCCGCCATGTCGGGCTGCAGAATGTTGTAGACTCCGGCCGACCCACAGCAAAGATGCGGCTCCAGCGGCTGCCGCACATCGTATCCTGCCTGCCGAAGAAGGCGGATCGGCAGGTCGTGAATCTTCTGACCATGCTGCAGTGAACAGGCCGAATGATACGCCACAACACCGCGGCCTTGCGGCGCCGGATCAATGATCGTGTTGAGCGGCAGGTCGGCCAGCAATTCGGATATGTCACAGGTCAGCGCGGCGACCTGCGCCGCGATATCCTTCAATTCCGGATCGTCACCAACGACATGTTCGTAGTCCTTGACCATTGTGCCGCAACCCGAGGCATTGACGACAATGGCGTCAACCGCGCCATTGCGGATTTCCTCTCGCCAGGCCAGAAGCGTCGATCTGATGGCGGATCGTGCCGCGTCCGCCTCGCCGATATGATGCGCCAGCGCACCACAGCAGAATGCCTCGGCGCGGACCGTCACCCGCACACCAAGCTTGTTGAGAACCCGCACTGTGCTGGCGTTGATGGCGGGATCAAGCGCCCGCTGCGCACAGCCTGCCAGAAGGATGACGTGGCGGGTTGCCTTGACCCGTGGCGCAAACTCCATTGTCCGGCTGCCCACCTTGTCAAAGCGTGGCAACTGGCGCGGCAGCTTGGCCAATGCGGCACGAATCCGTCCGGGCAGGACAGGCGCGAAATGGCTGCCAAGCCTGCCAAGGCGGATCATCATCCGAAAGCGCCTGGCATGCGGGATGACATGCACCAGCATGCGCCGCATCAACCGGTCCATCATTGGCCGCCTGACCCGGTCATCAAGACGGTCACGGCCAATCTCAATCAGATGGTGGTAATCGACACCGGACGGACAGGTGGTCGTACAGGCAAGACAGCCAAGGCACCGGTCAAGATGGAATCCGGTATCAGATGACACACTGTCAGGCGTTTCAAGAAGCTCACGCATCAGCCAGATACGCCCGCGCGGGCTGTCGCGCTCGTCGCCGGTCATGACATAGGTCGGACAGGTGGCGGTACAGAACCCGCAATGCACACATTTGCGAAGAATGGCGTCAGCCTCGCGAATCTGCGGATCAAGAAGCTGGGTATCGGTGAAATGCGTTTGCATATCGCTCTCGTCTAAACGCCATCATGCATGCGTGCATAATTCAACACGCCGAGTGGGTCAAAGGATGCCTTCACCCGCCTGTGAAGTTCGAGGATTGGGCCGGACAGCGGCTGAAACGGCTCAATGCTCTCTCGCGTCGCCCCGACATCACGGACCAGCATGGCGAATCCACTGCCAAGGCCTTCAACGGCCTTTCGCAGGGCCGGCCCGATATGAGGCGAGTGCCCCGCAATCCAGATCAGACCACCGGCCCAGTCCGCGATCATCCGGACATCGATACGGGGATCAAGCGCCGCCATCACCTGCGCCGCGTCGGATGGCGCACACGACACCTTCCAGATGTCATGCGGCTTCTCGGCCAGAGGCTGGATGTCCCTGATCCGGCGCCACAGTACGGCACTCTTGTCGGCGTCAAGTGATTCACCGCCGCTGAACGTCAGCAGATGACCAAGCCTGTCGGTCACCGAGGCCTCGATACCTTCCAGCCTGATCACCGTGGTAAAGGGCCTGCCAAGGTCGACACCTTCCTCGGCGGCAATGGTCTGCGGCAGGATGGCGGCAGCGCCAGGTTCGTGCGAGGTACCGAAAATCGCGGCAATGCCCGAAGTGGCGTCGGCAAGGCTGTCATGACCAACAAGCAGCGAGCGCCCGGTTTCAGGAACCGGCAGTGTCTTCACTGTGATTTCATCCATTACGCCAAGGGTGCCGAAGGACCCGCACATAAGTTTTGACAGATCATAGCCGGTGACGTTCTTCATCACCTTGCCACCCGACTTGAACAGTTCGCCGCGCCCCGATACAGCCTCGAAGCCAAGAAGATAATCGCGCGCCGCGCCTGCGGTCAGGCGCCGCGGGCCCGAAAGGTTTGCCGCAATCACCCCGCCGATGGTGCCGCGAACCCCCGGCGCGGCCTCGCCAAGGATACGTGTCATGCTTGGCGGCTCGAAAGCCAGCATCTGTCGCGCTTCGGCAAGCGCGGCCTCGACAACATCCATCGGTGTTCCGGCGCGAAGCGTCAGCACAAGCTCCTCCGGCTGATAATCGACAATCCCGCTGAAGGCGCTGACATCAAGAATGGCGTCATAGGCAGCCGTCCGGCCAAGATGGCGCTTGGTGCCGGCGGCACGCAGTTCAAGCCGCGATTTCGCCGCGACGGCGTCCTGAACGGCGTCCTGCACCTGGTGCAGATCGGAGGCGGCAATATCGGTCATCAGGCAATGGCCCTTTACAAGTCAGCCCAGTCAGCCGGGGCCCGAACCCTAGAATCTTGGCAGGTCTGGATGCGGAAGCTTGCTCTTGTGGACATGGAGCCGGCCAAGCTCGGCACAGCGGTGAAGATTGGGAAACACCTTGCCGGGATTGAGAAGATGCCCGGGATCGAAAGCGCATTTCAGGCGTTGCTGCTGCTTCAGGTCATCCTCGGTGAACTGGATGTTCATCAGATCGCGCTTTTCAACACCGACCCCATGTTCACCGGTCAGAACACCCCCCATCTCAACACAGCTTCGAAGGATATCGGCGCCGAACTCCTCGGCCCGTTCCAGCTCACCTGGCTGATTGGCGTCGAACAGGATCAGGGGATGCAGATTGCCATCTCCGGCATGGAACACGTTGGCGACACGCAAGCCATATTGCTGGCTCAGCGACGTCATCCGGCGCATCATGTCGGGAAGCCGGCGCCGCGGAATGGTGCCATCCATGCACAGATAATCCGGTGAAATCCGGCCCACTGCCGGAAATGCCGATTTGCGGCCGGCCCAGAACAGGTTGCGCTCCTCCTCGGACTGGCTGATGCGGACCGACGTCGCCCCAGCCTCGCGGACGATCGCCTCGACGCGTTCGATCAGCGCGTCGACTTCAACCTCCGGACCGTCAAGTTCGATGATCAGCAGCGCCGCCGCCTCGCGCGGGTAGCCGGCATTGGCAAAATCCTCGGCGGCGTTGATGGCAAGCCCATCCATCATTTCCATTCCAGCCGGGATGATGCCGGCGCCGATGACATCGCCAACAGCCTTGCCGGCGTCACCGGTATCATCAAAACCAACAAGAAGCGCCCGCGCCGTCGCCGGTTTCTGAAGAATGCGAAGGGTGACCTCGCTGACAACGCCAAGAAGACCTTCCGAGCCGGTCATCACACCAAGCAGGTCATAATCGCCGGAGTCGAGGTGCTTGCCACCAAAGCGCAGGATTTCACCCTCGATCGTGACAATCTCCACACCAAGCAGGTTATTTGTCGTCAGTCCATATTTCAGGCAGTGAACGCCACCCGAATTTTCGGCCACATTGCCACCAACCGAACAGGCGATCTGGCTCGACGGATCGGGCGCATAATAGAACCCGTCCGCCTGCACGGCATGGGTGATGGCAAGGTTGGTCACGCCGGGCTGTGCGACAACACAGCGATTGGCGTAATCCGTCTCCAGAATGCGGTTGAACTTGCCAAGCCCCAGAAGAACGGCATCGGCAAGCGGCAGCGCGCCACCGGAAAGCGACGTGCCGGCGCCGCGTGGCACGACCTTGATCCCCTGCTCATGGCAATATTTCATGACGGCGGCGATCTGAGCCACCGTTTCAGGAAGCACGACCGCCAGCGGCACCTGCCGATAGGCGGACAGACCATCGGAGTCGAAAGCCTTCATGCTTTCAACCGAATCCACAACACACCCATCAGGCACCAGATGCCGCAACGCGGCACAGATGTCGTCACGCTGGTCGATCACCGCCTGGTCCGGCTCGGGCATCAACATGGGCTGGGTCCGTCAGTAATGAATCCAAGGCAGTCATTATACATGTAATCATGGCACCCTGTCAGCGCCACGGTGCAGGTGATTTGCCGCACCATGGCCGTTGGGAAATGTGCCAGAAATGAAAAACGGCCGGCGAAGCCGACCGTTCAGCATATGTTTGCAGGGCGTGTATCAGCCCTGGCGTGCCTTCATGCGCGGGTTGCGCTTGTTGATCACATAGAGGCGGCCACGACGGCGAACAACCTGGCAGTTGCGGTCACGCGACTTAAGGGTTTTGAGCGAGCTAGCGACTTTCATGTTCGGCTCCAGCACAAAGCGGTGAATTCAATGAGCGGGATAACTAGCATCGCACCCGGGCGACGTCAATGCAGAAATCCGGCAGGAAAGAGAAGTCTATCCAGCGCAGGCGACACCGGTTCCCTTGAGCCCGCAATAGCCGTTCGGCACCTTGTGAAGATATTGCTGATGGTAGTCCTCAGCGTAATAGAAGGGGCCAGCCGGTCCGATTTCGGTTGTCACCTCGCCAATACCCCGCGCCGCCAGCGCCGCGCCATAGTCAGCTGCCATCTGCCGGGCCAGATCGACCTGCGACGCTGCGGTGCCGAAGATCGCCGAACGGTACTGGGTGCCGGTATCATTGCCCTGGCGATATCCCTGGGTCGGGTCATGTTCTTCAAAGAAGGTTTTCAGGATCCGGTTCAGCGTAATCTGCGCCGGGTCATACACCACCATGACCACCTCGGTATGGCCGGTACGCCCGGAACAGACTTCCTCATAGGTCGGGTTGGGGGTAAAGCCGCCAGCATAGCCAACGGCCGTCGTAAAGACGCCCTCAAGCTTCCAGAACAGACGCTCCGCGCCCCAGAAACAGCCAAGGCCCAGATGAATTTCTTCCAGATGACCGGCAAAGGGGCCCATTGTCGGGGTTCCCAGAACGCCGTGCGGCGCCCCTTCCCAGATCGGCATCTCACGACCTGGCAGCGCCTCGGAAAGAAGCGGCATTCGCGCCTTGAACGGATTCGCAAACAGCATGACAGCCTCACATTTCGCAGATTATGTCGACCTGACCCCGGCGACGAAGCGCCTCGACTCCCGGCAACTCGCGGCCTTCCAGCCATTCCAGAAACGCGCCGCCGGCGGTTGATACATACGAGAACTGGTCGCTGACCCCGGCATTTGCAAGGGCTGCCAGCGTATCGCCTCCACCGGCAACGGAGAGTGTGTCACCTGCCTGCGTGGCGTCGGCCACTGCCCTCGCAACCGCGTTCGTCGCGCTGTCAAAGGGGGAATATTCAAACGCGCCCATGGGTCCGTTCCAGACAATGGTGCGGCACCCGGCCAGCCCGGCAACGGCCGCGGCGATGGATTGCGGCCCCGCGTCAAGAATCATCTCGTCAGCAGCCACATCGCCTGGCGTCGCGACCCGGCTTGGCACGTCCTTCGCCAGCGTTGTCGCGACAAGAAAATCCTCGGGAAGGACAATCTGACAGCCATGCGTCGTCGCCCTTTCACTGATCGCGCGCGCGGTATCGACCATATCCGCCTCGACAAGCGAGGCCCCGACATCCTGACCGGCAGCCAGCAGAAAGGTATTGGCCATGCCGCCACCAAGGACCAGCTGGTCAACCTTGGTGATCAGATTGTCCAGCACCTGAAGCTTTGTCGACACCTTCGCCCCGCCGACAATGGCAGCCACCGGACGCGCCGGCGACGCCAGCGCGGCGTGAAGGGCCGACAATTCCTCGCCAAGCGCCCGGCCCGCGGTGGCAACCGTCATCAGGCGGGGCAATGCCTCGACCGAGGCGTGCGCGCGGTGGGTGCAGGAAAAGGCATCGCCAACATAGATATCGCCAAGGCTGGCCAACGCCGCCGCGAAACCGGGATCATTCGCCTCTTCCTGCGGGTGAAACCGCAGATTTTCCATCATCAAAACATCGCCATCCGCCAGCGCGGCGACGGCATCCCGGGCGCCCGGCCCCAGAAGATCCGTCTCAACCGGCACGCGGCAGCCAAGAAGTTCAGCCAGCCTTGCGGCGACCGGTGCCACCGAGAATTCCGGCGCCACCTTGCCCTTTGGCCGTCCCAGATGGGTCAGGATGATGATCCTGGCACCGGCCTGCCGCAGCGATTCAAGCCCGGGAAGAATACGCCTGATGCGGGTATCGTCGGCAACCTGCCCGTCGGCAAGCGGCACATTCAGGTCAAGCCTGACAAGGCAGCGGCGACCGGCGGTTTCCACTTCATCGACAAACAGGAAAGGCGCGTCCATTGGTATCCCTCTCTTCTGGGAAGTTCTGCTGGTGAATGTTGATCTCGATGCCCATCGCTTAAACGATCGCACCGGCACTGACAAGACCGGCGCCGGAAGGACAATGTCCTGACTGTGTTTTCTCGTCCGCCTCACAACGCCAGCACCGGCTCCAGAGCGGCGCAAAGGCTGTTCGCGGCAAAGCCACTCGACCTGGACAGGCAAAACAGGGTAAACAAAGTGTTAAGGTTAGCTTTGTCTGTAAAGTGTTCTGTTATGCTGCCTACCTATGTGATTTCCCTCAGGGCGTCGGAAAGCCGCCGCCGTGCGATGACCGACCGGATGGCCGAACTTGGGCTGACATTCAGCTTTATCGATGCTGTGGTTGGCAAGGACATCGCGGCCGATCAGAAGAAGACATTGCTTTCAGACAAGCGCCGGAGGCATCTGGCATCGCCATTGTCGGACGGTGCCCTTGGATGCCTGATGAGCCATCGTCAGGCCTGGAAACAGCTTCTGGACACAACAGGCGATGCCGCGCTCATCCTCGAGGATGATGCCGATCTGGCGGCTGAGGCGCTCGACATCTTGCCACGCATCGCGGCTCTCAAGGGCCGGTTCGACCTGATCAACCTTCACCACACATCGGGCCGGCCACTGGTTGATGTGGCGCGGCTGTCGCCGACGCACGCCCTGTCCATCACCCGTTATGTCAGCATCGGCGCGATCGGATATGTCGTCAGCCGGGCGGCGGCCGAGCGTCTGCTTGCCGTATCGACACCGGGGATCTTCGAGGTCGACGTGCTGATGAACAGATGGTGGGAACATGGTGTGAAGACACTTGTCCTCACGCCGTCGGTCGTGAGTGAGGATGGCCATGATTCGACAATCGGCTATCCAGGCGGCAAACCGACATGGGATGGGGACAGGCTCGTCGACAAAATCGCCAGAGACCTGAACCGCAAACGCGACTCCATCACCAAGCGGGTGGCCTTCGCCCCGATGGTCAGGTCAGCACGGTTCAGGCTCGCCGGGGATGCGCCACGTCAGGCCTGGATCGATATGCAGAACCCCGATCTGACCTGGCTGACCGAACCGAACTGATCTGATCTACTGGTCGCGCGGCGCCGTTCTCAGCCCTTACCGGTGTAATCCTCATAGGATTTTTCCTCGACAAGCTGCGAGCCTGTGGCGAGGTTGATCTGTTTCTTCAACTCGGCCCGCCGGTCATTCGTGACATAGACGGCGCGCGCCAGTTCGATGAACCTGTCACCAAAACGCCCAGCCGCCTCCTCGGCGCGAATATTGTCCTCGATGTCCCACAACTCGCCATTCACCTTGCGGAGCGCGTCGGTCAGCACGATCACCTCGTCATTGTCGAAAACGCCACCGCTCACCAGCGGGCGAAGCGAGTCCAGTTCGGCCGTGATATTCACCAGCTTGTCCGGATCGGCAATCCGCGCTGACTTGATTTCCAGAATGGTGACCTTGTCGACAACTTCGCCGACCGATACGGGAACGCTGAGTAGCATGAAGACCACTTTTCGATTTTGATTCCGAAGACCGCCCCTGTGTCGCGCAGTTTGTGATGTGGCGCAAGCGATGTTTATACCACAGACAGGCACAAGCGGCTTGTCCTTGTCGGCCCCAGCGTGATAGGCAAATCCGTTCCGGATATCAGCAAGCAACATTGTCAAAAGCGCCCATGCCGCCATCCTCATCGCCAGCCATCACGACCCGCAGCCAGGAATTCTGGACCGGAGTCAGGCAGGAACTGCCGCTGCAGCTTGGCGTGGCGCCATTCGGGCTTGTTTTCGGTGTTCTTGGCCTCGCCAGCGGCCTGACGCCGCTGCAGACAATCCTGCTGTCCTCAATCATCTTTGGCGGTGCCAGCCAGGTTGTGTTCGCCCAGCTGTGGGGCGCCGGTGTGCCGGCGCCTGTGGTCGGCGCCTCGGTTTCTGTGGTCAATCTGCGCCACACTCTCTACAGCGCGTCGATCGCCCCCTATCTTCGCCGCCTGCCACTGATCTGGCGTATTCCGCTTGCCTATCTGCTGACCGATGAAGCCTATGCGGTGACAATCAATCGCCTTCGCACCGAACCGGCATCTGCGTATCAGCATTATCATCTTCTCGGCACTGGCATGACCTTGTGGATATGCTGGCAGATCAGCACCATCACCGGCGTCATATTCGGCGCCACGATCCCGCAATCATGGTCGCTTGGCTTTGCCATCCCGCTGACCTTCATTGCGATTGTGGCGCCAGCCATCCGTCGGCGCGCCGATCTTGCCGCCTGCCTTACGGCCGGCATTATTTCGGTGGTCGGCCAGCCATTGCCATGGAAAAGCTGGATCATCCTCGCCGCAATCGGTGGCATTGCCGCCGGCTATCTGACGCATCGGTACGGTGCTGGCGAGGCAAGCACATGATCTGGCTTGTCATGATTGTCTGTGGGCTGTTCACCTTTGCGACACGGTATGTGATGTTTTCCAACATCGCGCCGCGCCAGCTTCCTGGCTGGCTTCAGGACGCACTTGGATTTGTGCCCATCGCCGTGTTGACAGCGATTATCGTTCCGGCAGTGGTGATTGCCCCGGAAGGTGGACTGGCGCTGGCCGGAAATGCGCGTCTTCCGGCCGCGCTGCTGGCCACCACGGTGGCGCTTGTCACACGTTCGGTGCTGGCAACGATCGCCACCGGCCTTGCCGCCCTGTGGTGCCTTGACTGGCTTGTCTACTGAGCTGCCTGTTCGGCGGCAAAGCGATCACAGGAACCGGCAAGTTTCAGATCAAGATCGGACACACCGCCAAGCGAATGGGTCGTCCAGCAGATTGTGACGCGATTATAGACATTCGACCATTCGGGGTGATGATTGGCGCGTTCCGCCGCCATCGCGACCCGCGTCATAAAGCCGAATGCGCCGTTGAACCCCTTGAAGCTGTAAGTCTTTTCAAGGGCAGTTCCGTCCTGCGACAGAACCCAGCCATCAAGCGCGGCCACCCGTGATTCCAGCTCATCCTGCGCAATCAAACTTGCCATTCATCCCTCGGTGCTTGCACCCGTCTGCCCACTTCGGCGACTATAGCGGCCGGAGAGACCTGTCGCCATGTCGAAATCACTGCTCATCATTGCGCATGCCCCCTCGCCCAACACCATTGCGTTGGCCGAGGCGGCGCGCCTTGGGGCCAGCCATCCCGGGGCGGGGGATGTGTCGGTGCGCCTGCTGTCACCTTTTGACGTCACAACGGCAGATCTGGCTGGACAGGATGGGGTGCTGTTGGGGACAACCGAGAATATCGGCTATATGGCGGGCGCGACAAAGGACATGTTCGACCGCTGCTACAATGACTGGCTTGGCCAGACCGAGGGCCTTGCGGTTGGCGTTTATATTCGGGCCGGCCTCGACGGCACCGCGACAAGGCGGGCGCTGGAGGGGATCATTGGCGCCCAGCGATGGCGGCTTGTCGCGCCGCCATTGATTCTGCATGGGGACTGGTCGGATGCCCATACCGGCGAAGTCGAGGAACTGGCCATGGCCATGGCGGCAGGCCTCGACGCCGGCATCTTTTGAACAGTGCCGGACTCCTGTGGCGCTGAATTAACTGCCAGATTGGCTGTGTGAATGATTGTGTGAGTGGTTGTGCGAATGGCCATGGCCACCGGACATGTCACCACCGCCAATATCGCCCGGGCGTTTGACATGTGCAGGCAGGCGCAGCGTCCGGCCAGAGGCAAAGGTCAGTTCGACCTCCAGCATCTGCCCGGCTTCCAATGTCTGTTTCAGCCCCATCAGCATGAGATGCATCCCGCCTGGTGCCAGTTCGACCATGCCGCCAGCCGGGATTTCGATGCCATCCGGCAACGGCCGCATTTTCATCACCCCGTTTTCATTGGCCATGGTGTGAATTTCAGCCTTCGCGGCAAAATCCGCCGAGACGCCGACCAGCCTGTCAGCCTTGTCCATATGGTTATGGATTGTCAGATATCCGCCTGTTGCCGTCATGCCGGGGGCCGTGGCGCGGAGTTGCACCTCGCTTGTCTCAAGTCCATTCATCGCACTGACGGAGGCAATTCCGGATGTCAAAAGGCTCAGAACAAAGGCAAAAGCAAGGGTTGAGGCTGTCTTCATAAACATGGCGGCACTCTTTTCAGGTATGAATGATCATGGGTTCGCGGTTATTTATTTTCGCGGATTACCGTCACATCGGACAGCCCGGCGATGCTCTGCACACCAAGCTGCGCCATGACATCGCGAAGTTCTTCAAACAGGATGGCAGCCGCATGTTCGCCGCCACGTTCACCAAGCGCCGCCACCGCATACATGAAGGCCCGGCCGAGCAGCACGAAATCAGCGCCTGAAGCAAGCGCCTTGACGACGTCGAGACCGGACCGGATACCACTATCCACGATCAGCGGCACCTTGTTCCCAACAACCGACCGGATATGCGGCAATTGCTGGAGCGGGTGCGGCGCGGCGTCAAGCTGGCGGCCACCATGGTTGGAGATCACCAGCCCGTCACATCCCTGGCGCATGGCGCGTTCGGCATCCTGGCCATGCAGGATCCCCTTCAGCAGAAGCTTGCCAGGCCATTTGTCACGAATGGCATCAAGATAATCCCAGTCCAGACTGCCATTGAGCTGCGAGCCGATGAATTTGGTGATTGGCTGCGATCTGTCCTTTGCCGCGTAAGGTTCCATATTCCGGAATCGCGGGCCACCATTCAACAGCGTCCGGATGGCCCAGTTGGGCCGACTTGCCGCCTGCAGGATGACCGACGGGTTGTACATGGAGTTGCCCCGACTTCCCAGCGGTGCACCAGCGATCCGCATACGCTCGCGCCGGCTTGGCGCCGGAACGTCCGCGGTAACCACCAGGGTGTCCACGCCGCAGTCGCGGGCCCGTTGCATCAGATCGAAACAGATGTCGCGGTCACGCGCCGGATACAGCTGAAACCAGGCCATGTCGCCACCGACCTTGGTCACCCGCTCGATCGACTCGCCTGCAACGGTGCTCAGGGCGTAGGGAAATCCGTGCGCCTTCGCCGCCTTGGCCAGTATCCGTTCGGCGCCTGGCCAGATCGTCGAGGAAAGGCCTATCGGCGCCACCCCGAACGGGGCGTTGTAGGTTTTGCCAAAAAGCGAGACCGACAGATCCGGATCCACCCGCCCGCGCAGGAATTGCGGCGTCAATGTCAGTTGATCATACAGTGCCGCGTTGGCCGATTTTGTCACATCATGGCCGGTGCCTGAATCGAGATAGGCATAGATGAAGGGAGGAATACGGCGACGCGCCGCCGGCTCCAGATCGCGAAGCCGCGGATATTTCATCATCGGATCCATGAAAGCACCTCCCCCTGTGCAGGTTTTGAAAACCGGGCGCGACGGCGCCCCGATCAACGCCGTGAACGGCGCTAGTTCGGCGTTTTCAGATAGGCGATGATATTGGCAATGTCAGCGTCCTTTCGCAGACCCGCAAAAGCCATCTTCGTGCCCTTGATGTATTTCTTTGGCGCGCGCAGATAGTCGGCCAGCGTTGTCTCGTCCCAGACAATGCCAGAGGCCTTCATCGCCTTCGAATATTTATACCCTTCAAGCGAACCGGCCGTGCGTCCGATAATGCCCACAAGATGCGGACCAGTCTTGTTCTTCTCTTTATCGACATAATGGCATGCCTTGCATTTCTTGAAGACCTTGGCACCGGCCTCAATGTCGCCTGCCTGCACTGGCGGCGCCACGGCTACCAGAAAACCAATCAGGGCCGCCATCGCGGTATGTGCATGCTTTGATAAGATCATTGTCAATTCCAAGTGTGATAGCGAATGTTCATAACCGTGTCTTGGAAATAGATGACGCCGCGCTGTCTTGCAACCCACAGCCGCCGTCGATTGAGCAATAAATCGTGCCATGACGTCACATCTGCTGCTTGCGCTTGCGTAACGGCAAGGGGGACGCTAGGAAACGGGGCATGAACAGATCCACCAACAGCCTGACACCAAAACAACGCCGGCTTCTTGGAATCGCCGTCATCGCAATGCTGCTGGCCGGCGCGGTCGCGCTTGTCCTTGGCGCCCTTCGCGAGAATATCGTCTTCTTCTACACGCCGTCCGAGATACCAGCCGATGCCGAGGGACGTCCTGTCCGTCTTGGCGGACTGGTAAAGGATGGCAGCGTCAGAATTGACGGGCTGGTATCAAATTTCATCGTCACCGACGGCACGGCCGAAATTGCCGTCAGGTTCGATGGTGCGCTGCCAAGCCTGTTTCGTGAGGGTCAGGGGGTTGTCGCCGAGGGCAGAATCAACAACGGGACGCTGAGCGCCAGCAACGTTCTTGCCAAGCATGACGAGACCTACATGCCGCGCGAGGTCGCAGATTCACTTCGCGACAAGGGTGTGTGGCAGGGTGGCGACAGCTAACTGTCTGATCGCGGATTATCTTCACCTGTCTGCGAGGCCGAGGCCGAGGCCGGCATCGGCGCGCCTGTCATGACCTCGACATCACGCGCGCGTTCACGATAGATGGTGTAGAATCCACCGGCGAGAATCATCGCCATGCCGCCCCAGCTCAGCGCGTCAGGCCATTCATTCCAGATCAGAATGCCCCAGATGACCGCAAAGGGAATGGCCGTATATTCGAACGGCGCGATGATCGAGGCCTCGACCGACCGATAGGCGTTTGACGACGCCACGGACAGGAACAAGACTGCCAGCGTGCAAAAGCCAAGGAACATCATGTCCTGGCCAGTTGGCATTTCCGGGGCGCGAAGCAGAAAATCAAGCGACACATTGGCAGACGGTTCACGCGGCCAGACAGCATTGATTGCCAGAACCGGCAGCGCCGCCGTGATGTAGCAAATCTGCTGAACCGTCACCATGGCCGACAGGCTGCCCGCCCCTTTCAGGCGCCGCGTCCAGATCTGGAACAGCGCATAGGACAGCGCCGCGCCAAAGACAATCACCGATTCAATGCGAAAATCAGCCGTCCCGGGCCGGATGATCAGCAACACCCCACACAGCCCGAGGCAGACCGACAGGACCCGATGAATGCCGATCTTCTCGCCAAGAAGCGGCACCGAAAGAAGCGTGATCAACAGCGGCGAGACAAAGAAAATCGAAATCACGGTCGGCAGTGGCAATGTGCCAAGCGGGACGAAATACAATGCCATCGCCAGCACCAGACACATGCCGCGCCCGAAAAACTGCCAGAAAACGCTGGCCGGCAATGCCCGCAAGGCGCTGACACCACGACCAAACAATATGATGAGGGCAAGCGCGAAAACGCCCCGGATGAACGCGATCTCGGCAAGAGGCAGACGGTCGCTCATCAGCTTGATGAATGCATCATTCAGCGGAATGATCGCCATTCCAAGCGCCAGCAGTCCAAGGGCGACCATGGGGCGCTGATTCCAGCCTGACATAGCACACCTCGCCTGACGGCCTGTTGGGATATCCTCAATCGCCATATCAGGAAAAGCCGGACGCGAAAAGCGCAATGTGATTGCCTGTCATCAAAGGCTGGGCCAAGGTCGACATGAATGGCATCAGGGGAGACCAGTCATGGCAATACAGGATGAACCTGCACCACAGCGGGATGTGCAGAAAGGATCCTGCCATTGCGGTGCCGTCAGATTCGAGATTCACGGCCCAATTCGGGATTTCAGGCGATGCGACTGTTCAATCTGCCGGCGCAAGGGTGCCATCATGTGCACCGCCGACAAGGATCAGTTCAGACTTGTTTCCGGCGAGGACAATCTTGGCCTGTATCAATGGAACACAAAGACGGCACGGCATTACTTTTGCCGGACTTGCGGCATCTACACCCATCACTGGCGGCGCTCGCGGCCTGAATTCGGTTACAATATCGGCTGTATTGAGGGGGTCGATATCCGCGCGCTGCCAGAGGTTGAAATCTTCAACGGCCAGGCGATGACCGTCGTTGGCGAGGATGATCAGGCCACATAGAAGGTCAGGATGAAGGCTGTATCATCGGCATGCGCCGCATCCCGTCCGTCATAGATCGGCACTTCCTGAAGTCGCGGGGCGGTGATCCGGTCCCGTGCCCGCAAGCTGTCGAGCGCTGCCTGAAACCCATGCGCGGCAAAATGGTGGCTGTTCACGCCAAGCGCCGCCACCGCGCCGGCGGTGCAATGCGCGACAAGGCCGGCAAGAGGGTCCGGCCCCAGATGCCCGTGGGTGAATGTGCCTGCGCTGACAATCGCCGCATAGCCAGTTGGCAGATGGCTGAAATCCCGGGTCAGGTCGGCCACCATCAAATCCCGGTACGCGCCCTTTATGGCGGCCTTCTCGATCATCTCCGGCGAGATGTCCACGCCATCAATCACAGCATCCGGCTGGCGGTCATGAATGGCGGCGGCGACCAGTCCGGTGCCGCAGCCAATATCAAGAACAGGACCCGGTGGCCGTTTCAGATCATCCAGCGCGGCAGCGATCGCATACGGATAGACATAACCCAGACCATCGGCAAAGCTGCTGTCATAATGCGCCGCAAAGTCACGGTAGTAGCGCACATGCTGGTCCGGGGTCTGCAAGGCATAGGCGCCGGCAAGAAGGGCCTCGCCCTCGCCGCCATGCCTGCCACTGTCATTGACGGTTTCCCTGCTGTCGTCCCGGCTCGTCATCCAACATCCTTATCAGCCAATGATGCCGCTGATCGTCTTGATCTCGAGGAATTCCTCAATGCCCCACGCGCCGCCCTCGCGGCCGACTCCTGATTGCTTGTAACCACCAAAAGGCGCACCGGAAGCGCGGTGCGCCCCGTTCACCTGGATCATGCCGGCACGAAGGCGCGCCGCAACCCGGCGGGCCCGTTCGGCGCTGTCGGTCTGGATATAGGCAGCCAGACCATAGGGCGTGTCATTGGCAAGTTCGATTGCTTCATCCTCGCTGTCGAACGGCATCATTGCCAGCACCGGCCCGAAAATCTCCTCGCGCATGATCGTCATGTCGGGAGTGGCGTCGGCAAACACCGTCGGGCGGGCGAACCAGCCACGGTTCAACCCTTCCGGCCGCCCGGTGCCGCCGGCGACAAGGCGCGCGCCCTCATCAATGCCGGCCTGGATCAGCTTTTGCACCTTATCGAACTGCACCTGCGAGACAAGCGGGCCAATATGACCGCCAGCCTTGCTGGGAAGGTCGACAAGCGTTGATTCGGCGGTCGCCATCGCCACCTCGACCGCGCGGTCATAGGCCGGGCGTTCGACAAACATGCGGGTCGCCGCGTTGCAGGACTGGCCGGTATTGGCGAAACAGAAGCTGGCACCGCGCGCCACCGCGGCTTCGATATCCGTATCGGCAAAGACAAGGTTCGGCGACTTGCCACCAAGTTCCAGCGACACCGTCTTCACCGTGTCGGCGGCGGCCTTGCTGATCAGAATGCCGGCACGGGTCGAACCGGTGAAGGACACGACATCAATCCCGGGGTGCGAAGACAGAATACTGCCAACCCCGACACCGTCGCCATTGACCATGTTATAGACACCGGCAGGAACGCCGGCTTCATGCATGATCTCGCTGAACAGAATGCTCGACATTGGCGCCACCTCGGACGGTTTCAGCACCATCGTACATCCCGCCGCAAGCGCCGCGCCAACCTTCAGAACAACCTGGTTCATCGGCCAGTTCCAGGGGGTGATCAGCCCGGCAACGCCGGCGGGTTCATAGACAAGATCCTGCCCTTCGACCCCGGGTCGCAGCGGATGCTGCCACTCAAAAGACTCAAGCGCGCGAATGAAGGCCTTCAAATGGCCACGGCCCGCGCCAGCCTGGTCGGTAAGGGCCATGTCGATCGGCGCGCCCATCTCATTCGAAATGGCCTCGGCCATGTCCTTGGCACGTGTCTCATAGACCGCGAGAATGGCGCGCAGCACCTCGCCACGTTCCGCCGGCGTGGTCATGGACCAGCTGTCAAAGGCTGCGCGCGCCGCCGCAATCGCCGCCTCGGCGTCAGCCGCACCACCAAGCGAAATGGTGGCATAGACCTCTTCTGTTGCCGGATTATAGACTGGAAAATCAGTGCCTTCACGAGGCGCTACCCAGGCCCCGTCAATATAGAAATTGCGCATATTCTTCATGCTGTCGTCCCCAATAGTCTGCCAGGTCAGCTGGCGTTTTGTGCGGCGTTGGTCTTGTGACGCTCGGCAATATATATGCCGCCAAGAACCATCAGCGCCGATGCCGCATGGTAAGAATAGAGCCTCTCAGACAAAATGAATACTGCCAACAGCGCCCCAAAAACCGGTATCAGATTGAGATAAAACCCGGCCCGGTTGGCACCGGCAAGCTCCACCCCCCGCATAAAGCAAATCTGCGCGAGCATAGACGGAAAAATCGCGCAATACGCGACAATGGCGAGGCCCTTGGTCCCTGGCCACTGGATCGTGCCGACCCAATATTCCACCCCCATCGACAGCGCGAACACCATCGACGCGGGAACCGAAAAGAAGGTCAGTAACAACGCTGGCGACATCTCAAGACGCCGACTAAGAGCTACGGTATAGGCCGCGTAACAGACGCAGGCAACCAGCATCAGCAGATCGCCGTTATTGAACCGCATCGCAAGAAGCACCGCCAGTGAACCCTTGGTGACAAGCACCGCGACGCCAAGAAAGGACACAGCCAGACCAGCAAGCTGGGTCATGCCGATACGGGTGCCGAACATGGCAAGGCTGAGCAGCATCACAATGGCAGGCACGGCGCTCTGCGTGATGCCGAGATTGACCGCGGTTGTTTGCTGCGCGGCAAGAATGAAAAAGAAGGTGAATCCGGCCATGCCGCCGCCACCCATCAGCAACACCCAGACAAGCCGTTCGCGAACACGGGGCCATTCGGCGCGCAGTTGCCGCCGGAAAATGATCACCAGAATCGCCAGACAGGCAAACCAGCGCAGCCCCATCATCACCATTGGCGACATCTCGCCAACCGACAATCTTGCCGCGACGGTATGGCCAGCCCACATGAGCATGGCCATAGTCAGGGTAAAATGTGGGCTGTTCCAGAGCCGCGTCACGATGGGGTGACGCCGCGCAACCTTTCAGACCGGCGACGCAGAAGTTCGATCACCGTCAGCAGAATGATCGACAGCAGCACAAGAAGGGTGGCCACCGCCAGAATGGTCGGGCTGATCTGCTCGCGAATACCGGACCACATCTGCCGCGGAATGGTGCGCTGTTCCGGGCTGGCGAGAAACAGCACCGCCACAACTTCGTCAAACGAAGTGATGAAGGCGAACAACCCGCCGGAAATAACGCCGGGAATGATCAGCGGCATCTGGATCTTGAAGAAGGTCTGGATTGGGCCGGCACCAAGCGAGTTTGACGCCCGCACCAGCGATTTGTCGAATCCGACAAGTGTTGCCGTCACCGTGATAATCACAAAAGGCGTGCCAAGAACAGCATGCGCCATGATCACGCCGATATAGGTCTGGCTGAGCTGAATCTTGGAATAGAAGAAGAACATGCCGGCCGCGGTGATGACCAGCGGCACGATCATCGGCGAAATGAGAATGGACATGATCAGCCGCCGATAGGGCATTTCCGACCGGCTAAGTCCAATCGCCGCCAGCGTACCAAGCGCCGTCGACAACAGGGTGGCGCAGATGCCGATGAAGAAGCTGTTCCGAATGGCGCGCATCCACTGCGCGTTGTTCCAGGTATCGGAGAACCAGGCAAGGCTGAGCGGGGCGTCCGGCGCCGCCATGCCATTGCGGAAGATATCCTTGTACCAGCGCAGCGAAAAGGCCTCCGGATCAAGCGACAGCATGCCTGGCGTAAAGCTGAAATAGGGCTCGATGTTGAAGGACAGTGGCAGAACGATCAGGATCGGCATGATCAGAAACAGGAAGATCAGCCCGCAGATGATCCTGAAGGCGTAATGCCAGATCCGTTCGCCGGTAGTGGTGTAGGGAGGAAGATTTGCCATGACCTACCCCAGTTTCATGTTGTCGATGCCAATGATGCGATCATACGCCCAGTAAAGAACCAGGACACCGCCAAGCAGCAATCCACCAAGCGCCGCCGCCAGCGACCAGTTGAGCGATTTCTGCATGTGATAGGCAATCATGTTGGAAATAAGCTGGCCATCCTGACCACCGACAAGGGCCGGCGTGATGTAGTAACCAATCGCCAGAATGAAGACCAGCAGACCACCTGCCCCGATCCCGGGGACAGTCTGCGGCATGTAAACCTTGATAAAGGCACGTGTCGGTGTGGCGCCAAGCGAGCGCGCCGCCCGCATGTAGGATGGCGGAATTGTCTTCATCACCGAATAGAGTGGCAGGATCATGAAAGGCAGCAGAATATGCGTCATCGCGATGATCGTGCCTGTCATGTTGTAGATCAGCGAAAACCGGCTGTCATCGGTTGTGACCCCAAACCAGACGAGCAGGTCATTGACGACACCCTGCGACTGCAGGATGGCAATCCACGCCGTCGTCCTGACCAGCAGCGACGTCCAGAAGGGCAGCAACACCATGATCATCAGAAGGTTGGAATATTTCAGCGGCAACGTAGCCAGAAGATAGGCAACCGGATAGCCAAGCAGCAGACACAGCAGCATCACGCTGCCCGAAATCAGCAGGGTGCGGAGAAACAGCTTCTTGTAGATCTGCCGCTTTTCATCCTTCATCACGAATCCCTGATCAACTGTCTGGGATGCGTCAAGCGAGGTGGCGTAGAACCCCGGGGTCAGGCTCTGGTTGGTCAGCTTCATGGCCTGCCAGACCTTCAGATCGCCCCATTTTTTCTTCGCCTTGACGACCGATTCCTTATAGGGCGGCTTCAGCTTTTTGGCCTTGCGCGCGGTCGAAGTGAACAGCGATCTTGTGCCGGCAAGTTCCTGGTTTACCCGTGACGCCACCTTGCCGATGGTCTTGTCAGCGCGGTTCTGCCGCAAGTCAGCGACAAGCATCGCATACATGTCTTCGGTCGGCTCGCTCACGCCGTCCCAGACCCGCAATTCCTCGGTCAGGTTCGGCATCAGCCGTTCGAAGGTGTCGTTATAGACGCCCTGCCACATCAACGCGATGATCGGGAACACGAAACTGGCCAGCACGAAGCCAAGCAATGGCACGACAAGGCCGGTGGCCCGCAATTTGCTGCGGAACATGGCCTGTGCCAGCTTTTTCTTCAGGGGCGTGCCGTCTGCCGCCGTAATTGGCTGCGCTGCGTCCATCAGTGCCTCAGAAAATCCGGAAGGGTCTTGATCTCAGAAAAGAACGGTCACCCCGCACGGGGTGACCGCCAGTGGATTATTGTGCCAGCCAAGCGTTGAAACGCTCGTTCAGCTCATCCTGGTTGTCTGCCCAGAACTCAAAATCGTTCTGCAGCGCGTTGGCAAAGTTGCCAGGTGCTGTTGGCATATGGTCAGCCATGTTGATGGCCGGGTTGTCGTGATAGGTGCCGATCAGCGGCACAGACGACGCACGGGCCGGGCCGTAGGAGATCCAGGAAGCCTGGTTCGCCAGCTGCTCGGTTGCGGTCGAGAAGCGAACGAAGTCGAGGGCAGCCTCAACATTCTTCGAACCCTTCGGGATCACCCAGAGGTCAAGGTCATAGATCTGACCGTCCCAGACCATTTCAAAGGACTGGTCCTCGGCGGCAACAGCGTTGAACACGCGGCCGTTCCAGGCGGTGGTGAAGATGACTTCGCCGTCAGCCAGGAGTTGTGGTGGCTGCGCGCCGGCTTCCCACCAGATCACGTCGTCCTTGATGGTGTCGAGCTTGGCGAACGCACGCTCGATGCCCTCTTCGGTGCCAAGAACATCATAGATTTCGCTGACCGGAACGCCGTCGGCGATCAGGGCGAATTCCATGGTGACCTTTGGCGACTTGCGCATGCCGCGCTTGCCGGGATAGGCCTCGGTGTTGAAGAAGTCGGCCATGGTCTTTGGCGCGTTCCAGTTACGAACCTTGCTGGAGTCGTAAACATAGACCGACGACCAGACGATGTTTGCCACGGCGCAGTCATGCAATGTGCCAGGCAGGAAGTCGTCAACGGCAGGCGTGCCATCAGGCGCGGCCGGCAGCGAGCTGTGGTCGATTTCTTCAAGAAGACCTTCGTCACAGGCGCGGATGGCGTCGGACAGCTCGACGTCGACGACGTCCCAGGTCACGTTGCCCGAGTCAACCTGAGCCTTGATCTCGGCGATGCCTCCGCCGTAATCCTCAGAGATGATGCTGTGGCCGCTCTGTGCCATCCATGGCTTGTGATAGGCCTCTACCTGAGATTTGGTGTATGCTCCGCCCCACGACACAACTGTGATATCAGCTGCGACTGCGTTACCTGCGACGAACGCAGATACGCCAGCGAGAGCAACAATCTTTCTTGTCAAACCAGACATATTGTCCTTCTCCCTCTTCATGTTTCGCGCCCGGGGGCGCCATTTGTTCAGGCGCCATAGTCTCTGGCGCCCCATTCGGCCTCCACGGCCAAATTCCTGTTTCAATCCTAACCCTCAGCCTTCCTTGAAGTCGAGAGCCCGGCAGTCATTTGTCTGCCATCCAACATAGGATTCGGCACCGATTTCCAGGCCAAGCTGGTCAGCCGTGTTCGGCACCTTGACGATAAATTCATCATTGCCTGCGACCGTCATCCGGCAGCGGATATGGTCGCCAAGATAGATCAATTCCTCAATGCGGCCCTTCAGCATGCTGAGCCCGGCCACCTTTTTTGGCGACACGACACAGCGTTCCGGGCGAATGGACAGGCTTGTCCGGCTTCCCTTGCCATCGGTATTCACCGCCAGCGCCTTGACCGAATCACCGGCCTCGAGCTTGACTGTCGCGACCCCCTTGGTCAGCCCCTCGATGGTGCCGGCAAGCGTGTTGTTCTCGCCAATGAACTGCGCGACAAACGAGTTGTCCGGCTTTTCATACAGCGTTACCGGATCATCAAGCTGCTGGATCACCCCGTCATCGAATACGGCGATGCGGTTCGACATCGTCAGCGCCTCTGACTGGTCATGCGTCACATAGACGACGGTGACGCCCAGATTTTCGTGGATGTGCTTGATCTCGTACTGCATGTGTTCGCGAAGCTGCTTGTCGAGAGCGCCAAGAGGTTCGTCCATCAGCACCAGTTCAGGCTCGAACACCAGCGCCCGCGCCAGCGCGATTCGCTGCTGCTGGCCACCTGACAACTGCGCCGGCTTGCGATCGGCAAAGGCCCGCATCTGCACCATATCAAGCGCCCGCGTGACCTTGTCCTGGATATCGCCAGCCGACATGCCGCGCACCTTCAGCGGGAAGGACAGGTTCTCGGCCACCGTCATGTGCGGGAACAGTGCATAGTTCTGGAACACCATGCCAATGCCGCGCTTGTGGGGCGGGATGTTGTTGATTGGCCTGCCGCCAAGTTCGATCTCGCCATGGGTGGCGGTCTCGAATCCGGCCAGCATCATCAGGCAGGTCGTCTTGCCGGACCCCGAGGGGCCAAGCATGGTGACGAACTCGCCAGCCTCGATATCGAGATTCAGATTCTTTACGACAAGCGTTTCGCCATCGTAGCTTTTTTGCACGTTGCGAAAACGAACAAACGGATTGGTGCCGTCTAGCATATTCAGTCTACAGCCCTGCGAAACTTTTCGTAACAGGGGCAGAGCAAAGCACGGGCGCGGCAGGCAACGCAAGTATCTTCTGGTCACACCCCTGCACAGTTTTCTGCACTGGTTTGCCAGCCAGTTTGTGTGCCGCTGTATGCGGCGGTTTGCGCGCCGGTTCATGCGCTGGATTGGGGATTGCCGCCGCCACTGCATCAGGAGAGTTGACGGGGCCTTTCAAACTGTCTAAGCGGCTGCAAATACGAAACACCACAACACCGCCAGGCAAGACCCGCCAAGCAAGGCCCGCCAGGCAAGGAGTACAGACGATGGCCGCCGATGATCTGATTCATGTGACCCGCTGGCACAATGGCGAGAAGACCTTCTC
>JBMZTC010000030.1:0-29906 GCA_049623505.1 Puniceispirillaceae bacterium (SeqCode) | reverse complement strand
GGCCGTACCGTCGGTGCAGGCGTCGTCGCCTCAATCGTGAAATAAGGGATCGTCTGGCAGGACGATCACAGAAGATTGCCACCGCCGGTTCAGGCCGGCGGTGTCAGGCATAGGGGTGTAGCTCAATTGGTAGAGCACCGGTCTCCAAAACCGGGGGTTGTAGGTTCGAGTCCTATCGCCCCTGCCACTGACTAAGGCAGGAAAAACCAGATATTCGGATGCCCTGTGGTTGTGATGGCCGCAGGGCATTTTTTTATCCTCGCGGTGATGTATTCCGGCGTCAGCCCCGTCGTCCTGTCACCGGATGTCAGGACATCGCCACCACCAGCAACGACACGCCGATGGCGATCAGCAGCCAGTGCGCGCATTTCCTGAACCAGCTGACCGGCGCCCGTCTGAACAGATACTGGCCAAGCATGGCGCCAAGAATGGACGCCGGGGCGATGAATATGGACCGCAGGAATGTTGTGGTCTCGATGGCGTCCCGTGCCAGCAGATTGATCAGCATGACGGTCAGCAGAAGCCAGACGCTGAACATGATGTTCGCGCGCTGCACCTGTGCCGGCTCTGGCGCGGCGAGGTAGTAGACCACCATGACCGGGCCTGCCGGCACGCCGAACCCGCCCATGATGCCGCCTGTGACAGCGCCGACAGTCATGCTTGGCAGGATGCCGCGTGGCCCGGAATATTTGAAATCGAGAATCAGCACCGCGGCGGATATGAGAATGAATATGCCCATGCCGAGGCGAATGGTCTCGGCATCCGCCACCACCAGAAAGTGCGACCCGACCGAGGCGGATATGAGAAGGCCAAAGAACAGCGGTACAACCTCGGACCATCTTATGTTCCTGATCAGGCCTGGCACCACATGGACCAGGGCGACCACGCTGCAGATGGCCATCACCGCAACGGCCTGTACGGGGCCGATCAGAAAGGTGAATAGCGGCACCATGACAAGCGCCCCGCCAAAGCCGGCATAGGCTGTCATGGCCGCGGCCCCAAGCGCCAGCATGATGCCGATGAGAAGCGTCGGATCCATGACGTCGATGAGCATCTGCGCCCCTTAGCCCGCGAACCGCACGAAGATCACGACAAGGCCGGCACCCCCGAAGGCGACGCGAAGCGCGGCGCCATGCGGGGCGATCAGACCGCGTCCCAGAAACGCCAGCCCGATGCCGATCTGCAGCGCTGTCAGAATCGCCGTCATCGGTGCGGCGGCAAGGTCGGTCAGTTCGGGATGCCTGATGATGGCAAGCGGGATCACATACAGCCCCAGACCAAGCGACATCGCGCTGCCGGCGACACGAAGCCAGTTTTCCTCGACCATGCTGGCGGCGATGAACACCCCCCCGCAGACCGGTGGTGTGATGGTCGACAGCAGCGCGTACCAGAAGATGAACAGATGCACCAGCAGCGGCGCGACACCCATATCGATCAACGCCGGTCCAGCCACGGACACGCAGATGACATAGGCCGCCGTCGTCGGCACCTCCATGCCAAGAATGATACAGGCAAGCGCCGTCAGCGCCAGCGCCAGCCACAGATTGTCGCCGGAAAAGGCCAGGATGCCGGAGGTGATTTTCACGCCAAGCCCGGTCATGCCGAGAATGCCGACAATGATTGAGGCACACAGGATGATCGAGGCGATCATGGCGATTTGCCGCCCGGCCGTGATCGCCGCCATGACCATACGGTCAGCCGCGCGCGCCGGATCAAATTTCAGATCGGCGCCGGTCAGCAGCAGCGTGGCGGCGAGAATGATCGCGCAGGCAGCGGCAAATTGCGGGGTGTAGCCGCTGAACATCACGATCAGCAGCGCGGCAAACGGCCCGGCGAAGAACAGCGAGGTGATGATGACGGTCCGCACCCCTGGCCGCATGTCCTCGCGATAGGGTTTCAGGTCATGCCTGTCGGCATAGCCGTTCACGCCGATCCATACCGTCGCGAAATACAGAATGGCCGGCAGCGCCGCGGCGAGGATGATCTGCGTATAGGGAATGCCTGTCAGTTCGACCATGACAAACGCGCCGGCCCCCATCAGGGGTGGCATGATCTGCCCGCCGGTGGAGGCCACAGCCTCGACCGCGGCGGCGATCCGTTTCGGATAGCCGAGGCGCCGCATCGATGGCAGCGTGACCATGCCGGTCGAGGCGACATTGGCCGAGGCGGATCCGGAAATCGATCCGAACAGGGCCGAGGACAGAACCGACACCTTGGCGGCGCCGCCCTTGAGCCGTCCGGCCGCCGCGATGGCGATGTTCATGAAACCCTGACCGGCCTCGCCGGCATTCAGCACCGCGCCAAAAATGACGAAGACAGCGACAACCGATACCGACACGCCGGTCAGCTTGCCCCACAGCCCGCCTTCGGTGATGACCAGCGTGCCAAGGAAACTGTTGAAGGGCAGGCCGGGATGGCCGAATTCCCCCGGGATGTGGCTTCCGAACAGCCCATAGAGAAGAAACAGCAAGGTGATCAGCGGCAGCGGCCAGCTGACAGCGCGCCGGGCCATTTCCAGTGTCAGCAGGATCAGTCCGGCCCCAACCACGATCTGCCATCCGCCTGAGATGAATCCATACTGGTCGGACAAGGCAGATTCATTGATGGCGATATAACCGCAGAACAGAACGCCGACCGCGGTCAGCGCCAGCCCGATCCGGCGTTGCCACGCCCCTTCGGCGGTGAAGATGAACACCCAGGGGAGCGCCAGCGCCATGTGAAGCGGTCGCGACACAAGACTTGGCACCAGCCCGGAAAAGATAAGCCAGATGTGAAAGCCGATCGAGGCAACGCCAAGTCCGACCCAGATCCAGCGATGATTCTGTTCTGTCATGAAATGAGATGAAAGAAGGGGCGACACGGGGCCGCCCCTGCTGTCCTAGTGATGCGCGGCGAGGCTTGCCCCCGCTTCCTGATAATAGCGCTTTGCCCCGGGATGAATGTCGGTGAGGATGTTGTCCAGCATGTCGAGCGACACGCCATCCCACCATTTTGCCGCGGCGCCAAGCGCCGTCTTGTTTTCCCAGTAGGTCTTTGTCAGCTGGTAGGCTGTCTCGTCATCCATGTCGGTGGTCGTGAAGGCGACAACCGGCAGCGAGGTGGTCACGATATCGCTTGCCTGGCCGGCATAGGTGCCGGCAGGAATGACAAGGCGTGTACGTTTCGATGCCTTCACCTGCTCGTCATTCAGCGAGATCACCGTGGCGCCGGCCGAGGCGGCTGCCTCGATGACATTCGGTGCCGGGTAGGAGCCGGCGGTCACGAAACCGTCGATCTGCCCGTTCTTCAGGGCCGGAACGGCGTTCGAGAGTTCAACCTCGGCAAGCGTGACCTTGCCTTCAAGACCGAACAGCTTGAGATATTTCGCGCCTTCGCGCGCGCCGAACGATCCTTTGCCAAGAAGGATGGTCTTGCCTTCCATACCGGCAAAATCGGTGACTCCCGATCCCTCGGACATGACAAAATGCATCGTCAGTGACGGAATCGGGAACAGCGCCCGGACCTCGTCAAAGCGCGGGTTGCCCTTGTCCTTGAACATGGCCTTGCCGCCGCGCGCCAGCTTGATCAGCACCGGCGGGGTGGTGAAGACATAGTTGTTCGTTCGGCCGATGACCTCCATGACATTCTGGACCGAGCCCTGGCTTTCCTCCACGGTGACGGTGATGTCACCAGAGGAACCGGCCTTCATGGCTTCGGCGATCTCGACCGCCATCTGATAATAGGAAGACGTCGATTTGGCCGATTTGTAGGTGATTCTTGTTTCCGCGCTGGCGGTGCCGACGAGCCCGAACAGCGACACAAGAATGATGAACAGGTTGTGAAGTTTCATTTGTACCCTCCATTATCCGTTCATTAATGCAAATCGCCATCATCGCTTCAAGCCATCAAACTCCGAACTGGCCAGATTCCCGTTGGTCACGGCTGGTTTTGTCGCCCTGTATCGGCAGGCCGCCGGTGCTTTACTTGATTGGGCTCCGACATCGGTCCATACTGAAATGGTTGAGACCCGACACAACGTCGGTCGTTTGTGTTTTTCACAACAACCAGTCTAAATGGGAGAGAGATATGAACCTAAAACAGGTTATTTATGGCGGTGTCGTCGCCTCGATGGCGGCCTTTGGTGCCGCGCAGGCTTTCGCCGAGCAATTCGTTTCGATCGGCACGGGCGGGGTTACAGGGGTTTATTACCCGACAGGTGGCGCGATCTGCCGTCTTGTGAACAAGGACCGCAAGTCGCACGGTATTCGCTGTTCGGCAGAGTCCACCGGTGGTTCGGTTTACAACATCAACACCGTTCGCGCTGGCGAGCTGGAATTCGGCGTTGCGCAGTCGGACTGGCAGTACCATGCCTATCGCGGCACCTCGAAATTCGCCGACAAGGGCAAGTTCGAGAACCTTCGTGCTGTCTTTTCGGTCCACCCCGAGCCGTTCACACTGATCGCGCGCAAGGGGTCCGGCGTGGCATCCTTCGAGGATCTGAAGGGCAAGAAGGTCAATGTCGGCAACCCTGGTTCGGGCCAGCGCGCGACCATGGAAGTTGTCATGGAATCCTTCGGCATGAAGATGAGCGACTTCTCGCTTGCTGCCGAGCTCAAGGGTTCGGAAATGGCGCAGGCCATCTGTGACGGCAAGATCGAGGCGATGATCTACACGGTTGGTCATCCGGCCGCCGCTGTCACCGAAGCCGCCACAAGCTGTGACGTCGAGCTGGTCTCGGTTACCGGCGCGCCGATCGACAAGCTTGTTGCTGACAATTCCTTCTATCGTGTGGCCACCGTGCCGGGCGGCATGTATGCCGGTTCCCCGAATGACACCACCACCTTTGGTGTTGGCGCGACGGTGATCACTTCGGCTGACGTGCCGGAGAAGGTTGTCTACACCGTGGTCAAGGCGGTCTTCGACAATTTTGCCGACTTCAAGAAGCTTCACCCGGCGTTCCGGAACCTGAAGGAAGAGGAGATGATCTCCGACGGCCTTTCGGCACCGCTTCATCCCGGTGCGGCGAAATACTACAAAGAGCGTGGCTGGATGTAGCATCGCTTGCGACGCGCAGCCTTCGGGCTGCGCGTTTTGCGTTTCGTGACCCGAAACCCGGCAGGATACCCGGGGTAATCCTGGGGCGAAATCCGGGGGAGTTTCACGATGAGCATGACCGGACCGGCTGACAGCGCCGGCATTTCACCTGAAGATTTTGAAGGCGGCGCGCGGCGAACAGGCCGGCTGGCGGCCTTTGTCTGCATTCTGTGGTCCTTGTTCCAGCTCTGGGTGGCGTCAGACTTCCCGTTTTATCTGAGCGAGGTGACCGGCCTGAAGCTGGTCTTCAACAATCAGGAGGCGCGGCAGATTCATCTTGCCTTCGGGCTTGGCCTCGCGCTCTCACTCTATCCGGCCGTCCGGTCGGTTCATCCGCTCTTTGACAGGCTTGTCGGATGGGGGTTTGCCATTATCGGCGTCACAGCCTGTCTTTATCTGTTCATTTTCAAACTTGATATCGCCAACCGGGCCGGCCTGCCAAACCGGTATGATCTGTTCTTTTCCATTGCCGGCATGCTGTGTGTGATGGTGGCGGTCTATCGGGCGCTTGGCCTGCCGCTGCTGATCGTCGCGATGATTTTCATCATCTATGTGATGTTCGGGCATCTGGATTTTTTCCCTGATGCGATGCGCTGGAAAGGGGCGTCGCTGAACAAGGCGACCTGGCATTTCTGGATGCAGACCGAGGGCGTCTTCGGTGTGGCGCTTGGCGTTTCGGCCTCGATGATCTTTCTGTTTGTGCTGTTCGGGGCGCTTCTGGAAAGCGCTGGCGCCGGCAATTATTTCATCAAACTGTCCTTCGCCGCGCTGGGGCATCTTCGCGGCGGGCCGGCCAAGGCGGCGGTTGTCGCCTCGGGACTGTCCGGAATCTATTCCGGGTCATCCATCGCCAATGTTGTGACAACCGGCACCTTCACCATCCCGTTGATGAAGAAAACCGGTCTCAGCGCCGAGAAGGCCGGCGCGGTCGAGGTCGCCTCGTCGACAAACGGCCAGCTGACGCCGCCGGTGATGGGCGCGGCCGCCTTCCTGATCGCCGAATTCACCGGCATCAGCTATTTCGAACTGATCAAGCATGCGGCGCTGCCGGCGCTGGTGTCCTATGTCGCGCTGTTTTACATCGTCCATATCGAGGTCACGAAACTCGGCCTGACGGGTCTGCCGCGGCAGACGCCGACCCAGGGCCTGCTGCGGCGGGCGACAGGGTTTCTTGTCGGGTTTGCCGCGCTGGCGCTCATCGCGGCGGTGTTCCATCTTCTGGTCTCGCTTGTTGGCGACCATGCGCCGGCATTCTCGCTGCCGCTTGTGATCGTGCTGTTGCTGGCCATCTACCTGCCGCTTGTCTGGCTGGCGGCGCAACGCCCCGACCTTGGCGAAGGGCTCAGCGAAGATGAAATGAAGATGCTGCCGCGTGTCGGTGATGTGGCTGTCACCGGCTATCATTTCGTGCTGCCCATCCTGACGCTTCTGTGGTGTGTGCTTGTCAGCCGGCTGTCGCCCGGTCTGTCGGCCTACTGGGCCTGCCTGGCGATGATGTTCGTGCTGGTCACGCAGCATCCGCTGAAGGCCCTGTTCCGGGGACAGGCTGTCACCGGCCAGCATTGGGGCGATGGCTGGCGGGATCTGCTTCGCGGTCTTGAAAACGGCGCCCGTAACATGATCAGCATCGCCATCGCGACGGCAATCGCCGGAATCATCATCGGCACGGTCTCGCTGACCGGCGCGCACCAGTTCATCGGCAGCTTTGTTGAAACGGTGTCGGCCGGCAATCTTGTCATCATGCTGCTGCTTGTCGCGGTGATGAGCCTGGTCCTTGGCATGGGTCTGCCGACGACGGCGAACTACATCGTCGTGTCATCGCTGATGGCGCCGGTGATTGTCATGGTTGGTGCGCAGAACGGGCTGATCGTGCCACTTGTGGCCGTGCATCTGTTTGTCTTCTATTTCGGCATTCTGGCCGATGACACGCCGCCGGTCGGCCTGGCCGCCTTTGCCGCTGCCGCGATTTCGCGCGGCGATCCCATCCGCACGGGCATTCAGGGCTTCAGCTATGATATCCGCACCGCCGTGCTTCCCTTCATGTTCATCTTCAATACCGATATTCTGCTGATCGATGTGGGGCTGGTCGGTGGTCTGGTGGCGGTGACGGTCACCACCATTGGCATGCTGGCTTTCTGCTCGGCGACGCAGCGCTTCATGCTGACCCGGAACAGACTGTGGGAAACCCTGATCCTGCTTCTTGTCGCCTTCACCATGTTCAGGCCGGATTTCTGGCTTGATCGCTGGGTGCCACCCTTCGATATGCGCCCGGGTGCCGAGATTGTGGACCTTCTCGAGGCCGACAGCGCCGCGACGGCGCCCCGCGATTTGCGGGTGCGCTTTGTCGGGCCCGATTTCGACGATGCCAGCCGCATGGTCACACGCAACACCATCATTCAGGTGCCCCCGACGGATGACGCGTTTGCCGGGCTTGCCGATGCCGGTGTTGTGATGACGCTGAGCGACGGCGTCGCCATTGTCGAGGAACCGTTCCCCGGCACCCCGCTGTTCCAGGAATTGCAGGGTTTCGACTTCTATGCGGATGATCCGGTCACGCTGGATCTGGTGCTTGTCGAGATTGCCGACAGGCCGGCGCGGGAATGGGTCTATCTTCCGGCGGTCTTCCTGCTTGGTCTTGTTCTGCTGCTGCAGCGCCGGCGCAAGGTTGCCGCCGCGACATAACCGTATCCGATATTGTGGCGGCGATGCCTGTTGCCGCGCAAAATATCTTGCCCACTGGACGGAATCAGGTCCATTCTGCGGGTCCTTTGAACAAGTCAAAAAATACTTTCAGGGAGAGAGAGAATGAAGACCCTAGTAACCAGGCTTGGCATCGGCGCTGTGGCGCTGACACTTGCCGCTGCCGCGACGGCGGCGTCCGCGGAAACTCTGCGCTGGGCGCGCTCCGGCGACTCGCTGACGCTTGACCCGCACGCGCAGAATGAAGGCCCGACCCACACTCTGGCCCACCAGATTTATGAGCCGCTCCTGCATCGCGACATGGCCGGCCAGATCACCCCGGCTCTGGCCACCAGCTGGAAGGCGCTGGCCGACAATCCGAATGTCTGGCGTTTCACCCTTCGCAAGGGTGTAACCTTCCATGATGGTTCCGATTTCACGGCCGATGATGCTGTCTACAGCTTCAACCGGGCGATGATGCCAACTTCGGCGATGAAGGAACTCCTGACAAGTGTCAAGGAAGTCCGCAAGGTCGACGATCATACCATCGACATGGAAACCAACGGCCCGAACCCACTGCTGATCAACAACCTGACCAACCTGTTCATGATGGATGCAGGCTGGACCGAGGCGAATGGCGCCAGCGCGCCGCAGGATGTTGCCGCAGGTGAGACAACCTTTGCAGCGCAGAACACAAACGGCACCGGCGCCTTCATGCTGGACAGCCGTGTTCCCGACCAGAAGACAGTGCTGAAGGCAAACCCGAGCTATTGGGGCAAGGGCCAGTTCCCGCTGGCTGTCAGCGAAATCATCTACACACCGATCCAGTCGGCGGCCACCCGCGTGGCGGCCCTGCTGTCGGGCGAGGTTGATTTCATCCAGGATGTGCCGGTGCAGGATCTTGGTCGTGTTGCCGCGCAGAATGGTCTGAAGGTGGTTACCGCGGCGCAGAACCGCGTGATCTTCTTTGGCATGAACAGCGGCAAGGCCGATCTTGAAACAGACAATGTCAGCGGCAAGAATCCGTTTGCCGATGTGCGCGTGCGGCGGGCGATGAACATCGCCATCAACCGCGACGCCATCAAGAAGGTCGTGATGCGCGACCAGTCATCGCCGACCAATGTCATCATGCCGCCATTTGTCAATGGCTGGACAAGCGAGCTTGACGCCATCCCGGCGCATGATGTCGCCGCCGCCAAGGCGCTGATGGCCGAGGCAGGATATGGTGACGGGTTCTCGATCACGCTGAACTGCCCGAATGACCGCTACATCAATGACGAGGCGATCTGTCAGGCCGCGGTCGGCATGTTCGGCCAGATCGGCATCAAGGTGAATCTTGACGCCAAGCCGAAGGCGCAGCATTTCCCGCTGATCAAGAACAAGACAACCGAGTTCTATATGCTCGGCTGGGGCGTTCCGACCTTCGACTCACACTACATCTTCAACTTCCTTGTCCATGCGACGACCGAGAATCGCGGTTCCTGGAACAACACCGGCTATGACAATGCCGATGTGAACGCCAAGGTCGTGGCGCTGGAGTCGGAGACCGATCTCGCCAAGCGTGACGCGATCATCGGCGAAATCTGGGCCCAGGTTCAGGAAGACCAGCTGTATCTTCCGATTCACAACCAGGTTCTGAACTGGGGAATGAAGGATGGCATCACCTTTGACGTGCAGCCGGAAGACCAGCCGCACTTCAAATATCTGACCATGAACTGATCGACAGCCGGCAGCGGTATCACGCCGCTGCCGGCCCTTTCCGTTTTATGCATATCAGGACAATCAGCTGTGGCGTGACGGGCAGACCGTTCGCACGAGGCCTCTCATGGTAGTCATTCTTGCCAGGCGAATCGTGCAGGCGGGGCTTGTGTTGCTTCTCGTCGCGCTGATTTCCTTTTCCATTTTCAGATTTGTCGGCAACCCGGTGGAGAACATTCTTGGCCAGGAAGCCACGGTCCAGGACCGCAACGAGATGATCGAACGGATGGGCCTGAACGACCCGGTGCCGGTGCAGTATGTGCGGTTTGTATGGGATGCGCTGCATTTCGATTTCGGCATTTCCTATCGCACCGCCGAACCGGTGGCCGACCTGATTGCCTCGCGCCTGCCGGCGACGCTCGAGCTTGCGTTTATCTCGGCACTTTTCGCGCTCACCGCCGGGATTCTGCTTGGCATCTTCACCGCCATCAGCCGGGGGCGGTTTCTGGCCGGTCTGGTGATGACGACATCGCTCATCGGCGTGTCGCTGCCGACCTTCCTGATCGGCGTGCTGCTGATCTGGCTGTTCGCGGTCGAGCTTGGCTGGCTGCCATCCTTCGGGCGCGGCGACACGGTGCGGGTTGGGTTCTGGGAAACCGGCCTGTTGACGGCGTCCGGACTGAAATCGCTGATCCTGCCGGCGGTCACGCTTGGTCTCTACCAGATGACGCTGATCATGCGGCTTGTGCGCTCCGAGATGCTGGAGGTGCTGCGCCAGGATTTCATCAAATTCGCCCACGCGCGCGGGCTTCCCGAACGCATGGTGCTGATGCGCCATGCGCTTCGCAATACGCTGGTGCCGGTCACCACCGTCGCCGGGCTGCAGCTTGGCTCGATTGTCGCCTTTGCCATCATCACCGAAACGGTGTTTCAGTGGCCCGGCGTCGGGCTGATGTTCATCAATGCTGTCTATTTCGTCGATATCCCGGTGATGTCGGCCTATCTCCTTCTTGTCGGGACATTGTTTGTGCTGATCAATCTTATCGTTGATCTTCTGTATCTGGCGATCGATCCGCGGATCCGTGACCGCAATCTGCGGGGAGGCGGCTGATGGCGTCGTCCCCTGTCAAAACGTCGTCGGCCTCGGCGTCGGGCACATCTCCGGGCCGGCCGGCCGGCCACCTGCGGCGCGCGCTTGCCAGTGATTTCGTCTATGATTTCACCCGCTCTCCAATTGCCATAATTGCCGGGCTTGTTGTTCTGTTCCTGTTTCTGGTTGCGATCTTCGCGCCGCTTGTGGCGCCGACGAATCCGTTCGATCCGGCCTCGCTCAACCTGATGAACGGCTTCACCCCGCCGATGGAAGCCAACATGTTCACCGGCGAGAGCTTTGTCATGGGAACCGATGATCAGGGACGGGATCTGTTGTCGGCGATCATCTACGGGCTGCGGGTGTCGCTGTTTGTCGGTGTGATGTCGGTGATGCTGGCCATGGGGCTTGGCGTCTCGCTTGGCCTGATTGCCGGCTATGTCGGGGGCTGGCTCGACAATCTGATCATGCGGATTGCCGATATCCAGCTGACCTTCCCGTCGATCCTGATTGCGATGCTGATTTTCGGTGTGCTTCGCGGCATCATCCCGCCCGACCTTCGCGACGAGATGGCGATCTTTGTTCTGATCACCGCCATTGGCCTGTCGGAATGGGTGCCCTTCGCGCGCACCGTGCGGGCCACGACGCTGGTCGAGAAGGAAAAGGAATATGTGCAGGCGGCGCGGCTGATCGGGCTTGGCCGCCACCAGATCATGTGGCGCCATATCCTGCCGAATGTTCTGGGGCCGGTTCTTGTCATCGCCACCATCACATTGGCGCTGGCCATCATTGCCGAGGCGACGCTGTCCTTCCTTGGTGTTGGTGCCCCGCCGACCGAGCCAAGCCTTGGCACGCTGATCCGGATTGGCCAGGATTTCCTGTTCTCGGGTGAATGGTGGATTCTGACCTTCCCGGCCGTGACGCTGCTGGCGCTGGCGCTGGCGGTGAATCTCCTCGGCGACTGGCTGAAGGACACGCTGAATCCGAGGTTGAAATGACGGTGCCACTTCTTGAAGTCAGTGATCTGAGTGTCGAATTCCCGCTGCGCCGTCAGAAGCTGCAGGCGCTTGACCGGATTTCCTTCACGCTTGCGGCCGGCGAGGTGCTTGGCTTTGTCGGCGAGAGCGGTGCCGGCAAGTCACTGACAGGCGCCGCCATCATGGGTCTTCTCGAACCCCCGGGCCGGATCACTGGCGGGCGGATCGCCCTGGCTGGCGAGCGCATTGACGGCCGCGCGGAAACGGTGCGTGGCCGCCAGATCGGAATGATTTTCCAGGACCCGCTGACAAGCCTCAATCCCCTGCGGACCGTTGGCGACCAGCTTGTCGAGACGATCCAGCTTCATCTCGGGATGGATTCCGCCGCGGCCATGGCGCGGGCCGGCGAACTTCTCGATGAGGTCGGGATCGACCGCGAGCGGATCGGTGCCTATCCACATGAATTTTCCGGCGGCATGCGCCAGCGGATCGTCATCGCGCTGGCGTTGGCACCGGAACCCAGGCTGATTATCGCCGATGAACCGACAACGGCGCTGGATGTGTCGATCCAGGCACAGGTGCTGGCCCTGCTTCGCCGCCTGTGCAAGGAGCGCGGTGCCGCGGTTATCCTGATCACGCATGATATGGGGGTCATTGCCGAGACAACCGACCGTGTCGCCGTTCTCTATGCCGGCCGCCTTGTCGAGACCGGACGCACCGCCGAGGTGATCTCCGCGCCGCGCCATCCCTATACCAGGGGGCTGATGGCGGCGACGCCAAATCTGGACCGTGTGTCTGTCGATACGGTGCTGCCGCAGATCCCGGGAAGCATGCCAAGCCTTGCCGATCTGCCGCCGGGCTGCCGGTTTCATCCCCGCTGCGGCGATGTCATGCCGGTCTGTCGGCAGACAGCCGCGTCATTTGCCAATGGCGTTGCCTGCCATCTCTATGACACGCAGGCAAGGGAGGCCGGGTGATGGCCGACAATGCCTATCTGACGGTATCCGGCCTGAGCCGGCATTTCGACATTTCCGATCCCTTTCTGGCGCGTCTGGTCACCGGTGGCGCGCGGCGACTCCTGACCGCTGTCGACAATGTCAGCTTCTCGATCGCCAAGGGCCGGACCTATGCCCTTGTTGGCGAGAGTGGATCCGGCAAATCCACCATTGCCAGGATGATTGTCGGGCTGGAACGCCCCGATAGCGGCAGCATCATGTTTGACGGCAGGACAGCCTTTGATGAATCGCAGGGTCAGGTTCAGGATCGCGGTCTGCGGCAGAAGCTGCAGATGGTGTTTCAGTCACCCTATTCCAGTCTCAATCCGCGCTGGCGGGTTGGCGATATCCTGATGGAGCCGATCCGCGCCTTTGACCTGATCGCCGATCATCATGCACGCCTGCGACGGGTGCATGAACTTCTCGATCAGGTTGGTCTGTCGGCGCAGGACGCGCTGCGCTATCCGCATGAATTCTCCGGCGGTCAGCGCCAGCGCATTTCGATCGCCCGGGCGCTGGCGTCAAATCCGCAATTCATTGTCTGTGACGAGCCAACCTCGGCGCTCGACGTCTCGGTCCAGGCACAGGTTCTGAACCTGTTGAAGCAACTTCAGCGCGACCTGCAACTGACCTATCTGTTCATTTCGCATGACATGGCGGTCGTGCGGGTGATGGCGCACCGGATCGGTGTCCTGAAAGATGGCCGGCTGGTCGAGGAAAACGCGGCGGGACCGCTGATCGAATCGCCACAGGACCCCTATACCCGCATGCTGATGGAGTCGACACCGCGCTTTGCCGGCGGTGTATGAACCCGCCCAGCACGCTGGCAAGCCACGAATGTGATTCCATCTGTTTCACCAGTATTGGAACGTTTCTGCCTGCACTCGCGATGAATTAGAAAATACGTTCTTTTTGATGCGTGGTCTCTGGCGTTTCGCAGAATTTTTTTCCATTTGAAGGCGCAGACCAAAACCGCGTCGGACGTCTCGGGATCATGCCGGGTGTCCGTCACTTCACTGGAGATGGAAATGAACCGCATTCTCACGGGCGTCCTGGCGCTCTTCCTTACTGCTGTCGCCGCGTCCGGCGCCTTTGCCAAACCGCTGGTCGATGTCGAATGGCTTGCCGACAATCTGGACAATGACAAGCTTGTCCTGATCGACCTTCGCAACAAGATCGATGGTGGCAGCTACGAGACCTATCTCGAAGGCCATATTCCGTCGGCGATCCATTCCGACTATCTGAAGGATGGCTGGCGTGTTGGCCGCGACGATGTTGTCGGGCTGTTGCCAGAGGCATCGCAGTTCGAGGCCCTTGCCCGCAAGCTTGGCGTCTCCGCCGACAGCCATGTCGTTCTGGTACCGGCCGGTGTCGGGTCGACCGATTTCGGGTCGTCGGCGCGCGCTTACTGGACTTTCAAGGTGTTTGGCCATGCCAATGTGTCGATTCTTGATGGTGGTTTTGCCGCCTGGACGGCATCCTTTCCGGATCAGGTGGAAGATGGCGCGCCAGTGGCCCCGGCCCCCGGTGATTTCACTGCACGCTTCCAGCCGCAGGGCTATGTCTCGACTGATGATGTGAAAAGGATCGTTGCCGCCAAGGATGGCGCGACGCTTCTTGACGGGCGGACGAAGGAGCAGTTCCTTGGCGAGGCGAAGCACCCGAAGGCCGCCACCGGTGGTCGTATCCCGGGATCGACGCTGCTGTTCCAGGAACAGGCCTATGACATCGATGCCAACCGCCTGAAGAGCCTTGCCGAGTTGCAGGGAATCTATGGCGAGATTGACGCCGAGCTGCCGATTGTCAGCTATTGCAACACCGGCCACTGGGCGGCAACCAACTGGTTTGTCCTGTCCGAGGTTCTTGGTCGCGAGGATGTCAGGCTCTATGACGGCTCGATGGTCGAATGGACGGCCGATGGCAGCAATCCTCTGCTGACAGGCGAGTCCAACATGGACAGGATCAAGTCCTTCCTGAAAGGCGTTTTCGGCTGATCACAGGACTGCTGGTGCCGGGCGACGGATCCCGGCACCGCGTTTTGCCAGAGCTGTCGCCCGACAGCTTTCCTTGCGGTGACCTGACCAGGGGCGCCATGAGGGGCGTTTGTCAGACAGGCGCTGGCCATTCCTGAATTCACAACTATGTCTCTTCATTCCGGGTTGATATCGCCATGACAGCCACTCCCCTGCAGACAGACGCATCGCCGGCGGCCATTGAATGGGTGCCGGCTCTGATCATTGGTGTGGTCGGGCTTGGCCTTGTCGGGCTGGTGGCGCTCGACACCGGACTTCGTGGTGTGACGCTGTTCACGCTTGGCGGCGCGCTCGGGGCCGTTTTCATCGGCTTTCAATATGGGTTTGCCTCGGCATGGCGACGCTTTCTTGTCGCCGGCGAGGCAATGGGGATCGCCGCCCATTTCCTGCTTGTCGGGCTGTGCGCGCTTGTTTTCATTCCAGCGGCGAGTCTCGGCCTGGCGGCGAGCGGATCAGTGGCCCCGGTGTCGGTTTCGCTGATCATCGGCGCCTTCATATTCGGCATTGGCATGCAGCTGGCGAACGGGTGCGGGTCGGGCGTGCTGTTCAGCTTCGGGGGCGGTTCCGGCAGGATGCTTGTGGCGCTTCCGTTTTTCATTCTCGGCTCGCTTCTTGGCTCGTTTCTGCTGCCGACGGCGCTTGGCTGGGGCTCGCTTGGCCAGGTGGCCATTGCTGGCGACGCCGGTGATGGCGCGCGCCTTGTGGTCAATATGGGACTGATCGCGGCCGTTGGCGCGGCGTTCTACGCGCTGGGGCGGCGGCGTGGCCAGACAGCGCCGCGACAGGTGCTGATCGGCAGTGTTGTCATCGCGATGCTGTGCTGGCTTGTCTTCATCATTTCCGGCAACCCGTGGGGAATTACCTTTGGCTTTACCCTGTGGGGCGCCAAGATTGCGGCTGGTCTTGGTGTGCCGGTCGGCGATTTTGCCTTCTGGCAATGGGCCGGGCCACAGCGTGCGCTGGCCCATTCCGTGCTTGCCGATGTCAGCAGCCTGATGGATATCGGCATGGTGATCGGTGCTGGTCTGCTTGCCGCCATCGGTGGCGGCCTGCGGCGGCAATCCTGGCCATCATCGCGCCAGCTTGTGGCGGCGGCGCTTGGCGGCATTCTGATGGGCATCGGCGCGCGTCTTGCCTTCGGGTGCAATATCGGCGCCTTTCTTGCCGGCATTGCGTCCGGATCGCTTCATGGCTGGATCTGGTTTGTGATGGCGATGGCCGGAAGCTGGCTTGGCATCAGATGGCGGCCTGCCTTTGGCCTGTCACGCTAGGCGAGGTGGGATGATGGCACGGCTGACACCGAAACTGATTTATGTGCTGGTCATTCTTGCTGGCGCTGTCATCGTGGCGGGGGATCATCTGACAAGCCGCAGCCTGTCCGGTCTTGGCGCGCCTGGCGATCTTGGAAGTGCCTGCGCGCCGTGCGGGGCGCCCTGCACCGATACGGACGGTTAGCTGCCCGGCCGGGGCATGCCAATTGTGGCCATGATATCGTAATCCGCCGCGTCGAGGATGGTCAGGTCGCGAAGCCGCAATATTTCCGCCATTTCCCGCCAGGCCGGGTGGGAACGGAAATCCAGCAGCCTGTCGCGCAGCCTGGCCACCGCGTCTGATGGCAGCGCTCCGTCGGCCACAAAGGGAAGCCCCGGATAGAATGCCGTCTCGTCAATGACCTGCACGGCTGCCACATCACCCGGACGTGTCGCGCCAGCCAGCGCGAAACTCACCCGGTCAATTGCCGCAAGCTGGGCCCGCCCGGCGGCAACCATGGCAACCGACGCCAGATGGCATCCCGACAGCAGGGGGGTGATCAGTTCATGTCCGACGGCCTTGCGCAGATGTGCGGTGAATGTGATGGCACCGGAAAAAGACCCCGGCTCGTTGATCACGGCGCGATGGCGTGCCGGATCGAATTCTGCCAGCTGGTCGATCCCGCCCTCGCGCGGCGCGATGATCAGCGAGTTGTAGTGCCCGGCTGGCACGGCATCATCATCCATGACCGGTGTGGCAAGATAGTGGAAGCGCCCCGGCGGGGCCGTCGCCAGCGTGATGCCACAGACCTGCCCGACCACAAAATCCCCCGTCGTGCCCTTCACCGGATCCTGGCCATCGGTAACGCCGGCCATTGCGGCATGCATCCAGTCGGCCAAAGCGGCGAAGGCGGCACGGCTTGGCGGCGCAAGATACATGTCGAATTTGGTTTTGACGCTCATGCGGCTGCCCGTGCCGCCCGGCCGCGAAGGATCATGGCGGCCGCTTTCTCGCCGATCATCAGCGACGGGGCGTTGAGGTTGCCATTGGTGATTGACGGCATAATCGAGGCGTCGGCGACACGCAGTCCCTCGATCCCGTGAACATGCAGGTCGGGCGCGACGACGGCCAGCTCATCATCACCCATCCGGCAGGTGCCGCAGACATGATAGGCGCTGTTGGCATTGGCGCGAACAAAGGCGTCGATATCGGCATCGCTGGTCACTTCGGGGCCTGGCGCCACCTCGGGACCGCGGACGGCATCAAAGGCGGACTGCGCGGCAATCTCGCGGGTCAGGCGCACGCTTTCGCGGAACACGCGCCGGTCCGCCTCGGCCTGCAACCCGTTCAGACACATGCGTGGGGCGGCAAGCGGATCGTCACTTGCCAGCCTGACCCAGCCGCGACTTTCGGTGCGCATCGGCCCGACATCAAAGCAATAGCCGTCCTTGTCCGGCGGCGGTGACCAGCCATCAAGGAAATAGGGCCAGAAATGATACTGAATGTCGGGATAGTCGGCGCGGCTTGACCGCAGGAAGGCACCGACACGGCTTGGTGTCGTCGCGGCCGGTCCATTGCGGGTCAGGAACCATTGCAGGCCGATGGCCATCATCCGGTGCGGTTTCAACAGTTTGTTCTGCGACAGTCCGGCCGCGCAGCGGTGCTTGATATGGACCTCGAGATGGTCGTGCAGGTTCGCGCCGACGCCGGCAAGATCCTGACGGACCCCTATGCCATGTTCGCGGAGCTGCGCCGCCGGCCCGATCCCCGACAGCATCAGGACCTGCGGTGACTGCACGGCACCGGCCGCCAGCACCACCTCGCGGTCACAATGCGCCTCGCGCACCTTGTCGGCCACCAGATAGGTGACGCCGTTGACGGTGGTGCCTGTCATCGCCAGACCGATAACATGCGCGCCGGTCAGGATGGTCAGATTGCGCCGGTGCCGGATCCGCCCGATCAGCGCCGCCGTCCCCGAGCGTTCGCCGCGCGCGATATTGACGTCAAAGGCGGTGCCGCCTTCCTGATCGGCGCCGTTATAGTCCACCGCCCTGCCAAACCCCGCATCGGCAACGGCCGCGAGAAAGGCGGTTTCGATCACATGATGGCCACGCAACCGGTCGACGCTTATCGGGCCGCTGTCGCCGCGATAGGCATCGCCGCCGGGAAGATAGGTCTCCAGCGAGCGAAAGAAAGGCAATACGTCATCATAGCTCCAGCCCGTCGCCCCGGCGTCCCGCCAGCTGTCGAAATCCTGCCTGTGTCCGCGAACATAGACCATGCCGTTCAGCGAAGATGAACCGCCAATGACCTTGCCGCGCGGCTGGAAGATACGCCGCTCGTCCATGAAAGGTTCAGGCTCGGTCGAAAAGCACCAGTTGCGCGGCCCGCCGAGGAAATTCTGCCGCGTGGCGGCTGGCATGCGGATGGTCCAGTGCCCCTCGCGTCCACCAGCTTCGAGAACCAGCACGCTGATCGCCGGGTCTTCGCTGAGTCGCGCGGCAATCATCCCGCCGGCTGATCCGCTGCCAATGATGATGTAGTCATATCTCATGTCGATCCGGTGCCACCTTCAGGGTTGTGCACCGGATCATGATAGGCAGTTGCAGGCCAGCTTCGCAAGCTGTGCGGGGACATGGTTTTGGTTGTCACGCTCTGGTGATCTGTGCCAGTTTCTGAGCTATCAGTTACCGTCACAGACATTTGCGAAGTGGACTCCATCACCGTGTCCTCACCCGTGCTTGCTCTTCGCCAGATCCGCAAGAGCTATGACAGTCTCGAAGTTCTGAAGGGCGTCGACCTGACAGCGCATGAGGGTGACGTCGTGTCGCTGATCGGCTCCAGCGGGTCGGGCAAGTCGACGCTGCTGCGGTGTATCAACATGCTTGAGATCAGCCAGGCCGGCGAGATCGAATTCTGCGGCGAGGCCGTGCGCTGGACCGGTGAGGGGGCCGAGCGGGTGCCGGCTGACCGCCAGCAGGTCATCGACATGCGAACGCAGCTGTCGATGGTGTTCCAGCAATTCAATCTGTGGACGCATATGACGGTGCTGAAGAATGTGATCGAGGCGCCGGTCACCGTTCTTGGCAAGTCACGTGACGCCGCCGCGGCCGATGCCATGGCGATTCTTGAAAAGGTCGGCATAGCGGACAAGGCTGAGTCCTATCCGGCGCAGCTCTCCGGCGGTCAGCAGCAGCGCGCCGCCATCGCCCGCGCGCTGGCGATGAAGCCAAAGGCGTTGCTGTTTGATGAGCCGACATCGGCGCTTGATCCGGAACTTGAGCAGGAAGTGATCAAGGTCATCCGTGAGCTTGCCGCCGAAGGGCGCACCATGGTGCTGGTCACCCATGACATGAATCTGGCCCGCGATGTCTCGACACATGTGATGTTTCTCAATGAAGGGGTTGTCGAAGAGGAAGGCAGGCCCGAGGATGTGTTTGACAAACCGAAATCCAACAGGCTGCGACAGTTTCTTCACGCGACGTCGCAGACCCCGCATTGACGCGTGATCCCGCCGCGCCGGGGCGATGTGCCCGGCGGCGAACCATCGAAAGGGAGATGACAATGAAATCACTGATCAAAGGGAAATCACTGATCAAGGGGAAATCACTGATCAAGGGAACGATTGCCGGGTTGGCGCTGAGCGTGGCTCTGTCCGGCATGGCCATGGCCGAGACCATCCGCATGGGCACCGAGGGTGCCTACCCACCCTACAACTTCATCAATGACAAGGGCGAGGTTGACGGGTTTGAGCGCGAGCTTGGCGATGAGATCTGCAAGCGCGCCGGCCTGACCTGTGAATGGGTGACAAATGAGTGGGATTCGATCATCCCGAACCTTGTTTCCGGCAACTACGACACCATCATCGCCGGCATGTCGATTACCGCCGAGCGCGACAAGGTGATTGACTTCACGCAGGATTACTATCCGCCGTCGCCATCCTACTATGTTGGCATGGCCGGTCAGTCGATCGACGTGAAGGGCGGTGTTATCGCGGCACAGACAAGCACCATTCAGGCAGGCTTCGTCGCCGAGAGCGGCGCCACCCTGGTCGAGTTCGCGACGCCGGATGAGACCGTCCAGGCTGTCCGCAACGGTGAAGCCGACGCGGTCCTCGCCGATGGTGATTATCTGATGCCGATCGTCGATGAGTCGAACGGCGAGCTGGCGGTTGTCGGTCAGGAATCGATTGGCGGCGGCATCGGCATGGGTATCCGTGAATCCGATGGCGGCCTGAAAGCGAAGATGGACAAGGCCATCGGGTCGATGAAGGCTGATGGCACGCTGAACACGATGATCAAGAAGTGGTTCGGCGACGACGCCACCGTCTTCTAGGCATCGGAACGAACCCGTTCCCCGACAATTCGGCAGGGCGGCCATTCAGATGAATGTCGCCGCCCTGTCTTTCCAAGGATTTGCTGATGTCGGCATGTGGGTATCGGCATCATTGGTGGCAGGATGACAGCGAAGCCCGGGACCATCATCCCTGAGATTATCATTATTGGCGCCGGCATCGTTGGTGCCTGCCTCGCCTATGAGGCATCGCAGCGCGGCCTGACGCCGCTTGTTCTTGCGGATGGACCGGTTGCCGGCGGTGCCGGCGCGACCGCCACCAGCTGGGGCTGGATCAATGCCTGCTCGGCGGAAGACCCGGCCTATTTCCGGCTCCGCCATGCCAGCCTTCGCCGCTGGCAGGTCTGGCAGCAGCAGATGGACGGCATCGATTTCAGCGCCCGCGAGACGTTTTTATGGGATCTGCCACCACATGAGCTTGCCGCCGCGGTGGAAACATTGTCGGCGCTTGGCTATCCGGTCGAACTGCTGACCGGCGCCGAGACAGCCGCCCGCCTGCCACGCCTCAGGGAACGGCCCGAGGCCGCGCTCCATACGGCGGTCGAGGGGGCTGTCGAGCCGGTGGCGACCGCCACCCGCCTGATTGAGGCATCGGGGGCCACCGTCAGGCAGGCCCATGTCCACGGGCTGATTGTCGAAGGCGGGCGCGTAACGGGCGTGATGACAGGCGACGGACCTGTCCATGCTGACGAGGTGGTGTTGGCAGCGGGAAACGCGACGCCGTCGTTGCTGCGGACAATCGGTATCGAGCTTGCGATGCAGTCGAACGACGGGCTGCTTGTCCTCAGTCGCCCTGTTGAAGGATTTCTTGAAGCTGTTGTCGCCGGTCCGGATTTCCATGTCCGCCAGCGCGCGGATGGACGCCTTCTGGTTGGTGGCACATTCAAAGCCTACGCCCCGCGCCCCGGCCTGCCGACGCTGCACCGGAACGCGGCGGCGCAGCTGGCCCGAATTGAAACTGTCTTTGACTGCCCGGCACCGCTGGAAATGGACAGCTACACCCTTGGTCGACGGCCGATCCCGGCTGGCGGCATGCCGCGTGTCGGGCGCTGTCCACATCCTGATGGCGGCATGTTCGAAGGGCTTTACACCGTGGTGATGCATTCCGGGTTCTCGAACGGGGCCGGGGTGGCGCGGGCGGCGCTGGAGGAGATTCTGTCCGGTGCCCGCACGCCCGAGATCGCCCCGTTCGGCATGGTGGCAGCGTGATGTTCGGTGGATGCGAAGACCCCTCGCAGCTTGATGGCGCCGCCTGGCTGCTGTGCTATCTGACGACCCCGACCCACCAGTCCTTCTATCTTGCCTTCGGAACGGTGCTTCTGCTGCTGGCCATCACCGCGCCGCTGTCGCTGCTGTTCGGCTTTGGCGGCGCGCTGGCCAGCCGTTCGGCGATCACGCCATTGCGCTGGTTCGGGCGCGGCTATATCGCGATGGTGCGCGGGGTGCCGGAAATCGTCTTCTTCATGTTCGGGCCCATCGCGCTTGACCAGGCGTTTGAATATCTGCGCCACCGCGCCATCTGTCCCGACTGGAGCGAGCCGGTGCGCCGCGGCAATGATTTCGTTGTCTGCACGGCGGCCAAACTGCCGTTGAACGCCGATCCGCAATGGATGCATGAAATCTATGGCTTTGCCCTTGCGATCCTGTCCTTCGCCATTGTCTATGGTGCCTTCTGCGGCAATACGATCCGCGGTGCCTTCGACGCCGTGCCGAAAGCGCAGATCGAGACGGCGCGGGCGTTCGGCATGAACCAGCGCCAGCTGTTCTGGCGCATCCTGCTGCCGCAGATGTGGATTTTCGCGCTTCCCGGCCTGTCGAACATCTGGATGATCCTGACCAAGGCGACGCCGTTGCTGTTTCTTCTTGGTGTCGAGGATATCGTCTATTGGGCGCGTGAACTTGGCAGCGCCAAGACCCGTGCCTACAGCTTTCCGCATCCGAACTGGCAGCTCTGGTACTTCCTGGCGTTGCTGGTGTTCTATCTTGGCCTGACCCGTGTCAGCGAGATCGTGTTCGCGCGGCTGAACAGGCGGCTCAGCCATGGCCAGGCGACACTTGCCGGCACCGGCAGGACGGCGGCAGGCCGATGAGTTGTCTTGCCACCATTCAGGCCTATGGGCTTCGCTCGATCGGCATTGGCGAGAGGCTGCTGCCGAAAAGCGATTTCACCTTGTGTGAACAGATCGTGCTGATTGGCAGCGGCATGATCTGGAATGTCTATTTCGGTGCGCTGGCGCTGGCGCTCGGGTTCTGGCTGGCGCTGGCGGTTGCCGTCGGCAAGAATGCCGGCAACCCGCTGATCCGCGCGCCGGCAAGCTGGTTCATCTTTCTGTTCCGTGGCTCGCCGCTGTTTATCCAGTTCTTCCTTGCCTATCAGCTGTTCGTGCTGATGCCAAAGGTCGGGCTGTCCTTCGATCTTGGCTTTGTCGAGATTGCCGCCGAGACGCGGTGGTTCACACGGGCCTGGCTTGGCGCGCTGATCGTGCTGTTTCTGAACACCGCCGCCTATACGGGCGAAATTTTCCATGGCGCGCTTCGCACGGTACCGGCTGGCGATGTCGAGGCCGCCGCCGCCTATGGCATGAATGGCTGGCAGACATTCTGGCGGGTGGTGTGGCCGACGATGATGCGGCTTGCCTGGCCGTCCTACACCAACGAAGCGATTTTCCTGTTTCACGCCACGACGCTGGTATTCTTCACCGGCTTTCCAGCCTGGCGGCAATCGGGTGATGCGCTGTATTACGCCAGTTATTTTGCCGACAAGACATTCAACCCGTTCATCGCCTATCCGATTGTCGCCGGGTATTTCATCCTGCTGACGCTGTGCATCATCGGGCTGTGGGGACTCATCGAGCGTTATCTGAACCGGCATCTGCCGCAGGAGCAGCGACGACGCACCCGCATCAGACTGCCGCTGATGCGCTAGAAACGTCTTTCTAGAACTTTTCGACCCAGGGGCGAAGTTCAACCTCCCATGCCCAGGCGCTGCGGTTCTGGGCATGGAACTGCATATAGGCCTCGGCGATGGCGTCGGGGTCGAGCATGTTGTCGGAGCCGTCATCACGCCGGTCTTCCCGCGCCGAGCGGATGCCGCCATCAATCACGAAATGCCCGATATGGATGTTCTGCGGATGAAGTTCGCGCGCCAGCGCCTGGGCAAGACCGCGAAGCCCGAACTTGCCCATGGCGAAAACAGATGAATTGGCGAACCCCTTCACACCGGCCGACGCGCCGGTGAAGAAGATGCTCCCCGACCGGCGCTCCAGCATCCGCCGCGCGGCCTGCTGCGCCACCAGAAAGGCGCCGAAACAGGTCACCTCGATGGCGGCGCGGGTCGCCACAGGGTCAAGTTCGGTGATCGGCCCGCGAAGGCGCGCCGACGGATTGTAGACGACCAGTTCGGGCGTGCCGGTGGTGGCATCAAGCGTCGTGAACAGCCGCGCCACATCCTCAATCGAGCTGGCGTCGCACCGATGCAGGGTCGCGCCGGTCTCGGCGGCGACGGTACGGGCCCGTTCGCCGTCCCGCGCGGCAAGGGCCACATCCATGCCGGCATCGCGGCAGCGTCTTGCCAGAGCGGCGCTGAGACCTGATCCGGCACCAATGATAAGGGCAGAAGCCGACATGACATGGCCTTTCGAGGTGGGGATGGGATCGCTCGCCGACATTAACGGTTGCTTCACCCTGCTTTGCTAGACTCTACATGAACCAGCCGTGGAGGCCCATCAAATGATCACCGTGTGGGGACGCGCATCCTCGTCCAATGTTCAGGCAACGCTGTGGTGCCTGGCCGAACTGGGGCTTGAATTCGACCGTATCGACGCCGGGTTCATCTATGGTGTCACCGATACGCCGGCCTATCTGGAAATGAACCCGAACGGGTTTGTGCCAACGCTTGTTGATGGGGAAACCCGCCCTTGTTCGAGACCGGGGCCATTCTTCGCTATCTGGCGTCGGCCTATGGTGACAATATTTTCTGGCCGATGGATCTGATGGCGCGCACCCAGATCGACAAATGGGCCGAATGGGCGAAAATCAATATCGCGCTGAAATTCACCGCGCCGGTATTCTGGCTTGTGATCCGCACCGCCCGGTCCGCACAGGATCCGGACCAGGTCTCCGCCAATCTCGATATCCTCAACAAATTCCTGATGATCGCCGACACCAGGCTGGCGGCCAACGCCTATATCGCCGGTCCAAATTTCACGCTGGCGGATATCCAGATGGGGCATTGCCTGTTTCGCTATTTCGACATCGACATTCCCCGCGCCAGCTTTCCGCATCTTCAGGCCTATTATGAACGGCTATGCGCCCGCCCGGCCTATCGCCGTCATGTGATGGTCGATTATGAAGAGCTTTGCGTCACCGATTAGGGGCGGGCCTTCATCACGCCGGGTCTTGCCCTTTCCGCCTGACCGCGCGTTCGCGATGCAGCGAGTAGAGACCGGTGGCGATGATGATGGCTGTGCCAAGCATCGTTGCCTGATCCGGCAATTCGCCGAACATCAGCAGCCCGAGGCCGATGGCCCAGGCCATGGCCGTGTAACGGAACGGCGCGACAAAGCCGATATCGCCGCTGCGGATGGTCATCACACTGAACAGATAGCCACCAATGATCGCGATCGAGGTGGCCGTGAGCAATCCCCAGGACGCGGCCGACACAGGCTGCCAGGTGACCACCGGCATCATCACGGCGCCAAGAAGGCCGATGGCGATGGCTGTTGCCAGCGCCACGGGAAGTGACGGCGTATCGGCGGACAGGCGGCGCGTGACCATCTCGCGAAGGGTGATGCAGCCAACCGCGCCAAGCGCCCAAAGCGAATATACGGAAAATCCCTGCATGCCCGGCCGGATGATGATCATCACCCCGACAAGCCCGGTGGTGATGGCAAGCCAGCGGCGCCAGCCGACAGTCTCGCCAAGGAACAGGGCAGCCGCCATCGTCACGGTCAGTGGCAGCACCTGCAGGATGGCGGTGACATTGGCCAGCGGCATATGCGCCAGCGCCGTCAGAAAACCGACCGTCGCGCCAACCTCGGCAAGCCCGCGAATCGTCACCAGCCAGCGATCGCGCGCTGTCAGACGTGGCACGAGCACGCCCTGTCGCCAGGCCATCGCAGCAAGAAGCGGCGCCGTGATCAGACCACGAAGAAAGATCGCCTGATAGATCGACATGTCGGCGAACAGCGCCTTCATGAACCCGTCATTGAGAACGAAGCAGAGCATGCTGAGCGCCATCAGCATGGCGCCGCGGTGATTGGCGGAGAGGGGCATGGCTTGTCCGGATACGGGTTTCAGCAAGGCCGCCATGTGGCGGCATGACGTTTCTGGAGCATGACTATACAGGCTTTTCGCGGTACTGCTATGCTGTGACTGTCCCGCCCACACCATCTTTCCGGAGTGTTGTTATTTGAGCCAGCAAACTGTTGCCCGCGTGGCGCCGCCGATCTGGATGCTGGCGCTGGCGGTTTCCGGCGCGAATGTGGGTATTTCGCTGCTGTCGCCCGCCATTCCCGACCTTCGGGCTGATCTGATGGCCACCGCCGACGAGGCGCAGCTGGTGCTGTCGGGCTTTCTGGTGATGCTTGGTCTTGGCCAGCTTGGTGCCGGCACTGTCTCCGACAGCATCGGGCGGCGGCCGGTGATGTTGTATGGCGCGTTGCTGTTCTCGCTGACTGGCATTGGCGCGATGTTCGCCCCCACGATCGAGATCTTGATTGGCATGCGGGTATTACAGGGCCTTGGCGCTGCCGCCTGCATGGTTATGGGGCGGGTGATCATCAGCGACTTTTACGAACGCGAGGAGGCCGGCAAGCAGTTGTCGACCATCACCATGTTTCAGGCTGTCGTGCCGCTGCTCGGCTTTGCCTTTGGCGGGATGCTTGCCGACCTTGTCGGCTGGCGCGGGGCCGTGGCGCTGATGGTGCTGACGGCGACGACGGTGCTGGTTGCGGCATCGATGCTGCTGCAGGAAACGCGGCTCGAACGAACGCCGCCAATGGCCATATCGCGGATTCTGGGGTCCTATCTGACCCTGCTTGGCACACCGAAATTCATCACCAATGCCGGCACAGGCGCTGTTCTCACCGCCGCTTTTTTCGCGATGGGCGGTTTCATGCCCTATCATTTCCAGCGACTTGGCGCGAGCGCCTTCGAGTTCGGTCTGTTCTTCAGCGCTACCGCGCTTGGCTATCTGACCGGCAACAATTTCAACCGCACATTGGGGCCGCGTTTTGGTCTTGATCGCACCGCGTTTGGCGGCAGTGTGCTGAGTTTCGTGGCGATGTCGGCGTTGATGGTCGCCGCCTTCACCGACACCGCCATCCAGCCGGTGATCTCGTTCTGCCTGTTTTTCTATGGCGTTGCCAACGGGCTGGTGATCGCGAATGTCATTGTCGGCGCGGTTCGCGCCGCCGGTCCCTATAGCGGCGCGGCAACCGGCCTGTGCGGTGCCCTGCAGATGGCGGGAAGCGCGGCGCTTGGCAGCGTCATTATCGGTTTTGGCGGGGATGCCGATTTCCAGCTGGCAATCAGCATTTGCTGGCTCGTTGTATTGGTCGGGCTGGTATCGGCCTTTCTGGCTTTGGAGCGGTCGGCGCAGCGATGACGTTGATGACGAATTTTTACCACTGGGCCGCTGATTACCCTATTGCCATCAACAACGTGGTTTGCTATTCACCCTCCCACGGTAGCGACACAAGTACCTGGAAAACGCAAAACGGCAAATCGTGGGGGCGAAACCGCGCGACGTGGCCGATTTTGCGCTTCTCATAGTGCCGCTGTTGTATTGTGAAACTCGTATTGGCACCACACCACCATGGCAAAGACATCGCCAGCGCAATTTGTAAGGCAGGTCCGCCAGGAAATCTCGCGTATTTCCTGGGCTTCTCGTCGCGAAACCGGGACCGCCACCATCACTGTCTTTGTGATGGCAACCATTGCCGCGATCTTCTTTCTGCTTGTTGATCTGGTGCTTTCGAACGTCGTTCAGTTCGTTCTGGGGCTTGGCGGATAGGCCTGCCCCCTTCGATTGGGCGTTAGTGAGACGGAAGCGTTGGTCATGGCAAAACGTTGGTATGTCCTGCATGTTTTCTCCGGATCGGAGAAAAAGGTGGCACAGCTGATCACCGAGCAGGCTGAAAGCAACGGTCTCGAGCATCAGATCGATGAGGTCATGGTGCCCACCGAAGAGGTGGTCGAGATGCGTCGCGGCGTTCGCGTGCAGAGCGAGAAGAAATTTTTCCCCGGATACATTCTGGTCAAGATGGAACTCACCGACGAAGCCTGGCAGCTCGTCACCAGCCAGCCACGGGTCACCGGTTTCCTCGGTGGCAAGGGCAAGCCGGTGCCGATCACCAATTCCGAGGCCGAGCGTCTGATTCACCAGATGAGTGAAGGGGTGGAGCGGCCCCGCACCACTGTCACATTCGACATTGGCGAGCAGGTCCGCGTTTCGGATGGTCCGTTTGCATCTTTCAACGGATTTGTCGAGGAAGCCGACGACGACAAGGCGCGCCTGAAGGTGACCGTGTCGATCTTTGGCCGTTCGACACCTGTCGAACTGGAATACAGCCAGGTCGAAAAAATATAGGAAATGCGGTGGCAACCGTTCGAGAGGCGGACCACCGGGGGTTAAGGACAACATAAGATGGCAAAGAAAATCGAAGGCTACATCAAGCTGAACATTCCCGCCGGCGGGGCCAACCCGTCGCCGCCTGTCGGCCCGGCGCTTGGTCAGCGTGGTGTAAACATCATGGAATTCTGCAAGGCGTTCAACGCGGCGACCGATTCGCTCGAAAAGAACATGCCTATTCCGGTGGTGATCACTGTCTATCAGGACAAGTCGTTCACCTTCACCACCAAGACAGCGCCGGTCAGCTTCTTCCTGAAGAAGGCGGCTGGACTGAACAAGGGTGGCCAGGAGCCGGGCCGGACTGTGGCCGGTCAGGTAACCGAAGCGCAGGTGCGCGAGATTGCCGAGCAGAAAATGGGTGACATGAACGCTGTCGATGTTGATGGCGCGATGGCCATGGTTCGCGGGTCTGCCCGTGCCATGGGCCTTGACGTGGTGGAGGGCTGATCGATGGCCAAGCAGAGCAAGCGCAAGCAGGCGGCCCTGGCCGCGGTCGATCGCGAGCGGACCTATCCGCTTGCCGAGGCCGTTTCGCTGGTGAAGGCGAATGCCGCCGCCTCGAAATTCGACGAGACCATTGAGATCGCGATGAACCTTGGCGTTGATCCGCGTCACGCCGACCAGATGGTCCGCGGTGTTGTGGCGATGCCAAACGGAACCGGCAAGACAATGCGGGTTGCCGTCTTCGCCCGCGATGCCAAGGCCGAGGAGGCCAAGGAAGCTGGTGCCGATCTGATCGGTGCCGAGGAACTTGCCGAGGCCATTCAGGGCGGCGAGTCGAATTTTGATCGCGTCATCGCATCGCCTGACATGATGGGTGTTGTCGGCCGCCTCGGAAAGGTTCTTGGCCCGCGCGGCCTGATGCCGAACCCGAAGCTTGGCACGGTGACGCCGGACATCGGCGCGGCGGTCAAGGCCGCCAAGGCCGGCGAGGTCCAGTATCGCGCCGAGAAGGCCGGGGTCGTCCATGCCGGCATCGGCAAGGCAAGCTTTGACGAGGCGAAGATCCTCGAAAATGCGTCGGCCTTCATCGATGCGGTGCGCAAGGCACGCCCGTCCGGCGCCAAGGGTACTTATATCCGCAAGATCACGCTGAGCTCGACAATGGGCGTTGGCGTCGCGGTCGAAGACGTCGCCTGACAGCGACCCGAACGGAATTCTCCGGCGTTTCGGCGCCGGTGAAAAGGGGTGGTGGTCACGGCCGCTGCCCCGCACCTGTCCAAGACTGCAGGTGCTGTCATGACCGGCCAAGGCCGGGCGTGGCGGCTTAATGTCCTGCAATAGACGGGAGCAAGAGCAGATTTCTGCTTGAACTTCTCGATGGGCAGGCCAGCGAACCGGCATCATGTCGGTTCATGTTTGCAACCGGGGCAGGCGGCAACGCCGTAACGCCCCACAAAGAGCGGAGACGATCGGTGAACAGACAAGAAAAAGCCGAACTGATCGAAACGCTGCAGACCACCCTGAATGCGTCGTCAACAGTTGTTGTCGCCCATCAGGTTGGGATGACCGTTGCAGAGAGCAGCGACCTGCGTGCAAAGATGCGGGAAGCTGGTGCTGGCTTCAAGGTAACCAAGAACAGGATTGCCAAGCTGGCTCTCAAAGGCACGCGCTATGAGGAGCTTGAGGGCATGTTCGCCGGACCGACCGCCATTGGCACGTCGGAAGACCCGGTGGCTGCCGCGAAAGCACTCGTGGATTTCGCCAAGACCAACGACAAAGTAACCATTGTCGGCGGCAGCATGGACGGGAAGACCCTGGACAAGGCTGGCGTCGAGGCACTGGCCAAAATGCCGTCTCTTGACGAACTGCGTGGCAAGCTTGTCGGGCTTATCCAAGCTCCGGCAGCCAAGATTGCCCGTGTTACCCAGGCTCCGGCCGGCAAGGTGGCACGCGTGATCCAGGCACGTTCAGACCAATTGCAGCAGGGCTAATCGCCCCGAACAGACGTTCAAGCCTAATGGAGTAAATCATGGCTGATATCGAAAAAATCGCAGAAGACCTTTCCAACCTGACCGTTCTGGAAGCTGCCGAGCTGGCAACGCTTCTGGAAGAAAAGTGGGGCGTATCTGCCGCCGCGGCACCAGTCGCGATGGCGATGCCTGCCGGTGGTGGTGACGCCGG
>JBMZTC010000029.1:14563-29961 GCA_049623505.1 Puniceispirillaceae bacterium (SeqCode) | reverse complement strand
TCACGACGGTGGCGCTGACAGCAGCGCCTTCAACGCGCGGTGTGCCGATTGTGACCTTGTCGCCGTCGCCAAGCATGACAACATCGTCGAGAATCACTTCGGCACCTTCATCAGCGGAGATCCGCTCGACGAGAATTGTGTCATCTTTCGACACGCGATATTGCTTACCGCCTGTTCTTACCAACGCATACATGGCTTCCATCCTCGTTCCGCCCCCGCCCTTCGCGGTTCGGCCTGCAAGGCCGCGCCCCTGACAGCGTGTCGCCGGCTGAGCCGCGTTCGAGCTGTCGGTCCCCGGGTGGGCAGAACACAAAAACATACCGCTCTGGAACCCCAAAGCGGATTGCGCTGGAATATACGCCTCGATGCGCCGCTGTCAAGACCGCAATCGCCCTATCCTGTTAGGATTTCAGATGGATATAGACCGGCCTTGTGACCTTCGGCCCCGTGCTGGGTCAGCCGCCACCGAAAAGACCATGTCGTTTGGGGTCGTGCGGGGTGTCGCCCATCTCAAGATGCAGCCTGTCGCCGCGCCACGGATGCGCCGTGACAACCGCGTCGTCCAGCTCAATGCCAAGCCCGGGCGCGGTGGGCGGGATGATATAGCCATCCTCCCAGTGAATCGGCGTTTTCAGCAGGCTGGCGTGGAATCCGTCCATTTTTCCGATTGATTCAAGGATCAGGAAATTCGGAATGCAGGCCGCAAGCTGGATGTTGGCCGCGGCGACAACCGGCCCGCAATAGAGATGCGGCGCGATCTGGACATAGCGGGTCTCCGCCATGGCAGCGATCTTCTTGCCTTCGAGGATGCCGCCGGCGCGCCCAAGATCCGGTTGCAGGATGGCTGCCGCCCCGCATTCCAGAACGCGGGCAAATTCGAATTTGCTGCACAGTCTCTCGCCGGTCGCCACCGGAATCGACGTTCCGGCGGCCACCTTCGCCATTTCTTCAGGCATGTCGGGGGGACACGGTTCTTCGAACCACAGCGGGTCATAGGATTCAAGCCGCTGCGCCAGACGCAGCGCGCCGGCGGCGGTGAACTGGCCATGGGTGCCGAACAGAAGATCGGCGCGGTCACCAACGGCGGCACGGATCTCGCGGCAGAACGTCTCGCTTCGCGTGATCGCCTCGAGATCGGGCATGCGCCCATCATAGATGGTATATTGGCCTGCCGGGTCGAATTTGACGGCGGTAAAGCCCTCGGCGATGCGCGCCGCGGCGGCCTCGGCACTTGCCAGCGGGTCGTTATAGAAATCGACCGCCGCCTGATTTTCGTCAGGATACAGATAGGTGTAGGTTCGCAGACGGTCATTCACCAGACCGCCAAGAAGCGCATGAACCGGCCGGTCCAGCGCCTTGCCGACGATGTCCCAGCAGGCCATTTCAAGCCCGCTTACGACCCCCTGGACCGAGGCATCGGGACGATGGGTGAAGCCAGATCCGTGCGCCTGTCGCCAGAAATGCTCAATCCGGTCGGGTGGCATGCCCTCGAGATAGCGCTGAAACATGTCTTCGGCCATGCGGCAGACAACTTCCGGCGCGAAGCTGGCGGCGTAAATCTCGCCAATGCCAGTGATTCCGCAGGCTGTTGTCAGCCGTACGAAAATGAAATACCGCCCGCCAAAGCCAGGTGGTGGTGTGCCGACGATGAAGGTTTCCAGTGACTCGAGCCGCATCGGCGTCTCCCGTGGCCGGCGCCATTGTCGCGCCGGATCCTGCTGATAAATGTGTGCCGGGGCTGATGGCGCGCGCGATTGTGAAATTGCCGCCCAAACCGGGGCTGCCGCCGCATCGTCATATCGGCTAATATGTTGAGGATGCTGGCATATCGCACTGGCGACTGCAATCACGCTTGATGTCCGGACGACGGAGAATATCACCCATGGTCACATCCCTTCTTGCTGTCGCGCGGCGGCATATCATTCTGTTTGGCGCTGTGAAATTCGGTGCCGGGTTGCTTGTCGGATTTGCGCTTGGCGTCTATTTCCTGCCAATCCTGACTGCCGAGCAGGGCCTGGACAGCGCGGCGTTGGCGCAGCTTGAAGCAAGTTCCGAGCGGCGCGGCACCTTCACCCGTGACCTGGCGGGGTCTGATTCCTTCCACTGGGGCGAGGGCGTTGTCCATCTCAGCCAGCAGCGGGTCTGGCTTGACGGGCGGGTGTCGCCGGGCCCGGATTACCGGCTTTATCTGACCCCGGCATTTGTCGAGGACGAGGCCGCCTTTCTGGCCATCAAAGCGCGCTCGGTCGAGATCGGGCCGGTCAAGGCGTTCACGAATTTTGACCTTGCCGTGCCGCCTGATGTCAAGGTTGGCGAATTCCCGGCACTGCTGATATGGTGTGAGGCCTTTGGAGAATTCATCACTGCGGCGCGACTTTCCTGATTCGCGCCATCCCCTGCCATTGTGCCGAGATTGTAATGCCGAGGATTTCATGACCCTGTCGTTTGCTGGCCCTTCGCTTGCTGGCCCTTCGCTTGCTGGCCTGTCGATTCCGGCGCCGGATGCCATAACGCTGGATGACATCATCGCCATGTATGAGGCGCTGCGCCCGTATATGCCGTCGGCCGTTCCCCCCCTGAGCCCAACGCGTGAGGTCTCTCATCTTGTCGAGATCCTGCCACATGTCGATGCGCTGATTCTCGACGGGTTCGGGGTGATCAATGTCGGCGCCGTCGTGATCGACGGGATCAAAGAGGTGCTGGAGATGGCGGCGGCCCGCGATATCGCGGTGATGGTGTTGACGAATGGTGCTGGCCAGGGGGCCGATGCCACCTGGGCCAAGTATCGTGACTGGGGGCTGCCAATTACGCGCCCGCAAGTGGTGTCGAGTCGTGATTCGCTTGAGGCCGCGCTGCCGGTGGTGGCCGCGGACCGGATTGTTGCCGCGCTGGGTCCGCACGCACGCGCGCTTGGCGTTGAAAACGAACTCTCCCTTGCCGATGACCCGGACCTGTTTGACCGCGCGCAATCCTTTGCCTTCCTTGCTTCAGCAGGATGGGATGATTCGTTGCAGGCGGCGCTGGAAGCCGCGCTGGCGCGTGACGGGCGCGATCTTCTTGTCGGCAATCCGGATATCAGCGCGCCGTTGGGGGATGTCTTCTCGGCCGAGCCCGGTTATTGGGCTTTGCGGGCGATGCAGGCCACTGGCATTGTGCCGCGCTGGTATGGCAAGCCACATGGTGCCGCCTTCAACCTTGCCTTTGCGAAGCTGGAACAGGTCTATGGACGTCAATTCGACCGCAACCGGGTCGCGATGGTTGGTGATTCGCTTCATACCGATATCCTTGGCGCGCGCGCGGCAGGTCTGCAGGCGGTGCTGCTGACAGGCTATGGGCTGTTCAGTGATGGCGGCGCGCATGATATGATCGAGGCCTGCGCAATTGCGCCAGACTGGATTGCCGCAACACTCCAGTGAGGCCGGAGGGACAACCAACCATGCTGCATCGCCGCTTTTTTCTTGAGGGCCTTGAATGCGCCTGCCGCATTGGTGCCTATGATCATGAAAGGCTGGCCCCGCAGCGGGTGGTGATTGATGCCGAGGTCCTGTTGACGGAGTCCACCGAGCCGACGACAGACCGGCTGGAGGACGCGCTGAATTACGATGTGATTCGCACGACCATTCTCGACATTGCCACCTCGCGGCATTTTGACCTTCAGGAAACGCTGGCCCGTGAGGTGTTTGATTCGCTGTCGGGGCTTGCCGGCGTGACGGCGGTACGGCTTCGCACCGCCAAGCCGGAAGCCTATGAGGACTGCCGACAGATTGCGTATGAACTGTCAAACATGGGCTGAGTGATGTTTGAGGATGCCGGCCTTCTTCGTGACTATTACCGGACCCGTCAGGGCCGTCATGTTGCGATGTGGCTGCGCCGCGCGCTGGCTGAATTCTGGAGCCAGGCGCCAAACGCCTGCAACGCGGCGGTTGGCTATGCGCCGCCGGTTCTCAGATCCGAGGATCACCTTCGTGCGCTGGCGCTGATGCCAATGCGGCTTGGCCCGCAGACATGGCCGAAAAAGGGCCCCGGCCGCGCGGCGCTTGTCGACAGCCGCGCCTTGCCAATCCAGAACGTCCAGCTTGACAGGTTGCTGCTACTCCACGCGCTGGAATTCGATTCCAACCCAAGCCGTCTTCTGGATGAATGCTGGCGTGTTCTTGACGGGTCAGGGCGCCTGATGGTGATGGTGCCGAACCGGAACGGGCTGTGGGCGCGCGCCGAAAAGACCCCCTTTGGTCATGGCAGGCCCTATTCGCGGGGGCAGCTGCGCCATCTTCTCCAGGAGCACGGCTTTGCCCCGGTCGAGGCGCGGACAATCCTGTTCACCCCGCCGGCCGCCCCCGGACTGTTTCTCAGAATGGGCCCGCAGATTGAACGGCTTGGCCGAAACTGGTCTCCTGGAGTCGGTGGTGTCCTGGTGATTGAAGCGGAAAAGAATCTCTACGCGCCAGCTGGGCAGACCGGCCGACAGCGCACGGCAAAATCGCAGATTGCGCGTAAACTTGCGCCCCGTCCCACCGGCGCCATCCGTGAACGGGCGGAATGATCGCCCGGTGCGTGTTTCCGGTCAGCATGTGCCGCCATCATGATTATCTGGCCCCGGCGGCGCTCCGTCTGCTATAGAGGCTGAGGCGCGGCGCCCGATCCCCATTTTCCTATACCAATTCATTGCCTGACATATGACTGACCATCTGAATGATCTGCGAGCGACCATCAACCGGCTGGATGACGAAATCCTTCAGCTGGTGCGCCGTCGCATGACGCTTGCCGGCGATATCATCGCGGCGAAGCAGGGCCATGCAGCCTATCGTCCGGGCCGTGAGGCGGCGGTGATTGAACGGCTTGCCGCCGCGGCGCCCGATTTGCCGCGCCAGCTTGTGGCGAATGTCTGGCGTCAGCTCATGACGGCCAGTACCGCGCTTCAGGACAACTCGCTTGAAGTGGCAGTTCATCATCAGGCGATGGCGGTGGCCGGCTGGCATTTCGGCGGCCTTGTCACCATCTATGAATGCGCCGATCTTGAGGCTGTCAGATCGCGTCTTGACGCCGGGGTCGGCCTTGCGCTGGTGCCGGAGAGTTGCGAGACAGAATTGGCGGTCTGGCTATTGACCGACACGAATTATCATCTGATTGCCAGCACCCCGCCCTACCGGTCGGATGCGTTGCCGCCGACCTGGATGGTTGGTCGTCAACCTGCGGACCCTGTCGAGACGGAAATGACACTTGTTGCCCGCCATGGTGATGATGGCGCGGTCATCGACAGGATGGCGGGGCGGTTTGAAACGCCGGTCGCCGAACTTACAGGTGAACACCGGGTGATTGGTGTCATCGCCGCCACCCCGGACCAGGGCCAGCCATGACAGTGATCTACAGCAAGATGGCCATTATCGGGATTGGCCTTATCGGATCGTCGGTGGCGCTGGCCGCGCGCCGAGCTGGTCTCGTCGGCCATATTGTCGGCTGCGACAGGGATCCTGAAGTGGTGTCCGAGGTGATCCGCCTGGGACTTGCGGACAGCGTCACCGCTGACGCGGCTGAAGCCGTCGCCGATGCCGACCTTGTGGTCATGGCGGTGCCGGTTGGTGCCATTGGCGCGCTGGCAGAACAGATCATTCCGGCGATGAAGCCCGGCGCCGTGCTGACGGATACCGGTTCGACCAAGCGTTCGGTGATCCGGGATGTCACACCACATGTCAGCGATGACATTCACTGGATTCCCTCGCATCCGCTTGCCGGCACCGAACATTCTGGCCCGGGCGCCGGGTTTCCCGATCTTTTCAAGGGACGATACTGGCTGATCCTGCCGGGCGATGCGCCAGAAGGAGAGGTGGCGCGATTTGAAACATTCGTGACCGCCATGGGTGCGGTCGGCGAGCGCATGGACGCTGACTATCATGATAAGGTGCTGGCGCTGACATCACATTTGCCGCATCTGATCGCCTACACAATTGTCAGCACGGCGGTGAATCTGGAAAGTCAGCTGAAGAATGATGTAATCAGATTCTCGGCATCCGGTTTTCGTGACTTTACGCGGCTCGCCGCCTCTGATCCGGTGATGTGGCGCGATGTATTCATCAACAATGACGAAGCTGTTCTGGACATGCTGCAGCGCTTTTCCGAGGATCTGTCCGACCTCCAGCGGTCCATCCGGTGGGGTGAAAAGGACAAGCTGGAGAATCTGTTCCATCGCACGCGCGAGATTCGCCGGTCAATCATCGATGCTGGTCAGGAGTGACATCGCTCGCGACTGACGGGCCCGGACTGACGCGCCGCTATGTCCCCCCATTCAGCTGTCAGATGCGGACGGTCTCCGCCAGATATTTTGCATATTCGCGGGTCAATAGCCGCATCATCGCCCGGTCCCGCCACCAGCCAGAGAGGTTCAGGTCGGCCGGCACCACAGGCCATTGATACAGGTCAAATTCGGGCATCTCGCGCGCAAAGACCAGCAACGCCCGCGGCATGTGATAGCTGGCCGTGACAAGTCGCAGCGAGTGCATGTCATGATCCAGCGCCCAGCTGCGCGCCGCGATCGCGTTGCCGCGCGTATTGCCAGCTTCGAAATCCAGTTCAACACAGCAGAACAGCAATTCAGCCTTGTGATCATCGAGGTCAAGTTCCTGCACCAGTACCGCCCGGTTGACGCCTTCGCCAACACCTGAGATCAGCATCTTGCCACCCTTCTGGGCGGTCAGAAGACGCAACCCGTCATCAAGGCGCTGCTGGCCGCCTGTCATCACGACGATACCATCGGTGAATTGCAGCTTGCCCTGCGGTGTCTGTGGCAAGGTCAGCACGAAATGCTGCAGACCGCCGATGAAGGACACGATGGCCAGCACCAGATAGACGGCAAGATATTTCGCCGTCCGTCGTGACATCGCCGCGGTGCCTGCTGCCATCAAGAGTGTTGATCCCGCCATTCCGGATCCGTTTCAGTGAAACATGACTTGCCAGCTGTCCAGCCCGGCGGTCCGGCCCGGCTGTCCAGCATGGTCAGGCAAGCCTAACACATTATGACGGCGCTGCCGGGCCAAAATGGCGGAACCGCATTTTGCGACCGGACTTTCCGAACCGCCAGCTTTGGTGTATCGAGTTTAAAGGCATCAAAGAGGAGAGCAGGGTCGATGCTTCTGACCTGCCCGAACTGTGACACGGTTTTCCGGGTCGATGGCGAAAGGATCGGCGAGGCCGGACAGGCTGTTCGTTGTTCGGTCTGTTCGCATGTCTGGCAGGCGGCGCAACCGATGCTGGTTGAAGAAGCAGAACCTGGCGAAATGGCCAGCGCGTTGCGCACGGTGGCGGGATCCTTTCTTGTCATGGTTGTTCTGCTGGGCAGCATCGTTGGCGCGGTGCTTGAGCGCGCCACCATCACCGCCTATGCACCCGGGTTGATTGGTGTTTTCGAACAGGTTGGTCTTTCGGTCCGCCCGGACACGGCGCATCTTCGGATTGTTGATCTGAAGGCCGACTATGCTGGCGATACCATGCGCCTGAGCGGACGCCTGCAGAATGACGCGGCTTTCTTCGCGCACGCGCCGCTTCTTGAAGTCAGGGTTGTCTCGCAGGCTGGCGAGGCGCTTGCCAGCCAGATTATCCGGCCCGATGATGCCGTTATCAGACCGTCACGTGCGAGTGGGTTCTTCACGCAGCTTGTCTTCGAGGCACGTAACGAGCCGACGGTTACGGTGACCATGCGCGATGACCCCGTTGTTAGGCAGTAGGGGGCCATAGGCGGGCGGTGCCGGAATCTGGTCAGGACAGGGTGGGAATCATCTCCTCGGCCAGAAGGTCGGCGATATCACGCTGCCGACGCAGAACATGGCATTCACCGTCAAGCACCATCACCTCGCCCGCCGGGGGACGAGAATTATAGCTCGAGGCCATCACCGCGCCATAGGCGCCAGCTGACATCACCGCCAGCCCGTCACCTTCGGCAAGGGCCGGCATCATCCGGTCCTGCGCCAGATAATCGCCAGTCTCGCAGACCGGGCCAACAATGTCCGCTGGCCCTTCGACGACAGCGGCAGGCCCCCATGTCAGAACGGCATGATGGGCCTCATACAAGGTTGGGCGAAGAAGGTCATTCATCGCCGCATCGACAATCACAAAGCGCTTGTTGTCACCATCCTTTACATAGATCACGCGTGTCAGAAGCGCGCCGTTATTGGCGACAATTGATCGTCCCGGCTCGAACCCAAGCTGGAAACCGCTGTCGGCGAAAATGCGGCTGACCAGTTCACCATAGGCGGCGAAATCGGTTGCGGTGCCTGTGTCATAATCAACGCCGATGCCGCCGCCAAGGTCGAGCGTCGGTACCGACAGACCCTCACCGCGCAGCGTGCTGCCAAAATCAAGCAAGGCTGTGTAGGCGCGCTCGAATGGATCGAGATCGAGAATCTGCGAGCCGATATGAACCGCCAGCCCGGCGGGCTGGATATGCGGGTCATCGGCAAGCCGACGATAAAGACTGGCAGCCTCATTCTGCGTGGTCGAGACACCGAATTTGGTGGAGCGCTGGCCGGTGGAAATCTTCGCATGCGTGTCCGGGGCGACATCGACATTCACCCGCAGCGCCACTGGCGCCACCATTCCGCGCGCCGCGGCAATGTGGCTGATGGCTTCGACCTCGGCCGCGCTTTCGGCGTTGATCTGGCCAATCCCGGCATCAAGGGCGGCGCCAATTTCGCCGGCGGATTTGCCAACACCTGAAAAAACGATCTTCGAGGCTGGCACACCGGCGGCAAGCGCGCGTTGCAATTCACCGCCAGAGACGATGTCGGCACCGGCCCCCTGGCTGGCAAGCAACGCCATCACGCCAAGCGCCGAATTGGCTTTCAGCGCGAAATGCACCTTGCCATCAACGGGCGCCACCGCGGCGGCGAAATTGCGGTAATCGCTGCGAATGCCATCACCGGAATAGACATAGAGTGGCGTGCCATGCGCCGCGGCGATGTCGCCCAGCAGCAGGCCACCGACAGTCAAACGCCCGCCATCATCACGCGTAAAGCTGGTCATGCCATGGCCCCCGTCTGAATCAGGAACCACTATTGGCGGATTTCGCCGGAATTTCGGACGGGCGGTAAGGGTCGCCCCGCTTGCCACAGGCGGTCAGTCCGCCGGCAACAAGCGCCAGCACCAGCATTGTCAATCCAAGACGCTTCATCATCCTGTCCCTTCCCGCTCAGCCTTCATCCAGTCCATGGCGTGTCCGTGCCTCGGCAATGCGGGCGCGCACTTCATCGGGCGCCGTGCCGCCAAAACTGCGCCGCATGGCCACCGCGGCCTCGCATGACAGGACCGCCAGAACATCCTCGGTAATCCGCGGCTCGACAGCCTGCATGTCGGCAAGGCTCAGCGCGTCAAGATCGCAGCCGCGCCCGGCCGCGATGGCGACGATGGTGCCGCTGACATGATGCGCTTCGCGGAATGGCAGGCCAAGATCGCGGACCAGATAGTCGGCAAGGTCGGTGGCGGTCGGAAAGCCCTTTGTCAGCGCAGCGCGCATGGCCTGTGGATTGGCGGTCATGTCGGCAACCATGCCTGTCGTCGCGGCGATGGCGATGCCAAGCGCGTCGGCGGCGTCAAAGACACCTTCCTTGTCTTCCTGCATGTCCTTGCCATAGGCAAGCGGGAGTCCCTTCAACACAATCAGGAGCCCGTTCAGCGATCCGATGATCCGGCCCGGCTTGGCGCGCACAAGTTCGGCTGCGTCTGGATTGCGCTTCTGCGGCATGATCGAGGAACCGGTGGTGAAGGCGTCGGACAGGGTGATGAAATTGAACCTGTCGGAACACCAGATCACCATTTCCTCGGCAAGCCGCGACATGTGAACGGCGCACAGCGCGGCGGCGGCCAGGAACTCGACGGCGAAATCGCGGTCCGAAACAGCATCCATGGCATTGGCGGCCGGCCGGTCGAACCCCAGAAGATTGGCTGTCATGTGCCGGTCCGTCGGGAAGGAGGTTCCGGCCAGCGCCGCGGCGCCAAGTGGTGATTCGTTCAGCCGGCGGCGGGCATCGGCAAACCGTCCGCGGTCACGACCGAACATCTCGACATAGGCCATCAGGTGAAAGCCGAATGTAACTGGCTGTGCTGTCTGCAGATGGGTGAATCCCGGCATCAGCGTATCGGCATGTTCCTCTGCCCGTGACAACAGCGTCAGCTGCAGATTGGCAAGCGCCGAATCCACCGAATCGATCAGTTCGCGCACCCACAGTTTGAAATCGGTCGCCACCTGATCATTGCGTGAGCGGGCGGTGTGAAGCCGACGTGCCGGCTCGCCGACCAGTTCGGCAAGCCGCGACTCGATATTCATATGGATGTCTTCAAGGGCGGCCGAAAAGGCAAATTCGCCGCGCGAAATCTCATCAAGAATGCTGTCGAGCCCCTGATGGATCGCGTCACGATCCGCCTCGGTGATGATGCCGCAGGCCGCCAGCATGGTGGCATGCGCCTTCGAACCTGCGATATCCTGACGATACAGCCGACGGTCATAGTCGATCGAGGCGTTGATGTCCTGCATCAGCTGTGACGGTCCGCTTGAGAAGCGACCGCCCCAGATGCTAGACTTAGCGCCGTTGTTGGCTGGCGATGTGTCCTTGTCGGTCATGGCCTGATCTGTCCGCGCGCCACCCAGGTGGCGTCCTTTAATCCGGAAAATTCCATGAGTTATAGACGGCTTTTGCCGATTTTACAGCCAAAAACACCGGTGCTGGCCAAGCTTGCCCTGCTGCTGGTTCTGGCGCTGGTGACCGCCGCACCATGGCAGGCCGAGGCCGCCGGGACGGCCGAGGTGCCGCCACGCGAGCCAGCGCCGGCTGTCACAAGCCCGATCATTGATGAGACAGGCACCGAAATCAGGATCGCGGATTTCGCCGGCAAGCCTCTGCTGGTCAATTTCTGGGCAACCTGGTGCGCGCCCTGTATTGCCGAGCTGCCGGCGCTGTCACGCGCCGCGGCCGCGCTTGCCGGTGACGGGATCACGGTGCTGCTGGTCTCCATTGATCGGGGCGGCGCGGCAAAGGCGATGCCGTTTCTCAAAGAACATGGCGTTACTGGCGTGAAGCTGGGATTTGATCCGAAAGCCAGGCTGTCGCGCGAGATGAAGGTCCGCGGGCTGCCAACAACCCTTCTTCTGCCAGCCGGACAGGATGCTGCCTGGCGCTTCATCGGCCCGTTTGAATGGGATGAACAGGCGATGCTTGATCTGCTTCGTGGGCTTCTGGCCGAATGACTGGGAGTTTCGCTCAGGCATGAAAAAGGGCGGCCATGGCCGCCCCTGTTCGGTCTTTATTGATAGGGCAGATCAGCCAAGTGTCGATTCCAGCTCCGGAACCGCGTCGAACAGATCAGCCACAAGGCCGAAATCGGCGATCTGGAAGATGGGTGCCTCTTCGTCCTTGTTGATGGCGACAATCACCTTGCTGTCCTTCATGCCGGCAAGGTGCTGGATCGCCCCGGAGATGCCAACGGCAACATACAGGTCAGGCGCGACAACCTTGCCGGTCTGGCCAACCTGATAGTCATTCGGCACAAAACCGGCATCGACGGCCGCGCGGGATGCGCCCACCGCGGCGCCAAGCTTGTCGGCAACCTTTTCCAGCATCGCAAAGTTCGATCCGTCCTGCATGCCGCGGCCACCCGAAATGACGATTGGCGCCGAGGTCAGTTCCGGGCGCTCGGAGCTCGACAGCTCGGATCTGACATAGCTTGACAGGCCGGCATCAGCAGATCCCGACGCAGCCTCGACAGCAGCGCTGCCACCTTCGGCGGCGGCGGCCTCGAAAGCCGTGCTGCGCACCGTGACCACCTTCACCGGCTCGTTCGATGTCACGGTGGCGATGGCGTTGCCGGCATAGATGGGACGCTGAAAGCTGTCGGCGCTCTCGACCTTGATGATGTCGGAAACCTGCATCACGTCGAGCAGCGCAGCGACACGTGGCATGATGTTCTTGCCGGTGGTCGTGGCGGGGGCCATCAGATGCGTGTAGCCGGATGCCAGCGACTGGATCAGTGGCGCCACATTTTCCGCAATGCCGTGGGCCAGCGCGGCATCATCGGCGGTCAGCACCTTGGATACACCCGCGATGGCGGCGGCGGATTTGGTGACCTCGCCACCGGGATCGCCGGCAACAAGGATGTGGATGTCGCCCCCAATCTGGGTGGCGGCGGTAACGGTGTTCAGCGTGGCCGGGGCCAGCTGGCCGTCATCATGGTCTGCAAGGATGAGAATGCTCATGATCAGATCACCTTTGCTTCATTTTTCAGTTTATCTACCAGCTCGGCCACATCGGCCACCTTGATTCCGGCCTCACGTGCAGGCGGCTCTTCGACGCGGGTGATGGTCAGGCGTGGTGCGATATCGACACCGAGATCGGCCGCGCTCATCGAATCAAGCGGCTTCTTCTTCGCCTTCATGATGTTTGGCAGCGACGCATAGCGCGGCTCATTCAGGCGCAGATCGACGGTAACAACGGCTGGCATCTTGATCTCAAGATGTTCCAGACCGCCATCAACCTCGCGAATGACGGCGGCGCTGTCACCCGTGATCTCGATGCCCGAGACGAAGGTGCCCTGGGCCCATCCGAGAAGCGCGGCCAGCATCTGGCCGGTCTGGTTGCAGTCATCATCAATGGCCTGCTTGCCAACAAAGACAAGACCCGGCTCCTCGCGCGCCACAACTTCCTTCAGCAGCTTGGCAACCGCCAGCGGCTCAATCTCGTGTGGTGCCTCGATATGGATGCCGCGATCGGCGCCCATGGCCAGCGCGGTGCGGATTGTCTCCTGGTTCTGGCTCGGGCCGATGGAAACGGCGACAACCTCATCGGCGCCGCCAGCCTCTTTCAGACGCAATGCCTCTTCGACGGCGATCTCGTCAAACGGATTCATCGCCATCTTCACATTCGCCAGCTCAACGCCGGTGTTGTCGGCCTTTACCCGCACCTTCACGTTGTAGTCGATCACCCGCTTGACCGGGACTAGCACCTTCATCTGTCACTCCTTCAAAGAGAGATTCACCTGCTTATGTTCAGAATAATACCTTGTTCGAGATAATACCCTGAGCAAGGAAAAACTTGTTCATTTCTGGCCAGAATTTTGTCCGGGACGCCACAACACGTCGGTTTCGCCCCCTTTATTGAGAGTCCGGGCCAGCACGAACAGATGATCCGACAGACGGTTGATGTAGCGCATCGCCGCTTCATTGACCACCTCCTCGGACGCCAGTTCGGTCATCCGGCGCTCGGCCCGGCGCACCACGGTTCGCCCAAGGTGAAGCCACGCCGCCGCCGGTGATCCGCCAGGCAGGATAAAGGACGTCAGGGGTTTCAGCGAGGCATTCATCTGGTCGATTTCAGATTCGAGCCGCTGCACCTGTTCGTCGGTGATCCGCAGCGCCGGTGTATCACTTTCCGGCGTCGCAAGGTCCGCGCCAAGATCGAACAGATCATTCTGGATACGGCCAAGCATGGCGTCAGCGTCGGCGTCATCACGGCTGTGAAGCCTGGCCAGCCCGATCACCGAATTGGCCTCGTCAACCTCGCCAAACGCGCTTGGCCGGCGTGATGACTTGGCGACGCGGCGCCCGTCGACAAGGCTGGTCTCGCCATCATCGCCGGTGCGGGTATAGATTTTGTTGAGTTTCACCATTGCCGGTTGCGCTCCCTATTGGAATCTGGCGATACGGACGGGTTAGCCACTGGCCTGCCGGAACCACATCAGAATCAGGATCAAGGCCAGTGCGACGGCCTGGAAGACGATCCTGTAGCGCATGATCCGATTGGAATTCTTGACGTTATATTCACCGCCCCGCGCCATCGTGATCACCCCCCAGAACAGGATCACGGCGACGATGCCAAGAGCGGCGATGAGAATGAATTTATCTGCGGCCATCATGGGGCTGCCTTCTGCGGGGGCTGATGCCAGTTAGATAGGGCGCCGTGGCGCAAAAAGCTAGAGATCGGTCAGTTCGGCGTCAAAGCGTCGCGCGGCCGCAACCAGCGTATTGCGAAGAAGGCAGGCGATGGTCATCGGGCCAACCCCGCCGGGCACCGGTGTGATGGCGCCGGCAACAGCCGCCGCGCTGGCGAAATCCACATCGCCGGTAAGCCTGAATTTGCCCTCGCCACGTTCGGGTGCCGGCACCCGGTTGATTCCGACATCAATGACGGTGGCCCCCGGCTTGACGAAATCGCCGGTGATCATCTCCGGCCGCCCCACCGCGGCAACCAGGATGTCAGCGGCGGCGCAGACAGCCTGCAGATCACGCGTCCGCGAATGCGCGATGGTCACCGTGCAGCTCTGTTGCAACAGAAGCTGCGCCATTGGCTTGCCAACAATGTTCGAGCGGCCGACAACAACCGCGTTCAGCCCGGACAGGTCGCCAAGATGATCCTGAAGTAGCATCAGGCAGCCATAGGGGGTGCAGGGAACAAGCGCATCCTGGCCGGTCGCCAGCCGCCCGGCATTGACAACATGAAAGCCGTCAACATCCTTGTCAGGTGAAATGGCATTGATCACCGCGGCCTCGTCGATCTGCGGCGGCAGAGGAAGCTGGACAAGGATTCCGTCGACACCATCATCCGCGTTCAGCTCGTCGATGATGGCCAGCAACTCGTCCTGGCCGGTGGTCGCGTCAAGGCGCCTTTCGATGGAGCGCATGCCGGCTGCCGTGGTGCGTTCAATCTTGTTGCGGACATAGACGGCGCTTGCCGGATTGTCGCCGACAAGCACCACCGCCAGCGCCGGCGCCCGGCCAATCTTGGTGGTCAGGTGCGCCGCGGCGTCGGCGACCCGCGCCACAAGCCTGTCCGAGAACGCCTTGCCGTCAATCACCGTTGCGGCTGTCACATTATCTGCTGTCATGAAATTTACCGCGCGCGACGGCGCGCCCCCCGAACTTGAAACGTCTGCATTGTGGAATGGCGTTGGTGATTGTCCCGCCGGGTTTACGCCGGTTTGTTCGCCTGAGGCGACATGAAGGCATCAGCCCGGCCTTGTCAACCCGGCCTTGTCAGCCCGGCCTTGTCAGGCCAGCCCGGTCAGGAAGCCGATGATCAGGTTGCGCAGAAACTGCACCGCCAGAAGAAGAACAATCGGGCTGATGTCGATGCCGCCAAGATCAGGCAGAAAGCGGCGCACCAGACTCATCAGCGGTTCATGGATACGGCCAAGGAATGTCAGCGCCATGCGAACGAAGGGCTGCCATGGATTGATGATCCGGAAGGCAATCAGCCAGGTGATGATGATATAGGCCAGCATCGTCCAGATATAGAGGTTGACGATCTGGTCGATGAGAATGATGAGAGCGGTCATGCGGGTCGGTCCGGGCTGGTCTGCGTCCCGCGCAGACTACACGCACCGGCCACAGGGATTCAATGGTAAGGATGGCGGTAAGGATGGCG
>JBMZTC010000029.1:0-14464 GCA_049623505.1 Puniceispirillaceae bacterium (SeqCode) | reverse complement strand
CCCGGTTGCCTGCCCGGTTGCTTTCCGGGTTGCGCCCGGCGTTGTCAGGCACTAAACCACGCGTTATGGGACATGCTGTTCGTAAATCTGGCCGCCGCGGGATCGCGGTCGCTGCTGTCATCGGGTTCTGTCTTCTTGCCGCGGCTGTCTTCTGGCTGGCCGAAAGGCAGGCCCGGCAGATGGATGTCGGTTTCCGGAATTTTCAGGATCAGCCTTTCGAGCTTGTCGACCAGACCGGCACGCCGCGGCGCAACGCCGATTTCGCCGGGGCGCCGATAGCGCTGTTCTTTGGCTACAGCTATTGTCCGGATGTCTGTCCGATGACGCTGACCTTGCTTGCCACCTCGCTTGACGCGGTTGCGGCGCAGGGCGGTGATCCAGAATCTCTCCAGACCATCTTCATGACTGTTGATGCCGAACGCGACACGCCCGAACAGCTGGCAGCCTATCTGTCGCTTTTCGATCTGCCAGTGACCGGTCTGACTGGCAAGGCCAGTCAGCTTGCCAGCGCGCATGAGGCCTTTGGGGCCTATGCAAAACGCGTTGAGGTCGAGGATGGCGTCGTCCTGTTCGATCATACCGCCACCGTCTATCTCTATGATGAAACGGGGGCATTCACCGGCACCATTACGTTTAACGAGCCACCGGAATTTGCTGTCGAGAAGCTGGCACGGCTTCTCTAGCCTGACGCAGTGCCGCCGGCCTTCTGGCAGGCTTTCGCCGCCCCGGATCATCTGTGAATCTTCTGCATGAACCGGGATTAACCCGGGGCATTATGCTTTTGGACCATAATCCGGATGGGGGGCGCGTTGCGGATCCGGACAGCATGGCAGCAGGCCAGTCTGGTGTTGCTGCTGATTGTCTGTGGCAATCTCATCCAGCTCCGACCGGCAAACGGGGCTGACCCGGGCCCGGCCATCTCTGGGCACCAGCAGGCCGAACCGTCATCCGGGCAGGCTGGACAGGATGTGCCGGTATCGGTGCTGCTTCCCCACATGTCACCAGCATGGTTCTTGAACCGGACAAGACAACTTCTTCATGAGGGGCGCGCCGCCGAGGCCCATCAATTGGCACAGGCAGGGCTTGACCTCTATCCGCATTCCGCTGAATTGCGGCTTGGCGCGGCGTTCGCGGCGATGCGGACCAGCCGATGCCAGCTTGCCATCCGGCATCTTGCGCCATTGCGTGGCGCACAGCTTGCTCCGGCAGTTCGCCGCCGTGCCGAAGGGGTGCGCACGGCCTGCCAGGGACCCTGGCGGCATGAGGCGGTGATTGGCGCCACAGTCGGTTACAGACCGTCACTTGTCGATCGCCAGGGTGATGTGAAAATCCGCCTGCAGCCGGGCTCGGAACTGCACATGCTTTGCGTCCGTCTGATATCGCTATGCAATCCCAACCAGCCATTTTTCGCGCCAGGCAAGCGCGACAGCGGTGTCGATCTGTGGCTGAACCTGACAGTCCGGAACCTCTATCGCGCCGGCGGCGACTGGGATTTCGATCTTGATACCACCCTGTTCCAACGCCGGCCCCGTCGCTCTGGCTATGCCGGCCACGGTGCGATCCTGCGGGCGGCGGCGACATATCGGAAGGCGGCCGCCCGGCAGGTGCGGATCGGCGCCGAAACGGGCCTTTCGCGCTTTCAGCAGGGGCGTCCCGATCTGGAAATTGCGCAGACCCACCGGCGTGCCGATATCGGGCTGTTCTTTGCCCATATGGCAGGCCTGCAATCGCATATCGGCGTGGCGTATCTTACCGCGCGGTCACGATGGCTTGATCTGGCGCGGGCCAGATATGAATACAGGCTGGAGAAGAGTCTTGGCGGTGGCCTCACCATGTCGCTTGGCGGTGTTCGTGAACGGTCACGCCAGTCTGCACCGGGTCTGATGCCTGGATCACGAGCACGCGAGATGAGCATTGGTTTACGTTGGGCGGGGGACCATGTCGCGGCACAGCTTCACCAGGCACGACGCCATGAGGTCTTTATCGGAAGACTGCCTTTCCTGGCCGCCCCGCACCGTGCAAGAACGCGCACGACACGGCTGGATCTGATAACGGCCGCCTTGCCAAGATGGTTGAACCTTAAGGTTGTGATCTCCTTTGAATATCGGAAAATTTCGACCCTTGATCCGTTTCGACTCCCTTCAAGCAAGACATTGCTTCTTAGGATTTCTCGCGAAATCTTCAGCCGCTGATCAGGCAATGTAAATCTATTAACAGTTGATTTATTTACGAAAAATCATGTGCATTGCCATGGTTGCGCCAGTAATTTGAGTGAATCAATACTCAAACATCATTCTTTTTGAGCCACTCCTTTCGAGCATTTGGAACAACCGATCATGGGAGGTCGTTGATGCGTGTCCTGCTGGCTTTTGAAAGCAGTCTCAGCCGTGATTTCGCACGAAACCACCTGGCGCAATCTCATCTGGCGCAGAATAATGCGCCGCAGGATAATATCGCGGTCCTTGACCAGGGCCTCACCTTCCTTACCGCCGCAAGCTGTGAGGAGGCGCTGGCGTTGGCGAATGAGGCTGACGAGCTTGCCATGGTGGCGCTTGATCTGCAGATGCCGGATATGCAGGGTCTTCAGGGCCTGCGGCGGTTCCGCCGGGATTGTCGTCACCGGATGCCGGTCGCGGTCATGGATTCGCGTCCTGGCACGGTGTCCGTTGCCGATCTTACCGCCGCCGGCGCGGCAGGCTTCCTGCCCTATAACCTCAGCGCGGACGCCTTTCTGGGGGCGCTTCGCCTGATCATCGCGGGCGAACGCTATATCCCTGTCGACATGATAGGCGAAACCCCGCCATTGTCGATTGACCTGACAAAGCGTGAGCATGACGTGCTGGCTGGCCTTCGTGACGGGTTGAGCAACCGTGAAATCGCCACGTCGCTGTCACTCAGCGAGGTTACGGTGAAGCACCATATCAAAAGTCTGCGCGGCAAGCTTGGCGCGCGCAACCGGCTTCACGCTGTCTGCCGTGCGAATGAACTTCAGATCCGGTGACTGCCGCCCCGTCAGCCGTCATGGGACCGCAGCCGTATCGGATCGCCATTCACCGCCCCGACATTCAGAGCGAAGAGGCCGCTATCGGTTCTGCCGGTTTTCGACCAGATCTGTCACAACCCCGGGGTCTGTAAGCGTCGAGGTGTCACCAAGTTCGGCATAATCATTGGCCGCGATTTTCCGCAGAATTCGTCGCATGATCTTGCCGGAACGGGTTTTTGGCAATTGTGGTGCCCATTGCAGGAGGTCCGGCGTGGCGATGGGGCCGATTTCCTTGCGGGTCCATTGCCTGAGTTCGGCGGCCAGATCATCGCTTGGCTCACAGCCCTCGATCAGCGTCACATAGGCATAGATTCCCTGGCCCTTGATGTCGTGCGGATAGCCGACAACGGCGGATTCAGCTACCTTCGGGTGTGCCACCAGCGCTGATTCGACCTCTGCTGTTCCCATCCGGTGACCGGACACGTTCAGAACATCATCGACACGTCCGGTGATCCAGAAATAGCCGTCCTCGTCGCGGCGCGCGCCATCGCCCGAGAAGTACCGCCCCGGGAAGGTGGTGAAATAGGTTTCGATGAAGCGCTGATGGTCACCATAGACAGTCCGCATCTGCCCGGGCCAGGACCGCCCGATGCACAGATTTCCATCGACCGCGCCGTCCAGAATGTTGTTGTCGCCATCGACAAGGACAGGCTCAATGCCGAAGAACGGGCGCGTCGCCGATCCGGGTTTGGTTGTGGTGGCGCCGGGAAGCGGCGTAATCAGGATGCCGCCTGTCTCGGTCTGCCACCAGGTATCGACAATCGGACAGCGGCCATCACCAACAACATCGTGATACCACATCCAGGCCTCGGGATTGATTGGCTCGCCGACGCTGCCAAGAAGCCGCAGCGAAGACCGGTCGCATCCCGTTACCGGTGCCTCGCCCTCGCGCATCAGCGCCCGAATGGCCGTTGGCGCGGTGTAAAAGATGTTGACCTTGTGTTTCTCGACAACCTGCCAGAAACGCGAACTGTCGGGATAGGTTGGCACGCCCTCGAACATCAACGTAACCGCGCCATTGGCCAGCGGACCATAGACGATATAGCTGTGTCCGGTGACCCAGCCGACATCGGCGGTGCACCAGTAAATGTCACCATCATGATAGTCGAAGACATATTGATGGGTCATTGAGGCATAGACCATATAGCCACCGGTGGTGTGAAGAACCCCCTTTGGTTTGCCGGTCGATCCAGAGGTATAGAGGATGAACATCGGGTCCTCGGCGTTCATTTCCTCTGCCGGACAATCCGCCGACGCGCCATCCATCGCCTCGTGATACCAGACGTCACGACCCTCGACCCAGTCGATGGCGCCGCCGGTGCGTTTGACGACAATGACCTTGCTGCAGTCCGGGCAGGAGGCAAGCGCCGCGTCGGTGTTCGCCTTCAGCGGCACGGCACGGCCGCCGCGCACACCTTCATCGGCGGTGATGACCATGTTTGAATCACAATCCTGAATGCGGCCCGCCAGCGCGTCCGGTGAAAACCCGCCAAACACCACTGAATGCACGGCGCCAATCCGCGCACAGGCAAGCATCGCCACGGCGGCCTCCGGGATCATCGGCATATAGATTGTGATCCGGTCGCCCTTCTTCGCCCCTTCGGCCTTCATCACATTGGCAAAGCGGCAGACTTCCTCATGCAGCTCGGCATAGGTGATGTGACGCGAATCGGCCGGATCATCACCCTCCCAGATGATGGCTGTCTGATCACCACGCGTCGCCAGATGGCGGTCAAGGCAATTCGCCGCCGCGTTCAGCGTGCCGTCGGCATACCAGTTGATGTGAAGATCGCCGGCATCATAGGAGACATCGCTGATCTGGCTGTAGGGCCTGATCCAGTCGATCCGCCTGCCATGTTCGGCCCAGAACGCATCGGGATCGGCAATTGAATCGGCATACATCGCCTTGTAGCCGTCATCATCGATCAGGGCGTTCTCAACGGTCTCCTTGCCTGGCGCAAACAGTCTGTCCTGGGTCATCGATTGTCCTCCCACCCGGCGGGCCGCCCATCATGCCATGCATGTCCCAGGGCGGCTGTTGAAATCAGACCGTCAGTCTAGACCGATGGCACGACGCATCGCAAGACAGGCGCGCTGCCTAGCGGCGCAGTTCGGCAACCAGCTGTTCGGCCGAATCAGCATCCTCAAGATCCATCACCTGGCGGGCAATGCCAAGCGTGAAGCCGGCCCGTGCAAGCGAGGCAAGATGACGTTGCCGTGTCGCCGCATCGCCCTGGCGGGTGGCATAGGGGCCAAGCCGCCTTCGCGCGGCATGGCGCAGTGCGGCCACCAGCTCGCCATCGGTTGATTCCTCATCGGCGGCGGCAAGAGCTTCATCGACAAGGTCCGGGTCGATGGCGTGCTCCTGCAGGCTGCGGCGGATGGCAAGCGCCGAACGGCCGCCACGTCGCTTGCTGCGTGCCTTGGCGAGCGCAAAGGCGGTGTCATCGACATAGCCAAGCCTGACACACTCGCCAACCACCGTGTCGATGGCGCGCGCCACGTCGGCACCATCATGCGATACGAGCTTGCGAACCGCGAACCGGCGCAACACCTCGCGAAGCCGCTGTTGTGATGCGGTGTAGCGGCCAAGATAATGGACCGCCTTGTTCATCAGGCGGCGCTCTGCCGGTGGTTTCTTGTCGGTCATCGAATGCGGCTCTCCGTCACGCTGGTGACGAGTCTATCAGCCGGATGCGACCACCGCCACCACCGCCACCACAACCGCCGCCATCACACCGTCGCCGATATTGCGAAACGGCCCTGACGGGCCTATGTTCTGCGGCATGAATGATCAGTCTTCCTCCTCCCCGGCCATTCCCGCGGCCACAGATTCTGAATTTCGGCAGATTATCCAGCCGCAGACAGTGTCACCACGGCCAGTTCAGATCGGGCGAATCAACTGGATTGGCCTGTGGACCCTCTATCTGCGCGAGGTTCAGCGCTTTGCCAAAGTGGCGATGCAGACAGTCGCCGCGCCGGTGATCACATCGATGCTGTTCCTGATGGTGTTCGCGGTGGCCGTTGGCGAACGCGCGCAGCTGGCGGGGGATGTCGATTTCATCGCCTTCCTTGTTCCCGGGCTTGTCATGATGACGGTGCTGCAGAATGCCTTTGCCAACACCTCTTCCTCGCTGGTTGTCGCAAAGGTGCAGGGCAATATCGTTGATATCCTGATGCCACCGATTGGTCCGGCGGAACTTCTGGTTGGCATGGCGGCAGGCGGGATGACCCGCGGTATCGCCGTTGGCCTGACAGCCGCTGTTGTGCTTGGTCTTTTTGGCGGGCTGTCGGTTCCGGCGGCACCGCTGGTGGCGCTTGCCTTTCTCGTGCTTGGCTCGTTGGCACTTGCCTTCGCCGGAATTCTGGCCGGGATCTGGGCCAACAAGTTTGACGAGATGGCGGCGATCACCAATTTCGTGATCCAGCCGCTGGCCTTCCTGTCGGGAACATTCTATTCGGTTGAACGCTTGCCGGCGCCGTTCGATACCATTGCCACGCTGAACCCGTTTTTCTACGCTATCGACGGGTTTCGATATGGGCTGATCGGCATTGCCGACCGGCCTGTCATGGTTGGTCTTGTCTGTCTTGTTGTTGTGAATGGCGTTCTGGGATGGCTGTGCTACCGTGTTTTGAAATCCGGTTATCGGCTGAAGAGTTAGGGGGGCAGGGCGCATGACCAGCGGGAACGCGGCGGCTGCCGATACCAATATGGCCAAAAGCAACAAGACCACCAATGTGAATGAGGGCATCCTGCCGGTGCAGGAGATCCGTGCCGCCATCGATACCGGCATGATTGCCGCGCCCACACCGGTCACCGCGGCGCAGCTGCAACCCGCCAGTCTTGATTTGCGGCTTGGCACCCGCGCCTGGCGGGTGCAGTCATCCTTTCTTCCCGGCGCCGAAATGCGGGTCGAGGACAAGCTTGGCCGGGTGGCCATGCATCAGATCGACCTGACCGGCGGCGCGGTTCTGGAACGTGGCTGTGTCTATATCGTCGAGCTTCAGGAATCACTTCGCCTTGCCGCTGGGCTGAGCGCCATGGCCAACCCCAAATCTTCGACCGGCCGGCTTGATATCTTCACCCGCCTGATTGCTGATCACGCGTCCGAGTTCGAGGCTGTTCCGGACGGCTATCAGGGCCCGCTCTATGCCGAGATTTCGCCGCGAACCTTTTCGGTGCTGGTGCGGCCGGGATCGTGCCTGTCGCAACTCCGTCTTCGCCGGGGGCCGTCAGCAATGTCGGACGCGGCCATGATCGCCCTGCAGCGTGATGTCGGCCTGGTGCGCGGCGCGGATGATGTCGATATCCGCGACGGGGTGGCGCTTGGTGTCAATCTGGCGCCGGCCGAAAGCAGCGGCATCATCGGCTGGCGGGCGCGCAAACATGCCGGGCTGATTGATATTGATTCGCCAGCAAGCTGTCAGGTGGATGCGTTCTGGGAACGCTTGACGGCAGCAGATCTCGTCGCTGGCGGGCTGGTGCTGCATCCTGATGAATTCTACATCCTGGCAAGCCGGGAGTTTGTCACCGTACCGCGGGATCATGCTGCCGAAATGCGGGCCTATGACACCCGTGTTGGCGAGTTCCGGGCGCATTATGCCGGTTTCTTTGATCCCGGCTTTGGCATGGCGGAACTTGGTGCCGGCGCGACCCGTGCGGTCCTCGAGGTGCGATCGCATGATGTGCCGTTCCTGATCGAAGAAGGTCAGACAGTGTGTCGCCTTGTCTATGAACCCATGACGGCGGTGCCGGACAGCCTCTATGGTGCCAGTGGATCGGGGTCAAACTATCAATCCCAGGGCCTGCGCCTCAGCAAGCATTTCATCCAGGACTGATCAGCCCAATGTGTGGCCCGATGACCGGTTCGGCACGCCGACCGGCGACAGGTCCGCAAACGCCTTGACAAGCCTGACCGAAATGCCGAATTTGGCAGCCTTCCGATGCTGTGAATCCAACCACCGCCGTCCTCGTCGACGTGCTGGTGGTTTGGCTTTTGTGGCATGGGCCGGTGACGCCATGCCGGTCCCGGTACGGGAAGGTAAATGACCACGGTCCGTGAAGGGACGGACCTCCAGAATGGATTTCGACATGACCGCGCCGCAAATAGCCAAGACGCCGACATCGGCAGTGATGAAAACATATGGCCGTGCCGATCTGTCCTTTGTTCGTGGGGACGGGTGCTGGCTGATCACCGAGGATGGCGAGCGCTATCTCGACTGTGCAAGTGGCATTGCCGTGAACACGCTTGGTCATTCGCATCCGGCGCTGATTGCCGCGCTGCGTGATCAGGCCGGAAAGCTGTGGCACACCTCGAACCTCTATCGCATTCCAGGCCAGGAACGTGTGGCTGAAAAACTGGCCGCATTGACCGGGCTGGACCAGGTCTATTTCTGCAATTCCGGCGCCGAGGCGAATGAATCCGCCGTCAAGATGGCGCGCCGCGCCGCCTATGAGAGCGGCCAGCCCGAGCGCACCACCATCCTGTGCGCCACCGGCTCGTTTCACGGACGGACACTTGGCATGCTTGCCGCCACCGACAAGCCGGCGAATCGCACGGGTTTCGGTCCGATGCCAGACGGGTTCGACCATGTTCCCTTCGGCAATCTGAACGAGCTTCGCGCCGCGCTTGGCGATCATGTCGCGGCGGTGATGATCGAGCCTGTGCAGGGTGAGGGTGGTGCCCGTGACGCGCATGATGACTATCTTCGCGGTGTCCGCGAGGCGGCCGATGAATTCGGCGCGCTTGTCATCGCCGACGAGGTACAGTCCGGCATTGGCCGCACCGGCACGCTGTTCGCCTATCAGACATCCGGCATCAAGCCCGATATCATCGCCATGGCAAAGGGTCTTGGCGGTGGGTTTCCGGTTGGCGCGGTCATCGCAAGCGACGCGGTTGGCAACGCCATGACACCCGGAACGCACGGTTCGACCTTTGCTGGCAATCCGCTGGCCATGGCGGTGGCCGAGGTCATCCTTGACGAGGTGACGGCACCGGGCTTCCTTGAGGATGTGCGCCGCCGTGCCGATGTCATGCGTGACATGCTGGCGGATGTGGCCGCGCGCCATCCAGATGTCATCACCGAAGTCAGGGGCCGAGGCTTCCTGTGTGGTGTGCGGCTTGCCGATGATCTGCCGGCCGGCGAGGTGGTGGCGGCGCTTCGCGAGGCGAACATACTGACGGTGCCGGCAGGTGAGAACACCATTCGATTCCTGCCGCCGCTGATCATATCCGAGGATGAAATAAGTCTGGCGGTCGAAGGGTTTGATATGGCCCTGGCCAAAATGGCCCCAGAACAGGCCCCAGAACAGGCCCCAGAACAGGCCCCAGAACAGGACAGCCAATAATGCGACATTTCCTGGATATACGGGATTTCAGCACCGAAACGCTGCAGGGCATGCTGGATGACGCGGCGGCAACCAAGGCGGCACTCAAGGCCGGCACCGGCTCGGCGCGGCCGCTTGCCGGAAAAACCGTGGCAATGATCTTCGAGAAACCCTCGACCCGTACCCGCGTGTCCTTCGAGGTCGGGATTACACAGCTTGGCGGGACGCCGCTGATGCTTTCTGCGCAGGACCTGCAGATTGGCCGCGGTGAGAGCATTGAGGACACGGCGCGCGTACTGTCACGCTATGTCGATCTCATCACCATTCGCTGCTTTGCTCATGAGACGCTGCTGACGCTTGCCGAACATGCCAGCGTGCCGGTGGTCAATGCGCTGACAGCGCGTTCGCATCCCTGCCAGATCATGGCCGATCTGCAGACGATGATCGAACGTCACGGGGCGCTTGACGGCCAGATTGTGACCTGGATTGGCGATGGCAATAACGTCGCGGCAAGCTGGATCGAGGCTGCCGCAAGATTCGGCTTCCAGCTGCGACTTGCCTGCCCGGACGGCTATGCCCCGTCGGCCGAGCTTCTTGCCTGGGCCCGCGCCGAGGGTGCCGATCTTGTTCTGTATGACTCCGCGCGCGAGGCGGCCACCGGCAGCCAGACACTGGTGACCGATGTCTGGATCTCGATGGGTGATGATGAAGGTACCAGGCGTGAGGATTTCAAACCGTTTCAGGTGAACAGCGAACTTCTTGAGCTGGCGGCCGGCGATGCCATCGTTCTGCATTGCCTTCCGGCCTGGCGTGGCATGGAAATCACCGCCGAGGTGATTGATGGGCCACAATCGGCGGTGTTTGACGAGGCCGAGAACAGGCTTCATGCGCAGAAGGCCATCCTGTCCTGGTGCATGGCTGGCAATTAGGCAAAATCCGAGGGCCGGCGGCCCGCAACCGCAGCGGAGAGACATGTGGCGTCATTTGATGCAGGCAGCGCCGGCGCGCAGATCCTGCCTTTCTATCTTGCTGGCGAGGCTGGTGACACGGCCCTGATCAGGGGGCGGTTTGCCAGTGTTGGCGTGCCGGCAACCCGGATCCTGACACGACACGGCTATCCGGATGCGGTGGCAAGCCTCCAGGCCGAGGCCATGGCCATTGCCGCCTGTCTGTCGACCTTCATGAAGTTCGATGGCGTATTTACCCTTCAGGCAAAGGGTGACGGGTATGTGAAGACGCTTCTTGCCGACATGACATCGGATGGCGCGCTCCGCGGCTATACCGCTTTTGACGAAGATGCGCCGCCGCCGGTCGGCAACGATATGGCAAGCAGCCAGCCAGCCAGTGTTCCGGCGCTTCTCGGGTCGGGTTATGCTGCCTTTACCGTCGACCAGGGAAGCGAGAATGGCCGTTATCAGGGTATTGTTGAGCTGAGTGGCGAGACGCTGAGCGATGCCGCGACAGCATGGTTCGCCAATTCCGAGCAGGTTGACAGCCATATCGTTGCCGCGGCCGGACGCGATGGCGACAACTGGACCGCCAGCGCCATGATGGTGCAGCGGGTGGCTGTCGATGGGGGCAATCTTGCCAGTATTTCGCGCGACGTTCAGGACGATGCCTGGGCAACCGCCGAGATGTTGCTTCGTTCAGTACGGCGGGACGAGCTTGTTGACCCGGATCTGGCACCGGAATCACTGATATTCCGGCTTTTCAACGCGCTTCGCCCGCATGTGGCGCCAGCACAGCCGGTCCAGGACAGCTGCCGGTGCAGCCCCGACCGGGCGATCGCGGTTCTGGAACGAATGTCCGCCGCCGAACTGGCGGATCTGGTAACGGAATCCGGCACCATCGACGTCACCTGTGAATTCTGCAAGACAACACGATCGATCGACCCGCCGGTTACGGCCGCGACTGTCACCAGACAGTGATATCGCCATATTCATGCCGCCTTCTTGCCGTAAGACCAGATTGTGTTTGAACGGGGAGATGCCCATGCGTGCGTTTACCATGCCACTGCTGATGGCCGCGCTTGTTCTGGCGGCCTGCACGGCAACGTCGCCACCACCACCACAGGTGTCGGTGCAGACCGCCGGGTTTGCGGCGCTGCCATTGAACGCGCGGCAGCTTGAGATCATCGAAAATTGGGAGATGCCCATCAAGCCGCCCTATATCGGCCATCTCCAGCAACCCTATCCTGGCAATCTGGTCTCACAATGGGCGACGCAGGTGCTGATGCCGGCAGGTGGCAGCGGCGAAATGATTCTCGACATTACGCGCGCCGCGGTGACCAAGGTCAAGCTGCCTCCACAGACCGGATTGGCGAATGCGCTGACCGATCAACAGGACAGTGAAATCAGGGTCGAATTCGAGGCGCAGCTGATGTGGCTGCAGCCTGTTGGCGGATCGCAGGCAATGATCAAGCTGGCGGCGTCGCATTCGGTGACAATTCCCGAATCATCCTCGGCGAATGATGTGCAACGCGCGGTAAATGGGTGTCTGAACAAGGCGCTTGCCGGGCTTGACAGTCAGGCACGGGCCGAGCTTGCCAAGCTCGACAATGTGATTCTTCCCTAGGAAAGCTGCGCCAGGCGCCGCCTAACGGCGCCAGAAGCCCGGGTTCAGCATCACCAGAACGGTGAACAGTTCAAGCCGGCCAAGCAGCATGCCAAAGGCCATGATCCACTTCGCCAGATCCGGCAATGACGAGAAATTGCCCTCGGCACCGATCAGATTGCCAAGCCCCGGCCCAACATTGCTGATTGATGTCGCTGCACCTGACAGGGCGGTGATGAAATCAAGACCAAGGGCGCCAAGCAGGATCGCCAGAACAACAAAACAGATGATGTAGAGGTAGAAGAACCCCATCACCGAGTCCATGACCTCATTCGCCACTGGCCGACGGTTGTAATAGGCAAGGATCACCGCATGCGGACGCAGCAGACGGCCGATCTGCACACGCGCCGTTGTCGCCAGAACCTGCAACCGGAACATCTTGATGCCGCAGGTTGTCGAACCGCCACATCCCCCGATGAACATGCTGATCAGCAACAGGGTCGAGGCAAAGCCGCCCCAGGCCGAGAAATTCGCACTGCCATAGCCGGTTCCGGTCATGATCGAGACAGCGTTGAAACTTGCCTGGCGGATCGCCACCGCGACCGGCATGCCGTCATTGCTGAGGAACCATATCAATATCAGAACAACCGAGGCGAGAAGTGCCAGGAACCAGCGGACCTGCGGATCCTGCAGAAGGGGCCGCCAGCCACCACGGACCATGGCGAGATAATGCGCAAAGGGCAGACTGCCAACGATCATGCCAAAGATGATGATCCATTCGATCGCCACTGAATCAAAGGCCGCGATCGAGGCTGTGCGTGTGGAGTACCCGCCGGTGGCGAGTGTTGTCATGGCATGCGCGATGGCGTCGAAATTGCTCATTCCCGCGACCGACAGCATGACGGCCCAGCTTGCCGTCAGCCCGGCATAGACCAGCCCGATGCCGCCGGCAAGCTGGGCCGCGCGGGGCACGACCTTGTCCGCGGTATCATAGGATTCCGTGCGGAACAGCTGCATCCCGCCAACCGACAGCATCGGCAGCACGGCCATCGCCATGACGATAATGCCAACCCCGCCAAGCCATTGCAGCAGCGCCCGCCAGATCAGGATCCCCGGCGACGCCATTTCTATGTCCTGAAGAACGGTCGATCCGGTGGTGGTGATTCCCGATACGGATTCAAAGACAGCGTCAGTCACGCTGAGCTGTAATTCGCTGAATATGAAGGGAAGCGCGCCGAAGACGCCGATCGAGATCCAGGACCCGTTTGTAAGAAGGAACGCCTGCCGCAGGCCAAGGTCGAAGGCCTCGCGCTGTGAGGTGGCAAGCCAGACCGAAATGCCGACAAAGGCTGTCAGAAGCGCCGACAGCGCAAAGACCTGCCAATCGGAGGACCCGAAATACAGATCGACACACATCGGTATCAGCATCGCCGCCCCCAGGATGGTGGTCAGCAGGCCGAGGATGTTCAGGACCGGTGAGAGGTTCATATCTCGGGCACCCGTTTTCCCTAGTTTTGCGGGCCAGTTTCACCGGAGCATAGCCGATCGCCCTGTCAGGTCACACAAAAATTCGGTGGCAGGCATGATGACGCCTGATTGCCGGGGTGGTTCTGGCTAGCCGTGCCGCGCCTGGGCGAGGAATCTGTCACGAAGATCGCGATCATTCTGAAAGGTGCCGGTAAACCGGGTTGTGATCATCGACACATCCGATTTATGCACCCCGCGTGTGGTCATGCATTGGTGCTGCGCGTCGATCAGCACCGCCACCCCGCGCGGTTGCAGCGCTGTCTGGATACAGTCGGCAACCTGTGCGGTAAGTGTTTCCTGCGTCTGCAGGCGGCGCGCGAAACTGTCCAGCACACGGGCCAGTTTTGAAATGCCGACAACGCGCCGGTCGGGAAGATAGGCAATATGGGCGGTGCCGAGAATCGGCACCAGATGATGCTCGCAATGGCTTTCCATGCGGATCGAGCGAAGCATGACCATGTCGTCATACCCTTCGACTTCCTCGAAGGTGCTGTTCAACAGCGCGGCCGGATCGTCGCCATAGCCTGAACAGAATTCCTCCCAGGCGCGAACAACGCGGGCCGGCGTATCAACAAGCCCTTCGCGGGCCGGTGATTCGCCCATCCAGCGAAGCAATGTCTCAACGGCGGCCTCGGCCTCGTCGCGGGTTGGGCGCGCGGCAACCTGCCGTTCGTCGGCTGGCTTGGCGGCCTTGCCGGTGCCATTGTCGTATGGTGTCATCGCGTTCCTCTGCCACGGCGCGCCCAGAAGGGCGGACTCTTATCTCAGTTTATATGGCGTCAAAGGCTGGTTATGGCAACTGGTTATGGCAACTGGTCAGGCGTTGCCGGATTATTCGCATGGCGATGGCCACACTGGCCAATCCCCCATCTTGAGCTTGCTCGGGCGCGCCACTCCTGCCCATATCACCGCCGCCGTCGCTTTGCCGGGCACCCCGACAAGGAGACATGACCATGAAGCTTCGAACCGGCCCACGCTGGCCCGATCATAACTGGCCCGGTCCGGAGCCGCTA
>JBMZTC010000028.1:0-30130 GCA_049623505.1 Puniceispirillaceae bacterium (SeqCode) | reverse complement strand
GGAACGCACTGGCGTATCGCGGCCATCCCGCTTGGTGGCTATGTTCGCATGCGGGGTGATGAAAGCGAGGCTGGTGGCGCGTCTGACGAGGCGTCCAGTGTTCCGGGAAGTTTTGCCGGCGCCGGGCTCTGGTGGCGTATAGGCATTGTTGCAGCGGGGCCAATCGCCAACTTTATTCTCGGGATCATTCTGTTTGCGATGGTCTATATGACGGCTGGCAAGGTTTTCCTGCCTGCGCAGATTGGCGAGGTGTTGCCGGAAACGGCTGCTGCCGAGGCAGGGTTGCAGCCCGGGGATCTGGTGACTGGCATTGATGGCATCAGCGTTCGTGACTTCAACGATCTGCGAGGGCTTGTTGTCGAAAGCCCGGGCCGGCCACTGGAATTTACCATTGAGCGGGACACGCGCGAACTGGTTCTTACAGTTACGCCCACGCCGCGTTTTAACGAATCAATGCAGATCTATATGGGCGTTCTTGGTGTCAAATCGGCTGGCGCAGGGACGCGTGAGCGTCTTTTGCCGGGAAGCGCGCTGATGGCGGCCACCTCCGATGCGTTTCGGATGTCGGTGATGATCCTGCGCGGCCTCGCGCGTCTTGGAAGTGGCAAGATGCAGGCCGGCGAGGTGCAGGGGCCGGTGGGGATCGCCAAGATTTCCGGATCAGCGCTGCAACAGGGAATTATTCCATTCATTCTGCTGACAGCTGTCATTTCAATCAATCTGGGACTGATCAATTTGATGCCAATACCGGCTCTGGATGGCGGTCATCTTGTATTCTTCTTCTACGAGGCGCTGTTCGGCAGGCCACTCCCGCTTGAGCTTCAGAACCTTTTGCTTCGGGGTGGCATTGCCATTTTGCTTGGATTAACAGTGGTTCTTGTCGTGTTCGACGTGGCGCGACTCATTGGCTAGCTGGATTGCGGCCATTCGCACATGAAATGTACGCTTTGATTACTCTGGCGGCATGGTTATAGTCCTCCGGTCGGATCAGGAGATTGATGATCATGCCGAAACCGCTGCTAGTTCTCGTTTTGCTTTTGGCTTTGGCGGTCGGAACGCCAACGCCCTCGGCCGCGCAATCGGCCAATGATCAGGTCAAAATTGATGAAATCGCGGTTTCAGGCAACAAGCGGGTCGCCGTCGGCACTGTTTTGTCCTACCTGCCGGTTCGTGTTGGTGACCGCGTCACGCGCAGTTCGTTGAGCATCGCGCTGGAACGGCTTTATGAAACCGAATTGTTCGCAGACATCGACATTGATATCGATGGCGCGGTGCTTCGAATCAATGTTGTTGAAAACCCAATCATCAACCGGGTGAACATTGAAGGCAATGACGCCCTTGATGATGAAAAGCTTCTTGAAATCATTGATATTCAACCACGGCGTGTCTTCACCCGCAGGCTTGCGGTCGAAGCAAGCCAGAAGTTGCTTGAAGTGTATCAGGCAGCTGGTCGGTACGCTGCCGTCGTCGACCCACAGATCATTGAACTTGACGAAAATCGGGTCGATCTGGCCTTTGTTGTGACCGAAGGGCCGCTGATCAAGATCAAATCGATCACCTTCAACGGGAATGAACGATATTCGGATGCGGCTCTTCGGCGGGCCATTTCCAGCCGCGTGTCCAACTGGTGGGCCATTTTTGCAACCTCTGACAAGTATGACGAGGCGCGCCTTGACTATGATGTCAGGCTGCTTCGCCAGTTCTATCTGGCGCGGGGCTATGCCGATATTGATGTGTCGCGCGTGCAGGGAGGCCTGTTGCCGGATCGGACGGGATTTGCTGTCTCCTTCATTTTGAATGAGGGGAGCCGATACAAGGTCGATGAAATCCTGATTGACAGCCAGATTGAGAATGTGGACCTCGACCTGCTGCGTCAGCAGTTCGATTTTGGTGATGATGGCTGGTACGACGTCAGGGCGCTGGAAAAGGGGCTTCTGGATATTACCAACGAGCTGGGGTCTCTTGGCTATGCGTTCGTGAATGTCGAGCCGGAGGTGATCACCGATCCACAGACACAGACGCTGAATATCAAGGTTGGCATCGGTAAGGCACAGAAGAATTTCATTGAGCGCATTGAAATCGTTAATAATGTCCGCACGCTGGATTCAGTCATTCGGCGGGAGTTCGAGCTTGTCGAGGGGGACGCCTTCAATCAGCTGAAACTCGAGAGGTCCATTCGAAATGTCCGCAACCTTGGGTTCTTTTCCGATGTTTCGGTCCGCAACATTGTTGGAAGCTCGGACGAACAGACGGTGACCGAACTGACTGTGGAGGAACAGTCGACAGGTGAATTTTCAATCGGCCTTGGGTATTCATCGCTTGATCAGACCAGTTTTGCGCTTGGTCTCGATGAAAGAAACTTCCTTGGTACCGGCCGAGGCATCAATTTCAGCCTTGATGTGTCGGCCAGCCGTTCGAATGTGCGAGTCGGGGTGTCAGAGCCGTATCTGTTCGGGCGCAACCTGACCGGCCGGGCCAGCGTTTTCAACGAAAAAATCAAGGAAGACTCCTTTTCCATTACCCGCCGTGGTTTTGATTTTGGAATCGGATTTGGCGCCGCGAATGACTATTATCACCGCGTTGGATATGAATTGTCACAGTCGGAAACCAGCGAGAAATCAACGACGGCACAGTCGATCACTGGTGAGAATGGAAAAACGATCCTGAAATCCGCGGTGAGTTACAGCTTCGCCCGTAACACGCTGGACAATCGGTTCGATCCGTCTGATGGGTCCATGTTTGAAGTTGAACAGGAAGTCGCCGGTGTTGGCGGGGATGCGCGATATTACCGCGTCATTCTTTCGGGTGCCTATTACCGTCCGGTCATGTTCAACACATTCTTCCTTGGCACGAAGGGACGGATTGGTCAGGTTACGGGCCTTGGCGAAAATGTCACGCAGTCTCAACGCTTTTTCCTTGGTGGACAGCGGGTTCGTGGTTTCGACGGCAGTGGGATCGGGCCGCGTGATATTGGATCAAACGCAGCGGTTGGCGGCAATAAGGTGGTCAACGGTTCGTTCGAAGTGGTATCCAGAGCCGGTATCAGCCAGGATCTCAGCATGCGGTGGACCGTCTTCTCCGATTTCGGATCAGTATGGGAAACCGACTATCCCTCAGGCGTGACAGGTGCCAATGACTCATCCATCAGAACGTCGATCGGTGCCGGTTTGTTGTGGGATACTTTCATTGGGCCGATGTCTTTCTACTGGGCAAAACCCACAACGAAGAAGAGCTATGACAAGACAAGGACCTTCCAGTTCACCATCGGGACACGGCTCTAGTATCGCCCGGCATGTCGGACGCTATCCGCGGCTCGCGCTCGCCCTCTGTCTTGGCCTGAGCCTGTTACTGGCTGGCGAAGCGGCCATTGCCCAGCAATCGGGCGTTTCCGGTGCAGATAAAGCAGCGGCAGACACAGCGGTGCCGGCCTATGGCGGTGCTGCCGATATGTCCGTTGACCGCATTGGTCTGATTGATCTTGAAGGCGTGCTGAGAGCATCAGCCGGCGCGGCGAGGGTAAGAGAACTGCTCGACGAACAACGGCGCGAGTTCCAGCGTGAATTTGCCGCCCGCGAAGCGGCGCTTCAGGAAACCGAGCGCAAGCTTGTTGAACAGCGGGACCAGCTTGATGAGGCGGAATTCGCTCGTCAGCTTGCCGAATTTGAATCCTCGGTGACACAAATTCAGAAAGAAATCCAATATCGCCGCGAGGCAATAGATGTCGCATTTCAGGAGGCACAAGCAAGACTTCGCAACCTTGCAATCCAGATCGTGACCGAACTTGCCCAGGAAAAGAAACTTGATCTTGTCTTGGTCCGTGAATCGGCGCTGATTTTCCTGCCGAGTCTCAACCTCTCGGATGAAGTGCTTCGGCGTCTTGACGAGCGGACAAAGAATGCGCGTATTGAAGTGACCGTCAGCCCTGTCGGCACGGATGGATGAGGCACTGAATGGCCATTGACCCCCGCTTCTTTGCCGTGATCCCATCCACCGCCGCCAGTCTGGCGGACCATGCTGGTTGTGAATTGCGCGGCGATGGCGAAAGGCCGATCGTTGGCGCAGCACCGGTTTCCGTGGCCGGCAATGGCGATCTGACGTTTCTCAGTGCCGAGCAGGACGCCGATGTCATGGCGCGACTTGGTGATTGTGTGGTTGTGACCACGTCCGATCTCTGCTCGTTGCTGCCCAAGGGGTGCGTGTGCCTGATAAGTGCCAAGCCGCGCCGTGATTTCGCCGTCGCCCTTGCCGCGCTTGTCGCCGACAGACAGGGTGAGTGGCGGCATCAACCCGCCGGTGCCTGGCCGAAGGTGGAGATCGGACCCGGCGTTGTGATCGGGGATGATGTCGAAATTGGTGAAGGGTCTGTCATTGCCCCCGGCGCGGTGATCCATCATGGAACCAGGATTGGCCGGCGCTGTCGCATTGATCCCAATGTTGTGCTCTCCCATTGCGATATTGGCGATGATGTTGTCATCGGCGCGGCAAGCGTTATTGGCAGCTCCGGCTTTGGCTTCGAGATTACAGCAGACGGGCCGGTCCATCTGCCCCATGTCGGAACCGTTACCATTGGCGAGGGCAGCCGGATTGGTGCTGGCTGCACCATTGATCGGGGAACGCTTGGCCCGACGGCGATTGGGTGCAAGGTGATGATCGACAACCTTGTCCATATTGCGCATAACTGCCTGATCGGTGACCGCGCGGTGCTGGCCGCGCAGGTTGGGCTGGCCGGTGGTGCCGCGATCGGCGAGGGCGCCATGCTGGCCGGTCAGGCTGGCGTGAGTTCACAGGTAAGCGTCGGCAAGGGGGCCATTGTTATGGGCCAGTCCGGCGTCACCAAGGATGTCGCCGACAATCTGACAGTTGTCGGGTTTCCAGCCACCGAGGCGCGCGAGGCCTGGCGAGAACGCGCCGCACTGAGGCGCCTGATTGGGAAATCAAGTCAAAGGAAAGAGTAATTCATGAGCGAGCAGATCACCGAGCTTGATATCGACCAGATTCAAAAACGGATCCCGCACCGGCCACCAATGTTGCTGATCGAACGCGTTGAGGAAATTGTCCCCGATACAAGTGCGGTTGGCATCAAGATGGTCAGCATCGGTGAACCGTTCTTTGCCGGTCATTTTCCCGATTACCCCATCATGCCGGGGGTTCTGATCGTTGAGGCCATGGCGCAGACCGCCGCCTGTCTGGCCAGCGTTACACTTGGCGGGGACACTGATGACAAGCTTGTTTTCTTTGCCACCATCGACAAGGTGAAGTTCCGCAAACCGGTTCGCCCCGGGGCGCTGCTGAAACTCCATGTCGAGAAGGTCAGCGCGCGTGGTCCCCTGTGGAAATTCACCGGCCATGCCACCGTCGACGGGGTAAAGACGTCCGAGGCGGAATTTGCCGCCATGATTGTCGATCCTCAGCGTTGAACACCGATTATTGCCGAAAGCTGATTTTATGACCGTTTCCATTCATCCGACCGCGATTGTCGATGCTGGCGCAACGCTTGGCGAAGATGTCAGCATCGGGCCCTATTGTGTGGTTGGACAGAACGCCGTGCTTGGGGACCGGGTTGCCTTGCATGCGCATGTTGTGATCGAGGGGCGAACAACCGTGGGTTCGGACAGCGAGGTATATCCTTTCGCCGTCCTTGGGGCGCCGCCACAGCACACACGATTTGCCGGTGAGGACTCGAGCCTTGAAATTGGGCATCACTGTGTGATCCGTGAGCATGTCACCATGCACCCCGGTACCGCGATTGATGCCATGCGCACCCGTGTTGGCAATCATGGGTTGTTCCTTGTCGCATCGCATGTGGCGCATGACTGTGTTGTCGGTGATCATGCCATCTTCGCCAATAACGCATCTCTTGGCGGTCACGCCAAGATTGGTGACCATGTGATGATGGGCGGCTTTGCGACGGTCCAGCAATGGTGCCGTGTCGGAGATCACGCCATGGTCGCCTCGCAGACAGCTGTCGACAGCGACGTGATCCCGTTTGGCATTGCGGTGGGCAATCGTGCCTGCCTGACCGGCATCAATGTCATTGGCATGGGACGCCGGGGCTTCAGTGACGAAAGCATTTCTCGGCTTCGTGGCCTCTATCGCGAGCTGTTTCGTGGCAACGGTGTGTTCAAGGACCGTCTTCATGCCGCGCGTCTGAATTATGACAACAGCGCCGAGGCGGCACAGATCTTCGCCTTTCTTGAAGACGCAGGTCGCAATGGCATCTGTCAGGCGGCCTCAAGACAGGCAAGCTGATGGACCAGCTGACAGGCAAGCTGGCGGTAATCGCCGGTCAGGGCAGTCTTCCGGAGGCGCTGGCAAACAGCGCCCGTCAACAGGGCCATGAGGTGACTGTCTTTGCCGTGACGGGGCAGGCCGACGCAGACTTTTCCGGTTTCGAGACAATCGGCATACCGCTTGGCGCCATTGGCCAAACACGGGATCTTCTTGTTGCGGCGGGCTGCACCCATATGGTGATGGCTGGTAAGATCAGACGCCCGTCTCTTGCCCAATTGAAGCCTGACGCCGCGGCAGTGAAACTTCTCGCCAAGGCTGTGGGGCGCGGTGATGACGCGCTTCTGCGCGCCATTGCCGATTACTTTGCCGAGGCTGGCATCGAGACCATCGCACCTGACGGTCTGATGCCACGCGCCGCCATGCCAAAGGGGCTGGTTGCCGGCAGTCTTGATCCCCAGCTGCAGCCGGATATTGACCTTGGCATGTCTGTCCTTGAATCACTTGGTAGGCATGATGTGGGACAGTCGATCATCATCCAGGACAGACGGGTAATCGCAATCGAGGCCGCCGAGGGAACCGACGCCATGCTGGCCCGCGCGGCAGCGCTTCTGGATGAAGCAGGGCCGGTCGCCATTTTCGTGAAATGTCGAAAGAGCGGGCAGGATGCCAGACTCGATATCCCGGTCGTAGGCACGGAAACATTGCGTCTGGCCGCCGCTGCCGGAATTGGCGTCCTGGCATTGCAGGCTGATGGTGTGATGCTGGCGACGCCACCGGAGACCCTTGGTGAGATCGCTGTGGACCTTAACCTGACGGTGGTGGGAATTTGACGGCGCCAATCTTCATCCTGGCTGGTGAACCATCAGGGGACAGGCTGGCCGCCAGCCTGATGAGAGCGATTGAAACAACCCATGGGCCGCAATCCTGGATCGGTGTCGGGGGGGCGGCCATGGTGGCCGAGGGGCTGGAGTCGCGTCACCAGATGGAACAGCTGACCGTCATGGGATTTGGCGCGGCGCTGACCGCCTATCCGCGTCTGTCGCGATTTGCCGACAGGCTTGTTGATGAAATTATCGCCGCGCGGCCGCGTCTTGTGATGACGGTTGATGTGAAGGGGTTCTCGCTTCGCCTGGCGGCGCGTCTGCGCCGCCGCATGGCGGCAACAGGATGGTCGGCACCGATCATCCACGCTGTCGCGCCAACCGTCTGGGCGTGGGGTGCATGGCGCCGGCATCGTGTCGCCCGGGCAGTGGATGGTCTGTTGTGCCTGTTTCCATTCGAGCCGGATTACTTCACGCCGCTTGGCGTGGAAGCCCAGTTCATTGGCCATCCGGAGGCCTTCAATCCCGTCTATGACAGTTCGCCGCGACCGTCACCGGATGGTAAGCCACCGCATATCGTGATCCTGCCGGGAAGTCGCCGTTCAGAAATCCGGAACCTGTTGGCGCCAATGCTGCAAACGCTGACCAATCTGCGGCTCACCTATCCCGGCATCACGGCGACAATTCCCACATTGCCGGTGATGCGCGCCGAGATAGACAGCGTCCTGGATCGCATTCCGGATGGTGATGCAGGGGTCACAGTTGATGCGGAGGAGGGCGCGCTGTTTCGGGCGCTTGCAGGTGCCCATGCCGTTATGGCCGCCTCGGGGACGGTCACGCTGCAGACGGCTCTTTATGGCGTGCCGGGGGTGGCGTGCTACATCACATCCGGTCTGTCGGCCGCGATTGGCCGCCGCCTTGTCAGGATGGATCGGGTCATACTTCCCAACGCCATTCTTGATCGACAGGTTTACCCATTCCTGTTTCAGGAAGACGCCACCCCGCGCAAACTGACCGAGGCGATGTTACAGGTGCTTGCCGATCCCACCGCCGCGCGGCGCGCCACGGACGACGCGGCTCAATTGCGACATCTGCTGCGTGATGGTTCGCACAGCTTCGAGGCCAATGTGGCACGCGCCCTGAGAGGTTATCTCGGCTCCCAAAGGGGCTGAGCCGCCCGAACACCCCGCATGCGATCAGCGACTCTTGATATCGGTGAAGGCGCGTTGCGCCGGGCCGGTATAGAGCTGGCGTGGCCTGCCGATACGCTGCATGGGGTCGGTGATCATCTCGTTCCATTGCGCGATCCACCCGACGGTTCGCGCGACAGCAAACAGAACGGTGAACATCGAGGTCGGGAATCCCATGGCCTTGAGAATGATTCCTGAATAGAAATCGACATTTGGATACAGCTTTTTATCGATGAAATACTGATCCTTAAGGGCCATATCCTCAAGTTCCATCGCAAGTTCAAGAAGCGGATCCTCGACGCCAAGGTCATCGAGGACCTGATGGCATGTCTCGCGAAGGACTTTCGCCCGTGGATCGAAATTCTTGTACACACGGTGACCGAAGCCGAACAGGCGGAACGGATCGTCACGGTCCCGCGCACGGGCGACGAATTCGGCGATGTTGTCCTTGTGCCCAATCTCGTTCAGCATATTCAGAACGGCTTCGTTGGCGCCGCCATGCGCCGGACCCCACAGCGAGGCGATGCCGGCGGCGATGCAGGCAAAGGGGTTCGCGCCCGACGAGCCGGCGAGACGGACTGTCGATGTCGAGGCGTTCTGTTCGTGATCGGCATGCAGGATGAAGATCTTGTCCATCGCGCTTGCCAGGATCGGGTTTACCTCATAATCCTCGGCCGGCACGGCAAAGCACATATGAAGAAAATTCTCGGCGTAGGACAGGTTGTTGCGCGGGTAGTTGAAAGGTTGTCCCAGCGAATATTTGAAAGCCATGGCGGCAAGCGTCGGGATTTTTGCAATCAACCGCCGCGAGGCGATCATACGCTGCACCGGATCATGAATGTCAGTTGAGTCGTGATAGAAGGCCGACAACGCGCCAACCACTCCGCACATGATCGCCATCGGGTGGGCATCGCGGCGGAAACCGCGATAGAAGATCGACAGCTGTTCATGCACCATCGTGTGGCGGGTGATCGCCTGGTCGAAATCGGCCTTTTGCCTGGCGTTCGGAAGTTCACCTTCGAGAAGCAGGTAGGCGACTTCGAGGAAATCGGACTGGTTGGCAAGTTCCTCGATCGGATAGCCGCGATGAAGCAATACGCCTTCATCGCCATCGATGTAGGTCAAGCCCGACATACAGGACCCGGTCGCCCCATAGCCTGGGTCAAAGGTGAACATCCCGGTCTCGCCATACAGCCTGCGGATGTCGAGAACATCCGGGCCGACGGTGCCATCAAGAACAGGCAGCGAAACGCTTTTTCCGCTGTCATTGTCCGTCAGGGTGATGGTCTTTTTGGTGTCAGTATCTTTGGCCATGCCTGTCCTCGCTTCGACTTGACGGTATTCTGTGAAAACGCCAGCGATACGTGGCCCGATGGCGTGCTGCATGGGGGAGCCATTGATTAGCCCGAACCGCTAGGATTTGCAAGTTTGTCGGATGCGAATCTCGGTTTCCTGTGGGCCAAGCGCAACCATGACGTCGGTGATTGAGGGTGACTGGCGGGTTCCTGTCAGGGCGGCGCGAAGCGGCAGACCGATGTCTTTCATTTTCAATTCGTTCGCAGCAAGCCATTCCTTAAGGAATGCCTGAAGTGATTCGGCACTCCAGGGGGCTGGTGGCAGGTCCTCGACAAGGTTCAGAAGGCGTGCCTGCGCGTCATTGTCGAGGAGGCCGGTGGCATCCTCCGCAAGGGATGGCGCGCCATCCTGCAGCAGATATCCAATCCGCGCGGCAATATCCAGATGCGTCTTGGCGCGTTCGGCAAGCAGTGGCATCAGCGCCACAACCCGCGATCTTGCCTCTTGGCTGGTCGCCTCGATATGCGGCGTTATCAGGTCCCAGACCATGTCGGCATCAAGGTTTCGCAGATAATGGCTGTTCACATCGGCCAGCTTGTCGAAATCGAATCGTGCTGGTGATTTGCCAACGCGTGCGAGGTCAAACCAGGCGATGGCGTCATCGCGGGAAATGATCTCGTCATCACCATGGCTCCAGCCAAGGCGAAGAAGATAATTGACCATCGCATCCGGCAGATATCCCATCTCGCGATAGGCATCAACGCCAAGTGCGCCATGTCGCTTTGACAATTTCGCACCATCGGCGCCATGGATCAGCGGTATATGGGCAAACACCGGCACATCCCACCCCATGCCGCGATAGACCATTGTCTGGCGAAAGGCGTTATTCAGATGGTCATCACCACGGATGACATGCGTGATTCCCATGTCATGATCGTCAACGACCACGGCAAGCATATAAGTTGGTGTGCCGTCGGCCCGCAGGATGACCATGTCGTCGAGCGTCTGGTTCTGGACCGTGACCCGCCCCTGCACCGCGTCATCGATTGTGGTTTCGCCGTCATCCGGCATGCGCATCCTCACAACGAAGGGGCTGTCAGGTGCATCGCTGCGATCTCGCCAGGGCGAACGAACCGGCACGCCTTTGGCGCGCGCCTCGTCACGAAGCGAGGCAAGCTCGTCCTCTGACAGATAACACCGATAGGCGGCGCCATGGGCCACCAGCTCGGCCGCAATCTCGGCATGGCGGGGGGCACGGGATGACTGGCTGATCGCCGGCTCATCGCCCTCGAGGCCAAGCCAGGACAGGCCGTCATGGATGGCGTCAATCGCCTCCGTTGTTGACCGCTGGCGGTCGGTGTCCTCGATACGAAGCAGATATTTGCCACCATGATGGCGGGCGAACAACCAGTTGAAGAGGGCAGTTCGCGCCCCGCCAATATGAAGGAACCCGGTTGGTGAGGGGGCAAAACGCGTGACAACGTTCATGGTCTGTTAAGGCCTCGCTGATAGGCTTTTGCGGGGCGTGCCAACGCGCGCCCTGATGCTGTCCTGAAAACTGGCGGCATCCTAAGCAATGGTCGCCCGAAAGGCGAGGAGAAACCGCTATTCGCCTGATACCGGAACGGCGCATTCTTGTCTATGTCGGTGCCATGATGGGCGGGGTGGCAGTCGCCACTGTCTATCGTGAGACGCTGGCATCGCCCGCCATCGCCGTGGCGGCGGCAGGTGCGTTCATGTTTGCATTGGCTGTCGGCCTGCGCCCGGGCAGTGGCCGGCTGGCGCGATGGCAACCTGCGATGGTGGTGGTTGCCTGGTGTCTTGCCGGCATCCTGTCATCCCTTTTCCAGGCGTCACAATTGCCCATTGGTCTTGTCGACAGGGCGGCGCGGGTCGAGGTGGCAGGCATGGTTGAACATGTTGATGGCCGCTTTGATCGGCGCTTGCGGATGTGGCTTCGTGTCGATGACATCATTCGGGCCCGGCAGGACATTGCCGCGCGCATTGACGGGAACATCATCAGACTATCGGTTCGCCCTGACAAGATGAACCCGGTGGCCGGTGAACGCGAACGGGTGGTGGCGCGGATCTACGCACCGCCGGAACGCGTGCTGCATGGCGCGCCTGAATATTCGCTTCGTGCCCGTGCCCGCGATGTTGTGGCCAGCGGTTATGTCATTGGCCAGAGATCATTGAAACGCGAAAGGGATCCTCAACGTGGATGGGCGGCACGTCTTTCGGCATTTCGCCAGACGCGCGCCGACCAGATCGCCACCAGCATGACGGCACCAGCCGGCGGGATCGCGGCGGCCCTGCTGATTGGTGATCGGCGGTATATCAGCGAGGCGACCTATGATCTGTTCCGGGGGTCCGGGCTGGCGCATCTTCTGGCAATCTCCGGGCTTCATATGGGGCTGTTGTGCTTTGGTCTCATTGCCTGTCTTCGCGGGCTCGCCGCGTTGATCCCGTCACTCGCATGCCGGGTGCCGGTTCACAAATTTGCCGCCCTTGCCGGCGTGACGGTGGGGCTTGGCTATGTATTGTTGTCCGGCCTGTCGATCAGCGCCATCCGCGCCTTCCTGATGGCAATGCTGATCCTGGCGGCGTGGCTGATTGACAGGCTTGGCCTCACCATACGAAATGTCGGGCTGGCCGCCGGGGCCATTCTTCTGGTCTCGCCATTGGCCCTGTTTTCTGCCGGATTTCAACTGTCCTTCGCGGCCACAGCCGCGCTTGTGATCTGGTTTGAAAGCTGGCGCCGGCGTCATTCCCCGGGCGGCAATCGCGGCAGGATGCGACGGTGGGTGACTGACCTCATCACAGCTTCACTGATCGCCAGCGCGGCAACCCTGCCTCTGACCGCCTATCATTTCGGTGCCATTGCGCCCTGGGGTGTTGCGGCGAACCTTCTCGGCATTCCGCTAACTGGCCTGTGGATCATGCCGGCAGGACTCGCCGTCCTGATCACCGATGCCCTGCCGGTACCGGATTTCCTGTCTGGCCTGGCATTGCTGGCGATGCAGGGCGGGATAGACGCCCTGGTCATGGTCGCCGGATGGTTCGCCGCCTTGCCAGCGTCACCGATGCCTGTGACACCGCCATCACCCATGGTTCTTGTCATTGGCTATGCCGGCGCCGGGATGCTGTTATGCATAGCGGCAGAGGGGCGTGTAAGAGCCATGGGCGGCGCATGTCTTGCTGTCTGCGTCGCCGCCTATCTGATCACGCGCCCGCCCGTTGACGGCGTCCTGTTCGCGCGCGGCCAGGGCGCCCATCTCGTGCTGCCGGGGGTGAATGGCGCGGCGGTGGCCCTCACGTCGCGTGGGGGGCGGCCATTATCCGATTTTCTTGCCGACAATGCCGCGCGCAGTCTTGCGCAAGAGATCGATACACGCACATTGCGGAGGGCCTTCACCCTGGTCCAGCACGCACGCATGGGACCGGTCGCAGTGGTCACGTCGCGCGGCTTGTTGAGTGCCGGATGCCGTGGCACGGCAAAACTGGTTATTGCCATCGTTCGTGCGGATTATCCGTGCCGTGACGGCACTCCATTATTCAGCCTCGCCGATATCCCGCCGGACAATTACCTGCTTCGTTTCATGGGCGATGCTGTCAGAGCGCAGGCAAGCGATGGTCAGTATTTTCTGATCAGGCCGGTAAGCCGTCCCTGAACCTCGACATCATCAGTCTGGAAATACCGCGTTTCATAGCGCGGGTTTTCGGCCTGAAGGCCAACGCGCCCCGGCTCTTTCAGAAGCGTCTTCAATGTGGCTTCCTGTTTCTGGATCAGGGCCACGACAATCTCGCCGTGATTGGCTGTATTCGACCGCTCGATCACTACGGTGTCGCCTTCAAGGATGCCAGCCTCAACCATTGAATCACCAACGATCTCAAGCGCGAAATGCTCACCCCGGCCGAGCATGCTTGCCGGCACTTCAAGCTGATTGGACGGGTCGCTCAACGCCTCGATCGGTGTGCCGGCAGCGATCCGGCCAAGCAATGGCAGGCTGACAGCATCCGCGGCGCTGGCCACGGCGCGGCCAAGCTCGCCAAGCGCGCCTGAAGTTGGTTTCAGAATTTCGATGGCGCGGGCCCGGTTGGCAAGGCGGCGAATATAGCCGCGTTCTTCCAACCCGGAGACCAGCCGGTGAATGCCGGATTTTGATGCCAGCCCGAGAGCGTCGCGCATCTCGTCGAATGAGGGTGGCACGTCATGCGTTTCGGCATGCGCGGTGAGGTAATCCAGAAGGTCTTTCTGTTTGCGTGTGAGCATGGCGGCCTCCACAAATTCCGGTCTCGTTCACGTCATGTTCTATCAATGTTCTGGTATTTGCGCAAGGGCGTATGAACAAAGGCAGATCAGAGAAGCGGATCGAGTGGCATGACCATGACCATGTCGCCGGCCTGCCTTGCCTTGTCATGGGGCGGGCGCACAACAAGCGCGTTGGCACCGGCATAGATGCTGATCATCGAGCTGTCCTGCTTTCGGGCAGGCGTGACAACAGGGTGGCCGTGCGGATCGTAGTCGAGCGTGGCGCGAAGATAGTCCTGTCGGCGGTCATTCGCTTTCAGGTCAACGGCCAGCCTGGCCGCAATCATCTGCGGGGAATGATTACCACCGCTGAGTCCTGCGATGGCGGGCCGCAGGAAGATGTTGGCGCATACGGCGCTGGAAACGGGGTTGCCGGGCAGGCCGAGAAGGGGAATATCGTCGATACGGCCATGGATCAGCGGTTTGCCGGGACGCATGGCAATCTTCCAGAAGCCAAGTTCGGTGCCGCTTGCCGACAGATCATCGACAACATGGTCATGGACCCCGACCGAGGCGCCACCCGTTGTCACCACAAGGTCCAGCTGTGTCGGCGCGGCGCGAACGCGGGCCAGCATTTCGCCAGGCTTGTCGCGCGCGATGCCAAGATCGACAGGAACGGCGCCACAGGCCGCAACAAAGGCCGAAAGATAGATCGCGTTTGAGGAAATGATCTGACCAGGTCCGGGTGTGCTTCCCGGTATCACCAGTTCATCTCCCGTCGACAGGATCCCGACATTTGGCCGGCGCCACACGCTGACCTCGGTATGGCCAGCCGATATCGCCAGCGCGATCAGCCGTGCCGACATCACGGTGCCGGCGGTCAGGATGATGTCGCCAGCGGTTACATCCAGACCAGCCGGGCGGATGAACTGACCGTCTCGAGGCGCCTCATTGACGGTGATTGTCGCCCCGTCTGTTTCGCCTGTGGCGGTCACATCTTCCTGCAGGATTATGGTGTCAGCGCCGTTCGGCACCACGGCGCCGGTAAAAATACGGACAGCCTCGCCGGCACCGACACTTCCATCCCATGGTCTGCCGGCGGCGGATTCGCCGACCCGTTTCAGCGCTGTGCCCGTTGCCGGGCAATCAGCGGCGCGAACGGCATAGCCATCCATCGCCGAAACCGCGGCTGGCGGCAGGCTCAATCTTGCGGCGATGTCTGTTGCCAGCACGCGGCCCCTGACATCCCGCAACGCGCAGCTCTCGGCCTGGGATGGTGCCAACGCGTCAAGGATACGGGCCAGCGCATCGGTAACGGGAAGAAGAGGCGGCGGGCCGTCACCTGCCGGGGCGTCACGCGTCGGCATTGAAGACCCCGGACTTTCCGCCCGATTTGTGGGTCAGCCTGACAGACCCGATCACCATGGCGCGGTCAACGGCCTTGCACATGTCATAGATGGTCAGCGCCGCGACGCAAACAGCTGTCATGGCCTCCATTTCAATGCCTGTGCGGCCAGTCACCCGGCAGGTGGCGGTAATTCGTATCCCGGGCAGGCTGTCATCCGGTTCCAGATCGACCGCGACATGATCAAGGCCAAGCGGATGGCAGAGCGGAATCAGGTTTGCCGTCTGTTTGGCGCCCATGATCCCGGCCAGTCGCGCCACGCCAAGGACGTCGCCCTTGCCGAAACCGCCGTCGCGGATTTTGGCCAGCGTGTCGGCGGCCATGGTGATGGTTCCCCGCGCCACGGCGACACGGTCCGTCACCGGCTTGTCACCGACATTGACCATATGGGCCTTGCCATCAGCGTCGAAATGGGTGAGGTCGGACATGGTGATCACTCCTGAACTGGAACAGGATTGGCGAGGATAGTCCTTGTCGCCGCGGCGACATCGTTCGCCCGCATCAGTGACTCGCCAATCAGAAAGCAACGGGCGCCGGTGGCGGCCATACGCGCCAGATCCGCCGGCGCGAACAATCCGCTTTCGGCGACGGCGATCCGGTCATCGGGCAGGTCGGGCAGCATCGCGGCGCCGACATCCAACGAGATTTCCATGGTTTTCAGATTGCGATTGTTGATTCCCATCAGCGGTGATTTCAGCCTGCAGGCCCGTGCCAGTTCCGAGCGGTCATGAACCTCAATGAGAACATCCATGCCAAGGTCCATGGCGCAGGCCTCGAGGTCGGCGGCCTGGCCATCGTCGAGTGCCGCCATGATCAGCAGGATGCAATCGGCGCCAAGCGCACGGGATTCGATGATCTGCATCGGGTCAATCATGAAATCCTTGCGAAGCACCGGAAGGCTGACGGCACTTCGTGCCGCGACCAGATATTCAGGTGCGCCCTGAAACCAGGGCGCGTCGGTCAGAACGGAAAGACAGGTTGCGCCACCCTGTTCATAGGCGCTGGCGAGGGGCGCGGGATCGAAGTCCGGACGGATCAGACCTTTCGACGGCGACGCTTTTTTCAGCTCGGCAATCAGCCCGTACCCGTCCGCCGACGCCGCGCGCAATGCGGCGGCAAAGCCGCGAACCGGTGTGGCTGCCGTGGCGGCGGCCTCAAGGTCGGAACGCGAGGTGGCGGCTTTCAGCGCGGCCACCTCGTCACGTTTGCCGTCGATAATCTTTGCCAGAACATCCTGCATCGGCCTAGGCGCTCCCAGCGTCGCTGTTGGTGACGGCGACAAGACTGTCGAGAGCTGCCAGCGCCTTGCCGCTGCCGATCGATTCTCTGGCGCGGTCGGCCGCCTCCGGCAATGCCGGGGCATGGCCGCCACTAACAAGCGCCGCCGCCGCGTTCATGATGACAATGTCGCGATAGGGGCCTGTCACCCCGTCAAGCACGGCGCGCAGACTGGCGGCGTTTTCCTCGGGCGTGCCGCCGCGAAGATCATCAATCGACGCTGTGGCAAGCCCCAGATCGTCCGGTGTGATGGTGAATTCCTCGATGCTGCCATTGGCCAGCGCGGCGACGCGGGTAGGGCCCGTTGTCGACACTTCATCAAGGCCGCTGGCGCCATGAACGACCCAGGCATGCGTCGTCCCGAGATTGGCCAGGGCCTTGGCAAAGGGCACACACAGATCGGGGTCGAAAACACCCACCATGATCCGGCGAACCAGCGCCGGGTTGGCAAGTGGCCCCAGCATGTTGAAGATCGTCCGCAGCCCCAGATCGGCCCTCACCGGCGCCACATGGCGCATTGCCGAATGATGGCGTGGTGCCATCAGGAAACAGATCCCGGCTTCATCGAGCGCGCGCCTGACCGTTGCCATCTCGCATTCCAGATTTATGCCAAGGCATGACAGCACATCCGCCGCCCCGCTCTTTGACGAGACAGCCTTGTTGCCATGTTTGGCCACCGGCACGCCGCATCCGGCCACGACAAAGGCTGTGGCGGTGGAGATATTGTAGGTGCCGATGCCGTCGCCGCCAGTCCCGACAATATCCATCGCGCCGTCCGGTGCGTCGATGACAGTTGCCTTTTCGCGCATGACGCTGGCGGCGGCAGCGATATCCTCCACCCGTTCGCCACGCATTTTCAGCGCGGTCAGGAAAGCCGCCATCTGGATCTGGCTGACTTCGCCATCCATGATGGCGTCAAAGCATTCGCGGATCTCGTCCGGAGACGGCATGTCGCCTTCGGTCAGCTTTTTCAGGGGAACTCGCATGACGCTTGTCATCAGGGTCTCTCGGCTCGCTGTCGGATCATTTCCGGCAAGGTGGACATAGCGGGCTGGCTGGATGCCGTTATCCCGCCGCCAGACTATATGAAGCCGGCCCCGTAATGGCAAGCAAGCCGGGCCCGCGCCGACAATCCAAGGCCTCTGTGTCCGGCCGGTCAGAAAACGCATTTCCTGCAATGGGGCTTTTCATGGCAATGATTTGCCCGAGGTCACAATGGCAGACGGACAGTTTTTGCTTTTTTCGGGTTGTGCGTCTTTTCTGCTTGAGCCGGGCGTTGTTGGTGCTACGGTAATGCCATCGCCGATTTAACGATCAACTTGCGGGCGATTAAGAAATGCAGCTAAAGCGCTCAGGCCGGCAACGGCCTCCAGGGGTTCATAACCGCCACGGAAACAGCGCTAGCTAAAAGGCGCTGACGCCCGGGCGGTTTTTTCATGTCCGTGTTTCTTCCCAGCGCAAACAGTCACCGGTCCCATCGGGGCCAGGGGTCGGCCGTCCCCAAATTCGGTTGGGCGATTTGATTTCAGCTTGTGCGCCCCGGCATGCCGTCGAAAGCACTAAAGAGGAGACTGATAATGTCCGATCTTGTATCCACCCATCCTGCCACTCTTGCCCTTCATGCCGGCTATCGCGCCGATCCGACGACGAACGCGGTTGCGGTGCCGATCTACCAGACGACCTCGTACCAGTTCGGGTCGACCGAACATGCCGCCAACCTGTTCAGCCTGTCCGAACTTGGCAATATCTACACGCGGATCATGAACCCGACGACAGATGTGCTGGAACAGCGGCTTGCGGCGATTGAAGGCGGCGCGGCGGCGCTTGCCGTGGCATCGGGGCAGACGGCTTCGGCCTATGCGATCCAGAATCTGGCGGTTGCTGGTGACAACATCGTCAGCTCGACCGACCTGTATGGCGGCACCTGGAACCTGTTCCAGAATACGCTTCGCCAGCAGGGGATCGAGGTGCGGTTCGTCGACCCGTCACGACCGGAGAATTTCGCCGAGGCAAGCGATGAGCGGACCCGTGCCTATTACGCCGAGACATTGCCGAATCCAAAGCTTGAGGTGTTTCCGATTGGCGAGGTGGCCGAAATCGGCCGCGCCCGCGGCATTCCGTTGATTGTCGACAATACAGCGGCGCCGTTGCTGACCCGCCCATTCGACCATGGTGCGGCTGTCGTCGTGCATTCGCTGACGAAATATGTCGGCGGGCATGGTACCTCGATCGGCGGTGTCATCATTGATGGCGGCAATTTCGACTGGGCAGCGCATCCGGAACAGCAGCCAGCGCTGAACACGCCCGATCCTTCCTATCACGGCGCTGTCTGGGCCGAGGCGGCAGCCCCGCTTGGGCCGATCGCCTTTGTTCTCAAGGCACGGGTGACATTGCTTCGTGATCTTGGCGGGGCGCTGAGCCCGGCCAACGCGTTCCAGCTGATCCAGGGCCTGGAAACCCTGCCATTGCGGATCAGGGAACATGTGGCGAATGCCGCTCGGGTCGCCGATTTCCTGAACAACCATCCGGCTGTGGCGCGGGTCAATTATCCGCAACTGCAGACCGGGACCGCGGCAAGGCGGGCTCATGCCTATCTCCGCGGTGGCTATGGTGGCCTTGTCGGGTTCGAGTTGAAGGAGGGCTACACCGCTGGCCGTGCGTTCATCGACTCGCTGAAACTCTTCTACCATGTTGCGAATATTGGTGACGCGCGATCGCTTGCCATTCATCCGGCGTCAACGACGCATTCGCAGCTTGCCGAGGCGGATCAGCGTGATACCGGTGTCACGCCCGGATATGTGCGGTTGTCAGTAGGGATTGAGCATATCGACGACATCATCGCCGATCTCGCGCAGGCTCTTGATGCGGCCACCAGTGATGTGACCCAGGCGGCTGAATAGGCCCATCCCAAGGGTCAGCCCGATAAATCCCCTGTTTTAGGGGGTAGGGGCCGCGGAGACAGCCTCCCCTTCGCGGCCTCTCATTTTGTCACCATGGCGGCTTGGCGACTGATGAACAAATGCCTGTCGCCGCGAGGAGAGGGACATGAGGTTCTTCTTTGAAATCTTCGCCCGTGATCTGCTGCTGTCCCGCGCCTTCTACGCCAACGCCATTGGCCTGACCGTAAGGCATGAAAGCCCGGCGTTCGTCGTGCTGGAAAGGGGCACCGCGAAACTTCACCTTGTATCGCGGGATCATCTGCCAGCAGCGCAGCGGCAGCGTGGTTGCGATGGCATGCCGACGGCATGCGCCGTGGAACTGTGTTTTGAAGTGCCGGATATCATCAAGGCCCATGATCTCGCGCGGCAAAGCGGACATCCATTGGCCGACCCGTTGCGGGACCAGCCCTGGGGGCGGACCGACTTTCGGATGTTCGACCCGGACGGTGTCTATGTTCGCGTCACCGGACAGCGGCCTGTGCCGACCGGTTAAGGGTGCATCTGTCCAGGAAATCTTTCATCAAGGCGGAGAACCTGTGATTCCAGTTCCGCCAGATCGCTGCCGGTCGGCACCTTGCGGCCGCAGAGTCGCAGGAAATTGGCAAGAATACGATACCCTGCCACCGAGGCGATGGATTCCGGGTGGAACTGGACGCCATGAAGCTGATGCTCGGCATGGCTCAGCCCCATGATGGCACCGGCCTCGGTTCGCGCGGTGACGGTCAGTTCAGCTGGGAGATGATCCTCATCGACGACAAGCGAGTGATAGCGGGTCACCGGAAAATCCTGCGGGCAGTCCGCGAAAATGTCGGTCGCCACGGCGTTGGCATAGCTCCGCTTGATGCGTGACAGCTTGCCATGAACAGGCGGGTCGACGCGCATCACGCGGCCGCCAAATGCCACCGCCAGGGACTGGTGTCCAAGACAGACGCCAAGCACCGGCACCGTTCCTGCCGCCGCGCGGATCAATTCGATCGACATGCCGGCGTCTTTCGGTGTGCCGGGCCCCGGCGAGAGAATCAGCCCCTCCGGCGCCTGCGCCAGAACCTCTTCAGGAGAGGCGGCGTCATTGCGGATGATCTCGACATCGGCGCCAAGATCTGACAGGAAATGCCAGAGATTCCAGGTAAAGCTGTCATAATTGTCGATCAGGATGAACATGGTCTGATGGCTGGTCTGATGGCTGGTCTGGGTGAGCGATGGCGCAGATGTAGCATGCGCAAGGTTTGCGCGCAAAGCCGAAGCCATGACGAAAATGAAGGAAATAATTACGGTAAAATAATACCTCAATTATAATATATTGATTTTATTGATTTAAATATAATTTTAAGTTCACAAACAGTTTGACCGGAGGGTGATTAGAGCCTATAACCCGCCTCAGTTTCTGGCGGGCCATGGCGCGCCAAGACCGATCCGTGAATTTTGGAGACAATCATGCCCTTGCCAAGAACATATGTGGCAACGCCGAAAGACATCGAAAAGCAATGGTTCGTTGTCGATGCGGCGGATGTCGTTCTGGGCCGGCTTGCGTCGCTGATCGCCATGCGCGTTCGCGGCAAGCACAAGCCGAGCTACACACCCAACATGGATTGCGGTGATCATATCATCGTGATCAACGCCGAGAAGGTCAAACTGACCGGTAACAAGCGCAATCTGAAGACTTATTACTGGCACACCGGCTATCCCGGTGGCATCAAGTCGCGCACGGCCGACAAGATCCTCGATGGCCGGTTTCCGGAGCGTGTGATCGAAAAGGCCGTTGAGCGGATGATCCCGCGTGGCCCGCTTGGTCGTAACGCGATGCGCAACCTGCATGTCTATGCCGGGGCCGAGCATCCGCACGAGGCGCAGAAGCCGGCTTCGCTCGACATCGCCGGTATGAACGCGAAGAATAAGAGGTAGACATGTCTGACGAAACGAAGGTTGAAACCACCGAAGCGCCGGCAGGCATGGCTGCCCTCGAAACACTGACCGAAAGCCCGGCCGCCGAGGCCGCTGCCGCGCCGGTTGAGCCGAAGATCGACAATCTTGGCCGTTCCTATGCCACCGGCCGGCGTAAGGACGCCGCGGCCCGCGTGTGGGTCAAGCGTGGCACCGGCCAGATGAAGATCAATGGCAAGGATGTGACCCAATATTTTGCACGTCCGGTTCTGCAGATGATCCTGGCCCAGCCATTCGAAGCTGCCGAGCGTGTTGGCGAGTTTGATGTTGTCGCCACCGTCAAGGGCGGCGGCCTGTCAGGTCAGGCTGGCGCTGTTCGCCACGGCATCAGTCGCGCCCTGACGCATTTCGAGCCAGGCCTGCGGCCAGCGCTGAAGGCTGGCGGGTTCCTGACCCGTGACCCGCGCGTCGTCGAGCGTAAGAAGTACGGTAAGGCAAAGGCCCGCCGGAGCTTCCAGTTCTCGAAGCGCTAGACCGCTTTCCATACAATTCGAAAAGGGGGCTGTATCCTTTGCAGCCCCCTTTTTTGTTAATGGGGCTAGCCTGTGCAGCAATGCACAAAGGGCGTCATAACGTGGAAATAAGACAGGCCACAACGGACGATCTGTCGTCACTGCGCGCCATCGCCGCCGATGCCTACGCGCAATATGTCGGTTTGATTGGCCGGAAACCGGCGCCGATGGTTGCCGATTTTGATCACCATATCAGGCATGACATCGTGTTCGTTGCGGTGATGTCGCCGAACGAGTCGGTTGTTGGCTATGTCGTTCTGATGGAAAAAGCGGATGGGGTCTGGCTGGAGAATGTCGCGGTCAGCACGGCACATAACGGGCAGGGCATTGGAACCGGCCTCATGCGCCACGTTGAGGTTTATCTGTCGGGTCGCGCCGCCAGCTATCAGCTTTACACCAATGTGAAGATGACGCGGAATATCGGGTGGTATGAACGCCTCGGTTTTGTCGAAACAGGCAGGGGCGTCGAGAACGGCTTTGAACGGGTATATTTCCGTAAACCCCTGTCACATTGACGTCTTCGTCAATGTCGGCCCCATTATGTCATCCGGTTGAAAAGGTGACGTCTGTCGGAGCGTCGATTGCGGCGCCGGATACGGGGCCGCAATATCGCGAATACAGCCATGCCGCCACAGGTCATTGCAAGCCAGAAGAAAAAAGTGGCCCCGGCGGTTGCGGGCGGCTGAGGCACATAAGTTGGTATTGCGGGATGCAGCACCATGCTGAATGAAATCGCGAGAGCGGTCATGCTGCCTGGCAGAAAATAGATCACCCGCTGGTTGATCAATTCAAGCCCCAGAAACAGCATTCCGATGACAAGCCAGAAAATGGGCAACATCATCAAGGATGAAATCGATTCCAGTACCATTGTGGCCTCTTCTCGGTTGAACTGGCCTAATTCTGTAAGCACGCTGCTCTCCGGTCCAATCACGTCCCTGTGAGGCGCTGGATTGTGAGGCGCTGGATTGTGAGGCGCTGGATTGCGAGGTGCTGGATTGCGAGGTGCTGGGGCAGGGCTGTCACAGGAAATGATCCATGATGCCGTAGCCATAGAGTGTCATGAAGATCAGATTGATCCATTTCAGCTGGCGTTCGTTGTGCAGCCAGGCGCAATAAGCCCAGATCAGGCAGAATGGCAGACCGATGAACATCGTCCACGGGTACCAGTCGCGAATGATGGCGATGGTGCTGAGAATGCCGAGGCCCAGCGCGATCCATTTCAGCTGCTGTTCGAATCTTGCCAGCACCATGAGATTCATCGTTTTGCCATTCCTCCTTCGAATCTGAGATTATGCCTGTTAACCGGCTGGCCGAAATACTGGAAGGGCATGGCAATCTCTGGGATGATGCCCGTCCGGTCTTGTTGCTGTCCGGCATATGCGTTTTTGGCCTTTGGTGGAGACCTCGGATGATTGATCTGATCGTCGCGCTTGAAATGGAACTTGCGGATATCACGCTGCCATCGGGGGTGCGGGTGACCTATTGCGGCGTTGGCAAGGTCAATGCCGCGCTGGCGGCGGCGCGTGTGCTGGCGTTGCCGGACTGCCGGCAGGTGATCAATTACGGGACCGCAGGCAGCCTTGTGCCGACGCTGGCCGGCCAGCTTGTGCGGGTGGCCACCATATCGCAGCGTGACATGGATGCGCGGCCACTGGCGCCGCTTGGTTCAACACCGTTTGAGGACGGGGAGGTTGCCGGTGAGATCACCCTTGGCGGTGAGGGCGCGCGCCTCAGCACCGGTGACAATTTCGTGACCAGTCCGCCTGAGGTGCCAAGCGACATCGTTGATATGGAGGCCTATGCGCTTGCCAAGGCGTGTCGCCGGGTCGGCATGCCGTTCGAGTGCTATAAATTTGTCACCGACCTTGCCGATGAGGACGCCACCGCGAACTGGCGGGCCAATGTCGCGAAAGGCGCGGCGCTGTTCCTTGATGTTCTGCGCCGACATGGTGCCCTCACGCGGGTGTAGGCTTCCTGAATTAACGTTGACAAAATGTCGATAATTTATCAACGTTATACCTTCAACCATCAACATCATCAGGCAGGACCATCATGGACGGTGCGGCGGCAAACCCGGAAGGGGTGAAACTGGCAGGCTGGCAATTCTGGATCGACCGTGGCGGCACTTTCACCGATGTTGTTGGACGGGCGCCTGACGGCACACTCCATACGCACAAGCTGCTGTCGGAAAATCCCGAGGCCTATGAGGACGCGGCGCTGCAGGGAATTCGTGACCTGCTGGAACTTGGTGATGGGGCGCCAATCCCGGAAGCCGCGATCGATGCCGTGAAAATGGGCACCACGGTCGCCACCAACGCGTTGCTCGAGCGCAAGGGTGACCGTACCCTGCTGGTCGTGACCGAAGGGTTTCGTGACCAGTTGCGGATTGCCTATCAGGCGCGCCCGCGCCTGTTCGACAGGCATATTGTGCTTCCCGAAATGCTGTATGAGCGGGTTGAGGAAGTCAGCGAGCGGATCGACGCCCGTGACCAGATTCTGACGCCGCTCGACCTTGACGATCTTCGCCCGCGCCTGCAGGCGGCCTGGGATGACGGCATCCGGTCCATCGCCATTGTTCTGATGCATGCATATCGGGTTCCCGATCATGAGGAGCGGATCGCCGAACTCGCGCGCGAAATCGGCTTCTCCCAGATATCGACAAGTCATGCCACCAGCCCGATGATCAAATTTGTCGGGCGTGGTGACACCACTGTGGCGGACGCCTACCTGTCACCAATCCTGCGGCGCTATATCGACCGCATCGCCGGCGCGCTTGGTGGGGTGAATCTGCAGTTCATGCAGTCGAATGGGGGGCTCAAGGGGGCCAGCCTGTTCCAGGGCAAGGATGCCATCCTGTCAGGGCCGGCCGGCGGGATCGTCGGTGCGGTCCGCACTGCCGAGCAGGCCGGCTTTGACAAGGTCATCACCTTCGACATGGGCGGCACCTCGACCGATGTCGCGCATTATGAGAACGCCTATGAGCGTGTGTTCGAGACTGTTGTCGCCGGCGTGCGGATGCAGGCGCCGATGCTGTTGATCCATACGGTGGCTGCCGGCGGCGGGTCGCTGTGCCAGTTTGACGGGGCGCGCTTTCGCGTCGGTCCGGAAAGTGCCGGCGCCAACCCGGGTCCGGCCTGTTATCGGCGTGGCGGGCCGCTGGCGGTTACCGACTGCAATGTCATGCTTGGCAAATTGCAGCCTGATTTCTTCCCGAATGTTTTTGGCCCGGACCAGGACGCGCCGCTTGACGCCGAGGCGGTTCGCACGAAATTCACCGCCATGGCCGATGAGGTCGCGGCGGTGACCGGCATTCGGCGCACGCCCGAGGAACTTGCCGACGGGTTTCTGCGGATCGCGGTTGAAAACATGGCCAATGCCATCAAGAAGATCTCGGTCCAGCGCGGCTATGATGTCACCGATTATGCGTTGCAATGTTTTGGCGGCGCCGGTGGGCAGCATGCCTGTCTGATTGCCGATGTGCTGGGCATGAACACGGTCCTTGTGCATCCCTTTGCCGGTGTTCTGTCGGCCTACGGGATGGGGCTTGCCGATGTGCGCGCGCTTCGCGAGCGGACTATCGAGGCGCCGTTGACTGACGAGCTGGTGCCGCGGCTTGTGCGAGAACTTGATGAACTCGCGGCTGTTTCCGAGGCCGAGGTGGCTGGTCAGGGCATCGCCCCGGACCGCAGCGAGACACGGCGTTATGTGCATCTTCGCTATGACGGGTCGGACACCGCGCTCGAGGTTCCCTATGCGTCGGTTGATGATATGACCGCTGCCTATCAGGCCGCCTACCGGTCGCGGTTCGGCTTCATCATGCCGGGCAAAAAGGTTATCGCCGCCACCATCTCGGTCGAGACCATCGGCCTGACCTTCGATCTGGAATCGGCACCGCATGTTACCGCGAATGATGACGGCGGCCTGCAGACGATGGTCGATGCCTATATGGGTGGACAGTCCGTTTCGGCTCCGGTTCATCACCGTGACGCCATTCCGGTCGGCGGCAAGGTTGACGGGCCGGCCCTGATCATCGAGGCAACAGCGACAACGATTGTTGAGCCGGGCTGGCAGGCCGAGATGACCGGGATCGGCAATCTGGTGTTGCGGCGGGTCGTGGCTCGTCCGGAACGTGTCGCCATCGGCACCGATTGTGATCCGGTGATGCTTGAGGTGTTCAACAATCTGTTCATGTCGATTGCCGAGCAGATGGGCTACACCCTTCAGAACACGGCGCTGTCGGTCAATGTGAAGGAACGGCTCGATTTTTCCTGTGCCATCTTCGATTCAATCGGCTCGTTGATCGCCAACGCCCCTCACATGCCAGTGCATCTCGGTTCGATGGGGGAATCGGTGCGGGCTGTGCTTCGTGACAATGAAGGCGCCATCAGGCCCGGTGATTCCTATGTTCTGAACAATCCCTATAATGGCGGGACGCATCTTCCGGACATCACCGTCATCACCCCTGTTTTCGAGAATGACGAGATCCTGTTTTTCGTGGCTTGCCGGGGGCATCACCCTGATGTTGGCGGCAAGACACCGGGGTCGGCCCCGCCGGATTCGGCGCATATCGATGAGGAAGGTGTTCTGATCGACAATTTCAAACTTGTCGATGAAGGCATCTATCGCGAGGCGGAAATGATCGAGGTGCTTGAGAGCGCGCTTCACCCGGCCCGCAATTCCGAACAGAATATCGCCGATCTGCGGGCACAGCTTGCCGCGAATGAAAAGGGCGTTCAGGAACTTCAGAAGATGGTCGGCCAGTTTGGTCTCGATACCGTGCTTGCCTATATGACACATGTCCAGAACAACGCCGAGGAATCGGTGCGGCGGGTGATCGACGTGCTGAGTGACGGCGAGTTCACCTACCCGATGGATAATGGCCAGCATGTGCAGGTGAAGATCAGCATTGACCGTGAGGCCCGCGCGGCGACGGTTGATTTCACCGGCACCAGCCCGCAGGGCGCGAACAATTTCAACGCCCCGGCGGCGGTATGCCGGGCGGCGGTTCTCTACGTCTTCAGGACGCTTGTCGATGACGACATTCCGATGAATGAAGGCTGTCTGAAGCCGATCACCATCATCCTTCCCGAGGATTGTATGTTGCAGGCGCAATATCCGGCGGCTGTGATTGCCGGCAATGTCGAGACCTCGCAGATTGTCACCGACACGCTTTATGGCGCGCTTGGCGTCATGGCGGCGGCGCAGGGAACGATGAACAATTTCATCTATGGCAACGACACCTATCAATATTACGAAACGCTGTGCGGCGGGTCGGGTGCCGGACCGGATTTTGACGGGTGCGATGCCGTTCATACTCATATGACGAACAGCCGTCTGACTGATCCTGAGGTGCTGGAATGGCGCTATCCGGTGCTGTTGGAAAGTTTCGAGATTCGCGACGGGTCGGGCGGTGCCGGACGCCATCATGGCGGCAATGGTGTGCGTCGGCGCACCCGCTTCCTCGAGGCGATGGAGGCCGTCATTCTCGCCAATCACCGCATTGTCCCGCCCTATGGCATGGCCGGGGGCGACGAGGGGGCTGTTGGACGTAACTGGGTTGAACGCACCGACGGCAGCGTCGAAGAGCTGACGGCGACCGATCTTCGCCAGATGGCGCCGGGTGATGTCTTTGTGATCGAAACACCGGGTGGTGGTGGCTTTGGTCGCGCCAGGGACTGAATTGAGGGGGCAGGCGCGTGGGCACTGACATGGAGGATGGCCAACGGGAGGATGGCCAACGGGAAGATGGCCAGCGGATTGTGTCATCGGCGCATCTGGTGTCGGACAAGGCGGCCGAGCTGAGCGAGGTTGAATATGGCCTGATAGTCGCCGGCAACGCCTTTGGCCTGTGGATGGTTCGCGGCACCGCGGCGGCGCAGGCTGACTTTCCCGAAATGGCCGACCTTGCCGTGATTGACATCCTGAGCCTGCATTCGGTCAATCATCGCGGACGTCCCAAGAAACTTGCCGATATCTGCTTCAAGCTGAATGTCGAAGACACGCATATCGTCAATTATGCGCTGAAGAAATTGATCAGAGCCGGGCTGATCAGCGGTGAAAAACAGGGCAAGGAAGTGCTGTATTCGACGAGCGAGCGCGGCCAGCAGCTGATCCTTCGTTATCGGGAAATTCGCGAGACCTGTCTTGTCGATGCCTTTTCCGCGCTTGGCGAGGTTGATGCCGACAGCCTGTCTGAACTGGCGCGTCAGTTGCGCGCCCTCTCCGGGCTCTATGATCAGGCGGCTCGGAGCGCGACCAACCTGTGATGTCAGGGGATTTGGAATGACCAGGATGATGCAGGCCGTCTGGTATGAGGCCAATGGCGCCGCACAGGATATTCTTGTCAGTGGCGAGATGCCAGTGCCAGACCCCGGCGCTGGCGAAGTGCTGGTGCGTCTTCACGCGTCCGGCGTCAACCCGTCCGATGTCAAGGCGCGGGCTGGATCGCGGCCGATGGCGTTTGAACGCGTCATCCCGCACAGTGACGGCGCCGGCATCGTCGAAGCCGTTGGTGCCGGCGTCGATCCGTCGTTGGAAGGGTCGCGGGTGTTTGTTCGCAATGGCCAATGGCAGCGCGCCCATGGCACCGCCGCGCAGTTCATCGCCATTGATGCAGGATGTGTGCATCCACTTCCCGAAACTGTTGGATTTGAGGTCGGGGCGGCGTTGGGCATTCCGGCATTGACAGCAGCCTATGCTGTTCTGAAAGACGGCCCCGTTGATGGTGAAACAATCCTGATCCATGGCGGCGGCGGCACCGTGGCACGGCTTGCCGTGCAGATTGCCGTTGATTGCGGGGCCACCGTGATCGCCACCACCGGGGATATGGCGCGGGCAGGCCGGATCAGTGACGCCGGCGCGGTGTCCGTCCTGGATTATCGGGATCCTGATCTTGTGATGTCTGTGCAGAAAGCTGCCGAAAGCCATGATGTGACGCGGATCATTGATCCCGAATGTGGGGCGAATATCGCGACAAGCCTTGATATTCTTGCCGAAAAGGGGGTCATTGTCGGGTATGGTTCGGTGCAGGTGCCGGCGCCTGAGCTGCCGTTCCTGAAGATGATGTTCAAGAACATCACCCTGTCATCGATTCTTGTCTATCTTCTCGGGGCCGAGGAGGCCTGCGCCTATGCCGGCATCGTTGGCGACATGCTGGAACGGCAGGGTCTTGATGTTCCGATTCAGGAAATTCTGCCACTCCATGACGCGGCAAGGGCGCATCAGCTTGTCGAGGCCGGAAACCGGTCCGGCGCGGTGATTCTCGCCACTGGCTAGGCAGCCTTGCTTCGGCTTGTATAATCTGGCGTCAGAGGCTACATCTGACGGGCCTTTTTGATCCGTGGAAGTGAGCTCCCATGTCGTCTGACAAACACCCTAAGCAACCGCTTCGCGTCGGTATCGCCGGTCTTGGCGTCGTTGGTGGCGAAGTGGCGCGCCAACTCAGCCATCGTGGCGCCGATATTGCCGGCGTCGCCGGCAGACTCTTTACCATCACCGCCGTCAGCGCTCGCAGCCGCAATGCGGATCGTGGCTTCGACATGACGGGCATCGCCTGGGTCGACAATGCGGCCGATATCGCGGCACGCGATGATGTCGATATCGTGGTCGAAATGATTGGCGGGGAAGAGGGTGTGGCACTTGATCTTGTCCGCGGCGCGCTGTCGTCGGGCAAGCATGTGGTGACCGCCAACAAGGCGCTGCTGGCGCATCATGGCACCGAACTGGCAACACTTGCCGAGGCAAATAATGTTGGTCTGATGTTCGAGGCTGCTGTTGCCGGCGGCATCCCGGCTGTCAAGGCGCTCCGCGAGGGGCTCGCCGCCAACAAGATCAGCCGCGTTTCAGGCATTCTCAACGGCACCTGTAATTACATTCTGACCCGTATGGAGCGCACCGGTGAGGCGTTTGAAGATGTTCTCGCCGATGCGCAGAAGCTTGGCTATGCCGAGGCTGAGCCATCGCTTGATGTCGATGGCATCGACGCGGCGCACAAGCTGACCATCCTTGCCGCCATCGCCTTTGGTCATACACCGCAATTCGACCATGTGGCGATTTCCGGTATCCGTGATGTATCGGCGGTGGATTTTGCCTATGCCGCGCAGCTTGGCTTTCGTATCAAGCTTGTCGGTATCGCCGAGCCGGGGCGGATGCCGCGGATGCAAACCTGCCTTCTTCCCATCTCGACCCAGCTTGCCAAGGTTGATGGCGTTCTCAACGCCGTTGCCTTTGAAGGCGATCCGGTCGGGACCACAGTGCTGACTGGTC
>JBMZTC010000027.1:0-32152 GCA_049623505.1 Puniceispirillaceae bacterium (SeqCode) | reverse complement strand
CCCCGTCTCGTCAGCCCCTCGTATAAGGATTTGGTGATTCTGTGTCCACCCTTTTTTTCTTTGTCTGGCGTATGTTTCCGCAGCGCCCTGAACCGATCCCTGGCGCCCGCATTTCAAGGTTGTGGCAGTTGTGCGACTGGAAGGTGAAAGCAATCTATGGTTACGGGTCGTTGCAACGGCGCTGAGCCGATTTCCTCCTGTCCATCCTGCACAAAGCCCAGCGAGACAATCAGCCGCTGAGAGCGCAGATTGTCGTGATTTGCGCTGGCAACAAACTCCGTTTCCGGGGCATGTCGTCTCACCGCCTCGATAACGGTCTGAACAGCGGCAGGCATGATCCTTTGACCCCAGGCCGGCCGGGCCAGCCAGAAACCGAATTCGCGTGCCCCTTGTCTTCGCGCCGATGGAACAAGAGACAATCCCCCGACAAGATCGTCGAAGACGCAGATGGCAAGCGCCAATGTCGCGCTGGCGTCCTGCATGGCCGATTCACAAAGCTTATGTTCGGGTCGTGCGAGATAGGCGTCTGCATGGTCGATTCTGTAGGGATGAGGCACGCTGGAGAGCCATCGTGTCACCGACCAGTCATTGATGGCAGCTGTCAGATTATGTCTGTCCGCGGGCCTGAAGGGCCGCAGGGACAATTGCTCTGTGATCTGAAGTTCCATTCCACCTGCCTGCATGCGTCCGCCGCGATTGCCCGCGCTGCCTGACCAGCAAATACAGGTGACGCGCAGATCAACCGCCCCGGCCCCACAATTTATGATAGGCTTAACGCAAATAGTGTAGTCATCCCGATGACCCGCCATCCAGGCTTGCGCCGATATATGGCCAGTAGCGGGAATGTCCTATCTGCTTCAGGGAGGGATTTTGAATGGCAAGCATGATTATCGGCGTTCTGGGTTCAGTAATGGTTGTTATTGGCGCGGTCATGACCGTATCGACACCGGATATCCTCTTCGACATGCCGGCGGTGATTCTTGTTGTGGCGTTGGCACTGTTCTCGACATTTGGCGCCAGCACAAGGTTGTCTGGCACAGCGTTGGTTCGGCATTTCGGTCAGGCAGCGGTTCGGGCTGGCTGGATCGGGTTTCTCGTCGGCGCCATATTGATCTTTTCGATGGCCGATCCGTCGTCACCTGATTTCATGGCATATCTTTTGCGCGCTGGCGCCGTGGCGACACTGACACTTCTTTACGGCTATGGCCTTGATTTTCTGGCACAGATCCTGTCGCCAAGATCCTGATGACGCTGAAACCATGTTCCGGACGAACAGCGCAAACATCGATATACGATGACAGTCGCCTGCCAGGCGGTCGCACTCAAATGAACCGACCTATGCCTGTCGCTGCTCAAGCGCTGTCAGAACCGCGGTCACAGACGATACCGTGTAGGGCACGAAACAGGTCGCAATCATCTTGATCCAGCAGGCAGACGTCAGCGTCCCGGCAAGAATCAGGTCTCCATGGTTGATAAAGGCGAGAATAGTGCCAACAATAAGCGCCACGATTGCCGAACGTCTGGCAACCCTGCGACTGAAGAAGACCGAAACTGCAAATTTGAGATCGAACATTAAACGGACCCGGAGAAACAATGTTTACAAAGATCTTTATCAGGACGTTTCCCTCTGCTGAGGAATGTGAACTATTTGAATCGATCTTACAAACGAAATGGCCTGACCTGCTTCAGGACATGACCGGTGTCACCTTTCAGGCATTCCGCAACGCGCAGGCGCCCCATATCTCGACCGTGATCTGGGAATTTCCCGACGAGGCCACGCAACAGAAGATCGAAATGATGATCGAGGAAAATATTGTCCGCTTCACCAAGACCCTGTCACCGAAAACGCTGACATTCTCTGGCAAGCGGATCATGTATTTGAAAACATGAGGCCGGAAGGGCCGCTCTCATGGCAGATGCTGTCAGTCGTTTGAGGTGCCAAGCTCTTTCATCTTGCGAACAACGCTGGCCGGAACAAAGCTTGAAATATCACCACCAAACCGGCTGACTTCCTTGACAAAGCGGGAGGCCACAAAATGCTGGTGTTCAGCCGCCATGAGAAATACCGTCTCAAGGTCGCCGTGCAACCGTTTGTTTATGCTGGCCATTTGAAATTCGATTTCAAAGTCCGAGACGGCGCGCAAACCGCGTACAATAATTGAGGCCCCCTGCTCTCGCGCGAAATCAGTCAACAGATTTGAAAAATTCAAAACCCTGATGGGAACGTTGACGGTGCCGTCGTCATTGAGACGCTTGCATTCAGAGGTGACAAGTTCGGTCCTCTCCTCAACGCTGAGCAAGGGGCCCTTTCCCGCGTTCGACGCCACCGCGACGATCAGTTCGTCGCCAAGACGCGCCGCCCGCTGGATGATGTCCAGATGGCCGAAGGTCAGCGGGTCAAAGGTGCCAGGATAGATGACGATACGATGGCTCATTCGTCTGTCGCCGGCTGGTCCTCACGCCCACCTGCGCCTCCGTCCTCGCCATCAGCGGCAACGCCGCCGTCATTGCCAGTGCCAGCGTCGTTCTGGCCGTCAGCCTGCACGGTGTCATCATCACCCTCGTCATCCTCGCTGCCATCGGCGTCGCGGATCAGACCAGCCGAGACCACACGCTCGTCCTCGTCACCCGACACATCAAACAGCCTGACACCCTGGGTCTTGCGACCGGCGATCCGGATCGAGTCCCCCTCGCCGCCATGAACACGAATCCTGATAATCTGGCCATGGTTGGTCACCAGCATCAACTGGTCCTCTTCAACCACGGTGAAGCTGGCCATGACACGCCCATTTCGATCGCTTGTCTCGATATTGGCGACACCCTGGCCACCACGTCCAGCGCGCCGGTAATCTGCGACCTGCGTTCGCTTGCCATAACCATTTTCCGTCACCGACAGGACGAATTCATTCGTCTCATCGGTGATGATTGACATGGATACAACGGAATCCTTGCCAAGAAGCTTGATCCCCCTGACGCCGGTGCTGTCACGGCCACGGAAGACACGGACGGCATCTACAGCAAACCGGATCGCCTTGCCATCGCGTGTTGCCAGCAACAGGTCGTCCGTTTCGTTACAGGGGGCGACACCAACAAGTTCATCCCCCTCGGCAAGCTTCATGGCAATTTTGCCATTGCGCTTGATGTTGGTGAAATCACTCAACCTGTTCCGGCGGATGTTTCCAGCCGCGGTGGCGAACATGACATGAAGATCATCCCAGCTATCCGCATCATCCGGCATCGGCATGACCGTGTTGATGGTCTCGCCGGTTTCGATCGGCAGGATATTGACCATCGCCTTGCCGAGCGACTGTGGTGCCGCCTCGGGCAGGCGATAGCATTTCAGCTGATAGACCATGCCGCTTGAGGTGAAAAACAGGATCGGTGTGTGCGTGTTGGTGACAAACAGCCTGGTGACGAAATCCTCGTCACGTGTCTTCATGCCGGCGCGTCCCTTGCCGCCACGTCGCTGGGCCCGATAGACCGACAGCGGAACACGCTTGATATAGCCACGATGACTGACCGTCACGACCATGTCTTCCTGCTGAATGAGGTCCTCATCATCCTGGTCGACAAGCTGGTCGGAAATCTCGGTACGGCGTGGGTTGCCAAGCCGGTCCCGCGCCGCGGCAAGCTCTTCCAGAATCACCTCATTCACCCGGTCGGCTGAGCCAAGGATCGCAAGATAATCAGCGATACGGTCGGCAAGCTCGCGCGTCTCATCGGCGAGTTTTTCGCGCTCCATGCCGGTGAGACGCTGCAGCCGCAGCTCAAGGATGGCCCGCGCCTGCGCCTCGGACAAACGATAGGTCCCGTCGACAACTTCATGCCCGGGATCATCGATCAGGGTGATGAATGCCTCAACCTCGGCGGCTGGCCAGGCTCGTTCGCATAGCTGGTTGCGGGCTGTTTCGGTGTCGGGCGCACGCTTGATCAGTTCGATGACTTCATCGATTGAGGCAAGCGCAACCATCAGGCCGGCCAACAGATGCGCCCGCTCGCGCGCCTTGCCAAGCTGGTAGATCGACCGGCGGGTCACAACTTCACGGCGGAATTCGCAGAACGCGGTGATGACGTCCTTGAGTCCCATCTGCTCTGGCCGGCCGCCATTCATCGCCAGCATGTTCACCGGGAAGCTTGTCTGCAGGCGTGTATGGCGCCACAACTGGTTCAACACCACATCGCCGGCCGCATCACGCTTGATCTCGATGACAATGCGCATGCCGGTGCGGTCTGATTCATCGCGAATATCGGAAATGCCCTCTATGGTCTTTTCGCGGACCAGCTCACCAATCCGCTCCAGAAGCTGGGCCTTGTTCACCTGATAGGGAATTTCGTTCACTATGATGGTTTCGCGATCTCTGGCGTCGGTGACGACCTCGGCACGGGCCCGCATGATCACCGAACCGCGTCCCGTATGGTAGGCGTCGCGAATGCCAGCCCGCCCCATGATCAAGGCACCAGTGGGAAAGTCCGGTCCCGGGACGATCTCGATCAGTTCCTCGACCGAGATTTCGGGATTGCGAATATAGGCCTCGCAGGCGGCGATGACCTCAGCCGGATTGTGTGGCGGTACATTTGTCGCCATACCAACAGCAATACCATTCGCGCCATTGACCAGCAGGTTCGGATATTCCGCCGGCAGCACAGTGGGTTCGAGCTGCGTTTCGTCATAATTCTCGGTAAAATCGACGGTATCCTTGTCGATATCGCGAAGCAGGCTCTCGGCAGCACGGGCCAACCGTGATTCGGTATAACGCATGGCCGCCGGTGGATCGCCATCAACCGAACCGAAATTACCCTGTCCATCGACAAGTGGAAGGCGCATGGAAAAATCCTGCGCCATCCGCACCATCGCCTCATAGATCGAACTGTCACCGTGCGGATGGTAGTTACCCATCACGTCACCAACGATGCGGGCTGATTTGCGTGGCGGTTTCGACCAGTCGTAATTGCCTTCCATCATCGCGTACAGGATCCGCCGATGGACCGGCTTCAATCCGTCGCGCACATCCGGCAGGGCACGGGACACGATCACGCTCATGGCGTAATCGAGATAGGATTTCCGCATTTCCTCGGAAATCGAAATTGTTGGATTGAGCGGATCGGCAGGTGGCGAGGAAGTGTCAGTCACTGTGGTCTCTTCGGGCCGTCAAAGCCATCATAAACACAAGACGGTCACAAAGGCCGTCATCCACAAGATATATACCATATCTTGTGGTCAAACCTCAAAATATTGTTGATTCGGATGATAAAAAAAGGACCTGTCACCAGAAATGAGGTGACAGGTCAGAATGATGTTCTATCTATCTGTTCTAGAACGGAATATCGTCATCTGGCGCATCACCGCCATGCATTGGTGGTGGGCTTGCCGTCGTGGATGCTGCCGGCGTCTGTCCGCCAGCCGGGGCAGAACCGGCGCCACCGCCATAACCACCGCCCATGGAGTCGCCGTATCCGCCCCCGGAGCCAGCGCCCTCACTTCGACCGCTGAGCAGTGTCAGTTCACCGCGGAACCGACCAAGAACGACTTCGGTTGTGTATTTTTCAACACCCTGCTGGTCGGTCCATTTGCGGGTCTGAAGCTGACCTTCAAGATAAACGCTGGAACCCTTGCGAAGATATTGCTCGGCGATACGCGCCAGATTCTCGTTGAAGATCACAACGCGATGCCACTCGGTGCGTTCACGTGGCTCACCGCTCATGCGGTCTTTCCAGCGCTCGGATGTCGCCACCGACAGGTTAACGATTTTGGCGCCATCCTGCGTATTCCTGATTTCGGGATCGCGGCCCAGATTACCCAACAGGATAACCTTGTTCACACTGCCTGCCATGGCTGTCCAACTCCTTCGCACGAGTTTTTCGGGGGTTACTGATAAAAAGCGTCAATCAGGCCTTTAGATTACCCAGTCGGACGCATAAATGACAACAACAATGATGTCGATTTCGCCGCAGTCAGCCTCCCGCCTTTGGGGTGGCCCGGTCTCGTCGCCACAGGTATAGTCTCGCGATGCCGAATGAAACCAAAAAGTCCCCTCCCGCCGCCGGCGCGCTGTTTGACGGCGCGGTGGCGTCATCCACCCCGGGCGATATCCACCCACCGGAAAACGGTGCGGCGGCGGCGCGCATAGAACCACGGGTGATTTCCGTTCGTGGCGCGCGTGAGCATAATCTGGCCGATGTAAGCATTGATCTGCCGCGCGATCAGCTTGTGGTGCTGACCGGCCTGTCCGGGTCCGGCAAATCCTCGCTTGCCTTTGACACCATCTATGCCGAAGGGCAGAGACGGTATGTTGAATCGCTGTCCGCCTATGCGCGCCAGTTCCTTGAGATGATGCAGAAGCCCGATGTCGATTTGATTGAGGGCCTGTCACCGGCGATTTCAATCGAACAGAAGACAACTTCCCGCAATCCACGCTCGACCGTCGGAACGGTCACCGAGATCTATGACTATATGCGCCTTCTCTGGGCGCGCATCGGGATACCCTATTCACCGGCAACCGGGCTGCCAATCCGGAGCCAGACCGTTAGCCAAATGGTCGACATCCTGCTTGCCATGGAAGATGGCACGCGTCTCTATCTGCTGGCCCCTGTGGTTCGTGGGCGCAAGGGCGAATACCGCAAGGAACTTGCCGAATATCATCGCAAGGGATTCAGCCGGGTGCGCATTGATGGCGAGATTTACGATCTCGATGACACCCCTGATCTCGACAAGAAGCGCAAGCATGACATTGAGGTCGTCGTCGACAGACTGGTCATCAGGGGCGACCCTGATGAACTCTCGACCCGGCTCGCCGATTCCCTTGAAACAGCGCTCGCCCTGACCGACGGTCTGGCATTCGCCGATCATGCCGATAGCGGCGCGCGAACCGTGTTCTCGGCCAATTTTGCCTGCCCGGAATCCGGCTTTACCATCGACGAGATCGAACCAAGGCTGTTTTCCTTCAACAACCCGTTTGGCGCCTGCCCGGCCTGTGACGGTCTTGGCGTCAGCAGTCATTTCGACGAACAGCTTGTTGTCCCCGACCACCGCCAAACCCTTCGCGGTGGTGCCATCGCGCCCTGGGCCAACAGCAGTTCACGATATTACATCCAGACACTTGAATCGCTTGCGCGGCAGTTCGGGTTTTCGCTCGACATGCCGTTTGGCGAACTTGATGACGAAATCAAGGATCTGATCCTGCATGGTTCAGGAAAACTCCCTGTCACGATGGAATTCGATGATGGTATGCGGTCCTACAAGACCAAACGCCCCTTTGAAGGGTTGATGCCCAATCTGACACGGCGCTACCGCGAGACGGATTCATCCTGGGTTCGCGAGGAGCTGGAAAAATTCCGCGCCAATCATCCATGTGATGCCTGCAACGGCAAACGCCTCAAGCCCGAATCACTGGCCGTCAAGGTCGATCAGAATGACATTTCCGACATTGCCCGCCTGTCGATCGGGGATGCTCGTGACTGGTTTGCCGGGCTAAGCGAGAAGCTGCATGGTCAGGAATCCGAAATCGCCGCGCGCATCCTGAAGGAAATCAACGAACGTCTCGGGTTTCTGGTCAATGTCGGCCTTGGCTATCTGTCGATGGCACGAAATTCCGGAACCCTGTCCGGCGGCGAATCCCAGCGGATCAGGCTTGCCTCGCAGATTGGTTCGGGCCTCACCGGTGTTCTCTATGTGCTTGATGAACCGTCGATCGGCCTTCACCAGCGTGACAATGACAGGTTGCTGGCAACACTGGTGCGGTTACGGGACCTCGGAAACACGGTTCTTGTCGTCGAGCATGACGAGGATTCGATCAGGCTTGCCGACTATGTCATTGATATGGGACCCGGCGCCGGTGTTCATGGTGGCGAGGTTGTGGCGGCCGGCACACCCGACCAGATCATCGCCAGCACGGCATCGTTGACCGGCCAGTATCTGTCCGGCGTCAAGGAAATCAGCGTGCCGGCGACCCGTCGCAAGGCGCGGAAAGGCCGGCTTGTTCGGGTCGAGAATGCGACCGGCAACAATCTGCGCGATGTGACAGTTGATTTCCCGCTTGGTGTGTTGACCTGTGTCACCGGTGTGTCCGGCGGCGGCAAGTCAACATTGGTGCTCGAGACCTTGTGGAAGGGGCTGGCGCGTCGCCTGCACAAGGCACGGGAAATGCCCGCCCCGCATAAGGCCATAAACGGGGCCGAACTTCTCGACAAGGTGGTCGATATCGACCAGTCGCCGATTGGCCGCACGCCGCGATCAAACCCGGCCACCTATACAGGTGCCTTCACGCCCATCCGCGAATGGTTTGCCGGCCTTCCGGAAGCCAAGGCGCGCGGCTATGCCCCTGGTCGGTTCTCCTTCAATGTGAAGGGGGGGCGGTGCGAGGCCTGCCAGGGTGATGGCCTGATCAAGATCGAGATGCATTTCCTTCCCGATGTGTATGTCACCTGCGATTCCTGCAAGGGCCGACGCTATAACAGGGAAACTCTGGAGATCACATTCCGTGGCAAGTCCATCGCAGATGTACTTGAAATGACAGTAGAAGAAGGTGTCGATTTCTTCAAAGCCGTGCCGTCAATTCGCGAAAAGCTGGAGACCATGTTCAGGGTTGGTCTTGGCTATGTCCGCGTTGGCCAGCAGGCAACAACCCTGTCCGGTGGCGAGGCGCAGCGGGTCAAACTGTCGAAGGAACTGTCCCGCCGGGCGACCGGCCGCACCGTCTATATCCTTGATGAGCCGACGACCGGCCTGCATTTCCATGACATTGCCAAGCTTCTGGACGTTCTCCAGGAACTTGTCGATCAGGGCAACACCGTGATTGTCATTGAGCATAACATGGATGTAATCAAGACCGCCGACTGGATCATCGATCTTGGTCCCGAAGGTGGTGATGGCGGCGGCATGATTGTTGCCGAGGGAACGCCGGAACAGGTTGCCGCGGTCAAGGCATCACATACCGGCGCCTATCTGGCCCGCATGCTGCCAACAAAGGGATGATCATGCCACATTCAGACACCACCAATCCGGCAGACACCACCAGCCCGGCAGACAGCACCACCCCGGTTGTTCACATCATTGGCGGCGGGCTGGCCGGAAGCGAAGCCGCCTTTCAGGTCGCGCAGCGTGGTATTCGGGTCGTGCTTCACGAAATGCGACCTGTCCGCAAGACCGATGCGCACCAGACAGACGGGCTGGCGGAACTGGTCTGCTCAAACAGTTTCCGGTCCGATGATGCCGAGGCGAACGCTGTCGGCGTGCTTCATGCCGAGATGCGTCTGATGGATTCGGTGATTATGAGCGCTGCCGATGAACATAAGGTGCCGGCAGGCGGCGCGCTGGCGGTTGACCGTGACGGATTTTCGGATGGGGTGCAGAGCCGTCTTGCCGATCATCCGCTGGTTGATCTGGCACGTGAGGAAGTGACCGACATCCCAGAGGATTGGGACAATGTCATCATCGCGACCGGCCCCCTCACCTCGCCATCACTGGCACAGATGGTGCGCGCGCTTGGTGGCGAGGATCATCTTGCTTTCTTCGACGCTATCGCCCCGATCGTGCATTTTGACAGCATCGACATGGATGTTGCCTGGTTTCAGTCACGCTATGACAAGGCAACCGATGGCGGCGACGGCAAGGACTATATCAACTGCCCGATGGACAAGGCGCAATATGAAGCATTCATCGACGCGCTGTTGACCGGCGAGAAGATGAGTTTCCGTGAATGGGAGGAGACAACGCCTTATTTCGAGGGCTGTATGCCAATCGAGGTGATGGCCTCGCGTGGGCCGGAAACGCTTCGGTTCGGTCCTATGAAACCGGTTGGTCTGACCAACGCCCATGACGGCAGTCGCCCGCATGCGGTAATCCAGCTTCGCCAGGACAACGCGCTTGGTACCCTCTACAACATGGTCGGTTTCCAGACCAAATTGAAATATGCCGAACAGGTACGTGTCTTCCAGACGATACCGGCGCTGAAAAACGCCCAGTTTGCGCGACTTGGCGGGTTGCATCGCAACACCTTTATCAATTCGCCACGTTTGCTGGATGGACAGCTTCGCATGAAGGCACGCCCCTCGCTGCGCTTTGCCGGCCAGATCACCGGCGTCGAAGGCTATGTTGAATCCGCTGCTATTGGTCTGATGGCCGGAATCATGGCTGCCTCGCAGGCGACCGGCGCGCCCTGGACTCCGCCGCCGGTCGATACCGCGCATGGCGCGTTGCTAGCCCATATTACGGGTGGTGCCGACGCTGATACCTTTCAGCCAATGAATGTGAATTTTGGTCTGTTTCCGCCAATTGATGGCGCCCCGACAGGTGGCAAGCGCAAGCTCCGCGGCCGTGATCGCAAACTTGCCTATGCCAGCCGGGCGCTTGAATCCTTCAGGGGCTGGGCGATGGCGAAGGCCGCGTAATACCAAGCCGCCAGCCAAGCATCCGCCACACCAGCAGCGCGTCATCCTCGCGGTATTTGCCAGCCATGCGATGGCGTGCCACCTGTGCGGCCATCCAGATCCAATAGAGGTGACGTGTTCGCAGGCCGGCCAGATGGCCGTCGTCAAGATAACTGTGATCAAGATGTCCGGCAGTGGCCTTGTCCAGCAGCACCGCACCAACAAGACCAGCCGTGGCTTTCATATCACCGGAGTCCGCCAGCATCGCGAAGAGGTCGCGCCAGCAGGTCGCGGGCGTGCATGTGTCATCAGAAAGTCGATCCTGCCAGATCGCCAATTGCGCCAGAACTTCGTCCTGACGAAGGTGACCAGCCTCAAGATGTGTCAGTAGACGGCCTATCAGCGGCACATTTTCATGCCGATGTGATTCGATGGCATCAACCCACCATTGCAGCCGGATGGCGGCAAGCATTGGTTCCGACGCTATTCGCAATGCGGATTCAGCCTCCAGCGCGAGGCTCAGCCTGTCGGCCAGCACCGCCCGCCGGTCGGCTGGGCAGAATAACAGGCACAAGGCCAGATCCCTGTCGATCTCGCGGAGTGCCTGCCAGCTGTCAGTCATCAGATGGCGACGAGCGCAGCGGCAGCGGCGCGACCCTCACTCATCAGCACATTCCAGGTCCGACAGGCGGCAGGTGTCGACAACAGCTCGAAAGCCACCCCGTGCGCGCGCAGGGACGCCCCAAGTTCGGAGAACGGATGCTGCGGTGCCTCACCTGCGCCGAGAACCAGCAACGGCGCGGCAGGATCGCCAAGAAACGGTAAGAAGTCCTCGGCGGTCAGAAGATTGAGATCGACGGGTGGCGCCCATTCGCAGGACAGTCGTGGCAGCAGAAACAAGCTGCCGCTATAGCGTGTTCCCGACACCCTGAACCCCCCATCGCCATAGCCATGAATGAGCTGGAGATCGCTTCCCTCGCCGAAACTCTTGATATCAACCATGTGCCTGGTCAGACGTCCTCAACAGCCACGCCGGAATCGTCATCTTCGTCAAGATGCCGTTTCAGGTCGAACGAGGCCAGCATGCCAACGGCAACAAAGATCGATGAATAGGTGCCGATGAGAACACCCCACATCATGGCCAGCGCAAAATCGCGAAGCACGGCACCGCCGAACAGCACGATCGCCAGCAACGCAAGCAATGTGGTAACCGATGTCATGACGGTCCGCGACAGCGTCTCGTTCAGCGACATGTTCAGGATTTCGCGCTGCTCATAGGATTTGTAGCGACGCAGGTTTTCCCGCACCCGGTCAAACACCACCACGGTGTCATTGATTGAATAGCCGGCGATTGTCAGAATGGCCGCGACTGTCGCCAGGTTGAACTCGAATGATGTCAGCGCGAACAGACCAATGGTCGACAGCACGTCATGCGCAAGAGCCAGAATGGCGGCAATCGAAAACTGCCATTCGAATCGGAACCAGATATAGACCATGATCGCCAGCAGCGCACAGACAACGGCAAGAACGCCCTTTTCCGCCAGTTCCGCGCCAACTGTCGGCCCGACAAACTCTGTCCGGCGAATGTCATAGCCGGTGCCAAGTGCCCCTGTAATCGCCTTGATGGCGGCGATCTGTGCGGCCTCGTCACCTTCCTGCCGTTGTACGCGAACAAGAATATCGGTTTCACTGCCAAATGATTGGATACTGATGTCGCCGAGGCCAAGCTGATCGAGATCAGACCGGACACCGCCAATGTCGGCCGGTCCGTCCGCATTGCGCGCCTCGATCAGGATGCCACCACGGAAATCAATCCCGAGATTCAGCCCGACAAGTGCGAACAGTGCCACCGAGGCAGCCACAAGCAACACCGAGAACATGATGGCAGGCTTGCGAAGGCGCAGAAAATCAATGCTGGTTTCACTGGGAACTAGTTTCAGCCGCATGGGTCGTCTCCCTACAGGACCAGCTGGCGTGGGCGCTTGCGCTCAAGCCATATGATAATCAGCATCCGCGTGACCATCACCGCGGTAAACAGCGATGTCGCGATGCCGATAGACAGCGTCACCGCAAAGCCCTTGATCGGGCCAGACCCGAAAATATAGAGGAACAGCGCCGCAAACAGGGTCGTCAGGTTGGAGTCGATGATTGTTGAAATCGCGCGGCTATAGCCACCCTCAATGGCAGCCATGACACTGCGCCCACGGCGAAGTTCCTCGCGAATCCGTTCAAAGACAAGGACATTGGCGTCGACCGCCATGCCCATCGTCAGAACAATGCCAGCAATCCCCGGAAGGGTTAGTGTCGCCTGGATCGCCGACAGTGCCCCAAGGATCAAAATCACATTCACCGCCAGCGCCACATCGGCAAGAAGGCCAAAAAGACCATAGCTGACGAACATATAGACAATGACCAGCGCGAGACCGACGACTGCCGCGATCTGCCCTGCTGCCACCGAATCCGCGCCAAGGCCGGGCCCGATGGACCGTTCCTCCATCACAATCAGCGGCGCCGGCAACGCGCCGGCACGAAGGATCAGCGCCAGTTCATTTGTTTCAGCCACACTGAAATTGCCGGTGATCTGGCCGCTGCCAAAAATCTGTGACTGGATGGTTGGTGCGGACACAACCTTTCCATCCAGAATAATGGCGAAGGGCCGTCCGATATTGGCTCCGGTGACCCGGCCAAACCGTTTTGCACCGCTGGCGTTAAGTGTGAAACTAACCGATGGACGGTTGTTCTGATCAAAACTTGCCTGCGCTGTTTCCAGAAGCTCTCCGCTGACCATGACGCGCTTCTCGACGACATAGAACTGGCCGTCATCGCTGTCGCTTGGCAACAGAACACTGCCGGATGGTGTGCGTCCGCGATCCATCGCTTCCTGCGCGCTCATCGTCGTATCGACAAGCTGGAAGGTCAGTTTCGCGGTGCGGCCAAGAAGCCGTTTGATTTCCTCGGGATCGTCAACCCCAGGAAGCTGCACCAGGATCCGGTCCGCCCCTTGCCGCTGGATAACAGGCTCTTTCGTGCCATCCGGGTCGATTCGGCGCCGGATGATCTCCATCGACTGCTCAATGGTCAGTGTCTGCAGTGTTGTCAGACCTATCTCATTGAATGAGATCCGATAATCGGGAGATTCATCGATGACATCGAAATCGCGACCAAAACCGCGAAAAATCTGCGTCGCGTCCTCGCTGTCGTCTGCCTTGCGAAGGGTGACCCGTACCGCGTCATCACTGACATCAAGGCCGCTGAACCTGATCTTCTTGGCCCGGAAATCCTGACGGATGGTCTCGGCGACACCCTCAAGCCGTTCCTGTGCCACCACATCCATATCGACGCGAAGCAACAGATGCGAGCCACCCTGAAGGTCTAGTCCAAGATTGATCTTCTGGCCCGGCAGAACGCCGCCAGCGATATCATCGTCACCGGGCATCACGTTCGGCGCCGCATAGACGATGCCAAGAACCGTGATCAGGATCACGACAAGCTTTTTCCAGCTTTCAAACTGTAGCATGGCGGCAGGCTTTCTTCAGATGGATGGTTGCCGCGGCATCGCCGTGACAACGACAGGTCGGTTACGACTTGGCTTCGGTCTTGTCACGGACGTCGGCGATCATCGTGCGCACAACGCTGACCTTCACATCCTTGGCAATCTCGACTTCGATTGTCTCGCTGTCTTCTACGGCCTTGATGATCGTGCCGGTCAATCCACCATTGGTGATGATCTTGTCGCCACGTTTCAGAGCCGACAGCATCGCCTTATGCTGCTTGGCGCGTTTCTGCTGTGGGCGGATAAGAAGAAAATAGAAAATGACCATCACAAGGATGATTGGCATCAGCCCGAGGCCACCTTCGGCAAAGCCGCCAGACTGGGCAAAAGCAGGGGTAATAAGCATGTCGTTTCAACTCCGGACTGTGCTTGAAATCTCTGGACCCGCACCTTAACCACCAAGACACGGTTGAGCAATGATCAACGCCACATTGTGAACGGAAATCCATGCAAAAAATGCGCTTTGGAGGAGTTGTTAGCCGTCGCCGGCCCTGATAGATTCCCGCAATGACTGATCAAAATACAGATTCCGAGTTCCTGCGCCATCTTGGGCGTATCGCCGACGCCCTCGAAAAATACAGCCCGACAGACCCGACCGCGGCAGATATAGAACCGGCCGAGGCCTATGTCTGGAACCACGCAAGCCGACGGCTGACCGCCGTCAACAAGGTCAATCGGGTCGATCTGCGGCTGCTTTGCGGCGTCGATCATCAGCGTGACAGCCTGTTGTCCAACACCATCGCCTTTGTTCGTGGCTTTGCCGCCAACAACGCGCTGCTATGGGGGGCCCGCGGCACTGGCAAATCCTCACTGGTCAAGGCCGTGCATGGAACCGTGACAGAGCGGGGGATGGACTGCGCACTGGTCGAGGTGCATCGCGAAGACATTTCAGACCTGCCATTTCTGATGAGTTACCTGTCGCAGATCGACCGCCGATTCATTGTCTTCACCGATGACCTGACCTTTGATCATGGTGACAGCAGCTACAAATCGCTGAAGGCCGCGCTTGATGGCGGGGTTGAAGGTCGCCCGGACAACGTCATCTTCTACGCCACATCCAACCGGCGGCACCTGATGCCACGGCAAATGATCGAGAATGAACGTTCAACCGCAATCAATCCGTCGGAAAGCGTCGAGGAAAGTGTTTCCCTGTCCGACCGGTTCGGCCTGTGGATCGGGTTTCACTCGATCGACCAGGATACGTTCTTTGCGATTGTCGAAGGCTATGTCGCACATTTCGGCATCAACACAGGCAATATCGATGTCCGCCGCGAGGCGCTAGCCTGGTCGATGGAACGTGGATCACGTTCCGGCCGCGTTGCCTGGCAATTCATTGTTGATCTTGCCGCACGTACTGAAACCGACCTGACGACCAAACGCTAGACACCACCCCTCACCGTCAGGCGATGAGCGTTCTTGGATCAATTGGTTTGCGTGACTGACGGATTTCAAAATGCAGTTGCGGCGAGTCCACCTTGCCGGTCTGCCCGACTGTCGCGATTTTCTGCCCGACATCAATCACATCACCCTCCTTGACCAGAACCTCGCCAAGATGCGCGTAGGCGGTGATGATTCCACCATCATGCTTGACCAGGATCAGCGTGCCGAAGGATTTGATTTCGCGCCCCACAAAGGCAACAGTGCCGCGTGCCGCCGCCCGCACCTCTGTTCCCGCCGCGGCGGCAATATTGACCCCGTCATTATGGACACCGCGCGCGGCCGGGCCAAATTCCGTGACAATCTCGCCTTCGATCGGCCAGCGAAATGGTCCTGTGCCCGTTGGCGCTACAAACCGCTTTCTGACCGCCGGGGTGACAGCAGGCGCCGGCGTCAGCGCCGCGGCAGCGACCGTCTGCGCGTCGGGCGACACGTCGAGAATCGAGAAATCCAGCTTGTCTGGCAGGATAAGGCGCTGGCCAACCTGAAGGGCGAACGGTGCCTCCAGACCATTTGCCTCAGCAAGCTGGTACTGGCTGACAGCATAGCGTTGCGACAGCGAATAGATTGTATCCTCAGGTCCGACAACATGCGTTCTTGGTGGCGTCAGTCGCAGAACCTGACCGACAACAACAGCATAGGGCGGGCCAATCTGGTTATCGCGGATGATCGAGGTCGGCGGCACGCCATACCGCGCCGCGATGGCGTAGATATTGTCCCCGTCCCGCACCGTGACGCGGCCATTCGGCGGTATCGCCTCGCGCGGCTGGCGTAGTGGAGCCACGGAAACTGGTGCTGGCACTTCCCGCGTGAATGACAGATCTGGCGCCTTGCATCCGACAACAGGCACCAGCCCCGCCATCAGCACCACTGTCACCAACCAGCGGAAGTTGCCATGATCCGGCACCATGATTTAGCCCTCTACCAACGGAACGAATTTCACGGGAAACAACTCCTCTTTTTCAAATCCGGTCTCTGTACGCGTGATCGTGACCAGTGTCTGGGCCCGATCGCGTCCCTCCGGTGCCACCATGATGCCGCCAGTTTTCAATTGATTCAACAGCGCAGCCGGAATCGATGCCGGAGCGCATGTCAGAATGATCCTGTCAAAGGGCGCACCTTCCGGCCATCCTCGGGCGCCATCACCAACTTTCGTTGTGATGTTGGTGATACGCAGGTTGCGAAACTGGGTCTCAGCCTCGACCAGAAGCGGCCGCAGCCTTTCGATGGAATAAACCCGCCGGCACAGGAAAGACAGGATGGCGGCCTGATAGCCACTGCCGGTGCCGATTTCAAGAACACGCTCGCGTCCGGTCAGGTGCAGCGCCGCTGTCATCCTTGCAACGATATAGGGCTGGCTTATGGTCTGTTCCATCGCGATGGGAAGCGAGGCGTTTTCATAGGCATGGTCGCGAAGCGCGGCTGGCACAAACAATTCACGCGGCACCTGTTCAATCGCCGAAAGAACATCCGCCTGAACAACGCCCATGCCGCGAAGGGCCATGATGAGGCGTGCCTTTTCATTCTGAAAGTCAGTCATGTTCCTGCCTGAAAGCGGTCTGCCAGCAGGCGGTGCCAGGGCGCTGGCCGATGCGATCAGAAATCAACAGCTGTCAGTCCGGCCTGAATATCGCCTGCTGTGATATCCATACCCAAAGCCGTCAGCGATATCCAGCCTTCGTCCATGACAGCGCGGTCACTTCCCGGAATTGTCTGCTCGCGGGTCATCAGAGGGCCGAGGCGGTAGGAGTTCGGGCTGTCACCATCAACGACATGATCGCCGAATTTGTGGCGATCGAGTGAAGCCGGTCGAATACCAAGCACGTCATTGCCCGGCACCGGTGGAAAATTGACATTCATCACGGTCCGATCGGGAATGCCTGCCTCCAGGATCGCCCGAATCACCCTTTCACCGTGAATGATAGCCGCATCATATTCAGACTCATCCACGCCCCCATTTCGCTGCGACAGCGCGATCGCCGGCACACCCATCAATGCCCCTTCCATCGCCGCGGCGATTGTGCCGGAATAAAGAACATCATCGGCGGCGTTCATGCCGGCGTTGATTCCGGACAAAACAAGGTCTGGTTTGCTTTCCAGAACACGTGACATGCCCATAATCACACAGTCGCTCGGCGTGCCCGAACACGAAAACTGATTGTCGCCACGCGGCTCAATCACAACATCACGGCGAAGCGTGATCGCACGTGACATGCCCGACCTGTTGCCATCCGGCGCGATCACCCACACATCATCACTCAACCGCAAGGCAATGTCGCGAAGGATCCTGATGCCGATGGCATCGATACCGTCATCATTGCTGATCAGAATCCGCGCCGGTGAAATCGGTGAAAAAGGTGACATGGGCAACCTCGGCAAAACAGAACCAGAAAAAACAAACAAACGCCTTCAAGGCTTTGGCGCGAACAGAACCGCTACAGCGGCGTGATCACGTCGCATCCCATATAATCATGCAGGGCATCGGGAAGACGCACCGACCCGTCCGCCTGCTGCCCGTTTTCAAGAACAGCAATCATCGTGCGGCCGACGGCCAACCCCGAGCCATTCAACGTATGGACATACTGGGTGTTGCCTTCCGCGTCGCGGAAGCGCGCCTTCATGCGCCGCGCCTGGAATGGACCGCAGTTTGAACAGGAGGAAATCTCACGATACTGTCCCTTCCCTTCATCCTGACCGGGAAGCCAGACTTCAAGATCATAGGTTTTCCTCGCACCAAACCCTGTATCGCCGGTGCACAGCATCATCACCCGATAGGCCAGCCCAAGACGCTGCAGGATCGTCTCGGCACAGCCGGTCATCCGCTCGTGTTCAGCCGCAGACTGGTCTGGGTGCGTGACACTGACAAGTTCGACTTTTGAAAACTGGTGCTGGCGGATCATGCCACGCGTGTCACGCCCGGCCGCGCCAGCCTCCGAGCGGAAACAGGGCGTGTGCGCGGTGAACCGCATCGGCAGGCTGTCGGCTGGCCAGATTTCATCGGCGGCGATATTGGTCAGCGGCACCTCGGCGGTCGGAATCAGCCACTTGTCATCAGCTCTGAAGAGATCCTCGCCAAATTTTGGCAGCTGACCGGTGCCTGTCATCGCCGTGCTGTTGACCAGCACAGGCGGCAGCGTTTCCTGATATCCGAATTCACCGGTATGTATATCCAGCATGAACGCGGCAAGCGCCCTTTCAAGACGTGCAAGCTGCCCCTTCAGAACGACAAACCGTGATCCGGCAAGCTTTGCCGCCACGGCAAAATCCATCTGACCGAGCCCTTCGCCAATGGCAACATGATCACGTGGGGTGAACTCGAAGGTTGGCGTCTCGCCCCACTCACGAACAAGTTTGTTGTCAGCCTCGTCACCACCATCGGGAACTTCGGCATCGAGGATGTTGGGGAGTCCCATCAGATGTTCGTCGAGGCTTGTGGCGAGGGCCCCTTCTTCCTCTTCCAGCGTTGGCATCCGCGACTTGATGTCGTTCACCTCGGCAATCAGGGCGTCGGCATCCTCGCCCTTGCCCTTTCGCATGCCGATTTCCTTCGATGCCTGATTGCGGCGCGATTGCAATTCCTGGATGTCGCCCTGCAGGGCGCGGCGCCGCGTATCAATGTCCAGAATCAGGGCGGCAAGCGGGTCCATGCCACGGCGCGCCAGCGCCGCATCGAAATCTTCGGGATGGTCGCGGATGAAGCGGATGTCATGCATCGGTTGGCTCGTTTCACATGATCGAGACGGTGGTACCACCGTGGCTTATTCAGCCGCCTCGTCGGTTGCCTTTGGTGCCATAATTTTCGCACCGAAGATGGAAATCTCGTAAAGGGCGATGATGGGAAGCGCCAGCATCAACTGCGAGACGACATCCGGCGGTGTCAGAATGGCCGCGGCAACGAATGCGATCACGATGGCGACCTTGCGCTTTTCGGCCAGTGCCTCGGGTGAAACAATCCCTGCCCGCACCAGAAGCAGCAAGACAACCGGAAGCTCGAACGCCAGACCAAAGGCGAAGATCAGCCTCATGATCAATGACAGATATTCAGAGATGCGCGGCTCGATCTCGATCGCAAGAGCGCCTTCCGACCCGGCCATTTCGAACCCGACAAAGAAGTTCCAGGCCATTGGCGTCACAATGTAATAGACCATGGCCGCGCCAAGGGTGAACAGGACCGGTGTGGCAATCAGGAAAGGAAGAAACGCGCTTTTCTCATTCTTGTAGAGTGCCGGCGCGATGAATTTCCATATCTGAATGCTGAGGATCGGGAATGTTATGCAGAGCGAGGCAAAGAACCCAACCTTGATCTGGGTAAAGAAGCCTTCATGAAGGGCGGTGAAGATCATCCGTCCGCCACCCTTTTCCTCGAGGATCGCGGCAAGCGGCGCCTGCAGGAAAATGAACACATGGCTGGCGATGCTGTTATTCATCCCGCCGCCCGGCATCGGCGCAACGGTAATCAGGAACAGAACAATAAAGGCAAGCAATGCCACACCGAGCCTGTTGCGAAGCTCGGTAAGATGGTCGATCAGCGACATCTGCGCGCCGTCACCGTCTTTGTCCAGTTGTTCGACCATTTGTCGTCAGCTCTTGCCCTCGGTTTCGGGCTTGTCATCCTCCTTGGCATCCGCAGCAATGCGGTCACCAGCCTCGGAGGCAAGCTCGCCTATTTCCTTCATTTCGTCGGACGCGCCGGTGCCGCTGACGCTGTCCTTCATCTCGCGCATCGACTTGCCAACGGTTCCACCCGGATCGATGGTGTCCGCAAGCTCGTCAAGATCACCGGATTTGGCTTTGTTCATGGCCTCCTTGATGTCGGCCACTTCGGCATCCGCCGCGATCTGGTTCATGCCGTCGGTGAATTCACGCGCCATACGACGCATCTGCTTCGTCAGATTTGTGAATCCACGAAGCATTTTTGGAAGTTCCTTCGGGCCGACCACCATGATCAGCACGAAGGCAACAACCAGAAATTCCCAGCCACCAATGTCCAGCATGACGGCGCCCTATTTAGCTTTTCTTGGCGGCTTTTTTCTTCGCTGCGGCTTTTTTGGCTGGTGCCTTCTTCTTGGCAGCAGCTTTTTTCTTGGCAGCGGCCTTTTTCGCAGGGGCCTTTTTCTTTGGCGCCGGGGCCGCTTCGATTACCTCGACCTCTTCCGCCTCGTCGGCGTCAGCGGCTTCGGCGTCGCCTTTCAGACCAGTTTTAAAATTGCGCAATCCCTTGCCGAAATCGCCCATGATTGCCGAAACTTTACCGCGCCCGCCGAAAAGCAGCAGAACGACTGCAAGTACGACAAGCCAGTGCATGATGCTGAACGTACCACCAAACATTGTATTTCCTCTGGGTTATGAAGCGGCTAGCAAACTCGCCGTGCCGCGCAGAATTCTCCGAGAATATAGACAGGGAGTGAAGGATGAACAAGCGATCGTTGCGGCCCCTGCGGCAAAGACACCCAGCCAGGGGTCAAAAAGCGTCACCAGTGACTGTGACCAGCCATTCAGATCATTCATTCGCGGGAAAAACGAAGGCTTGGGCCGTATCGACCGTGATCCGCACCGGGCTGCCGGTTTGTAGTGAGTTCAGGCCGGGAACACGGGCGTGGAAATGCAATTCCTCAGTACCGGTGGGAACCGAAAGGTGGATTAGTGATGCGCGGCCAAGAAGCCGTGCTTCCATGACAAAGGCATTGGTCTCGGCCTCCGACCCGTTGGGTTCAATATTCAGCGCCTCATGCCTGATGACAATGCTGGCGGAGTCACCCTCACGCATCGTTTCAGGCGCGTCGAATTTCCCAAGAACAGTTTGAATACAACCGTTTGAAACACGACCTTCCAGTCGATTGACCTCACCAAAAAACTCGGCAACAAAGGCGCTGTTAGGTTGGCAATATAGATTGACGGGCCGACCTGATTGCTGCACCTCGCCGTCACGCATGACGATGATGTTGTCAGACATGAACATGGCTTCCTCGGCGTCATGCGTCACCATCAATGCCGCGGTGCCGGCAGCTTTGAGAACGTGCAGCATCTGGTCGCGGATCCGTTCACGAAGGCGGCTGTCCAGACCGGCATAGGGTTCATCCAGCAGTATCACCGACGGTCGCGGTGCCAACGCCCGCGCCAGCGCGACTCTTTGTTGCTGTCCGCCGGAAAGTTCATGCGGATAGGAATCGGCCACGGATTCGATGTTTGCCTCGGCGAGGACATCAAGCCCACGCCGCGTCGCCTCACTGCCCCTGTGGCGAAGTCCGAACAGGACGTTCTCAAGGACTGTCAGATGGGGGAACAATGCGTAATCCTGAAACATGTAGCCAACGCCGCGTGTCTCGGGCGGCACCACCTGACCCGGATCTGACACCAGCCTGTCATCAAGCCATATTTCTCCGGCCTTCGGGCGCTCAAGCCCGGCCGCCAGTCGCAGCAACGTCGTCTTGCCACAACCCGAGGGGCCAAGAAGGGTCACCACCTCCCCGGCATTTACCGCAAAGCTGACATCCTTCACCGAGTCAGTGCCGTTATAGGCGTGTGAGATATGACGAAACTCAAGCATCAGCGTGATCGTCCCCTTCATCCTCGATGCCAAGGCCAGCATCAATCATGGCCTCTTCCAGAAGGTCAGGCCCCTCCTCGTCGATCATATCCTCATCCTCGTCATCGCCAACCGTCACGGAATCAACAAGTCCGCCGATTACCTGCCCCTTGCGTAACAGTCCGGCTGCCTTGAGATCATCAAGACCAGGCAAATCGGTCAAATTCTCAAGGCCAAAATGATCAAGAAAGGCTGGACTTGTGCCCCATGTCAAAGGCCGTCCGGGTGTACGGCGGCGACCACGCGGCTTGATCCAGCCAAGCTCAAGCAAGATATCGATGGTGCCGCGCGACAGGCTGATACCGCGAATCTCCTCGATTTCCGCGCGGGTGATTGGCTGGTGGTAGGCAACAATCGCCAACACCTCAAGCGCGGCCCGCGATAACGGCCTTTCAACCTGCCGGTGGGTGTTCAACCTTTCGGCAATGTCTGCCCGTGTCCTGAATGCGAAGGCGTCGCCAACGCGGCAAAGCTCAATGCCACTGGTGGCGTCAAACCTTCCTTCGATCAATGGCAGAATGGAATCGAGTTCAACCCCATCGGGAAGCTGCGCCTGAAGTTCGTTTCCACGAACAGGCTTTGGCGCCGCAAAAATGACCGCCTCGATGGTGGCGGCCCATAGGGTAAGCGTGTCCTCGCCTGTCATGCGTGATCCCTCGACCTGAGAAAAAGAGGTGCGAACCGGCTGTCCTGGCGCAAACGTACCATGCCTTCGCGCGCCAGTTCCAGCGATGCCACAAAGTGCGAGGCTGTCGCCGAACGGCGGTCAAGCTCGGTTTTCAGATTTGGTGGCAGGAAGGTTTCAAGAACCGTCCATTCTGGAACGTCGCCAATAAGCGACCGCAACCTCTGGGCAGCCTCTTCGACGGAGAACAACCGCGTTGCCGCGATGGTCAGGGTCCGGTTCTCGACGCCTGACTGGATTGAGCCATAACAGGCCAGAAGATCATACAGCGTCGCCGTCCAGACAGGTTCGGTGATGCTTTCAAATGTTTCCGGCTCGCCACGGGCGAAACGCTGCTGGTCAAGGCGCGGCAGCGACATCAGGCGTTTGGCCGCCTGTTGCATCGATTCAAGCCGCAACAGCTGGTATTTCAGAGCGTCGGTCATATCGATGACCTCTTCGGCCTGCTCAGGTTCCGGTTCAGGAAGAAGAAGTCGCGATTTCAGATAGGCAAGCCATGCTGCCATCACCAGATAATCTGCCGCAATTTCAAGATCGAGACGCCGCACCGTGTCGATATAGCTGAGATATTGTTCTGCCAGCGGCAGGATGGCGATGCGGGACAGATCCACCTTCTGTTCGCGGGCAAGCGACAACAGCAGGTCGATAGGCCCCTCGAACCCATCAAGATTGACAAACAGTGACAGCTGCTCGGGCGTGGCTCTTGGCGGCTGGCCCTGGTCAAACTGCTCGGTGGTTTCGTCGCTGTCGGTCATGTCGTCAGAACACCTGTGATCGTCAGGACGCCGGTTGATCGAATTTTCGGAGGATGCAGTCCTGTCCGGCGCGTTTCAGCGCCGAACAGAGGCTGTCCGCAGTCTCGCGCTGAAGCGGCTCGGTAATGACACGCCAGAAAATGCCATTTTCCCCAGCATCAACCTTCATCGTTCCGAGTTCGGTTCCGCCAAGTCGTGTTTGGTGTTTGCCAAACAGCATCGCCGCCTGCTCGCGGGCTGTGGTGGCGTTCCGAAAGGCCGCTAGCTGAACAAGATACAAAGGTTCGTCACCTTCCACAGCCGGGCCTTTTGGTACCTTCGGCTTGGATTGTGGCATTGTTTCCGGTGCCGGCATGGATGCTTCATCGGTGCCGGCGGAAGGTGTCTGCGACTCTGCGGCGCCCTCGCCATCACGCTTTGCCGTCTGGACCTGCTCGGTATCAGACCCAGCCGCATCACCGGCAGCCGCTGTCGCTGGCTGCGCTGGTGCCGTTTCAGATGTCGCATTATCGGTGACGCTGGACTCTGCCGCCACCTTTGCGGCCCCTGTGTCCGCCGCCGTACCGGCGTCGTCTGTCCGTTCAACTGGCGATGGCGCTGGCGCCATGACGATATCGTCATCCGACTTTTCAGGTAGTGGCGGCATTTCCGGCACGTCGGCAGGTGGACGCAGGATTTCCACATCTTCCTGTTGATCAACCATACCGCCAAGCATGCCCATGACCGTGCTGTCCTTATGCGGGATCTTGGTGCCGCCAGGTACCTTGGGTTTCTCTCTGAAGGGGCCGGGCTCTGCCTTGATCAGAACAACATCCGAGGATGGGGCAACAAGCATTGGCTGCACGATCACAGCGGCAGCGGCAATTCCGCCCATGGCAAGAACTACAAAAAGCAGCGTTTTCAGCCAGATGCCGCCACCTTTCTCAGCCTGGTCCCGTGCCATGTGCCTTACATTTCCTCCCGCGCGTCAATGGCCAGAACGCCAAGCCCCGATCTAATCACCAAAGCTGTCGCCTTGACAAGACGAAGGCGTGCCGCGGTCAGGGCCGGGGCGTCCTCACGGATGAACCGGAGAGCGGGATTTTCCCGTCCCGCAGTCCACAAGGCGTGGAATGTGGCGGCAAGATCCATCAGATAGAACGCAATGCGGTGTGGTTCATGCGCCCGCGCCGCAGACACAACGAGACGCGGCCAGCTCGCCAGCTGGCGAAGCACAGCCATTTCAGCCGGGTCGGACAACTGATCAAGCGCGGCATCACCAGCCCCCGCATCATGGCCAGCCTGACGCAACACCGAACAGGCGCGGGCATGCGCGTACTGAACATAGAAAACCGGATTGTCACGCGATTGTTCGGTGACACGCGCATAGTCAAAATCAAGCGTCTGCTCACTGCGCCTTGTCAGCATGATGAAACGGATCACATCGGCCCCAACAGCGTCGATGACATCGCGGACGGTGATAAAATTGCCGGCGCGCTTGGACATTTTCACCGGCTTGCCATCGGCCATCAGATTGACAAGCTGACAAAGCTGGATGTCGAGTTGCCCCTCGCGTCCGGACAGAGCTTCTACCGCTGCCATCATGCGTTTTACGTAGCCGCCGTGATCAACGCCGAAAATATTGATCAGTGGCCCGCCTGTGCGGTCAAGCTTGTCCATGTGATAGGCGACGTCGGACGCAAAATATGTCCAGCTTCCATCGGATTTCTGCAACGGCCTGTCAGTATCATCACCAAAGGCCGAGGCACGGAACAGCAATTGTTCACGCGGTTCCCAATCTTCTGGCTCCTTGCCTTTTGGCGGTTCCAGAATACCGCGATAGACATGACCAGCTGTCTGAAGCCGGTCAATCGCTGTCTGCACGGCGCCGCTATCGACAAGCGCGCGTTCGGAAGAGAACCTGTCCATATCGATGCCAAGTGCCTGCAAATCCTCGCGAATCCCGGCCATGATACAGTCGATGGTGAAACCACGGACCGGCAAAAGCCATTCGGCTTCATCCCTGTCGAGAAAGCGGTCACCAAATTCCGCCACCAGGTCTGCCCCGACATCAATCAGATAGGCCCCCGGATACAGGCCGGCGGGAATGTCGCCAATGTCTCTTCCCTGGGCTTCGCAATACCGCAGATAGGCTGATTTCGCGAGGATATCGACCTGAGCGCCGGCATCGTTGATGTAATATTCACGGCTGACCTTCCAGCCGCAGAAATCCAGCAGCCCAGCCATCGCATCACCAAGGACAGCGCCACGGGCGTGAGCCGCGTGAAGCGGACCTGTCGGGTTGGCCGAAACATATTCGACATTGATCGGCATTCCCTCGCCGCTGTCGTTTCGACCATAATCCGTTCCAGCCGCGATGATGGCGTCGATCTCCCGCGCCCAGAGCACCGGTTCAACCTGCAGATTGAGAAAGCCGGGACCGGCGATCTCCACACTGGTGACACCATCAATGGCTGCCAGCGCCGGTGACAGTATTTCAGCCAGATCACGCGGCTTCATACCGGCCTGCTTGGCAAGGACCATGGCCGCGTTGCAGGCAAGGTCGCCATGTGACGCGTCGCGCGGCAACTCAAACACAACACGGCCCGTATCAAGCTCTGGAGGTATGGAGCCCGCTGTCTGCAGCGACGAGATGATCGTCTCGAATTCCGCTTCGAATTGGGTGAAAATATTCATTCTTATCTCAGGATGGGACCAAGTTCGAAAAGACGCTCATGTTCGAGAATGGCATAGCGGTCGGTCATCGACGCGATGTAGTCGGCAATGATTCTGGCGCGATCACCTTCTGGCATTGCTTCGATGCGGGTGTCACCGCGTGCCTGCCACTCATTTGGGAGCGTGTTGGTCTCGGACATAAACAAATTGAACAAATCTGTCACCACCCGTTTCGCTTTGCTGGTCATCCGGTTGACCTTGTAATGACGCCACATGTTGGTGAACAGGAACGCGCGAATGGACTCCAGATCCCTTGCCATGTCCGGACTGAAGGCGACCGCCGCATAGCCAGCCTGCCGGATATCATCAGCACCTGCCGCAGACAGAGACTCAATATTCTGTGAAGACTGGGTCAGAAGATTCTGAACAAAAACAGAAATAAGGCGTCGAACAAGTTCATGCGCAAGACGTGACAAAGGCAGCTCGCCATGTTTTGCTCTGATCTCGCTGATTATTCTGTCGACCTGCGGCAGGTCACGAATGGCGTCGATATCAAACAATCCGGCACGAAGCGCGTCATCGAAATCATGCGACAGATAGGCAATGTCATCGGCAAGGTTGGCAAGCTGCGCCTCGGCTGACGGGTGGTTGCAAAGATCAAGTCCGATATGATTGTCGAGGTCGAGGATTGCGGGGCGAATATCATCACCTGCGGCAACCGGACCGTTATGCTTGACCACCCCCTCCAGCGTTTCCCATGTCAGGTTAAGGCCGTCAAACCCCGCATAGCGATGTTCCAGGCTGGTCACCACCCGCACGGTCTGCTCATTATGGTCAAAACCACCATATGACTGCATGGCGCGGCTCAGCGCATCCTCACCGGCATGACCAAAAGGCGTGTGACCAAGATCATGCGCCAGTGATACAGCTTCGGCGAGATCATCATTCAACCGCAACGCGCGCGCCATTGACCTGGCAATCTGCGCCACTTCGATGGAGTGCGTCATGCGGGTGCGGAAATAATCGCCCTCGTGATAGACAAACACCTGCGTTTTGTGTTTCAGCTTGCGAAATGCCCCTGAATGCAGGATGCGGTCACGGTCACGCTGGAATGGCGTGCGCGCGGCAAGATCAGACGCCGCGCCGTGGCCTTCGTCGGGTTCCGGATGAACGCGGCCACGGCTGGCAGGCCCGTGACTGGCAAAGACGGCGAGATCGCGCGATTCATATCCGGTGGATGTACGATTTGACGACACGGCGGGTCGATCCTGCTGATGGCTGAGGACAGTCGTCAATGTAGGCCTGACAGGCTGTTTTCTCAATCGGAAAGCGTTCCGGCATCAGGTATCGGCGCGTCTTGATTTGACTGTGATGTCACTTCATATTGAATATGTAAGAAGTGCCACTCAATCCCGGTTGGAGATTACATGGAAACGATATCAGCCACAGCAGAGACCCTGCCCGGCTCGTTCGGGCTGAGCATGTCAGCCGCGAAGCGTATCCAGACCATGCTCTCCGGCGAACCGGATGGCAGTTTCTTCCGCGTTGCGGTCAATGGTGGCGGGTGCTCGGGATTTCAGTATGAATTCAGCATCGACACCGACCGCCAGGACGACGACGTGGTTTTTTCCAGCCATGATGTTGAAGTGGTGATTGACGAGATGTCGCTGGAACTTGTCGACAGCGCCGAACTTGATTACGTGCAGGATCTCATGGGCTCCTATTTTTCGGTCAGCAACCCGAATGCCACAGCATCCTGCGGATGCGGCACGTCCTTTTCCGTCTGATCGATGCGGATCGCAAGCTGGAACGTCAATTCGGCCAAGGCGCGCCAGGATCATATCCTGTCCTACCTGTCATCGGGCGCATGCGACGTATTGCTGATTCAGGAAACCAAGACCCAGGATCCGAATTTTCCCACTGATCTCTACACCGATATCGGCTGGAACGTCTCGTTCCATGGTCAGAAGAGCTATAACGGCGTCGCCATTGCCGCCCGTGCCCCGCTGACTGATATAGTCCATGGCCTGCCAGGTGATGAAACCGATGAACAGGCCCGCTATATGGAGGCCACCGTCGAAGGCGTGCGCGTGGCGACAATCTATCTGCCGAATGGCAACCCCGCCCCGGGTCCGAAATTCGATTATAAGATATCCTGGATGGATCGGTTACGTGACCGCGCGGCAAAGCTGCTGGACAGTGAAATGCCAGCCGTTCTCGGCGGTGATTTCAACGTGATCCCGCAGGATATCGACTGTTATGACCCGGCCGGTTGGGAAGGCGATGCCCTGACCCGCGACGAGAGCCGTGCCGCGTTCTTCCGTATTTGTTATGACGGCTATGTCGATGCGATACGGGCCTGCCATCCACAGGATGTGATGTACAGCTACTGGGATTATCAGGCCGGCGCCTGGCAGAAGGACAATGGCGTGCGTATTGACCACCTGTTGTTGTCACCCGAAGCCGCCGACAGGCTGGTGACAGCAGGTGTCGACAAGGGCCCGCGCGGCCTTGAAAAACCGTCCGATCACACCCCTGTCTGGGTGGAACTAAGGTCCTGACCGGCGTTTCCAGCCAGCGGTCCTAGCGATGCCGGTTTGTCGGCGTGAAGTTGGCCGTGACCGGTGGCCGCGGGTCGCTGACAAACAGATCGCCGCCAGGATGCATGCCAGCCCCCTGCACCGCCGATACCGCCGAACACCGCATTCTGTTCAACAGCCTTGTATTGGCATCGCCAACCGACGGGTGGGTTCCCCCATTCGCATCGACAGCTGCCTGCCAGGCCTTGCGGCGCGCGGCCATCACCGAGGCGTCAGCCAGTTGCGGACAGTTGAGCTCGTTGCTGTTGAGATCAACAATCACCTGATCACCATCCTCCAGCAGGCCGATGGGACCACCGACGGCAGCTTCCTGACCGACATGACCAATCACAAGCCCGACCGACCCGCCGGAAAACCGGCCATCGGTCATCAACCCGACGACAATATCACGCTCTCGGCAGAGCGCCGTGATCCGCGAGGTGGAATCCAGCATTTCAGGCATGCCGGGTCCCCCGACAGGTCCTTCATACCGGACCACAATCATGTCGCCGTCCTGGAATTGATCAGGATTGGAATCAAGCATCTCCAGAAGCTTTTGCTCACCATCGAAAATGCGTGCCGTGCCGGCGAAAATGTTGTTTTCCAGACCACCCTCGACGCCCGCAAGTTTCAGAACCGCGCTGAATTCAGGCGAGAGATTGCCGCCAAGGACCCGCAGGCCACCCGTCGGCTTGTAGGGGCTGGCGACGGAATGGATGACATCACCATCCGGCGCCGGCGGGTCGAGCCTGGCAATCTGTTCAGCAAGCGTTTCACCGGTACAGGTCAACGCATCGCCATTCAGCAATCCGGCATCAAGCAGATCCTTCACAAAGACCTGAACACCACCCCTGGCGTCGATATCAACCATTGAAAATCTGCCGAAGGGCCGCGCATCAACGATCACCGGCACCACATTCTTTGACAGATGATTGAATTCCTCGGCGCTCATCACGTCGCGCGAGAAATTCTCATAGCCGGCGGCCCGGGCGATTTCCGGGGCGTGAAGCATCACATTTGTCGATCCACCAACAGCCATCGCCACGATGATGGCATTCCGGATCGACTGGCTTGTCACGATGTCGCGCGGTTTGATGTCGTTGGCGATCATGTTTTCCAGACAGTCGATCAGCTGGTCGGGAAATTCGGTGAGACGGCGTTCATCCTGCGAGGCCGGCGACACCATGTGAAGCGGCTGCATGCCGACAACACCGATGAAGGTCTGCATCGTGTTGTAGGTGAACATGCCGCCACAGCTGCCAAAGCCGGGGCATGATTCGAGCGCGATGCGCCGCTTCAACGCATCATCCGGGCTACCGGCAAGCTGGTAGCTTGTGATGATGTCGATCGGCTCACCAGTGGCCGAATCCTTGCCGGGGCGAATCGAACCGTCAGACATGATGATGGCCGGCCGGTTATGTTCCAGGACGGCGGCAAGCGTGCCGACAGGCGGCTTGTCACAGGCGACAACCGCAATCACACCTTCGAGGCCGGAAGCACTGAGATGCTCACACAGCGAGTCATTCGTCACCTCGCGCCCGATCAGCGAATAGCGCATTTCCTTGGTGCCGTTGCGAATGCCGTCAGAGGTGGCGATGGTGAATTCCGGCTGGACAAGGCGCATCGACATCTTGCCGTCATCATCGCCGATGCGGGCGCGAAGCGCGTCATGGATGCTGTTCACCTTGGCGCCAACACCAAGATAGCATTGAGAATCACCCTTGTTGCCGACAACGCCGACAGACGGCTCATGAATCAGATCCACGGACGTGCCAAGTTCGCGCGCCACGCCAAATGTCTGGCAGTTGCGCCCCGGATTGGTGTCGATCAGAACGGTCTTCGAGTTTTTCATGTCAGCCCTGACTGTTTCCAGCCTTCCTGTTGTAATCCATCTGTGTTTTTGATGCCGCTACCTTAGGCACTTTGACATCGTCTAGCAACGCCGTCACGCCAGCCGTGCAAGCGCGGCCTCAAGGGCGCCCCGACGAGACACTTCTTCGTCAAGGCGGCGGCGATTCTCGGCAACGACATCCTCGGGCGCCTTGGCGATAAAGCCTGGGTTATCAAGTTTACGCGAAATCTTGTCGATCTCGGTTCCGACACCGGTAATCGCCTTTTCCAGTCGCGCCCGTTCGGCGTCAAGGTCCAGGATATCGGCAAGCGGCAGTCCGATATCGACACCATCAACCGTGCCCCGTGCTGTTCCCTTGCCAAAACTCTCGACAGTTTCGACACTGGCGAGACGTGCCAGCCTTGTCAGCGCCGCATGATTGGTCTCGACAGACCGCGCCTGAAGAGCCGAGGCGCCACGGAGTTGCAACACCGGCTTTGCTGAAAGCGGTACATTCATTTCAGATCTGATATATCTGATTTCACTTATTATATTTATCAGATATCTGATTTCATCAGGCGCATCCGTCTCCGCCAGGCCAACAGCATCCGGCCAGGATTGTGTGATCATCATGTCATGGCTGCCGAAGATTTTTTCGTTCAGCTCTTCGGTCAGGTACGGCATGAATGGATGCAGAAGCTGCAGAGAGCCGCGAAGAATGGCGGCGGCTGTGGCGCGCGTTTCATGCGCCTCATCACCAAGCTGTGGTTTGATCAGTTCGACATACCAGTCGCAATAGGAATGCCAGACAAAGCTGTAGATGGCGTCGGCAGCCTCATTGAACCGGTAATTCTCAATCGCCGTTGTGACGCGCGAAATGGCCTCGTCATATTCGGCAACAATCCATCGGTTGACTGGCTCCTCGACCGAAGCAAGGTTGAATTCACCATCGCCACTGGTACACCCATTCATCTGCAGGAAACGGCAGGCATTCCAGATCTTCGTCGCGAAATTGCGATAGCTCTCAAGCCTCGTTGTCGACATTTTGATGTCACGGCCCTGTGCGGCCATCGCCGCCAGCGTAAAGCGAAGCGGGTCAGCCCCGTACTGGTCGATCAGGTCCAGCGGGTCCATGACATTGCCCTTGGACTTCGACATCTTCTGGCCCTTCTCGTCGCGGACAAGGGCATGGATATAGACGTCACGGAACGGCACCTCGCCATCCATGGCATACATGCTCATCATCATCATCCGGGCCACCCAGAAGAAGATGATGTCAAACCCGGTAACAAGCACGTCACCCGGATAATACCGCGCCAGATCATGTTTGACAGCGTCGGTCTCGTCAGGCCAGCCAAGAGTCGAGAACGGCCACAGACCACTTGAGAACCAGGTGTCCAGAACATCCTCGTCGCGGCGCAATTCGGCGTCCTTGCCATAATGCGCGCGCGCCGCGGCCTGCGCGGCCTCTTCACTTTCCTCGACGAAGATATGGTTGTCTGGCCCATACCAGGCGGGAATGCGATGCCCCCACCACAGCTGGCGCGAGATACACCATGGCTGGATGTTGCGCATCCATTCGAAATAGGTCTTTGACCAGCGCTCCGGAACAAAGCGTGTGCGTCCGTCCTCAACCGCCTTGATGGCAGGCTTTGCCAGTTCGGCGGCGTTGACATACCACTGGTCCATCAGCCACGGCTCGATGA
>JBMZTC010000026.1:0-35233 GCA_049623505.1 Puniceispirillaceae bacterium (SeqCode) | reverse complement strand
TTAAGTTAGGAATAATCGTCCATTCCTTCACCGCGATGAGGCGTTACGGTAACACCTTCAAACAGGTGTCCGTATTTCTCTAAAAACTCAGGGTCTATAATTGCTGCCCTATTCCTAAGAAATACCGTGCAATGCCATAGGAATAAATTAGCAAAAAAACTAAATTGACCCACTTTAATTGAGGTTCAGTTCTTAGCCACGCACAGTAAATCCAGATCAAACAAAACGGGAAAGACAAAAACATAGTTAATGGATACCAATCAAAAATGATTGCTACAGCGCTTAATAATCCAAGTACTAAAGCAACATTCTTTAATAGCTTTTCTGCTTCACTGGAAATTTGAGAAGGTAACAAAAACCTAAAAATTGCGTTGACAGCATTGTCCATTAACAAAACATCCTACTCAAACTTTGATTATTTATTCTAATCTCTCAAATCACCCCAATTCAGCAGCCGCACCAAGTCAGCCAGCGCAGCATCTCGTTCTGCCAGGTCCATCATCATTGACCAGATAGGTGGGTGGACTCCCACAGGCATTGGCCATGGAGGGGTGCAGGTATTATGTTGTTGGGGTGTTGAGCCATTGTCCTGCATCAGCTGTCTTATCACCCAAAAATACGTTTGGTCATGTCAGGAAGGTCAGCACCGAAAAAGGCATCCCGGACCACTTCCTTATGATCAGTTCCCAAAACGCGGGCGATAATTGAGGCATATACCGCACGCGCATCGATAGTTGCGTCAAGATCACGGCCTTCGAACAATTTGCTTTTCTTCAGCCCAGGCCAATCGCCGATAATTTGCGATTTAGGTAGCAGTCCCCCTGCCATAAGGATCGCTGTCCCATATCCATGCTCTGTTCCAGACCCACCATTCTGCTTCAAAGTGCGACCGAATTCGGTTAGTGACACAATAATCGTGTCCTCAAAAGCATCACCCAGTTCAGACTCCAGTGTTCCGATAATACGGTCGAATTTTCCAAGCTGCTGCGCATGCTCGCCACGGTCACCACCCTGTCCAGCATGGGTATCAAATCCGCCAATATCAAATACCGCGATGCTTGGGCCGACAGGGTCTGCCAATTGCTGTGCTGCGACAGAGGCAAGCGAGGCAACATCACCATCGCCGCCGCGTGACCTCATGCTGGTCATTGAAACAGGCCGCTTTCGGATTGTTTCAAGGGCAGTGCTAAGCAAATCGTCGTCAGCATAGTTGTTGGCAAGACTGGCGAGCATATTGTTGCCAGGAAGGGAATTCGATGATGGGAGGAAATTATCCAGATCCATAGAGCCACGAAGAAGAAGCGGCATGGGCAAAGAAATTGAAAGGCTTTTGCGACCCTGGCCTTCAAGGGCCCTGCCAAGCCACCCAGTCTTGTCGTAATAGGGGACCGTGCCCCCACTTTCCATCAAATACTGACCCTCAAAGTGAGATCTACCGGTATAGGGAATAGATGTCGCGTGAAAGACAGACGCCTTGCCACGGTCCCAGAGTGCCTTGAATTTTTGCAATTCAGGGTGAAGGGCAAAGTCACCATTAATTTTCATTGGCTGCCTGACATTAATGTCAGGCCTAACCTTGGTAAGCGTGTCATCACCGGTGAATGGTACAGCAGCAAGGCCATCCATTCCTCCACGCAACATCACCACAATTAGGTTGGTCTTGCGACCCAATGCGGCAAAAGCCGGCTTTTTTAAAGGGGACGTGACGAACAGTGAAGTTGATCCAGCGAGAAAGACGCGGCGAGAAATAATCATACCTTTAACATCCTTTCGCTGCAGAATAGCGCAACAAGCTGATCAGAAGACGAGGTGTGGCCACCCAACCCCTCAACAAATTCAAGCAATGCCTCAGGCGCATCAAAATTGCGGCGTAGCACAGAATCAATGAATGCCGGCATATCAAGGTCATTAGGCCTGAGCCCAAACCTTTGGGCGTTGTTAATTAGCGACAGCCGTCGCACCAGATATTCTGGCGACAGCCATTCCGCTTCAGTGTCTGGAAATCCATTTGGCTGCTGCGCCCTGAATGGCTTGTGCCCCAATTCTGCGAGTACTGCTGCTGGTCGTCTCTGCGCTGAAGTAGGTTTTGATTTGAAGTCATAGTCGAATGCCTTTGGATCACCGGGCCATGGCGCACCACTCATCCTCGCGACCTGAAGAAACCAAGTCTCAGGCATCTGGAATTTCCGGTATTCATCGCCAAAGGTCCAAGCAGCCCGAACAACTGCACGATGAATGTCAGGCAACATACCATCAGACTTTTTCCAGGCATCCACCACCACTTGGACCATCTCATTGGTCGGCTCATCGCATATGAAGTGACGGCACAGTTTCCAGGAAATAAACCTGATGCAGCTTTCGTGGGCGCATAGGAATTCCACGAGATTGCGCAACTGCTTTTTACCCTTTGTCTTGGTGTCAAACCCTGTCGATTTGAACTTCTCATCCATCACAGTGTGGGTGCCGGGCTCGTGCAAGTCGCCAATATAACCAACATCCCGGTCCTCGACATGTTGGCGGTTCTTGGATTTTCTGACAAACCCCCAGCCTGTCATGATGTTCGCGGCATTGATCACATCTTCCTGCGTATATCCGCATGCAGGTGATACGGTATGAAGTTCGAGAAGTTCACGCGCGTGGTTTTCGTTCAAACCTCTTTGCGGCTTGCCATTCTGTTTTCGGTAGATGTTGAACTTGGAATTTGGGCCACGTGACTGAAAGTTGTCGAGGCTCTTCAGCATGGGCCAGGAAATGGTCACGTCATAAACAAGATCGGCAAACCTGCCGACCATACCAGGCCGGATAACGTCTCGTTGCATCGGGCCAGTATTGAAGATCGGCAATTTGTTCTTGTCTACGATGGTGAAATGGTTTCCCCAGAAATGCCAAAATCGTTCAAAAACGGGGGCCTCACTGTAGACGGCCTGATGATGACGGATGGCGATCTCGTATGACTCAAAGAACCGGCGACCAGTCCGGTGATAAAGCGCGTCACGTTTTTTTCGTGCTTCAGTGGGGTTCTTGGTCCCGCGGTCGATTGCATCTTCAGAGTCAACAAAGTCAATTCTGATATCAAGCATTTCCGACTGGCTGTAAATACGCCCAGGCCAAATTAGATCTGACGGATTCTCAAATTGTTCCAGTGCCCATTTCAAGGGATCAGTGGGATGGTTTTCATCTGGCCTTAAACCAAAGCCTATACGTCGTATAAAATTTTTTGGCTGCATAGAGTTTTCCCATAAAATGTAAGGTTAGGGCCTCGTCAGACTAATCTTCAAACCCTGATCCCTAAATTAAAGCGGCTTCATGCATTCCATCCTTCAAGCAGTGACAAAGTAGAGATCCAATCGTTCAGGGTTTCTATAAGGATTGGGCACACACTACAGTGGCTGAATTGACATGACTTATCTATCACCCTCACCCGTGTAACACCCCAACGACGTTAACATCCGGGCATGAGGCTACCATTAACCCTGATATCCACCAACAGAACGAAAGACCTTTGTCTCATAACTCTATTTGCGCGCCGACATCGGATGCCTGTGTTGCAAGCGGGTGGAGGATGGCATTGGCGGTTGGTTCCCCGCGAATTTGCGCGATAGCGCTGGACTCGGAGGGCCCCTCTGGTGTCTAACAGACTCTCGCGCCGACGGGGAGGGACGTCGCGCGGCAGGGGGAGATAGAAGAGCCTTCAGTGATTACGGTCACTGGGGGCTTTTTTTGTGGGTATTCGATGCGGAATGGGTCGGGCCTGACCGCGCGATGCCTGCCAACGTAAAAGACCCCCAGCGGCGGTGCCAGCCACTGGGGGTCGATTGAGGTGCGGGACGTTCGGGGGAGGGGAACGTCAACCGCATTGACATCATGTCGCACATGCGCGGCGTGATCTACGGCTTGTTTGTCAAAAGACCCTTCAGGATTTAACAAAGGACGGATAAGCGAGGGTGCCTTGACCGGCCTGATGATGCTGGCAGGCCGGCATCACGGATTACCTGTCACCTTCATCACCACCATCAGTCTCGCCCAGCCCGCCACCGCCGGGCAATTCCATGACAAGGCTGAGTCCCGGGGGCACGATCTGCTTGCCCTTTCCTTTCAGCTTTGTGCCATCCGACAGATAGGCCCTGCCGGCAAGCCCGGCCGCGCCGCCATCACGTCCACGCGCCGGATTGTCGATCCGGTCGAACAGGGCAAAGACGGCAAATGGCGCCTGCTGGCTATGTTCGATTTCGATGATCTGGCCATCGCCCCCCGGCCATCTGCCAGCGCCGCCTGACCCGTCGCGATACAGCTTGCGGCGATAGATCACCGGCGCGATCGATTCGGTGATCTCGACCGATGTGGTGCGAACGCCGGAAGGAAAGGCGGTGGCCGACAGGCCAGGCTTGCCAGGGCGCGCGCCAGTGCCGCCGGCATGGAAGACGGTCACGGCAAAGGGGGTCGCGTCACCATAGCTGGTCGGCCCGACAACGCCGTGGCCTCCCGACAGCATCGGGTTCCACAGGCTGGAACTTCCCTCGGCAGGCACCTGTCCCGGCAGGGCCTTGCCAAGACAGCCAAGAACAACATCCGGCAGCATCTGTCCGATGACATGACGGACATTGACAGCGCACGGGCGCGGCGCGTTCAGGATCGACCCTTCCGGTGCCGTCACCTCGATGGTGGCCAGCGAGCCAGCATTATTCGGCACGCCGTCGCCGATGATGCAATGGATGCCAAATGAGGTGTAGGCCCTGGCATAGGTAAGCGGAACATTGATCCCAAAGGCCGAAGTTCCCGATGATCCGGCATAGTCAACGGTGATCCGATCCTCGTGGATTTCCATTCGTGCCCGAAGGGTGATCGGCTTGTCATAGCCATCGACGGTCATGTTGTTTTCATAGACGCCTGTTGGCAGCCGTGTGATGGCACGCTTCATGGCGCGGCGCGAGACGGAAATGATGTGGTCGCCAAGCAGCGCCAGATCGCTGATCCCGGCCTCCCGCATCAGAGCCCGTAATCGCCGCGCGCCGACATCGTTGCTTGAGGCAAGCGAATACAGATCGCCGACAACCTGTGCAGGTTCACGAACATTCGCGCGGACGATCTCGAACAGTTGTTCATTGGCTTCGCCGGCCGAAAACAATTTCGTGATTGGGATGCACAGACCTTCCTCATAGATCTGGCCGCTGTCAGGACTGAAACCGATCCCGCCAATATCGACGACATGTACTGTCGAGGCGAACAGGCCGACAAGGCTGTCATCAAGAAACACCGGCGTCACGACGGTGAAGTCGAACAGATGGCCGGTGCCCTGCCACGGGTCATTGGTGACATAGACATCGCCTTGTCGCATGTTGGCGGCAGGATATTTCTCCAGGAAAAACTCGACCGAAGCCGCCATTGCGTTGACATGGCCGGGCGTGCCGGTGACAGCCTGCGCCAGCATCCGCCCGTCCGGATCGAAGACTCCCGCCGACAGGTCGCCAGCCTCGCGTACCGAAGTTGAAAAGGCCGTTCTCATGATGGCCTGTGCCTGTTCCTCGACAACCGAGATCAACCTGTCCCACAGAACCTGAAGCCGGACCTTTTCGGCAACGCCCGTGCCGGCATCGGCGGAGACACCCGACACGTCATGTGACAGCACAAGATCGCGCGTTTCATTCATCCTGGCGGTCCAGCCGACAGGCACGATGGTTGTTGTCTGGGATTCCTCGATGGCGGCGGGGCCGGGCAGGCTGTCGGCAAAGTTCCGGCGGGTGATCACGCTGGCCATGAGAGGTTCGGGTGATGCCGGGTCGCACAGCTGCCGGTCTGCGGGTTTGGTCCCGTCTGCCGCCATCATGCCCGGGATCTCGGGCATGATATCGGTTTGTGTTTCGGCGATGGCGGTCAACGACCAGGTCAGAACCTCGATCGCCATGCCGGGAATCAGAAGGCCGAACTTGGCCTCATACGCCGCCTCGAACATGGTCCTGATGGCATCGCCAGACCGCTCATCAAACGGGCCATCCGGCAGCTCGACCTTGATCTCATGGCCCTGTCCGACATAGCGGGCATAGCCATGGCGGGTGATTGACTGCGCCGCACCAGGAGCGCCAAGCCGGACGATGGAAGTCGCCTCGCCCTCCATGTCGCCGAACAGGGCTGTCAGGCCAGCACCGTCCAGATCGTCGAGCCGCGCATATTTGCTTCTGACGACCTCATAGGCCACCGGGGCCAACAGGAACCCAACTGCCGATCCCACACCGGCGTCCGCCGGGACGATGATCTTGTCGATCCCCAGCTTTGCGGCCAGCCTGCCAGCATGAAGAGGCGCGCCGCCGCCAAAGGCAATCATTGTCCGCCCTTCCAGGTCCAGCCCGCGTTCCGCGGCATGGACCCGCGCGGCGCTTGCCATGTTTTCGTCGACAATCTCGATCATGCCGCGCGCCGCATCCATCGGCGCGAGTGCCAGCCTGTCGCCGACATGGCTGGCAAGGGCGTCATGCGCCGCCGTTGTATCAAGGGACATGGTGCCGCCGGCAAATCCCGCCGGGTCAAGCCTGCCAAGGACAAGATTCGCATCGGTCACCGTGGCATCGGTGCCGCCATGCGCATAGCAGGCTGGTCCCGGGTTTGATCCGGCGCTGTGCGGGCCGATCCGGATCCGGTCAAGCCTGTCGACAGACGCGATGGACCCGCCGCCGGCACCGATTTCAACCATCTCGATAACCGGAATTTTCAATGGAGTGCCGCTTCCCTTCATGAACCTGTGGGCACGGTCCACCTCAAATTCGCGATTCAGCAATGGCTGACCGTCATCAATAAGACAGATCTTGGCCGTCGTTCCGCCCATATCGAACGAGATCAACCTGTCCTCGCCAAGCTGGCGCGCCATATGGGCTGCCAGAATGGCGCCGCCTGCCGGCCCTGATTCAACAAGTCTGATGGGAAAGCGCGAGGCTGTTTCAATCGTCACAAGACTGCCACCACTTGTCATCAGCAGGCAGGGGCAACGCAATCCGGTTTCAACAAGACGGCTTTCGAGATCGGCAAGATAGCCGGCAATCATGGGCCTGACATAGGCGTTGGCGACCGTGGTGGATTGCCGTTCATATTCTCGAATCTCGGGACAGACATCCGATGACAGGGACATCGACAGGTCCGGCATGGCGGTGGTGAGAATCTCGGCCACACGCCGCTCATGCGCCGGGTTGGCATAGGCATGGAGCAACCCCACCGCCACGCTGTCGATCCTTGCTGCCTGCAGCGCGGGTATCAGCGCGGTGACCGATTCCTCGTCGAGCGGAACAAGGGCCTCACCGCGATAGCTCATCCGCTCGCTGACGGACAGGCGCAATTCACGCTCGATCAGTGGCGGGTTGCGGTCCGCCTGAATGTCATATTGATCGAACCTGTTCTCGAAAGCCATTTCCAGCGTGTCACGATGGCCTTCGGTTGTAATCAGCGCTGTTTTTGCGCCCTTGCGTTCAATCAATGCGTTCGTGGCAAGGGTGGTGCCATGCACGACCAGATCGATGTCACCGGGCCTGATCCCCGATTGTTCCAGGATCTGGCCAACCCCCTGCATCAGCCCGTCGGCCGGGCGATCGGGTGTGGTCAGCACCTTGGCGGTGTGGCGCCGGCCATTTTCGTCGAGAACGAGATCAGTAAAGGTGCCACCTATGTCAATGGCGAGGCGTATGCTCAAGGGTCTGACTCCAATGGTCGTGAAATGGGCGTCGCGGCGGCACTCCGGGATCAGCTGTTTTTTTCCAGCGCGGTAAGAAATGCGTCGAGTTCCTTCTGCGGAATCTTTGCATTTTCGGCTGCCCCGGGAAAGCTGCCATCAAGCGACGCATCGCGGAACGCGGCAAGCGCGGCGCGTCGTTCCGCAGCCATCCTGTCGGCCAGCGCGGCAAGGTTGCCGAAGGCGCGTGAGTGGCGTGGCAACGGGTTCTCGCCGCAGATGTCATTCTGGAACAGATACATCACATCACCCCCGGGGCCGGAACCGAGCGATACGGTGACAAGCCCGGTGCGTGGGCTGATTGCGGTCATGACCTCGGCCGGAATGACTTCGGCCTCGACAGAGAACGCGCCGGCATTTTCCAGATCACGGAAATCCTGCATCAACTCGAGCGCCTCATTGGCGGTGCGGCCAACCGCCCGAAGACCGCCGCGCCAGGTCGATTTGCGCGGCACCAGCCCAAGATGACCCATCACAGGAATATCCTCGTTGGCCAGCATCTCGACAACGGCAAGACGGCGCGCCGTCATCACCGAATCCGCACCTTTCTTCAGCGCTGTCAGCGCGCCGCGAAGGATGTCGTCATCGGTCTGATAATCCGGGATTGTCAGGGCCGCGGTCAGGAAATGATGCGGCGCACCCTGCCGCACAAGGTCGACATTGGCGGCGTTGCAGATCAACATGTCGATGCCGGAATCGGCAGCTGCGGCGGCTTCCTCGACGGTGTTGGCGGTTGTTTGCGTCAGCTTCCTCACACCCTTACAGGCGCGGATATCGGCGGCGGTCAGGTTACGACGCGATGGCTGCGCGTCCCATGTGTAGATCGGTTTGGTATCCTGTTCCATCACTTTCCCCTCTTTGACAACAGGGTTCGAAATCTCGGCAAACCTCGTCGCCCTGTCACCCGCCTTATGGCTGTGACCCGCCAGCCTGCCTATTTTTGGCCTTTTACCTGTGGTGCGGGCTGGAAATTTCTCCCGACATCATGATAATCACAACATATGACAGACTGCAAAGACGCAACAAAAGGGTACGTTATTACCGGAGGGTAAATGAGATGAACCCGCTTTCAGATACTGTAAAAGACATGAAACTGGCGCCCATGCGCGAGGTCAGCAAGACGCTGCAGATCCGCTGGTACAGGTGCCCTGTCGACAAGAAAATTCTTCGAAGCCTGATGACACCGGCGGATTCGCGCGGCCTTTTCATGGCGCTTGGACATCTTGGCCTGTGGGCGGCAAGCGGCGCTGTCGCCTTCTATCTGTTCTCGCAGCAGATGTGGATCGGGTTCTTCGCGGCGCTGTTCGTCCATGGGACGATCGGGTCCTTTTTCACCGCGCCGCATCATGAGTTGTGCCACCGCACCGTCTTCAAGACCAAATGGATGAACGAGGCGTTCCTGCGGATCTTCGCGCTTCTTGGCTGGAACAATTTCGAGATTTACCAGTTCAGCCATAATTACCATCACCGGTTCACCCTTCATCCTGAAGGGGATCGTGAAGAGGTGATGCCGGCGACGCCGTCGCTGCGCGCGCTGTATCTCCTGCAACTTCTGACCGTGAATATTTTTGGCGGATATCAGTCAAAGGGCGTTGTGCCGACGCTTCACAATTTTTTTGCGATCGCGGCAAACAGGTTCGACAACCCGTTCAATTCATGGGGTGAGGAACTGTATGAGGGCTATGACGATCATCGCCGCCGCGCTGCCGGCTGGGCCCGCGTGACACTTCTGTTCCATGGTGCTGTCATCGCTGGTGCCTTCGCCATTGGTCAGCCGATCCTGGCCTTGCTGATTTCGGGGTCGCCCTTCATCGCCAATCTGTGGCGCTATCTTGTCGGGGTGCCGATGCATTGCGGATTGAAAAGCAGTGATACGGATTTCCGCAAATCGGTGCGGACGATCACCCTCGACCCCCTGTCAGAGTTTCTCTACTGGCACATGAACTGGCATCTCGAGCATCATATGTTTGCCGGCGTCCCCTGCTATCACCTGAAGGCTCTTCACAAGGCCACGGCCGATGACATGCCGGCGCCGCGGACATTGCTAGGTGCCTGGACCGAAATGCGTGAGACCTGGAAACGGCAGAAGGTCGATCCGGACTACGCCTATGACACGCCGGTGCCGTCCGAAGGAAGCCCGGCGCGAAGCCGTGACGCCATGGCGGCCTCGATTGGTGAACTGGGTCCAGCTGAACTTCGGTCATGAATATGCGCCCGCCAAAGGCGCGCCTCGAGGACATCGCGAAACATGCAGGTGTTGGGCTGGCCACTGTCGACCGGGTCTTGAATGAACGTGGCGGCGTCAGTGAAAGGACAACGGCACGTGTTCTGGACAGCGCGCGCCAGCTTGGCACCAACCGTATCCTGCCAACCGGCAAATGGCGGCAGCTGTCGATCGAAGCGGTGTTTGCGCGCACACCGTCTTCCTATTCCCAGCGGCTGAACCAGTCATTGCAGAGAGTGACAAGACTCGTTGATCTGCCAGCGATCATCTATCGCACCCATATCGATGTCGGCAGGCCGGAACGGCTTGTTGCACATCTGGAATCGGTGGCGGACAATCGCGACGGAATCATTTTGTTCGCCAATGACCTGCCAGAGATCGCCAGTGCGCTCAGATCGCTGTCTGCAAAGACGGTGATTGTGACCATCAGCACCGACATTCCGGACAGTGGGCGTCACTGCTATGTAGGCATCGATAATTTCAATGCCGGGCAGTCAGCCGCGAAAATCAGCGAAGCCATCTGCCGCAAGGGTGGCCGGGTGCTTGTCATCGAGCCCGAAATCAACGCCAGAGCGCAGGTCGAGCGCATGGCCGGCTTTCGACATTTTTTCAATGATCGTGACATCATTGATTGTATGGCCGTCTTCAACCCGCCAGCAAAGACATCGACGGCGCTGGCGAAAATTCTGCAGATTCTGGAGGCAGAGGACGACCTGCGCGCCGTCTACAGCCCGACCAACAGCGAGTTTCTTGAAAAGGTAATCGAGGCCGGCCGCCATGCGAAGGCCATCAGGTCGGTGGCCAAGATTGTCCATGATCTCAGCCCGCATTCGATCGAGAATCTGCGCTCCGGACTGATTGACATGGTGATTGATTCGAACCCAATGCAGCAGGCCTATCAGGCGGTGGATTTCATCGCCAGACAGCATGGCTATGAAAGTGAAACGACGATGGCATCCGTCGACTTTCAGCTCTACACTTCGGAAAATTTGCCACGAACCGACGTTCTGTCGTGAGATGAACAAAGCCCGTGGGCATTGAGGGATTCCCATCATTTTTGCCCTTTGCGAATGGCTGCCTTTCCTGTTGGCTTAGGCGTGGCTGACCGGCATGGCGTGCTGGCGGCCAGCGGAGGTGGGGGATGGATGATTCGCGTAAGACGGTGCTGAGCGAGCTGGCGGAAATGTTGGCTGCGTCGTGGCGCGATCCCGGCGATCCGGTCAAAATTGATCCCCATCTCTATCCGCGCAACCGCGCCGAGGCCTATTATGTCCAGGACCTGATGCATAATAATCTCGGCCAGGGTCTGGCTGGCTGGAAGGTTGGCGCGACCAGTCAGAAAATGCGCGAGCTGGATGGTCATGATGATGTGATTCCGGGCCGCATCTTCGCGTCGCGAAGTTATGTCGGGGCGCGGCAGAATCTGTCCATCGAACAGTTTCCGGGCGCCCGCGCCGAGACAGAATTCGCCTTCCGGCTGACCTCGACGCCGCATCTTCGCGAGTCCCCCTGGACCGCCGGCGAGATGGAAAGCATGATGACGCTTCATCCTGCCATTGAGATCATTGGCAACCGCTATCGTCTCGACGGGGCGAGCAAGGCGCAGAATTCGCTGATGACGATTGCTGACAATGGTGGCGGCATCGGCTTTGTGTTTGGTGATGCGGTGGATGACTGGCAGGGCATCGATTTTCAACAGCATCTGATCACCTTGTCGGTAAGCGGTGGCGAGCCGGCCGAAAATTTTCTTGGCGAGATGCGGTGTCTGCCGTCGCAGGCAGCTGCCGACCTTGTCAATCATCTGGCGGCGCGTGGCCACGTGCTGAAGGCCGGGGACTTTATTTCGACCGGCGCGGCATCGGTGCCGCAGCCCTTTTCAGCCGGTGATCACATTCACGCCGATTTCGGGACGCTCGGCGTCATTGATCTGGCATTCTGAGAGGCCTTGCGCCAGATCTGGGGAGACTTGACGAATGAATGACGTGCTGGTGATCTTTGGTCCCAATCTGAACATGCTTGGCACGCGTGAGCCGGAAATCTACGGCTCTGACAGCATGGCTGATATCATGGCGGCGCTGACCAATCGGGCTGAGGATCTTGGCCGGCGGATCGACATGATCCAGTCGAATGAAGAAGGCGTTCTGGTCACCGCCATCCAGAAGGCGCGCGATGATGCGTCGGCGATCCTGTTCAACCTGGCGGCCTACACCCACACTTCGGTAGCGCTTCGCGACGCGCTGGCGATGTTCGACGGCCCCAAGGTCGAGGTGCATCTGTCCAACAATGACAGGCGCGAGGAGTTTCGCCAGATCAGCATGACGGCGGCTGTCAGTGATGGCAGCATCGTTGGTTTTGGCAGTGACTCGTTCCTGCTGGGGCTGGATGCCGTGCACCGTCTGCTGATCCGCCGTGGTGACAATGGGGCGGTCCGGCAGATCATGAAGGGGGACATCGGGTGACCGTGGATATTCGCCATGTGACCGTCGTTGGCGCCGGTGGGATGGGCGCGCTGTTTGGCGCCATCCTTGCCGATGGGGGGTTTGAGGTGACGCTTGTCGACACAGACCGCGACCATATCGAGTCCATCCGCAAGGACGGGCTTCGCATCACCGGACTTGGTGGTGACAGATGCCAGATGATTGCCGCCGAGCATGATGTGGCAGAGGTAAGGCGTGCCGATATTGTATTGGTGCAATGCAAGGGAACGGCGACCCGCGACGCGGCGCTTGCGATGACCCATCTTGCTGAAACCGGTGCCGTCTTCATCAGCTTCCAGAACGGGCTTGGCAATGAGGATATCCTTGCCGAGATTCTTGGTGCGCAGAATGTCTTTGGCGGTTTGACCTCAATGGCCGGCGCGCGTGTGGGCCCGGGGCAGATCCATGATTTCGACCGGGTGCCATCCTATATCGGCGAATGGCGTGGCGGGATGTCGTCGCGGGCCGAGGCGGTTGCCGCGGCCTTTACCGCGGCCGGCCTTGAAACCAAGGCAAGTGCCGATATCAGAACTGATATCTGGAAAAAACTTCTTGGCAACATGACGATGAGCGCGGTTTCCGGCGTGACCAATCTGACCAGTACCGAAATCCTGCAAATAGACCCGCTGCGGCAGGTCTGCCTCACCGCCCTTGATGAAGCCATCTCGATTGCGCATTCGCAGAACATCATGCTTGACCGCGAGGCGGTGGTCCGGGGGCTTGAACTGATGACAGCGCCGGGTGGCACCGGCGATAACAAATCCTCGCTTTGTCTGGATGTGCTGGCGCGCCGGCCAAGCGAGGTCGAATTCATCTATGGCAAGCCATTGCAGCTTGCCGACGAGGCCGGCCTTGCCGTGCCCACATTGCGCAGCCTCTATGGGCTGGTGAAGGGTATGGAATCGCATTATGTCGACGCCGGTAAACAGGGGTAGGACCCTAGGGGAACAGGACAGGGTGATATGAGCTCACTTCAGGGAAAAACGGCCTTTGTATCGGGGGGGACGCGTGGCATCGGGCTTGCCATCGCGTCTCGGCTGGCGCGTGACGGGGCGCATGTGATGATTGCCGGCAGCACCCAGGCGAATTGCGAGACGGCGACCAAGACCATCGCCGCGCAGGCCGGTGGTCGGGTTGCGGCACATGCCGCCGATCTGCGCACGGTGGAAGGATGCCAGGCGGCCTTTGATGCGCACAGCCGGACCTTTGGCAGTTGTGACATTCTCGTCCACAGTGCTGGCGCCACCAAGGGCGGTGTGTTCCCGGATCAGGATGACGCGGATTTCATCGACGGGTTTGCGCTGAAATTTCATGCTGGCGTCCGGCTTTCACGGCTGTTCTGGCCATCGCTTGTTGCCGCGCATGGCAATGTCGTGATGATCGTTGGTGGCGCGTCGCGGACCCCGGATGCCAAATTCATGGTTGGCGGGGCGGTCAACGCGGCGCTGGCAAACTTCACCAAGGCGCTGGCGGGCCAGGGCCTTCAGGACGATGTCAATGTGAACTGGATCAATCCTGGTCAGACCGAAACCGAACGCCTGCAGCAGCTTCTGGCGACACGGGCGCGGGACGAGAACCGCAGCATCGATGAAGTCCGCGCCGAGCGCATGCAGGCAGAAGGCATCCGGCGCCTTGGCCAGCCCGAGGATACGGCGGCGCTTGTCGCCTTCCTGTGTGGTGACGAAGCGCGCCATATCCATGGCGCCGGTATCAGTGTCGATGGCGGGGCGACCAAGGGGTATTTCTGATGGATTTCTCGCTGACCGAGGAGCAGCGCCTTCTTGTCACCACCATCCGCGGCTTTGTCGATGACGAGCTGCGGCCCCTGGAGGCCGAAGTCGAGGAGGCAGGCCATCTTGCCGATGATGTGGCCGCCCGGATTCGTGCCAGATCCCAGTCGCTTGGGCTGTATGCGGTGAATATTCCGACCGAATATGGCGGTGGTGGGCTGTCGGTTCTCGACTGGATGATCGCCGAGGAACAGTTTGGGCGCACAAGCGACATTCTGATCCGCCGCGCCTTTGGCAATGTCTATGAGATTTTGCTGGAGGGCACCGCGGCGCAGATCGAGGAATATCTGCTGCCGGCGGTCCGTGGTGAGCGAACATTCTCGGTGGCCTTCACCGAACCCGAGGCCGGATCGGACGCCGCCGCCATTTCCACCAGCGCGGTGCGAAACGGTGACGGCTGGGTGCTGAATGGCGCCAAGCATTTCATTTCCGATGGGCTGTATTCTGACTTTTTCATTGTCACCGCGGTGACTGACCCGGCCGCCGGTGCGCGCGGCATTTCCACCTTCATTCTGGACAAGGGTCTGCCGGGATTCACCATCGGGCGCGATCAGCCGATGATGGGGCTTCGCGGCACCTCGCATGTCGAGATGCGGTTTGAAGATGTGGCTCTTGATGCGGGCCATCTTCTGGGGGCTGAGGGGCAGGGGCTGAAATTGGCACTGTCCACGCTTGGCCGGGTGCGGCTGGCCCAGGTGGCGGCACGGGCCGTTGGCAAGGCCAGCATGATCCTTGATTCCTGTCTTGATTATGCCCGCGACAGGCGGCAGTTCGGATCCGCGATTGGCGAGTTCCAGCTGATCCAGCAGATGCTTGCCGACTCGGCGATGGAGATCAATGCCTGCCGGTTGGCCCTGTGGCAGACGGCGAGCCGGATTGATGATGGTGACGAGGCGCGCGGGGCGATTTCGATGCTGAAGGTCCAGGCCTCCGAAATGCTTGGCCGGGTTGTCGACCGGGCTGTGCAGATCTATGGCGGGGCCGGCTATTGCCGCGACCTGCCGATTGAACGCTATTACCGTGACGCCCGGATCGCGCGGATCTATGACGGGACCTCGGAAATTCACCGCATGGTGATGGCGCGCCAGATGATGAAAGGCGATGTCGGGCTGTTCGACATCTATGAGCAGGCAGGATGACAAAGGTACGGTTCCTATCGGCCGACGAGGCCGCCGCCATGATTGAGGATGACGCCGTCATCGGGCTGACCGGCGGCGGCGGCGGGCTGGTCGAGGCCAGCGCGCTCCACGCCGCTGTCGAGCGCCGCTTTCTTGACACAGGCCATCCGCAAAACCTGACCTGCATTCACGCTCTTGGCATTGGTGACAGGCAGGAACGCGGGATGAACCGTTTTGCGCATGTTGGCATGACCAGCCGCGTCATCGGTGGCCATTGGGTCTGGTCGCCGCGCATGCAGCAGATGGCGCGGGACAATGAGATTGAGGCCTATGTGCTGCCGGGTGGCGTGATCATGCAATTGATGCGCGAGGTCGCCGCTGGCAGGCCGGGGCTGATCACGCATGTCGGACTTGGCACCTTCGTTGATCCGCGGCTGGATGGCGGGCGGATGAACGAGGCGGCGAAACAGGACCTGACCGAGATCATCACCATCGACGGGCGCGACTATCTTCGCTATCTGCCAATTCCGGTGACGGTGGCGCTGCTTCGCGGAAGCTATGCCGATGAGGATGGCAATATCTCTCTTGAGGAAGAACCGGCCAATCTTGATATCTACGCGCTGGCGGCGGCGGCGCATAACAGTGGCGGCAAGGTCATCTTCCAGGTCAGGGGAAAGGTCCCGCGCAATGGTCTGAAGGCCCGTGAGGTGCGTATTCCGGCGGCGCTTGTCGACGCGGTTGTCGTCGATGAGGCGCAGCAGCAGGGTTATGATGTTGTCTATGACGCGGCGCTGTCAGGTCAGAATCGACGTGATGATCCGGAGCCACAGCAGCCTGTCTTCTCGCCGCGTCTTGTCATCGCCCGCCGCGCGCAGCAGGAATTGCATGACAATGCGGTGATCAATTTCGGGTTTGGCATTCCCGACCAGATTGCCAAGCTGATCGATCGTGACGGCCATTCCGGGCGCTATTTCCAGACCATCGAGCATGGCACCTATGGCGGCAGGCTGATGGATGGCGATCTGTTCGGCTATGCCATGAACCCCAGCTGCATGATTGATGGCCCCTCGCAATTTGACTTCTATTCGGGTGGCGGACTGGACATCGCCTTTCTCGGGTTTGGTGAGATGGACGCGGCTGGCAACGTCAATGTCTCCAAGCTTGCCGGCAATACGGTCGGGCCGGGTGGATTCATCGATATCGCCCAGAACGCCCGCAAGGTGGTGTTCTGCGGCACTTTCGATACCGGAGGGGCGCGGCTTGAAACTGGCGACGGCACCCTGCGGGTCGCCTCGCATGGGCGGATTGCCAAGCTTGTCGCGTCGGTCGACCAGATCACCTTCTCCGGTCCGCAGGCCTGTGTGCAGGGCCAGCAGGTTGTCTATGTCACCGAACGTGCTGTCTTCGCGCTGCGCGAGGATGGTGTTCATCTTGTCGAGATCGCGCCCGGGATCGACCTTCAGGAGGACGTTCTTGATCGTATGGGCTTTGTCCCGCGCATGGACTCCCCTCCCTCGACAATGAACGGAAGTCTGTTTCAGGAATAAAGGATAGCGAAAAGCTGATGGACGTTTTCAGAATTGGATTGATCGGCGCCGGTTCGATTGGGGCCCGCCACATCAAGGCCATCGACGAGGTGGCGCATATCGATCTTGTCGCGATTGCAGACCCGTCGCCGGCCGCGACAGCGCTTGGTGAGTCGCGCGGGATTCCGGTCTTCGCCGATGCCGACAGCATGCTGTCCACCGCGGATATCGAGGCGGTGATCATTTCCACCCCGACCGAACGCCACCACGCCGATATGATGACGGCCCTCAACCATCGCAAGACGGTTCTGGTCGAAAAGCCGATCACCGCCACGATGGAAGAGGCCGACGAGGTGACGCGCCATGCGGCGGCGCAGGGTTGCAAGGTCCTTGTCGGCCATCAGCGTCGCTATTACCCCTGCGCCAGGACGGCACGGGAGATCATCCAGAGCGGGCGCATCGGCAGGCTGATGGCGGTCAGCGGTTTGTGGACAACGCGCAAGGATGACGATTATTACGCGCCGGAATGGCGTCGTGACGTCAAGGCTGGCCCGATCCTGACCAACCTGATCCATGAAATTGATATCCTGCGTTTCATCTGTGGCGATATCACATCGGTATCTGCCGAGATCACGCATCACGACCAGCAATTCGAAAAAGAGGATGCCGTCGCCATCAGCCTGAAATTCGCCAATAAGGCTGTGGGAAGCTTCCTTCTGTCGGATCGCACGCCGTCGCCCTGGACCTGGGAAATGGCGCTTGGGGAGAATGCGAAATTCCCGAAGACGGGGATGAACGCCATCCGCTTTCTCGGCACGAAAGGGGCGCTGGAATTTCCCAATCTGGTGCTGTGGCAGCATGCTGAGAAGAATGGCAACTGGCACCATGAGATCAGGCCTGAGGTGATCGAAACTCCCTATATCGACGCCTATGTCGCGCAGTGCGAGCATCTGTGCGCGGTGGCGCGGGGCCTTGAGGAGCCGATCATCGATGCGCTGAATGGCAGCCGGTCGCTTGATGCCACGCTGGCGGCGGCGCGGGCGGCGGCCGGGGGGACAAGGGCGACACTTTTCCAGGGCCACAATTCATAAGGTCACAATTCACATGGGTGGCATTTACAGGAGCAGGTACATATGACGGATTTCTATCTCGACATTGGTGATTCAACGAGCTTCACCAAGACGGTATCGGAAAGCGATGTCTATCAGTTTGCCGGCATCACCGGCGATTTCTCGCCGAACCACGTGAACCGGGTCTATATGGAGAAATCCTCCTATGGAAGGTTGATGGCGCATGGCGCGCTTCTTGTCGGATTCATGTCGACCGTATCGACGCAGATGATCGCGCATAGCCGCGAGGCCGAGGAAACGCCGGTATCGGTTGGCTATGACAAGATCAGGTTCCTGAAACCGGTCTTTCTCGGCGATACGATCACAGTTGCCTACACCGTCACCGAGATCGACACCGAACGGCGCCGGTCAACAGCAGCCATCGAGGTTGCCAACCAGGATGGTGACCTTGTCGCCGTGGCAAGTCACATTCTGCAATGGGTGCCGAACAGTTGAGATCGCACCGAAACAACAGCAGGGGGACAGCAACATGAACAGCCCCATGGATATTACCGGTCAGACCTTTATCGTCACCGGCGCCGCCAAGGGCATTGGCCTTGCCATCAGCACGCTGTTTCACAGCCTTGGCGCGCGCGTGTCCGGGTGGGATCTTGATGACAGCGGCATGAAGGACAATCCGGTTTTTGCCGACAGCCGGGTCGTCGATGTCACTGATCCGGCGCAGACCAGGGCAGGGTTCGCCGCCAGCCTTGCCGCGCTTGGGGATGTTGACGGCATCGTTGCCAATGCCGGCGTGAACGGACCGACAAAGCCGCTATGGGACTATACGCTTGGCGAATGGCAGACGGTGATGTCGGTTGACCTGACCGGCGTGTTCCTGACCGTGCAGGCCGGGCTTGATCATCTGCGGGCGCGCCAGCGTGGCCGAATCATCATCATCTCGTCGATTGCCGGCAAGGAGGGCAACCCGGGCGCTGTTCCCTATGGCGCCGCGAAAGCTGGCGTGATCGGACTTGCCAAGGGGCTGGCCCGTGAATTGCTGCCGTCCGAGATTACGGTGAACTGCATCGCGCCGGCGATGGCGATGACCGACCTTCTTGATGGCATGAGTGATGACTATATCGCCGACAAGAAAGGCCGGATCCCGATGGGCCGGCTATGCACCCCGGAAGAAATTGCCAATGTCGCGGCGTTCATCGCCTCGCCGGCCTGCAGCTTTACCACCGGCCAGGTCTTTGACGTTACTGGTGGGCGGGCGACATGGTAGCGACGCCGCGTCAGCTTCATCCCGATGATCTGTGCGTCCATCAGGTTTCGCTGTCGGGACAATGTGATTTTGCCAGTTCACTGGCGGTGCTTGGCGAGGCTGGCATTCGGCGCACCGCCCTGTGGGCTCCGATGATCGAGGCCTGTGGCATGGCTGAGGCCAGGCGGATCTGGGATGACAGCGGCATGGTGGCGGAATCGCTTTGTGTTGCCAGTCTGTTTGATGGCGAGGAGGCGCTCCGTCAGAAGCTGGACCTTGCCGATATGTTCGGTGCGCGGACCCTGGTCCTGATCACTGGCGGACTCGACGGTCCGGATCATTCCGGGGCGGGTCCGAGTGACATTGATTGCGCCCGTAACATGCTTGGTGAACAGCTTGCCGCGGCGGCTGGCCTGGCCAGTCAGTATCGGGCGAGACTGGCCTTCGAACCTCTGCACCCGATGGTGTGCGGGTTCCGGTCCATCGTGTCCAGCCTTGGTGAATCGCTTGATATTCTCGATCAGCTTGATGCCGGTCACGATATCGGTCTTGCCATTGATGCCTATGCGCTGTGGTGGGAGCATGACCTGCCAGCAAAACTGATACGCGCTGGTGACCGTATTGTGAACTACCATGTATCCGACTGGCTTGCCGACACGCGCGACCTGCGGCTTGATCGCGGAATGCCGGGCGATGGGCAGATCGGGCTGCTGAAATGGCGGCAGATGATTGAGGCCGCTGGATATTTTGGCCCGGTCGAGGTCGAGATATTTTCTCGTGACAGGTGGTGGAAGGCGCCGGCCGAGACAATGACGGGAGTGATCCTCGAGCGGATGAACAAGGCCTTCTGAGTGGATGGATACTGACCCGGCTCCCGGCGTCCGTGATGAAATGATGGGTTTTCATCAAATTTGTGGTTTCGATTCCAGAAACGGACCATAGTATGGTGCACCTGCCACCCTATGGCCTTGCGCGATCAGATTTTGTTTTCGTAAGGTGGGAGCAGGAAAAAGTGACACCAGGCTCGGGGGGAGCGGTGCTTGAGGTAAAAGACGTTCACGCGGGATATGGCAATCTGAAAATCCTGCGTGGTATCAATATGAATGTGCCGACCGGCGGCATCGTAACGTTGCTTGGCGGTAATGGCACAGGAAAATCCACCCTCCTGAAGGCCATTTCCGGGCTGATCCCCCTGATGCAGGGGGACGTCTTTTTTAATGGCGTGAACATTTCCAACATGAAGCCTCACCAGCGCATGCGCCTTGGCCTTGTGCAGGTAACGCAGGCCAAGGAAGCCTATCCGGCGATGACCGTGGAAGAGAATCTCGTCCTCGGTGCCTATACGCGTCGCGACCGTGAAGGCACCAAGGCCGATCTTGAAAAGGTCTATGAATTTTTTCCGGTGCTTCGTGAGCGCCGCAAGCAGCTGTCCGGCACATTGTCGGGTGGCGAGGTGCAGATGCTTGTTATCGGGCGTGGGCTGATGGCGGCACCGAAAATGCTGATGCTTGATGAACCGAGTGCCGCGCTGGCGCCAAAGGTGGTTCTGGAAATTTTCTCCAACATCAACCGCATCGCCAAATCCGGCGTGACCATCCTGGTGGTCGAGCAGAATGTCAGGATGGCGCTGATCCTGGCGCAATATGGCTACATCATTCGTGATGGTGTGATCATGATGCAGGGCGAAGCGGACAATCTGATCAGCGATCCGGCGGTGAAGGATTCCTTCCTTGGCGGATCAGTGGCCGACACGTCAAAGTCGCTCAGGAACTAAGTTGTAGACCGCGGGGACGGATATAATGGGATTTGACTTCAACTCGTTGCTGGCCTTCATCATTTTCGGCATCACCATCGGTGTTGTCTATGGCATCGTCGCGCTTGGCATCTCGCTGATCTATTCCGGTCTCGATATTGTCCATTTCGCGCATGGCGAGATGTATATGTTCGGCGCCTTCTTCGGGCTTGTGCTGGCGCATAATGTCGGGCTGCCCTATCCGGTCGCGCTGATCGGCGCGATGGTTCTGACGGCGCTGCTTGGCATGGCGGTGGAACGGGTCTTCTATCGAAGGCTGACGCGCGCTGGCGGCGGCTATACGGTCGCCGGCATGGGGATGATCATCTGCGGTTTCGGCATGTCGGTCGCGCTGGTCAACGTCGCCTATTTCTTCTTTGGTGCCGAGGCCGAGCCGTTCCGCGCCAATCTTGATTATATCCCGAGATTGCGGTTCCCGGGGGATATTGAGGTTCCTGAAAGCTATGTTCTGACAGCCATCATTTCGGTGTTGCTGATGGCTGGGCTGCATTATTTCCTGCGGCATACAAAGACTGGTCTCGCGGTGCGTGCCGTCGCGCACAACAAGGACATTGCCTATCTGATGGGAGTCAATGTGCCGCTGATGATTTCGCTGATCTTTGGTCTTGCCTGCGGCCTTGCCGCCGCCGCCGGTGTGTTGATCGGCCCGATGCAATCGGTACAGGTGGAGATGGGCTATCTGATGCTGATGAAGGCATTCGCCGCGGCCGTTGTCGGTGGGTTCGGGTCGCTTCCCGGTGCCATTGTTGGCGGCATCATGGTTGGCGTGTTCGAGAATCTCGGCGCCGCCTATATCTCGGCGAGTCACAAGGATATTTACGCATTTTTGCTGTTGATCCTGGTCCTGATGTTCAAGCCATCGGGACTGTTCGGGGTCGAGGCAAAGGTGAAGGCATAGTGATGCCAATCACTATGAAGGCATAAAGCCAAAAACAAATGTGGAGGAAACAATGCAACTGATGAACAAAGTATATGCAGGCGTGTTGGCTGCAGGCATCGGCCTGACAGCCTCGGCTGCATTCGCCGGCGACATTCGTGTCGGCATCACAATGCGCATGGTCAGTGAAAACGGCCAGGCATATGGCCAGATGGTGATGGACGAGATCAAGGCTATCAATGATGCCGGTGGCATCAATGGCAACATGATCGAAGCCACATTGATGAATGACGAGTGCAAGTCCGACAAGGGTGTTGCAAACGCGAACAAGCTGATCTTCCAGGAGAAGATTCACCTTCTGATCGGTTCGACCTGTTCGTCGGTATCGCTGCCGATCGTCGACGTGACGGCAAAGGCCGGCGTGCCCCAGATGATCCCGCATTCGACCAACTCGAAGATCACCCAGAAGGGAAGCGAGTGGGTATTCCGTATTCCGGTATCAGGCCGTTACTATGGCGGTGTGAACGCCAAATATGTCGGTGAGACCATCGGCACAAAGATCGCTTACATCTGTGCAGCTGACGCCGCGTCTGTCGGTGATTGCGCCAGCATGGAAAAGCAGATGCGGGCACGCTTTGGCGTAGATCCTGCCTATCGCGCCGATGTGCAGGAAAAGGAAGTCGATTTCCGTTCGCACATGCAGAAGATCAAGTCGATGGATGTCGACGGTATTCTGGTGGCCGCACTCGCCGAAACAATGGCCCGTGCGCTGGTTCAGTCATATGAAGCTGGCATTGGCGAGGATGTACGCCGTATCGGTTCGTCCTCTGCATCCAACGCGCCGGTTCCGAAGATTGCCGGTGACGCCGCAAAGGGTGTCTTCTTCGCAGCTGCCTATGCTGCCGCTGACGATCGCCCGATCGCCAAGCTGTTCAACGAAATGACCCGCCAGCGTTATGGCATTCATGCACCTGACCATGATTTCTCACAGGCCTATGACCTGATCCGGATCATGGAAATTGCTCTGAACAATGCCGACCTGTCCCTGACCGACAGCGCACTTGCCGCCGACCGCACCGCCATCCGCGATGCGATTGCCAGCGTCGAGGGCTATGAAGGTCTGGCTTCGGGGCCGATCAGCTTCTGCGCGGCGGCGACCCCGCAGTGCCGTGACGGCAACCGGACGGCTGTTCTGATTGGTTACACCAAAGGTGGTGAGAACTTCGAAACCGAGGTGATCGCCCGTGTGACCATGGAGCCGGACTTCGGTCTCGAATAGGTTTCGCGAAAATCCTGGCCGGGGGAGACCTCTTCCCCGGCCATCATCCTGTTTTCATCATTCAATCTACCGCCTTTAGACAGACCCGGGGGAACAGCTCGATATGTTATTTTTATCGCGTATTGCTGACCTGATCGAAGCGCTGGCCCAACGCCACAGGCTGTTGCCATGGCTGCTCGCTTATGCGTTGCTGCTGACCTTGCCCTTCATTCTGTCGACGTTCTTCAATGATTATCTGATCGATCTTGCGAACCGGGCCTGCCTGTTCATCATGCTGGCTGTTGGACTGAATATCGTGAAGGGGTTCTGCGGTCAGGTGACGGTTGGTCATATCGGCCTCTATGCCATTGGCGCGGTCACCTCGGCCGTGCTGTCTCTGGAACCCGGTGGATTTGGCGGCGCTCTTGGTTTTGGTCTGTCAGTCTGGGTTTCGATCCCGATCGCGGTAATCGTGACGGCCTTTGCCGGCCTCATCGTCGGCCTGCCATCGGTCAGGCTTGAAGGCGCGTATCTGGCTCTGGCGACGCTTGGTCTTGGTGAGTCGGTCCGGATCTTCATCGCCGTGACACCGGCGCTTGGGTCCAGCACCGGTCTGATGATGATCCCGGCGCCAAGCATCGGCAGTTTCGTCTTCGACAGTTTCACAAGCTATTACTACCTTGTGATGACGGCGGCTGTCGTCGGTATCTATTTTTCCTTCGCGATCCTTCGCTCGGCGACCGGCCGCGCGTTCCAGGCCATTCGCGAAGACACCATCGCCGCCTCGGTCAATGGCATCAATGTGGTGAAGTACAAGCTTCTCGCCTTTGTCCTCAGCGCGGTCTATGCCGGGCTTGCCGGCGCGTTGTTCGCCCATATGCCGCCAGGCTATCTTCACCATAACAATTTCACGGTCATCGAGATGGTGACATTGCTGCTGATGGTTGTTCTTGGTGGAATCGGCAATGTCTGGGGCGGCGTCATTGGCGCCATCGTGGTCACGATTGCCTATGACCAGACAAAGGATCTGGTGGTCTATTTCATGGACCGGCCAATTGTGATCCAGCCGCTTGTATTCGGACTTTCGATGGTGCTGCTGGTGCTGTTCATGCCACGCGGGATCGGCGGCTGGTTCGAGGGTGTCCGCCGGAACCGCAGATTCATTCAGAGAAGCGAGGAGAAGTTGGGTGACGCTGCTAGAAACTCGTAACCTGAGCAAGAGCTTTGGTGGTCTCCAGGCCATCGACAAGGTCAGCCTGAAGGTTGAGCCCAATACGATTCACGGCCTGATCGGGCCTAACGGATCGGGCAAATCGACCTTCTTCAACCTTCTGACAGGCGTCTATCAGCCTGACGAGGGAAGCCATATCAGCTTTGACGGGGTCGACATCACCAACAGCCCGGCACATGCCATTGCCAGTCTTGGTTTGGCAAGGACGTTCCAGCTGCTGCGTCTTTATGGCGAGTTGAGTGTCCTCGACAACGTCATGGTCGGGTACCACCCGCATACCAAGTACGGGCCGCTGGCGCCGCTCTTCAACGGTGCCGCGGTGCGCCGCCAGGACAGGGCGGTCAGGGAAGAAATGCAGGAACTTCTCGAATTCATCGGTCTGGCCGATCACGCCGAGATTCCGGCAGCTGAACTTTCTGGCGGGCAACGCCGCCTGCTGGCGCTTGGCCGCGCCATCGCGATGCGGCCGAAAATGCTGCTTCTTGATGAGCCGGGGGCCGGTCTGTCGCCTGTCAATGTCGACAATCTGATGGCGACCATCATGACCCTCAAGGAACGGTACAATCTGACGATTGTTGTTGTTGAGCATATCCTGAAGGTGGTGATGTCCACCTGCGATACCATCAGCGTTCTTGACCATGGGCAGAAGATATCCGAAGGCACACCGGAATTTGTGAAGAATGATCCGGCTGTGGTGGAAGCCTATCTTGGCCGCGAAATGGCGGATGAGGATATCAGGGCCGCAATGGACGCCTAGCGCGGAGGTGCGGGAGTAGATGGAAGGCGAGTTTGCCGGCATCAGGTGGAAGACCAGGGACAAGATACTTGTCCTCACAATCGACCGTCAGAATCGCCGCAATGCGCTTGACCCGGATGCGCATCATCAGCTTGCCAGCCTGTTTGACAGTTTCGCCGACAGCGACTCGCATCTCGTGGCCATCATCACCGGTGCCGGTGACAGGGCTTTTTGTGCCGGCTCCGATCTGACGGTCGAGGCCGGGCTTCATCGCGCCAACCTGCCAGCAACCGGGTTCGGCGGGCTGGCCGAACGGTTTGATCTGACCAAGCCAGTGATTGCCGCGGTGAATGGCGACGCCATTGGTGGTGGTATGGAAATCGTGCTGGCCTGTGATCTGTGTGTGGCTGTCCCCAGTGCAAGATTTGCCTTGCCAGAGCCGCGTGTCGGATTGGCCGCAAGCGGGGGCTTGCACCGGCTGGCACGGCAAATACCGCTGAAATGGGCGATGGAACTGGCGCTGACCGGGCGTATGCTCAGTGCTGAAGATGCCGCCGACATGGGCATGGTCAATCAGCTTGCGCCGGTGGCGATGGGCGCTGATGGTGCCCTTGCCATGGCGCTGGAAATGGCGGAGTTGGTTTGCCAGAACGCGCCGCTGGCGGTGCGGGCCACGAAGGAAATGATGGCTGCCGGTCTTGATCTGCCGGATCTTCAGTCGGCCTTTGCGGCCCGGTATCCAACATTTGAGACCATGCTGACAAGTGCTGATGCCGCCGAGGGACGCGCGGCGTTCCTGCAGAAACGACAGCCACGTTGGCAGGGCAGATAACCGCATTCCGGATATTGGCGGGGAAAAGGAATTGAAGCGATGACAGACGGGGCGGGCAGGCTGAAGACAAGTATTGCAACTGTGTCGATCGCCGGTGATTTCCGCGAGAAGCTGGCCGCCATTTCACGGGCCGGCTACACCGGAATCGAGATCTTTGAGCAGGATTTCATCGCCTTTGACGGGGCGCCTGTCGATGTTGGCTGGCTGGTTGGTGACTATGGTCTTGAGATCATGCTGTTCCAGCCCTTCCGTGATTTTGAAGGCTTGCCGGAACCATATCGAAGCCGCGCCTTTGACCGGGCCGAGCGCAAATTCGATCTGATGAACAGCATGGGATGTGACCTCGTTCTGGTCTGTTCCAACATCGCGGCAGCGGCACTTGGCGGTATCGATCGGGCGGCGGATGATTTTGCCGAGCTTGGCGAGCGTGCGAGGAAACGCGGCATCAGGATCGGCTTTGAGGCGCTGGCCTGGGGACGTCATATCAATGACCATCGGGACGCCTGGGAGGTGGTGCGCCGCGCCGACCACAGCCATGTCGGGCTGATCCTCGACAGCTTCCATACGCTCAGCCGCGGCATCGACCCGGAAACCATTCGCGCCATACCAGGCGACAAGATTTTCTTCGTGCAGCTTGCCGACGCGCCGAAGATTGACATGGATCTGTTCTACTGGTCGCGGCATTTTCGCAACATGCCCGGCGAAGGCGATCTTCCGGTGGTGGAGTTCATGCGGGCCGTCGCCGCCACTGGCTATGACGGGCCGCTGTCGCTGGAAATCTTCAATGACCAGTTCCGTGGCGGCAGTCCGGTTGAGATTGCCCGTGATGGTCATCGCTCGCTTATCGGGCTGATGGATGATGTAAGACGAAGCGAGCCCGATATCCGCCTTCCCGTGCCTGACATCCCGCCACGGGCGCAGTGCAGTGGTGTCGAATTCATCGAAATAACGACAAGCGAGGAAGAGGCTGCCGATCTTGCCGGATTTCTGTCGGTCATGGGCTTCAGCCATGCTGGCAACCATGTGTCCAAACAGGTGGCGCATTGGCGTCAGAACGATATCAACATCCTGATCAATACCGAGGATTCCGGATTTGCTCATTCCGCCTACCAGGCGCACGGCACTTCGGTTTGTGATATCGCGCTGCGCGTTGATGATGCGGCGCGGACAATTGAGCGGGCGCGGATGCTTGGCGCCGAGACGGTGACGACGCCAGCCGGTGAGGGCGAGCTGTCGATCCCGGCCATCAGGGGTGTCGGTGGTGGCATGGTCCGCTTCATTGATGCGACAAGCGACCTTGCCGCGCTGTGGGAGATTGATTTCACGCCGGTCGATGGGGCAACGGATTTCAGCGGTGTCGGACTACGGCGTGTGGACCATCTTGCGCAGACGATGAAATATGAGGAAATGCTGACCTGGACGCTGTTCTACACCTCCATCCTCGAGGCCGGAAAGGTGCCGATGGTGGATGTTGTCGACCCGGGCGGGCTGGTGCGAAGCCGGGCCATCCAGAATGATAGCGGCGATCTTCGTGTCACGCTGAATGGCGCTGAAAATCAGAACACCCTTGCTGGTCATTTCATCGACCAGACATTCGGTGCCGCCGTCCAGCATATAGCCTTTGCCTGTGACGACATATTTGCGACCGCAGAGGCGCTTGCCGGGCGCGGGTTCGAAGCGCTGGCGATGTCGGCGAACTATTATGATGATCTTGGCGCGCGCTTTGGTCTTGATGAAGCGTTCCTCGCGCGCCTTCAGGACTCGAGCATTCTCTATGATGAAGATGCGAAGGGGCGTTATTTCCAGTTCTACAGCCGCCGGCGCAGCAGCGAGATTTTCTTTGAATTCATCCAGCGACAGGACGGTTATGACGGCTATGGTGCCGCCAACGCCCCGTTCCGGATCAGCGCCCAGAAACGTGATCTGGCAGCCTCGCCCTTTGCCGGTGTGGATGGCGCCTAGCCGGGCTTTACCGTAAATTCACGATAGGGTTGTGCTGTGTCGGGAAGCTCACGACGGATGAAGTAATTCTCATTCCTCAGCTGACGGACCAGCGCTGGCCACATCTCGGCAAAGCCGGCGGCGATCGACGGCGAGGGGGCTGGCAAATCATGCCTGATCAACCGGTGAAGTTCTGGCAGAGCATGGAAAGGTACCTTCGGGAACATGTGATGCTCGACATGATAGTTCATGTTCCAATAGATGAAGCGCGAAATCGGGTTCATATAGACGGTTCGTGAATTCAGCCGGTGATCCACGACATTGTCGGCCAGGCCACCATGCTGCAGCATGCCAGTCATGACATGGTGCCAGGCGCCATAGAGACGTGGCGTGCCAACCAGAAGAATCGGCACCCAACTGCCAAGCATGATGGCGGCCGCGATGGTGCCGGCATAGATCAGCACCCAGATCCGCGCCACTCGAATGACTTTTGGATGGTCGACCTCGGGAATGAAGCTGGCTTCCTGCGGATCCAGATTGCCACTGGCATTGAGGCACATCCGTTTGACCCCGGCCGGAACATCGATCAGCCCCAGGAAGTTGGCAATCCATTTCAGGAAGGCTGGCGGGCGCATCAACTGGATTTCGGGATCGCGCCCGACAATGATTGTGTCGGTATGATGCCGCGCATGGCTCCAGCGCCAGCTATAGGGGTTCCGGATCATGCAGAAACAGGCGATCTGATAGACGAAATCATTCAGCCAGCGTGAATCGAAGGCTGTCTTGTGGCCGCATTCATGCCAGCGTGAATCCATCGCCGAGCCATAGAGAACGCCATAGGCAAGGAAGGCCGGCACCGCCATCCAGGATGGAAACAGCCAGGCGCCAATGCTGCCAAGTGCCGCCATCGCTGTGAACAGAATGATGGTGTCGCGAATGGCCGGGCCATCACGTCGCTGCATCAATGTGGCAAGCTGCTTGCGTGGAATCTCGGTCTGGTACCAGCGCGCGCCGGCAAGGCCTGAGGCCATCGCCTGTTCGCCATCCGGTCCAAGAAGCGAATATACCCGTGTTCCATCAGCCATGGCTGTCAGTGCCCATGCTTACCCATCAAAACTGGTGAAAGTCTAATGCTGACCTGCCGCGGAATTCAAGCGACCCGTTGGTCGCACCCGGCGGTCAGCACATATGTGTGGGTCAAGACTGTGACTCAGGCCTTGCTGTCATAAACCAGTGTTGGCAATGGCGGCGGCGGGGCGTTGACGTCGATGCCGTGAACCTCGCCCACAATGGTGGCGAATTCGGGCGGCATGCTCTGCATGATATGCGCCCAGCCTGCCGCCGGATCATCGCCCTCGAAGGTCAGGATCACAAAATCGCCATCCGGTGTTTCCTGGAGGAACGTCCGCTCATGGACCCCGGCCTCCTCACGAAGCGCGTCGGTCTCGGCCTTGTTGGTTACGGTGAAATTCTCGATGACTTCCTTCAGCCACATCTCCTTCTTGCCGGGAAGGATCGGTATGGCTATTGCCAGCATCGCCATGGCTGGTCTCCCTCATGAACATTAATCAGCGGGTCATCTTACCACGGATTGCGTGTATTTCTAACATGGTGCGCCTGACGAGCGCGGCGAAAGACTGACGCGTTCAGCGAGATTTATCATCATCAAGAAGGTGCCTGACGGCTGACAGAACGCGCCGCTGATCGACTTTCTGCACAGCCTTGACCGTGGCAAGCTTGTCATCGGCTGTCCGGTCACCACTGGCCAGAAGCTGTTTCAGGGCCGTGTCGTTTCCGGATCGCGCGCGCTGCTCTCGCTTCAGCCTGCTCAACTGGTCTGGTGACGTATCATCGGTCATTACAATCTCCCAAGAATGGAAAGCCCCGCTTCAGGCTGTTTGATGGTAACGCCCCGGCATGTTGTCGGGCAAACCTGTTTCTGTCGTTTGCCGGTGGTTTGTCTGAAAAGGCCGCTGCAATTTTTGCACCGCTCCTGCGCAAACATAGCATTTTTAAACGGCCGGTGCGCGGCGTATCTTCACCTCAGAGTTTTGGTGTTCCTCCCCCAAAATTCCCTCAGATGGGCGACCCCCCACCCTCGTCAAACAGGTCAGGGCAACAGTCAATCATCCCAGCGGGTGCATGCAGTCCCCAGCATGCGCCCGCTTTTTTTTCGCCAGTCGGCTCTTTCGCAAATCCATATCTCGCGGAATCCTGAAAAGTCTTTTGCCAACTCATGGCTGGACGCATCCATCTGCCTGCGACAACCTGTCTTCATGGAGTTCGCCAAAAGCCTCCGTTACCAAAAGGCACATTGTCATGGATGACAAAATTTTCGCTTCTGCCCGTATGACCGCCGCCCTCGATGATGATCAGGCGGCGTATGAGGCCATCCCAGCCGTCAACATCTTTGACCGGGATCTTGATCTGTCCCGGCCAACCAATGCCATCGTACAGGGTGTGTCGCGCCCGCGGCGGCGCTTCAATCGATGGGTGGTCCTGATCCCGTTGATGGCAGTTGCCGGATTTCTGCTGGTGGCCTGTCAGGGCGGTTACTAGCCGGTCCAGGAACCCGAGGTCGGTTTCAGTCCGGGATCGACATCATCTCTGGAAATGGCGGGCACAGTTGGTTTATGCTGTCTGCATGGACAAGTTTCGTGGTTTGATCAATATCATCCTCTGGGCGGCGGCGGCGGCGTTTGCGGCCTTTCGCGTTGGTGGCTCGGAAGTCTTTCTTCTTGGAGCCATAGAAGGCCTGATGGTTCTCATCGCCGCTTTTGTGGGTCACAAGACCCTCGACCTTATTTTCCCGCCGAAGCGCCCTCCCGTCGATCAATGATCATGTCCTGATGGCGCGTGGCAGAACAGGCAGCGACCGTCATGGCAGAAATTGAGACTCTGAAAACGCATATCATTGAAAAGTTCGGCACCCCCTGTGCGGTGGTCGACCTGGATGTTGTCGATCGCAATATCGCGCATGTCCAGGCGCTGTGCGACGCGGCGGGCCTTGCCAACAGACCACATATCAAGACACATAAATCGCCAGAACTGGCGCGCCGTCAGCTTGATGCCGGCGCCATAGGTATCACCTGTCAGAAGCTTGGTGAGGCCGAGGTGATGGCACAGGCTGGTATCGAGGACATCCTGATCGCCACCAATATCATCGGCGCGGCGCGGTCTGGCAGGCTGGCAGCACTGCAACGCCGGCTTGGGCTGAAACTGTGTGCCGACAATCCGGTATCGCTTGCTGCCTATGCAGAGGCTGGGCGTGATGCCGAACGGCCGATCCGGGTGCTGATTGAATGTGACACCGGCCAGAAGCGCGCTGGAGTCGAGACCCCTGGCGAGGTTGTGGCGCTGGCAAAAATTATAAGAGACGATTCGGCGCTGGAATTTGGCGGCCTGCTGTTCTACCCGCCTCTCGACGGGTGGCCGGCGACACAGCGCTTTCTGGACCAGGCACGTGCCGGCCTTGCCGATCTCGGCCTTGTGCCGGACATCATTTCGACCGGGGGAACGCCCAATCTTGTCAATATGGATCATCTCAACGGTGCCACCGAGCACCGGGCCGGCACCTGTCTTTTCAATGACAGGATGATGATGGCGGCAGGCATGGCCGGGATCGAGGATTGCGCGCTGAAGATCTTCACCAGCGTCGTCAGCCGGGGCGGTCCGGCGCGGGGCATTCTCGACGCCGGGTCAAAGACCTTTACCTCTGATAAAGGCGACCTCGACGGGTTCGGCCTTATCCTTGAACATCCCGAGGCCCGTATTCACAAGATGGCCGAGGAGCATGGATTTCTCGACCTGTCGGGAAGTGAACAAAGGCCCGATGTAGGTGACATATTGCGGGTGATCCCGAACCATGTCTGTGTCGCGGTCAATATGGTTGACCAGCTTGTCGCGGTGCGCGGAAACAGCATTGTCGATGTCCTGCCGGTCGCGGCCCGCGGGCGACTTGTCTGACGCGTCGTCGGAAAGGACTGCATGTCATGCCATCCATCAGGTTGCTTGTCATTGGTGAGGTAATGGCCGAGATCAGACGGCAGGATGACGGCTTTGCTGTCGGGTTCGCCGGCGACACCTACAACACGGCTGTCTATGCCGCGCGCCAGTTGGACACGCCTTGGCAGGTTGGTTACACCACGCGCGTCGGCACGGAGCCGCTGTCACAGGCATTTCTGGACCATGCCAGGGCCGAAGGGCTGGATGTTGGTCAAATCACACACGACCCGGTCCGCAATATAGGGATCTATGCTGTCGCCACCGACGCCGATGGCGAGCGAAGCTTTTCCTACTGGCGTGCCGACTCGGCGGCGCGGCGGCTTTTCGCCGCCGAAGAAACGGTCCCAGCGATGCCGCAGGCCGAGTTGATCTATTTGTCCGGTATCACGCTGGCCATCCTGACACCGGCGGCGCGTACGCGGTTGTTCGAGATGCTGGCCGAAATTCGCGCAGCGTCCGGAACAAAGGTTGCGTTCGATTCGAATTTCCGGCCGGCGCTGTGGGAGGATTATGCCACGGCCCGTGAGACGATGGAGCGGATGTGGCAGCTGACCGACATTGCCCTGCCCTCAATCGATGATGAAATGGCGCTGCATGGGCTGGATAGTGAGGAAGCGGTGATTGAGCGGTTCGCAATACATGACTGGGATGGCATCGCCATCAAGCGTGGGTCTCGTGGCCCCATATCAACGAAAGTCCCGCTATCTGAGATGCCGGACTTCCCCGAAGCCGCAAAGGTTGTCGATACGACCGCCGCCGGTGACAGCTTCAATGGCGGTTACCTTGCCGCCTTTCTTGCCAGCGCCGGCGAGGTGGATCGGATGGTGGCGGGGCACAGCCTTGCGGCCAAGGTTGTCGCCGCACCGGGGGCGATCATTCCGCGCCGCTGACCATGTAATCTGACAGCAGGACATTGGTGGCCTCGCGGTGACGGCATTCTGCTTGAAATTGCCGCCGTGTTGGGACAACAATTCAGCCAGGACTGCAGAGCAAACCGGGCGTCCCCGTTGCCGAAAACGGTGCCGTCGGGATCCTGCATACGGGCAGGGGGTGTCTACTGGACCCGCCCGACGTCGTCTGCCGACGTATGAAATCCCTCGACAAATGATGACCTTGAAATCGTTCCGTGTGGCGGCGAGATGCGCCGTGACGTGGTCAGGAGGAAACAGATGAAAGCAGGCGTAATAGGATTGGGAGATATGGGGTCAGGTTTGGCAAAAAACCTGATCGCCAATGGGTTCGAGACCAGCGGTTTTGACCTCAGCAAGGCGCGTATGACGCAATTTACCGAGATGGGAGGTGTGACCTGCTCTGGCGTTGGCGACGTCGGACGCCATGCCGATATCGTCTTTGTGATGGTCATGAATGGTGATCAGGCAAAGGATGTGATCCTGGGTGAAGACGGGCTGGCGGCGACTATGGATGGTGGGGGGATCATCATGCTGACAGCCACCATCAGGCCTGCCGAGGCGCGCGCCATCGGTGATGGGCTCGCCGGCACCGGCATCCGCATGATCGACACCCCGGTCTCGGGCGGGTTCCCGGGTGCTCAGGGAGGCACGCTGACGATGATGGCGGCGGCGCCGGATGATCTTCTTGCCGCCGCGCGCCCGGCCATGGAGGCGGTGTCTGGCACCATACATCATGTAGGATCGGCTCCCGGCGAGGGGCAGGTGATGAAGGCATGCCTGCAAACGATCATTGGTTCAATCTTCAGCGCCACCTTCGAGGCTGCCGCATTGGCGGCCAAAGCCGGCGTGTCTGGCCAGGCGCTTTTCAATGTTGTTTCGACCTCCGGCGCCGGCTGCGGCATTACCACCGGCGCGCTGGAGAATATCATTGACCGCAAATTCGAGGGTACGGGGTCCGGGATCGGTACCATGCACAAGGATCTGACAATCTCGCTGAGCATGGCTGAGGAACTTGGCGTGCCGCTTTTTACCGCCGCCACTGCCATGCAGATCTTCCACCAGGGCAAGACGAAATATCCACATGGTGACAACTGGATCTGCACCCGCGTTATTGAGGAAATCGTCGGTGCCGAGTTGCACCGCTAGAGGAGGATGAAACGATGAAACTTGGTGTGATATGTGATGGCATCAGCCGCGATCTGGCACATACCGTCGATGTAATGGATGAGTTTGGTCTTGAATATGCCGAGCTGCAATTTGTTGGCGAGAAGGAAGTTGGTGATCATGACGCTGGCGAGATTCGTGAGATCGACTCGCTTCTTCGTGACCGCGGCAAGCCTGTCTCTTGCCTCAGCCGCCATATCTTTGCTGGCATGACAGTTGCCAACAAGGCGGGGGATGAACTGCACACGAAACATATGGACGCGCTGAAACGCGTTATCGAGATGGCGCATATTGTCGACTCGCCGCTGGTGCGCATCATGACACCAAAGAAGGAACAGATCCTCTTTGGCCATAATGGTGCCGAGAAATGGAATGTGGCGAAGGGGGCGTGGGATGCCATGCTGCCGTTGATCGCCCCGGCTGTTGACGTGGCGCGAGATGCCGGTGTGACACTGGTGGTCGAAACCGGCAACGGCACCATGGTGAATTCCAACTATACCGGCCGCAAGATGATTGATGATCTTGATGCCAAGGATGCGCTGAAGGTCCTCTGGGACCCGGCCAATAATTGCTGGTGTCATGAGACCGCCTATCCCGATGGCTATGAAGAGGTGCGGGACGGCTATCTTGGCCATGTTCATATCAAGGATGTGCAGGTCGACACACCACGTGCCACCCTGGAGGTGCGCCCGATGGGTGAAGGCCAGCTTGCCGATCAGTTCGCGCCAATGGCCGACGCCCTGCGCAATGATGGCTATGATGGTGTGATCAGCTTTGAATCGGTCTATCATCCCGGCAATGGCGATTTCGAGGCCGGTTTCCGGATCAATATCGATCGCTTCAAGGCAATCTACGCCTAGGATATCTGCAGTCCTGGCGCGAAAAGCGGCTACCTGCCACCATAGACGCGGCGCATCGCCGTCATGCAGGTGGCCGCTGAAACCCTGACCCTGCCCGTGTCCTGACCTGGTTTGAACAGGCTGCTCCCCAGCCCGAAGCCATAGACGCCGACTTTGGCATAGGCGGCGAAATCATCGGCGCCGACACCGCCGACGGCATAGATCCGGATGCCGCCGGGGAGCACTGCCCGCATGGCGGCAATTCCTGCTGGTCCGAGAAGGCTTGCCGGAAAGATTTTCAGATCGCGTGCACCGGCATCAATGGCGGCAAGTGCCTCGGTCGGTGTCATCACCCCGGGCATCACGGTCAGTCCCAGATCCAGCGCGCGGGCGATCACCGATCGATCCATGTTCGGTGCCACGCTCAGATTGCCACCATTGTCACGAACCCGGTCGACATCATC
>JBMZTC010000025.1:0-35499 GCA_049623505.1 Puniceispirillaceae bacterium (SeqCode) | reverse complement strand
TCGTGTTGTGAAAAAGACCTGCGGGCCGAATCGGGCCCGCCAACGACCGGGTGAGGTATCATGGCGTCAGATAAGCCGCATCAAGAGGGGCCGCATCAAGAGGGGCCGGATCGCGGCCTGAGCGGTCTGCCGGGCGGCAAGCCGAAATATTCGGCTTTCGCGCTCGCCAGGCAGGCGATGCAATATCATCAGGGTTGGCAGCGCGCCTGGCGTGATGCCCAGCCGCAGGACGAATATGACGTCGTCATCATCGGCGGCGGCGGGCATGGGCTGGCAACCGCCTATTACCTGGCAGCTGTTCACGGCGTCAGCCGCGTCGCCGTTGTCGAAAAGGGCTGGCTTGGCGGCGGCAATACCGGCCGCAACACGACGATCATCCGATCGAATTATCTGTGGGATGAATCGGCGGCGATCTATGAACATGCGCTGAAATTGTGGGAAGGCATGTCGCAGGATCTGAACTTCAATGTGATGTTCAGCCAGCGCGGCGTTCTGACGATCGCGCATTCCGAGCATGAGCTTCGTGAAATGTCGCGGCGGGTTCACGCCATTCGCATGAACGGCATCGACTCCGAAATTCTGGGCCCGGACGAGATCAAGAAATTCGTGCCGATCATCAACACCGATCAGACAATCCGCTATCCGGTCATGGGCGGGTTCCTGCAGAAACGCGGCGGCACCGCGCGGCATGATGCCGTTGCCTGGGGCTATGCACGGGCGGCCGACGATCTTGGCGTCGACATCATCCAGAATTGCGAGGTGACCGGCCTTCGCCGCAATGGCCGTCGTATCGTCGGCATCGAGACAAATCGCGGTTTTATCAAGACCCGCAAGGTCGGGTGTGTTGTTGCTGGCCATTCCAGCGTTGTCGCGGCAATGGCGGATATCCGCCTGCCGGTGGCCAGCCGGCCGCTGCAGGCGCTTGTGTCAGAACCGATCAAGCCCATTCTCGATACGGTGATCATGTCGAACGCCGTGCATATGTATATCAGCCAGTCCGACAAGGGCGAGATGGTGCTTGGTGCCGGAGTCGACAAATACAACTCCTACGCCCAGCGCGGGTCCTTCCCGGTGCCGGAACATATGATCTCGGCCGCGGTCGAGCTGTTTCCGGTGCTCTCGCGACTTCGCATGCTGCGGCATTGGGGGGGCATCGTCGATACCTGTCCTGACGCCTCGCCGATCATCTCGAAGACCGATGTCGAGGGGCTGTATTTCAATTGTGGCTGGGGCACCGGCGGCTTCAAGGCCACCCCGGGCTCGGGCCATGTGTTTGCCGACCTGATCGCCAATGACCGGCCAAACAGCATCGCCGCGCCCTATGCGCTGGACCGGTTCCAGACCGGCCTGCTGATTGACGAACATGGCGCCGCTGGCGTGGCGCACTGACGCGGAGGGATTCATCATGCTGCTGATCACCTGCCCCTATTGTGGCCCGCGCGATGAAAGCGAGTTCAGCTGTGGCGGCGAGGCGCATATCGCGCGCCCGCTGGCCGAAAACAGCCTGACCGACGCCGAGTTCGCGGATTATCTGTTCCTTCGCGACAACCCGAAGGGCCTGTTCCTGGAACGCTGGCGTCACGCTGCCGGCTGCCGGCGCTGGTTCAACATGGCGCGTGACACCGTCACCCACGAGATCGTCGAAATCTATCCGATGGGAAGCGGACCAGCCTCGAAGGCCGGCAAGGCCGCCCATGCGGCAAGCTGGCGACGCGACACCGCCGCCGAGGCGGCGGCAAAACCGGCACCTCGCAAGCCCCGGGCGAAAAAGGATAAGGCGTCATGACGAAGAAAGGCCTGTTCACCCGCGCTGCGGCGCCACAATTGATGCGCAGCGCCACCGGCGGCCGCGTTGACCGCGGCACCCCTGTCAGCTTCACCTTCGATGGCCGCACCTATCAGGGCTATAACGGCGACACGCTGGCCTCGGCCCTGCTGGCGAACAATGTCCATCTTGTCGGCAGGTCATTCAAATATCACCGTCCACGCGGCATTCTTGCCGCCGGGTCGGAAGAGCCGAACGCGCTTGTCCGGGTGGGGCGTGGCGCGCGTGCCGAGCCGAACCTTCGCGCGACACAGGTGGAAATCCATGAAGGTCTGTATGCCGAAAGCCAGAACCGCTTTCCGTCATTGAAATGCGATGTTGGTGCGATCAATTCAGCGCTTCAATCCTTCTTTCCGGCCGGATTCTATTACAAGACCTTCATGTGGCCGGCATCCATGTGGATGACCTATGAGCACGTCATTCGCCACGCCGCCGGACTGGGGCGTGTTGCCGACGAACATGATGATCCTGACCGCTATGAACGCATCCACGCGCATTGTGACGTGCTGGTCGCCGGCGGTGGCGCGGCCGGCCTGATGGCGGCCCTTCAGGCCGCCCGAAGCGGTGCCCGCGTGATCCTTGCCGACGAGCAGAATGAATTTGGCGGCTGGTTGCTTGGCGAATCCGATGTCCGGATCAACGGCGACGCCCCGGCAAGCTGGATCGCCGAGGTGATCGCCGAGCTGGCGGCGATGGACGATGTCACGCTGCTGCCGCGGACCACTGTCTTCGGCTATATGGACCACAATTTTGTGACACTGACCGAACGCGTCACCGATCACCTTGCCAGCCCCCCAGCGCATCTGCCGCGCCAGCGCCTGTGGAAGGTGCGGGCGGCGCAGACCGTTCTGGCGCAGGGCGCACATGAACGCCCCCTCGTCTTTTCCGGCAATGATCTTCCGGGCGTGATGCTGGCCGGGGCCGTGCGGACCTATGTTAACCGCTATGGTGTGGTGCCTGGAAACCGCACCGTTGTCTTCACGAACAATGACGACGCCTATCGCACCGCGCTGACACTTCATCAGGCCGGCGCGCATGTTGTCGTGGTTGACCTGCGTCGAGACCTTCGCGGCGAACTGATGAAGGCCACGCGCGCCGCCGGCATCGAAATTCTGAGTGGTCATGCGGTGATTGTCGCCAATGGCACACAGCATCTGGCGCGAGTCCAGATCGCACCGGTCAATGAAGGCGCCACCGCCGTTCTTGATGACCCGTTCTATATGGATTGCGATTTGCTGGCCATGTCGGGCGGCCTGTCCCCGGCTGTTCATCTGCATTCGCAGGCGCGCGGCAAGCTGGGGTGGGATGAAAGACTGCTCTGCTTCAAGCCAACGACCGTCCATGAGGCAAGTTTCAATGCCGGTGCCGGCAATGGCGTCTTTGATATCGAAAAAGCCATAGCCGACGGCCTGAAAGCTGGCAGCGCGGCGGCCACGGCAGCTGGCCTTACCGGCAGTGACGCCGAAGCTCCGGCCATTGAAGCTCCCAACCAGAGCTGGCGCCCACTTGCCGCCTGGAAGATCAGCAACGGCTACGGTCCCGGCAAGGGCCCAAAGGCCTTTGTCGATTTCCAGAATGACGTGACGGCGTCGGATGTCAGTCTCGCAGCGCGCGAGGGATACCAGTCGGTTGAACATCTGAAACGCTACACCACCCTTGGCATGGCGACCGACCAGGGCAAGACGTCAAACATCAACGGGCTGGCGATCCTGGCCGACGCCCTTGGCCGCGAGATCCCGGATGTCGGCACCACAACCTTCCGCATGCCCTACACCCCGACCAGCATCGGCGCCATTGCCGGCCGTGACCTCGGCACGCTGTTTGATCCCACGCGCCTGACCCGCATGGATGAATGGCACCGCCAACAGGGCGCCACATTCGAACATGTCGGCCAATGGATGCGCGCCTGGTATTATCCCAAAGCTGGCGAGACGATGCATGATGCTGTCAACCGCGAGGTGCTGGCCGCCCGCACGACAGCCGGCATTCTCGACGCCTCGACACTTGGCAAGATCGATATCCAGGGCCCCGATGCCGCGGAGTTCCTGAACCGTCTTTACACCAACAGCTGGCTCAAGCTCGGGATCGGCAAATGCCGCTACGGGCTGATGCTGAAGGATGACGGCATGGTGATGGATGACGGTGTCACCACGCGGCTTGGTGAAAACCATTTCCACATGACCACGACCACTGGTGGCGCTGCCGGTGTTCTGGACTGGATGGAAGAATGGCTTCAGACCGAATGGCCTGAGCTGAAGGTCTATCTGACTTCGGTTACCGAGGAATGGTCGGTGGCAACCCTGTCCGGACCAAATGCAGGCAAAATCCTGCAGGAGGCTGGCATCGATATCAGCCTCGATCCTGCCGATTTCCCGTTCATGAGCATGCGCGAGGCGCATATCGCCGGGCTGCCGGTGCGCGTCTTCCGGATATCCTTCACCGGCGAATTGTCATACGAGATCAATATCCGGGCCCGCCACGGGCTTGCGCTGTGGTCCCATCTGATGACGGTTGGCGAGGCCCATGGCCTGACACCCTACGGTACCGAGGCGATGCATGTGCTTCGTGCCGAGAAGGGGTTCATCATTGTTGGCCAGGAAACCGACGGGTCAGTGACCCCGCAGGATCTTGGCATGGACTGGATTGTCTCGAAGGTGAAGCCGGACTTCATCGGCAAGCGGGCGCTGGAGCGCGCCTCAATGGCGATGGAAGACCGCAAGCAGCTTGTCGGGCTTCGCACACGCGATCGCAAACGCGTCATTCCGGAAGGGGCGCATGCCGTCCTCGACCCCGAACAGGAAATGCCGATGACGATGCTTGGCCAGGTCACTTCATCCTACTATTCGCCCAATACCGGCGGCTCTATCGCCATGGCGATGTTGAAGGGTGGCCGCGCCTTGATGGGCGGCACTGTGTATCTTCCGATGCTGGATGGCGACGTCATCGAGGCCGAAGTTGTCGAACCCATGTTCTTTGATCCGAAGGGAGAACGCATCAATGGCTAGCGTTTCGAACGAAGGTCAACGCCCCCCGGGCCGCACGGCCCTTGCCAGCATGGCACCGGCGACGCATGCCGCCCCCGATGGTGGCAAGCCGGGTCTGCTCGTCACCGAACTGGCACATCTTGGCAAGATCAATCTTCGCGGTAGCAGCGACATGCTGGCGGTGGTTGGCAACCATACCGGATGCAGCGCGCTGCCGGACAACAACCGCGTTGTCACGGTTGGTGACAGGCATATCGTCTGGCTTGGCCCGGATGAATTTCTGCTTCTCTGTGCCGCTGGCGCCGAAACGCACCTTCACAGCCAGCTCACTCTCGACCTTGGCAACCTTCATGCCGCGGTGACGAATGTCACCGACAGCCTGTGTGCCCTGTCATTGCGTGGGAAGGCGGTGCGCCAGGTGCTTGCCAAGGGATGCGCCCTTGATCTGCACCCGTCCAGATTTGGCGCCGGCCAGTGCGCGCAATCAATGCTGGCGCATGCAGCGGTGACCCTGATCGCGAATGACGAGACCAGCTTCACGCTGATTTGCCGGAGCAGTTTCGCGCCCTATGTCGCGGAATGGCTGATGGATGCCGGCATGGAGTTTGGCGCCAGCTTCCGCGGATAGCGCGGCGACCGCAGTCGCCACGCTGCCGATGACATGGCCGGGCGATTGCCGGCCGGTCGATATCAGAACTCGGAATCAGGAAGTTCTTCCATCCGTTTGGCGATGAAGGCACGCAGTGCCTCGTCCGTGGCCGGGTCGATCTCCGGCGCCTGATAGGCATCCAGCATCTGACCGGCGCGGGCGCGGGCACGGCTGTGGCTTTCGACAGATCCTTCAGCCGACCATTGCTCAAACGTCGTATTGTCGGCCAGTTCGGACCGCCAGAAGGCCGTCTCGAAATTCGCCTGCGTGTGGGCCGAACCAAGGAAATGCTTGCCGGGGCCTGTCTCACGAAGCGCGTCAAGCGCCTGTCCGTTCTCGCTGATATCAATGCCATCGACAACGCTTTGCATCATCGACAACTGATCAGCGTCGAGGATCAGCTTGGCGTAATCGGCGACAAGCCCGCCTTCCATCCAGCCCCCGGCATGAAGCACAAAATTCACCCCGCCCATGACGGTCGGCATGATGGTGTTCGTGGATTCATAGGCTGCCTGGGCGTCGGCTGTCTTGGCCGCGGTCAGTGACCCGCCACTGCGGAACGGCACACCAAGTCGACGCGCCAGCTTGGCGCATCCAAGAAGCACCTTGGCCGGCTCCGGGGTGCCGAAGGTCGGCGCGCCTGTCTGCATCGACATCGAACTGGCGAAACTGCCAAACACCACCGGCGCGCCCTTGCGCACAAGCTGTGTGAAGGCAATGCCGCTCATCGCCTCGGCAAGTGTCTGTGCCAGCGTGCCGGCAACAGATACCGGCGACATCGCACCGGCCAGAATGAAGGGCGAGGTGATGACCGCCTGGTTGTTGCGGGCATAGACCTTGAGCGCGGCAAGCATCGTCGCGTCCCAGGTCATCGGCGAGTTGGCGTTGATCAGGCTGGTGATGACGGTGTTGTCTTCGACAAACGCCTCACCAAACAGGATCTTCGACATGTCGACCGTGTCCTGCGCGCGCTCGGGCGCCGTGACCGACCCCATATAGGGTTTGTCGGACAGGCGCTGATGCGCATAGACCATCTCAAGATGCCGCTTTGTTACCGGCAGATCGACAGGCTCGCACACCGTGCCGCCAGAATGGTGAAGGCCGGGCAGCATGTAGACAAGCTTCACGAAATTCCGAAAATCCTCGATCGTCGCGTAGCGTCTCTCATCCTTCAGATCGCGGACAAAGGGCGGCCCATAAACCGGCGCAAAGACCATGTTGTTGCCGCCGATCTCCACAGACCGGGCCGGATTGCGCGCATGCTGGGTAAAGGCTGACGGGGCTGTGCCGCACAGCTCGCGGGCCAGCCCGCGCGGGAAATGTACGCGCTCGCCCCTGACATCACAGCCGGCATCCTTGAGCAGGTCGCGTGCCTCTTCATCTTCGAGAAAGTCGATCCCGATCTCTTCAAGGATGGTTTCGGCATTGGCCTCGATGATCTCGGCGGCCTCATCGGTGAGGATATCGACCGGTGGAAGGTTACGGGTGATGAACGGCTTTGCCTGACCGCTGCCGCCACCGGCGCGCATCTGCCGCCTGGCATCGCGTCCACCACCACGCCGACTGCGGCGCTGAGATGTTTCTACATCAGACATGTGAATGGCCCTGTTCCTGCTGTAAGTCCTGCAATTTTGCGCGCATCAGGCGCGCAGCTTCTCGTTTGTCGGGTCATAGGGGGATTCCTCGACAACCGTCGCGGCAAGCCGCTGGTCGAGAATATCGATCATCAGCTTTGTCCCCACTGTTGCCAGATCGGGACGCACCATCGCCATGGCAAGCGACTTGTCGACACGGAAGCCATAGCCGCCGCTTGTCGCGCGTCCGACAACCTCGCCATCGGGAAGCATGATCGGGTTGCCGCCGATGGCGTCGGCATCAGTGGTATCATGAACCTCGATGGTCACCATGGCATTGGCAAAGCCACGCTGCTGCCAGTCGCTGAGCTGCTGGCGGCCGATGAAATCGCCCTTGTTCAGATGCACGAACCGGTCAAGACCACTTTCCAGCGCCGCATATTCGATCGACAGTTCAGTGCCAACCATACGGTAGGATTTTTCCAGCCGCATCGCATCCATGGCGCGGATGCCGAAGGGCTTCAGCTGGAACTCGGCACCAGCCTCAATCAGCGCATCGAAAATATGGTTCTGATATTCAATCGGGTGATGCAATTCCCACCCAAGTTCGCCGACATAGTTCATCCGGAAGGCCATGGCCGGCGCCATGTTCACATCGATCAGACGGCTCGACAGCCATGGGAAGGCCGCATTCGCCAGATCGGTGCGGGTGACCTTCTGCAGAATGTCGCGCGACCGCGGACCGGCAAGCACCAGAACGCCAATCGAATTGGTCAGATTGTCGAATCGCACCGACCCGTCATCAGGCATGTGTTTCTTGATCCAGTCATGATCCAGACGCTGTCCGGCGCCGGCTGACACGATATAGAAACTGTCGGCGGCTTCGCGCTGGATCGTGTATTCGGAATGCACGCCGCCACGCTCGGTCAGGGCGTGTGACAACGACACCCGGCCAATACCGCGCGGCAGTTTGTTGGCTGTCAGCCGGTCGAGAAACGCCTCGGCGCCAGGGCCGGATATCCGGCATTTGGCAAAGGCCGACATGTCGAGCAGTCCGGCATGCGCCGCGGTGTGACGCACCTCATTGCCAACATGCTCAAACCAGCTGGAGCGCCGGAACGACCAGTGATCCTCCTGCGGCACGCCTTCAGGCGCGAACCAGTTGGCGCGTTCCCAGCCGAATTTCTGACCAAATACCGCGCCAAGCGATTTCAGCCGGTCATAGCAGGGTGCTGTGCGAAGCGGGCGCGCGCCGCCACGTTCTTCATCCGGGTAGTGAATGACGAAGACGTTTTCATAGGCTTCCTCATTCTTTGCCTTCAGGTAGGATTCGGTGGTGTAGCTTCCATACCGGCGTGGATCGACGCCGAGCATGTCGATTGTCGGCTCGCCCTCGACAATCCATTCGGCCAACTGCCAGCCGGCACCACCAGCCGCCGTGATGCCAAAGCTGTGACCTTCGCTGAGCCAGAAATTCGGCAGGTCCCAGGCAGGACCGATAATCGGGTTGCCATCAGGCGTGTAGGCGATGGCGCCGTTATAAACCTTCTTCACCCCGACCTCGCCGAATGCCGGCACCCGGTGCATCGCGGATTCGATATGTGGCTCGAGGCGTTCAAGGTCTTCCTGGAACAGCTCATATTCGGAATCCGCGCTTGGCCCGTCGACATAACAGGCTGGCGCGCCGGCCTCATACGGACCAAGGATCAGGCCGCCAGCCTCCTCACGCATATACCAGCGTCCATCGGAGTCACGAAGAACCCCCATTTCAGGCAGCCCTTCGGCCTGCCGTGCCTTGATGGATTCATGCGGCTCGGTGACGATGTATTGGTGCTCGACCGGAATGACCGGAACATTCAGCCCGACCATGCGCCCGGTCTGGCGGGCGAAATTACCGGTCGCGCTGATGACATGCTCGCAGGTGATCTCGCCCTTGTCCGTTGTCACCTTCCATTCCCCGGCCTCGGTCCGCGAGATACCGGTCACGGCGGTGTTGCGATAGATCTCGGCACCACGGTCGCGGGCCCCACGGGCCAGCGCCTGGGTCAGATCAGCCGGCTGGATATAACCGTCGCCGGGATGCCGGATCGCGCCGACCAGACCGTCGGTGTTGCACAGCGGCCAGATATCGCGAACCTCGTCCGGGGTCAGGAAATCGACATTGACGCCAATGGTGCTGGCAACGCCGGCATATTGCCGATATTCATCCATCCGGTCCTGCGTCTGCGCCAGACGGATGTTGCTGACATTGCGGAAGCCGACATTCATGCCGGTCTCCTCCTGAAGCTCCTGATAGAACTTCACCGAATATTTATGGATCTGGCCAACCGAGTAGGACATGTTGAACAGCGGCAGCAGGCCGGCAGCATGCCAGGTCGATCCCGACGTCAGTTCCTTGCGCTCGATCAGGACGACGTCCGACCAGCCCTTTTTGGCAAGGTGGTACAGCGCGCTGACCCCAACGACACCACCCCCGATCACAACAACGCGTGCATGCGTCTTCATACCGACACCTCCGCAAGTCTTTCCTGCAAAATTCTGCGGCAACCAGACCTCGCACAGTGCCTTGTGGCCTGCACGGCATTGCCCGGGTCACCATGGCCGGATGGTAGGCAAAATGCTGTCGCAAAAGCGTCTGCCATGCGACCAGTTTTGCCCAGTTTAGACGTGCCGTCGGGGATGAAGAGATTTCAGGGATTCAGCCGCTGGATGGTCCAGCCATCGGCCCCATTGGCGGTAAAGCGGAACCGGTCATGAAGGCGGTGTTCGCCATCGGCCCAGAATTCGATCTCCTGTGGCGCGATCAGGAACCCGCCCCAATGTGGCGGGCGCGGCACATCATCGGGAAAGCGCGATTCGATTTCGGCCACCGCCGCGGCAAGGCTATCACGCGAATCCAGCGGGCGTGACTGCGCCGAGGCCCAGGCGCCGACGCGGCTGCCCCGTCCACGGGTGGCGAAATAGGCGTCCGAGCGCGCATCATCGACCCGGCTGACCGGGCCGGTGACCCGTACCTGACGGCGCAGGCTTTTCCAGTGAATGCAGAAGGCGGCCTTGCCGGTGGCCAGCAATTCGCCGGATTTACGGCTTTCATAGTTGGTGTAGAAGACGAAACCGTCCTCCCCCCATTCCTTGAGCAGCACCATTCGCACCGACGGCATGCCGGAGGAATCAACGCTGGCCAGCGCCATGGCATCAGGGTCGTTGATTTCCGCGGCGACAGCCTCGTCATACCAGGTCTGGAACAGGGCAAACGGATCGGTTCCGGTGTCGATATTCATGATCTTGTCCTCGGGTGGAATCTGCGGTGCGGGCAATGCCTGCCTACCCTCCGCAGATGGGCATTGAACAGCCCTTTGGCAATGGTGCGAGCAGGTTCATTGCCGGCAATCTGCCGTCACCGAATTGTCTGCCACAATTTGGTACGATTCTGGATCTAGTGTCTTCACCATTACAAACCCAGGAGCAGAGACACATCATGGCACGTCCTTCTCTTTCAGCATCACTTGGCGTGATGATCGCGACAATCGCAACGGCCAGCACGCTGGCTCTCGCGCCACTTGCTGCGGCGGCGGAAACCCGCGTTGAAACCGTCATCGGAACCGTCACCCGATCGGACCCGATCATGACAAGCTACATCCGCAAAACACCCTCGGACCAGCGGGTGTGCGAGACGCAGGATGTGCCCGTCTATGCCGAGGCCGGTACGGCGAACAATGAATCGGATCTTGGGGCGATGATCCTTGGCGGGGTGATCGGCTCGGCCATCGGCAACAAAACCTCGGACAATGAAGGCGCAGGTGCCGCAGGTGCCGTTGTCGGCGCCATCCTTGGCCGTGAGCATGCGAAAAAGAACAAATCCGGTGGCCAGAAGGTTGTCGGTTATCGCCAGCAGGAAGTTTGCAATATCCGCAAGGTGATGCTTGAAGAAACGGTCGAGGAAGTCACCGGCTATCGCCACCGCATCGAGGTGGACAACCGGATCATCACCATCGAGTCGAATTCTCCGCTGGCGGATGGCGAACGGGTCGAGATCACACGCAGGACCACTTACAGCCTGCGCTGACCTTCGCTGGCACTGCCCTTGAGCCGCGCCGCGGCGCCATAACTGGCGCGGCGGCGTCTTGTTATGGTGAATCAGCCGTGCCATATTGGCGCACATTCTAGTCAGCGTTCTTCGGGCCGCACAGCGTTCTTCGGAAGAGGTGAACCACATGTCTGAGCAAACTTCCTCTGGCGTCATGGCCGGCAAGCGCGGCCTTATCATGGGTGTTGCAAATGACCGTTCGATAGGTTGGGGCATCGCCTCAAAACTTGCCGAACAGGGGGCCGAGCTGGCCTTCACATTCCAGGGCGAGGCGCTTCAAAAGCGTGTCGTTCCTCTTGCCGCCTCGGTTGGCAGCGACCTTGTCCTGCCATGCGATGTGACGGATGAAGCCAGTGTCGATGCCGTGTTCGACAGGCTGAAATCGGAATGGGGCACGCTGGATTTCGTCCTCCATGCCATCGCCTATTCCGACAAGGAAGAACTGAAGGGTGGCTATGTTGACACCACGCGCGACAATTTCTGCCGCACGATGGATATCTCGGTCTATTCCTTCACCGAAATCACCCGCAAGGCCACAGCGATGATGAATGATGGCGGCTCGTTGCTGACGCTGACCTATTACGGTGCCGAGCGTGTGATGCCGCACTACAATGTCATGGGTGTTGCAAAGGCGGCGCTTGAAGCCTCTGTTCGCTATCTTGCTGTCGATCTTGGCGGGCGCAATATCCGCGTCAACGGCCTGTCGGCCGGCCCGATGAAAACGCTGGCAGCATCCGGAATCGGCGATTTCCGCTACATCCTGAAGTGGAACGAGTATAATTCACCACTGAAGCGGAATGTGACCCTTGATGATGTTGGGGGTGCCGGGCTGTATCTGTTGTCCGACCTTTCCTCTGGCGTGACCGGCGAGACGCATCATGTTGATTGCGGCTATCATGTCGTCGGGATGAAGGCTGTCGACGCGCCGGATATCTCGGTCGTCTGATATGGGCGATAACAGCTTCGGAACAATCTTTTCCTTCACCAGCTTTGGTGAAAGCCATGGTCCCGGAATCGGCTGTATTGTCGATGGCGTACCGCCGCGCGTGCCACTGTCCGAAGAATTGATTCAACCCTATCTCGACCGGCGAAAACCCGGGCAGAGCCGCTTTGTCACCCAGCGCCGTGAAGATGACAGGGTCGAAATCCTGTCCGGAGTCTTTGAGAGCATGACGACGGGAACGCCTATTGCCATGCTGATCCGCAACAAGGACCAGCGGTCCAAGGATTACAGCGAAATCGCGCGGCAGTTCCGTCCTGGACATGCCGATTTCACCTACCAGCAGAAATATGGCATTCGCGACCATCGCGGTGGCGGGCGGTCATCCGCCCGTGAGACGGCGGTCCGTGTGGCCGCCGGCGCGGTGGCCGACCAGGTGCTGAAGGCGGCGCTTGGGGATACCTATCAAATCCGTGGCGGTGTCGTTCAGATCGGCCCGCATCAGATCGACCGGGCACGCCTCGATTGGGACGAGATCGGGAACAACCCGTTCTTCTGCCCTGATCCGGTGGCGGCCACCGAATGGGAATCCTATCTGGACGAAGTCCGAAAGGCCGGAAGTTCCGCCGGTGCCATCCTCGAGATCGTCGCGGACGGCATCCCTGCCGGCCTTGGTCAGCCCATCTATGGCAAGCTGGACAGCGATCTTGCGGCGGCGATGATGACAATCAATGCGGTCAAAGGTGTCGAGATTGGCGGCGGTTTCGCGCTGGCGGCGCTTGACGGGCGCGAGGCCGGTGATGAAATGCGCGCCGGCGACCACGGACCGGAATTCATCGGCAACAATAATGGTGGTGTGCTTGGCGGCATTTCCACTGGCCAGCAGCTTGTCGTCCGCGTCGCGATCAAGCCAACAAGCTCAATTCTGAGCCCGCGCCGTTCGGTCGATGTCGATGGCGAGGATGTCGATGTTGTCACCAAGGGCCGCCATGACCCCTGCGTCGGGATTCGCGGTGTGCCTGTGGCCGAGGCCATGATGGCGGTAACAATTCTCGATGCGTTGATGCGTCATCAGGCGCAATGCGGGCTTCTTGGAAGCTAGGGTTTACGCCCTGCCAGCAGGAATTCCCGGTTTCCATCCTGTCCGTCAATTGGCGATGGTGCCGTGCCGATCAGGTGCCACCCCACATCAGCGGCAAGCCAGCTTTCAACCATCGCCACCGAGTCCCTGACAGCCTGATCATCACGGACCACCCCGCCCTTGCCAATGGCGGCGCGGCCAACCTCGAACTGCGGTTTCACAAGCGCAATCAGACCTGCCCCGGGGCTGGCAATCCGCATCACCGCCGGCAGAACCTTGGTCAACGAGATGAAGGACGCGTCGCAGACAACCAGTTCCGGCGGCACGGCAAAATCAGCCGCGACCAGTGATCTGGCGTTCACGCCTTCACGTGAGTCGACACGGGGGTCGGCGGCAAGCCTGGCATGTAGCTGGCCATGCCCGACATCCACCGCCACCACATTGGCAGCACCGCGCGCCAGCAATACCTCGGTGAACCCGCCGGTACTGGCGCCAATATCGACGCAGTGAAGACCAGATGGATCGATCTGTGGAAAAGCCTCAAGCCCACCAATGAGCTTCAGCGCCGCGCGGCTGACCCATTGCATATCCGGGGCGCTGATCGTGACATCGGCATTGGTGGCAAGGCGGCGCGCCGGACGCGTCATCACAACCCCGTCAACACTCACAAGGCCAGCCGTGATCATGCCTCGTGCGCGATCGCGCGACGCCGCCAGACCGCGACGCACCAGCAGCAGGTCAGCCCGGACAGGCACGTCGTCCGTCATCATGAAGTCAGGACGAAGTCCCGCCGCCTGATTTGGCGGCTGACCCGGCGCCCACCAGCCCCGGCATGGCGCGAAGCGTTTTCACGATGCCGTTGGCATCAAGCCCGGCACCAGCAATCTGGCCAGACTGGCTGTCATGGTCGATCATCCGGTCGGGAAGCGACATGCAGCGCACAACAAGGCCCTGATCAAGATGTCCGGCATTGGCAAGATACTGCATCACATGGGCCGAAAACCCGCCAGGGCTGTTTTCCTCGACGATCAGCAGCCGGTCATGCGATCTTGCCAGCCGGTCAATCAGGTCGGTGTCGAGAGGCTTGGCAAAGCGGGCATCGGCAATCGTGACATCACCATGCCCGGCCATCAGTTCATCCGCTGCTGTCAGGCAGTCGGCAAGGCGTGTGCCAAGCGACAGAATGGCCGTCCCCTCACCTTCGCGGCCATCACCCTCACGAACGATCCGGCCCCGCCCGATTGGCAGAATTTCACCGGCATCCGGCAGGTCAGTCCCGACACCCTCTCCGCGCGGATAGCGCACAGCACTTGGCCCGTCATCATGGGCGGCGGCTGTGGCAACCATATGCAGGAGTTCCGCTTCATCAGACGGGCACATGATGACCATATTCGGCAGGCAGGACAGATAGGCGACGTCATAGACGCCAGCATGCGTGGCGCCGTCATTGCCAACCACCCCGGCGCGGTCAATGGCGAACCTGACAGGCAGGTTCTGGATCGCCACGTCATGAACGATCTGGTCATAGCCTCGCTGCAGGAAGGTGGAATAAAGCGCACAGAAGGGGCGCATCCCCTCGGTCGCGAGGCCGGCAGCAAATGTCACCGCATGCTGCTCGGCGATCCCGACATCGAACACACGATTGGGGAAGCGGGTCTTGACCTTGTCGAGACCTGTTCCCGACGGCATCGCCGCGGTAATCGCAACAATTCTGTCATCGGCCTCGGCCGCCGCCATCAGCCCCTGCGCGAACACCGAGGTATAGCTTGGCGCGTTGCCAACCGATTTCTGCTGGGTGCCGGTGATAACGTCAAATTTCGGCACGGCATGATATTTCTCTGCCGACGGACCGGCAAAGGGATGGCCCTTGCCCTTTTCAGTGACAACATGAACAAGCACCGGCCCACGCGCGTGGCCGTCACGTATATTCTTCAGCACCGGCAGAAGATGTGACATGTCATGGCCGTCTATCGGGCCGATATGAAGGAACCCAAGCTGGCTGAACACTGAATTGCCGCTGATCAGATCGCGTGCCGCCTCGCGGGCGCGGCGCGCCGTGCGCTCGATTTCAGCTGGGAACCGACTGGCCACCTCGCGCATCAGATCGCGGATCGAATGGAATGGTTCGGAGGTGATGAGTCGCGAAAGATAGCTGCTCATCGCCCCGACAGGCTGGGCAATCGACATGTCATTGTCATTCAGAATGACGATGAGGCGCGAATCCGAGGCGCCAGCATTGTTCATGCCTTCAAAGGCCATGCCGGCACTCATCGAACCGTCGCCAATGACCGAGATCACATTACGTCTGTGCCCCTGAAGATCGCTTCCCACGGCCATGCCGAGCCCGGCCGAAATCGAGGTTGATGAATGTCCCGCGCCAAAGGGGTCGAATTCGGATTCACTTCGCTTGGTAAAACCTGACAGCCCGTCTTTCTGGCGAAGTGTCTCGATACGGTCGCGGCGACCGGTCAAAATCTTGTGGGGATAGGCCTGATGACCAACATCCCAGATCAGCCGGTCATCCGGGGTCTGAAAGACGTAATGAAGGGCAACTGTCAATTCTACCACGCCAAGCCCGGCACCAAGGTGGCCGCCGGTCTTCGACACCGCGTTGATGGTGGCCGTCCGCAATTCCGCGGCAAAGCGCTGCAGGTCGCCCTCGGGCAGGCGACGGAGATCATCAACGGTGGCGACGCTGTCAAGCAGGGGGGTTGCTGTCATTCGCCTTCCGGTCCGATCATGTGGACCGGCCTTTCTAAATCATCTTTTAACGATATAAGGTTTATCATGACCGCCTTTCAATAGCGAATCGCGCGATGGCACGCAGGTCCTCGGCCGCCTCACCCCAGGGCGCAAGCGCCGCCTCGGCCGCGGCGATCAACTCGCTCGCCGTCTGCCGCGCGGCGTCCAGACCCATGAGAACGACAAAGCTTCCCTTGCCGCGCGCAGCATCCTGTCCGGCCGGCTTGCCAAGCGTTGCCGCGTCGCCATCATAATCCAGCAGGTCGTCAGCAATCTGAAAGGCGAGACCAAGATCGCGCGCGTAGTCGTTCAGCGCAGCTTCAAGCTGTGCCGACGCACCACCATGAATGCCGCCTGCCACAGCCGAAAACTGGATCAATGCGCCGGTTTTCATCGCCTGCATCTGCCTGACCTGGTCAAGCGTCGGCGTGCCGCTTTCAGCCTCGAGGTCCAGCATCTGGCCGCCTGCCATTCCCTCGGCCCCGGCAGCGGTGGCAAGTGCCGCCACCAATCGCCCGCGAACGGCCGCATCACCGCTTGTCAAAGGATCGGCGAGGATTCCGAACGCCAATGTCTGCAGCGCATCACCGGCCAGAATGGCCGTCGCTTCATCAAAGGCGATATGGCAGGCGGGATTGCCCCGCCGCGTATCCGAATCGTCCATGGCCGGAAGATCATCATGAACCAGGGAATAGGCATGAAGACACTCAACCGCGGCCGCGACATGCAACGCGCCATCAGGCAACCGGCCACCAGCGGCAAGACGCGAGGCAGCCAGAACAAGACAGGCGCGGAGCCGCTTGCCGCCATTCATGGTGGCGTAACGCATCGACTCAACCAGCCGGTCCGCAGGCCCGGAAAGCGACTCAAACAAGGAAATGAGATGGCCTTCCACGGCCACTGAATCCGTACCTACGGATGCTGGCAAGGTCATTCGTCTACCCGTCGACGGAGAATGGCACCGACTCGGTTGGCGGGGTGCCATCTGCGGGAATACGGATCTGTTCAACCTTCATCCGCGCCTCTTCGAGGCGCGCCTGGCAATGCGCCTTCAATGCGGTGCCGCGTTCAAAGGCGGTGATCGCATCATCAAGCGATACATCCCCACGTTCAAGCGATGCCACAATGCCTTCAAGTTCACGAAGCGCATCTTCAAAGCTGATTCCCGTCAGATCGGCCGGTGCCTGGCCCTTGGTATCATTCATGAAAAACTCCTGCCACAATCCGGCACTTGACCACTTCCACCCATTGCCTTGGCGGATTTCTACTCTTCCGTAAGGGTCGTCGCAATGGCCTTGACCATGTCTGCAACCCGTTTCCGCGCACTGGCTGATTCGATATTATAGTAAGCTCTTACCAGCTCAAGCGTTTCCCGGCGCGCCATCGGATCCTTGACGCCAGCAGCACCGCCCGCGCCGGCGGACTCGTCAAATTTATCCAGACCGCGCGCGACCCGCCGCGGCGAGCTCTGCATGGTTGTTTCCGACATGTCATCGAAGAAATAATTGATTGGCACATCCAGAATCTGGCTCATGTCCCATAGCCGCGAGGCGCTGATACGGTTTGCGGCGCGTTCATATTTCTGCACCTGCTGGAATGTGATGTTCAGTTCCGCGCCAAGCTGCTCCTGACTCATCCCAAGAAGGGTGCGCCGAAGGCGAAGACGTTTGCCGACATGAAGATCAATGGCATTGTTATTGGTAATGCGGAAATTTCGTTCGGGGTTTTGCGGTGATACCACGATGCTTTCCTTTCTGTCCGTTAGCCGGGGCTTGCAGGCCCTCCGGTTCCTGCCAGCGGAAGGAAAATCATAGCTTGTTTAACAGCTTTCACACAGCCGGAAGCCCGGCGCGGTGAATCCCGGCACAAAGAAGCCCAGCTGGATCAGATGGCAAATTCATCAAGCGCCGCCAGCAGAGCGTGCGCGATCCCATTCTCAAAAGTTGAATGGCCAGCATCATCAACAAGGCGCAGACTGGCCTTGCGACCCCAGGCATCGGCAAGCCTGTGCGCCGTTACCGGCGGGCAGATGACATCGTGTCGTCCCTGGATTATGTGCGCTGGCAGATGCCGGATCACCGAAATATTGGTCATGATGTGATCCGGCGGCATGAAACAATCATTGACGAAATAATGTGCCTCAAGCCGAGCCATGCTCAGCGCCGCCCGCCCGGTCACCCGTCGCACCCCGGCCCGCAGGGTCGAACAGCTTGTCTCATAGGATGACCATCGTTCCGCTGCCGGCTGATGAACAAGCGCCTGATCACTTGTCAGCTTGTCATGATAGCTCATCAGGATATCGGTTCGTTCCTCCTCGGTCAGGAAGCCGATAAATTCCTGATAGGCCTCTGGGAAGAATCGGCCCATGTCATGGAGAAACCAGTCCACCTCGGCGCGCGTCCCGAGGAAAATCCCGCGAAGAACCAGCCCGGTGACTCGCTCTGGATGCGCAATCGCATAGGCAAGCGCAAGGGTGCTGCCCCAGGACCCTCCAAACAGAAGCCAGCTTTCGATACCAAGATGCATCCTGAGCGCCTCGATATCGGCAATCAGGTCCTGTGTGGTGTTCTGCGCCATTTCCCCATGCGGGGTTGATTTGCCACAGCCGCGCTGGTCAAACAGCACGCAATGGAACCGGTCAGGGTTGAACAACCGCCGGTGTGTTGCCGAAATCCCGGCCCCGGGCCCGCCATGGATGAACAGCACAGGTTTGCCGTCGGCGCGCCCCACCTGCTCGAAATAGATCTGATGCAGGCCGCGATCCAGCCGTCCGCTGCCAAAGGGAGGCTGTACCGGAAACAGCTCTTTTTCCTGAATGAATGCATTCGCCATGATGTCAGCATATCACATAAATACAGGTCGTGAATTGATCTGCTCGCCACAGGCCCGATTCCATACCACCGGTCCGACCAGCCATATCTGTCGGGCGGCCCCACCAGCCACTGAAGTGAAACGTGGCAATGAAAAGGGGGCCCAATGAAAAAGGGGCGGCTCGCACCACCCCTGTTCCATAATTGATCGTGGAACGCCAATCAGGCGGCGTCCATCAGATCCTCCAGCTTTGTGGCAGCGGCTTCCTGATCAATCTTCTCGATTGCCGCAAACTCACGGGCAAGACGCTCCAGAGCCGCCTGGTACATCTGGCGCTCGGAATAGGATTGCTCGGACTGGTTCGTGCGACGATGCAGGTCACGGACAACCTCGGCAATGGACACCGGGTCGCCAGACTTGATCTTTGTTTCATATTCCTGCGCACGGCGTGACCACATCGTACGGCGAACACGGGCCTTGCCCTGAAGGGTGGTGATCGCCTGCTCCATCTGCTTTTTCGAGCTGAGCGTGCGAAGCCCAAGCGAACGGGCCTTTTCCATTGGAACGCGCAATGTCATGCGGTCATGTTCAAAACGAACAACAAGCATCTCGATCGTGGCGCCGCTGATCTCGCGGCTTTCGGTTCCCAGAATGCGGCCAACACCATGTGTCGGATACACCACGAAATCGCCTTCCTTGAAGGCTGCGTCAGTCTTTTTCGCCATTAAGTCTTCCTTGTTAACCTTCGCGTTTGGCCCTGCATCTCAGCAGCCAGACGTTTCACCGATGCATGGCATCGCGAAACCTGCAATCTGCCACAGACCAAAAAGGACCTACCCCTGTTTCCGATAGGCTCGGAGAGGGTGGGACCAGCGTCAGTCGTTTGTTTAAGCCAGTCTGTAACATACCCGAAATTAACGGGAAAATCAATCAGGCCACACGCAAGGCAGGATGTCAGCTGCCCTGCCCGGGGTTGCGGGAGAAGTATTTCTCATACTTCCCTTTCTCTTCCTGCGCTGTCTCGGCGTTCGGCATGGGGTCGGACCGCTGCGCGATATTGGGCCAGATTTCGGACATTTCGCGGTTGAGCTCAAGCCATTTCTCGGCCTCAGGCTCGGAGTCAGGAAGGATGGCTTCAGGCGGGCATTCAGGCTCGCAGACGCCGCAATCAATGCACTCGTCAGGATGAATGACAAGCATGTTCTCGCCCTCATAGAAGCAGTCGACAGGGCAGACCTCGACGCAGTCTGTGTATTTGCAGTTGATGCAATTGTCATTGACGATGTAAGTCATCAGTCGATCTCCATGCTCATCTCAAGCGCAGCGTTTTATCGTAAAGGCAGCAGGTCCACAAGTGCGGATCATCCCCTGTTCTCGAGGCGCATCCGTGCCCGTTTGGCGGCCCGTCCCGACTCAATATCGTCAACATAGAGCAGGCCGGCAAGCCGCCGCATCAGCTGCGATTCGTAATCATGTACCTCGCCGTCGGCAAGCACCACCATCCAGGCCATTTCGATGATCGCAATCCTGTCTTCGGCATCGGTCTCGGACCGTATCGAACGCGTCAGGGCGTGAATTTCAATCCGTTCCGCATGCCATGACAAGGCGGTGTCAATCAGCCCCTCCACCGCCGTCGCCTCAATATGCGGCTGCGCGGCAAGGATGCGGCTGATCTGCGCACGCTCTTCAGCGTCAAGTTCACCATCCGCCATCGCCGCCTCAACAAGAAGGCTGGCCATCACGGCGGCCCATTCAGCATCGCCGGTTGGGGCGGCCTTCTCATCCTCGGTGAATTCGCGTATCCAGTTTCCAAGCTTGGCAATCATCAATCAACACCCTCCTGCGGCGTCTCAGCCTTGGTCACCCAAGGTCAGACTTCAAATTCTGTGTCGCCCGGCGATCGCGCTTTGTTGGCCGTCCCGATCCCGGTTCACGGCTTTCAAATGATAACGCGGACATCTTCGCTCCCGGGTCCCGTTTCGGCACTTCCGGCGACAAGTCCTCATACAGAGCCACCGCCTCGGTGGCGGGGCCTCGCCGTGACCCGAGCGCCACAATCCTGATGACCCTGACCCGCTCGCCTTTCATGAAGGTCAGCACCTGCCCGGGCTGCGCCGCACGATGCGGCTTGTTCATCACCTCGCCATCGAGGCGGAAGCGTCCGCCGGCGATGGCCCGCGTGGCCAGCGCGCGGGTCTTGAAGAAACGGGCATACCACAGCCACTTATCAAGTCGCAGCGTCGGCGCGCCAGTCATGGCAGTCACGATTTCAGTTTTAAATCGGCCAGCACGGCGAAAGGCGATTGCGGGTCCGGTTCACGGCTCTTGGCACTGAAACTCTGCTGCCTGTCCTGCTTGCCACGGTTAGGGCGGCCTGCCTTGGACGCCCCCTTTCGACCAGCCGGCCGTGATTTCTGGCGACCACCTTCATCATTTTGACGGTTGTCACGTCTGCCACCGGCAGGGCGCTGACGCCGCAGACGCTCGAACACCTGGATCGGCGGCTTTTCGGGGTCCTCGTCAGGCTCTTCGCTGACGACCTTGCAATTCATGTCAAGCAGCATGGCCGCCATCTGTTCGCGTGTAGCGCCAGCCAGCGACAGCATGTCCTCGGTGATTCTGAACTGACCCTCGCGTGCCGCGTTGCGGACAAGAAACGCCACCCGCTCGACCATATCGACCCGCATGACGCGGCCGCCAAGCCGACGATAGCCGGTTGCCAGCCAGAATTCGTCCGGCACACCCTCGACTGCATCGATGGCGACGCGGCCTGCCGGTGGCGGCGCGTGAAACGTTCCCGCCTCACCATGGAACAGATTCCACAACAGGGCGCGCAATTCGATCTGTGCCGGCTTCAGCAGCTCTGGCAGATAAACCGCCTCAACCCCGAACCGCAGGCCAAGACGCGCCAGCCTTGGCTTGTCGGTCTCAGTCAGGCCGCGCAGCTGCTGGCCGGCCAGCATCGCGGGAAGCGTGCCAAGACCTTCAAACAACATGAAGGCAAGTCCGCGCGCTGCGCCTGACAGCGGTTCTGGCGCCATCTCGGGGACCTCGACAATCTCGGGCTGTTCGGTTGGCGGTGTGGCGGCTATTTCATCCTTTGTCGGACCTTCCAGCACCTCATCGCTGTCGGTCTTCGGCGCTGTTGGCCGGGGCGCCCGGCGCTCGGGCACCGGGGCGGTCTCGGGTGTTTCGAGAACCACCAGCCTGCCGAGCACCTCGCGGACATGCTCGGCGACAAATTCTGACAGCCTGCCATTCAGCCGCTGTGTCTGGTCAATCGACAGCAGATCACTGGCAATCAGATCCGGTCGCGGCGCATAGAGGCCATCACCCTTGACCAGCCGCGCAACGGCAGCATCGCGCCAGCGTATCTGACCCTCATCATCAAGCTTGAACGCCGCCGTTGCGGACGCCGCAAAGGCCCGCACGCGCGATTCAATTTCGTCGGGAAGGCCACGCCGCGCCGCGGCGAGGATGGTTGCTTTCTCGTCACCCTCACTCAGGGTGGGGCGGAACACGAACCCCTCCAGAATGCCGACTTCCTCGCCTTCGACCAGAACGGTACCGTCACTTTTCACCGAGGCCATGAGATTCCTTGTTTCCTTCAGTTTCCGGCTGAGATGCGCAGCACGCCGGTCAATGAACCGCTCCGACAGCCGCTGGTGCAGGCTGTCCGACAACCGGTCTTCAATCGAACGCGCCCGATCCTGCCATTCTGCGGGGTTGTCTGTCCAGTCCGCACGATGCGTGACATAGGTCCAGGTGCGAATATAGGCAAGCCGTGTCATCAACGTGTCGATATCGCCGTCAAGCCGGTCAAGCTGCGACATTGCCCGCGCCACCATATCGCTGCCAAGTTTTCCCGTCTCGGCAAGCTGGCCATACAGTGTTGCCAGCAAATCGTAATGATCGTCGCTCAGGCTCTGCCGAAAGTCCGGAATACAGGCAACATCCCACAGCAGACTGACCTGCCGCGTGCCAACAGCGCGCGCGGCGATTGCCGGTCGTTCGGCAAGGGCCGCCAGCGCCCGATGGTCGATGGCGTCAGCCTTGCGCAGCAGGAACGGCAGCGGTGGTGGCGCCTCAAGCGAGGCCAGCAGCGATTCCACCGAGGCAAAATCGACATCCCGTGACCGCCACCAGAAACTGCGGATCGGCGCGAATCGATGCTGTTCGATGGCATCGATCATCTCGGGTTCCGGCACCTCGCATCCATCGGTCACACCAAAGGTGCCGTCATTGGTGTGGCGACCGGCCCGGCCGGCAATCTGCGCCATTTCGGCAGCTGACAGGCGGCGCATCTGGCGACCATCGAACTTCATGTCAGAGGCAAGCGCCACATGGCCAAGATCGAGGTTCAATCCCATGCCAATGGCGTCCGTGGCGACCAGGAAATCAACATCGCCATTCTGATAGAGTTCGACCTGCGCGTTGCGGGTACGCGGACTGAGCCGCCCCATCACCACCGCCGCGCCGCCACGCTGGCGCCGCACCAGCTCGGCGATCTGATAGACATCGGCGACACCAAAAGCGACGATGGCGCTTCGCCGCGGCAGCCTTGTCAGCTTCTTTGATCCGGCAAAACTGAGCTGTGACAGTCTCTGGCGCGACTCGAATCGTGCCTCTGGCAGCATCTGGCGAAGCAGCGGGCCCGCCGTCTCGGCACCAAGAAACATCGTTTCATGGATGCCGCGTGCATGCAGGATACGGTCGGTGAAAACATGGCCACGTTCGCGATCGCCGGCAAGCTGCACCTCGTCAACGGCGACAAAGTCATAGCTTCGCCGCAGACCCTCATCACTTGCTGTCATCGGCGCACCGCCAAGCGGCATCGATTCAACGGTGCAGCAAAGATAGCGCGCACCGGCAGGCACGATCCGTTCCTCGCCAGTGATCAGGCCAACCTTTGACTCGCCGAGACGGGAGACCAGCCGGTCGTAATTCTCACGCGCCAGCAGGCGCAGCGGGAAACCGATCATGCCGCTGGCATAGCCGGTCATCCGTTCCATCGCGAGATGCGTCTTGCCGGTATTGGTCGGGCCAAGAACGACCGTCACCCGGCGATCGCGCTCGGCAGCGCCATGGCGGGCATTCTCGCCAGACGGGCGGGAGCCATTCTGGCTGGACCGGGATGAGTTTGCGGGGGGCATGGCGGGTTTCGGATTGGTGGCTGGCAGAATAATGGTTTGCAGGAATGGTTTGCACGAATGGTTTGCAGGGAATTGTGGAAAACGTTTCCAGAGTTTGAACGCGCCGACAATACAGATTTTCCGGCTTCCTTGCATCCGGCTTTCTGACCCGGCGCGGAAAAAATGCCCACGAGTGCTTTTTTCCAAATTCCTTAACCATCTTTTAAGACGATTCCGCTATCACTGACCCGGTCCAACTTCCCGGAATCCCGCTGGCTTCATCGTGCGCAACAATGCCCTTCTGGCAAATGCCGTTGATTATCTCCATACCGCCTTTGGGCGGATAAAAAGCCCGGCCGGACCCGGCGGCACCAACAGTTTCCCGCAGGGCGCGCTGCTGCATGGTGACAGTCTGGACCTGATGGCGCGCCTCCCCAGCGCCAGCATCAAGGCGGTGGTGACATCGCCGCCCTACAATCTTCGCAACAGCTCGGGCAACGGCATGCGTGACGGGCGCGGCGGGAAATGGCACCAGGCGGCGCTGCTGAAAGGCTACGCAACACATGCCGATTCGATGCCGCACGCCGCCTATGTCGGCTGGCAACGCCGGTGCCTTGCCGAAATGATGCGTCTGCTGCGCCCTGACGGCGCCATCTTCTACAACCACAAATGGCGCGTCCAGAAAGGCCTTCTCCAGGATCGCAGTGACATCGTCGAAGGGTTTCCGGTGCGTCAGATCATCATCTGGCACCGGTCCGGCGGGATCAATTTCAACCCCGGCTATTTCCTGCCGAATTACGAGGTGATCTATCTGATCGCGAAAAAGGATTTCACGCTGGCACCAAAGGCGAACGCGCTTGGGTGTGTGTGGCGGGTCGCGCAGCAGACCGGCACCCCGCATCCGGCGCCCTTTCCACCGGAACTGGTCCGCAACTGCCTTGCCGCGATTGACGAGGGGCCGGTCCTCGACCCGTTCATCGGCAGTGGCACGACCGGACTTGTCGCCACCGAACGCGGGCTCGACTGGGTCGGAATCGACATCTCGGCGGACTATCTCGACATCGCGGCACAGCGGATCGCCGCCGCGGCGCGGGACTGAAAAACCCCCGCCGGTCGGGCCGGCGGGGGCGATGTCATCGGTTCGGTCAGGTGACCCGGAAGTTCTTCAGAAACGGAAGTTCTTCGGAAACGGAAGTTCTTCAGACCCAAAATCCGCTGCCCTAGAAATGCCCTAGAAATGCGCCGAGTTGGTGGTCCCCGGGCGGGCCAGCGGCGGCGCGAACTTCGTCAGGTCAATGCCGTCGACGGCGGTCTTGTACTCATCCAGTGTCGGGGTCCTGCCAAGGATCGCCGACAGCACCACCACAGGCGTCGATGCCAGCAGCGATTCGCCGGCCTTTTCGTTCGAATCCTCGACAACCCGTCCCTTGAAGAGCCGTGTCGAGGTCGCCAGCACGGTGTCGCCCTTTGCCGCCTTTTCCTGGTTACCCATACACAGGTTACAGCCGGGCCGTTCGAGATAGAGAATGTTCTCATACTCGGTGCGGGCCTCGGTCTTTGGCCTGGAATCGTCGAATTCGAAGCCCGAATATCTCTGCAGGATATCCCAGTCGCCCTCTTCCTTCAGCTCATCGATGATGTTGTAGGTCGGCGCGGCCACCACCAGCGGGGCCTTGAAGCTGACGCTTCCCGAGGATTCCTCCAGATTGCGGAGCATCTGCGCGACGATCTTCACATCGCCCTTATGCACCATACAGGACCCGACAAAGCCGAGATCGACCTTCTTCTCGGCGCCGTAGAACGAAATAGGGCGGATGGTGTCATGGGTATAGCGCTTCGAGATATCGGCGTTGGTCACGTCCGGGTCGGCGATCATCGGCTCGTCGATCAGGTCGAGATCGACCACAACCTCGGCGGCGTAACGTGCGTTGGCGTCGGGTGCGAGCGCCGGCTTCTCGCCGGATTTGATCTGGGCGATGCGCTTTTCGGCGATGCCGATCAGCCTGTGAAGCATCAGGTCGTCATTCTCCATGCCCTTGTCGATCATGATCTGGATGCGGTGCTTCGCGATTTCCAGCGATTCGATCAGCGTGGCGTCCTCGGAAATGCAGATCGACGCCTTGGCCTTCATCTCGGCCGTCCAGTCGGTGAAGGTGAAAGCCTGGTCGGCCAGCAACGTGCCGATATGGACCTCGATGACCCGTCCCTGGAAAACATTGTCGCCGAACTGCTTGAGCATCTGCGACTGCGTGGCATGGACGACATCGCGGAAATCCATATGGTCGGCCATTTTGCCGGTGAAGCTGACCTTGACCGACTCCGGGATCGGCATGGACGCCTCGCCAGTGGCAAGCGCCAGCGCCACGGTGCCGGAATCGGCCCCGAAGGCAACGCCCTTCGACATGCGGGTGTGCGAATCGCCGCCGATGATGATCGCCCAGTCATCAACGGTGATGTCGTTCAGCACCTTGTGGATGACGTCGGTCATCGGATGATACTGATCTTTCGGATCGCGGCCGGTGATCAGGCCGAAATCATGCATGAACTTCATCAGCTTCGGCGTGTTCTCGGCGGCCTTGAAGTCCCAGACCGAGGCGGTGTGACAGCCCGACTGATAGGCGCCATCAACCTGTGGCGAGATCACGGTGGCGGCCATCGCCTCCAGCTCCTGCGACGTCATCAGGCCGGTGGTGTCCTGCGAGCCGACGATGTTGACCCTGACCCGCGCGTCCGATCCCGCATGAAGGGTGGTGCCCGGCGCGACGCCAACAGCATTGGCGTTGAAGATCTTTTCCACCGCGGTCAGGCCCTGACCCTCAATCGAAACTTCCTTTGATGGCGCGAAGGCTGATTTCAGGGGGATCTCCAGCGCCTCGCAGGCGAAGGTCTGCAGCATCTTGCCAAAGACGATGGCGTAGGACCCGCCGGCACGGATGAATTCCATCTTCTGCGGGGTAAAGGATGAGGCGACGTCGACAAGCTCTTCGTCACCACCTTCGTTAAGCAGTTTCTTGTCCTTCGTGTTGATCGTCAGGACGGTGCCGGTCTCGACCGAATATATCTGCTCAAGAATGGGGTTCTCGTCATTGTTCAGGATCGGGTTGCCATCGGCGTCCAGCTTCTTGACCCAGTTCTTCAGGTCGATGCCGATGCCGCCGGTGACGCCAACCGTCGTCTGGAAGATGGGCGAGATGCCGTTGGTGCCCGCCACAATCGGCGCGATGTTGACGAAAGGCACATATTTGCTGGCCTGTTTGCCGGTCCACAAGGCGACGTTGTTGACGCCTGACATGCGGGAAGACCCGACACCCATGGTGCCCTTTTCGGCGATCAGCATCACCTGCTTGCCAGCATGCTGCAGCTTCAGCGCGTTGATCTCCTGCTGCGCCCGCTCCGAGATCATGCATTTGCCGTGAAGCTCGCGGTCCGAACGCGAATGCGCCTGGTTGCCCGGCGACAGAAGGTCGGTGGAAATGTCACCCTCGGCGGCGATATAGGTGACGACCTGGACTTCCTCATCAATCTCGGGAAGTCTGGTGAAGAACTCGGCATCGGAATAGCTTTCAAGGATGTCGCGGGCGACAGCGCTGCCGGCGTCGAGCGCAGATTTCAGCCGCCCCTTGTCGGCCTCATAGAGGAAGACCTGCGTCTTCAGCACCTCGGCGGCATCAGCCGCGATCGCCGCGTCATCGCCAAGCGCGATATCAAGAAGAACCTCGACCGACGGGCCGCCCTTCATGTGCGACAGCAGCTCAAAAGCAAAGGCCGGGGAAATTTCCTCGACCACAGTCTCGCCAAGGATGATCTCCTTCAGGAAGGCGGCCTTCTCGCCAGCCGCGCTGGTGGTGCCGGGAAGCGTGTTGTAGATCAGGAAATCGAGCGAGGCGGCGCGATGCGCGTTGCCGGCCTGCCTGATCTGCGCGATGAGCTCCTTCACGAGCCCGCCATCATCAATCGGCTTTGGTTTCAGCCCCTGCGTTTTGCGGTTTTCGATCTCTTCCAGATAGGCGTCATACAAAGACATTTCGTCCCCCACGAGAATTTATCGGCGGCGCTGTGATGCCAGACCGGAATGATTGGCCGGATTCATGCATCAGGGCGGCGACAGCCAGGTTGTTGTCTTGGCAGGCGCGGCGACCATCCCGGCCGGCACCTGCGCGTATCAATGGAATCTGTCACCCGATGAACGGGCGGGCCAGCCCGAGGAGTGCCTCGCAACGGTCATGATTTATATAGCCCCGAGCGCCCGATTTTTCCAGTTTGAAATTGGGGGGCTGGACCATCCCTGCCCTTCGCGGGTAAACACGGTGGCATGGTCGCCGAAACCCCACACAGCCGCGATAGCGTGCCATCAGGTTCTACCACCGGCCTTGTCATTGACGGTGTGGTGCTGGCGCGCGGGATGCGGGTCATTCAGCCAGCGTTGAGCCATGTCATCGCGCCTGGCGGGATGACGCTGCTGACCGGCCCCAATGGCAGCGGCAAATCAACCCTTCTTCGCGCCATCGCCGGGCGGCTGCGCCCGATGACCGGGACCATTTCCTGCGCGGCACCGATCCTCTATGTCGGGCATGCCGACGGGCTGGCCAGCGCGCTGAGCGGGCGGCGCAACCTTGCCGACTGGACCGGGCTGAACGGCCTGCGGGTTGATGCAGATGTGATCGACGATGCGCTGGCGGCGCTTGCCGCTGCGCCCTTTGCAGAATTGCCGGTGCGGATGCTGTCGCGTGGCCAGCGGCGGCGTCTGGCGCTGGCCCGGCTTGCGCTGTCACCACCGCTGGCGCTGTGGCTGCTGGATGAACCGGCGGCCGGGCTTGACCAGGCGGCGCAGGTGGCGCTCGACAAGCTGATCGCGGCGCATCTTGATCATGGCGGCATGGTGATGGCGGCAACGCACACGCCGCTTGGCGCCGGACGCGGTCATGACGAGCTGGCATTGAGGGCACATCCATGACCGGCCCCGCGATGAATGCCCTTGGCGCGCAGATCAGGCGTGATATCGCCCTTGGCTGGCGCGGACGTGGCCAGGCGCTGGTGATGCTGGGATTCTTTCTGATCATCATCACGCTGTTCCCGCTGGCGACCGGTCCGGACGCCGCGCAGCTTCGCCCCATCGCCATTCCGGTGATCTGGATCGCGGCGATGCTGGCAAGCCTTGCCGGCTTTACCCGTATTTTTTCCGAGGATGTGCGCTGCGGATGGGTCGACCAGGTGGCGCTCTCGCCGCTGTCGCTGTCGCTCTACGCCCTTGCCAAGGCGGTTGTGCATTGGGCCCTGACGGCGCTGCCGATGCTGGTAACAACACCGCTGATGGGGTTGATGCTGTATCTTCAGCCAGCCGAGATGCCGCCGCTGTTGCTGGCGCTGGCGCTCGGCACGATGGCGCTGACATTGTTGGGGCTGATCGGCGCCGCGCTGACCGAGGGCGCGCGCGGTGGCAACGGGTTGCTGGCGGTGCTTGTCCTGCCGCTGGCGATGCCGGTACTGATCTTCGGTGTGCTGGCCTCATCGCCGGCAGAAGGCGAAATCATAACGCCGCATCTGATGCTTCTTGGCGCTGTTCTCCTGGTGCTGCTGGCGCTGGCACCGCTTGTCGCCGCGCTGGCGCTTGCCGAGGCCGAGGCGGAGACCGGGTCATGATTGGCACAGACCACAGCCGCCGCCCGCCCCGCGACGGCGCGTCGCTGCCCGAACAGGCGCCATGCCCATTGTCATGGCCAGCAGGCGCGGTGTAGGGAAGAGCGATGTTTGACTATCTTGCCAACCCGACACGCTTCATGCGGCTCGCCGACCGGCTGTTGCTGCCGCTGACGCTGCTGGCAACGATGCTGCTGATCGCCGGGCTGTATTACGGGCTTTTCGCCTCGCCAGCGGACTATCAGCAGGGCGATACGGTGCGGATCATGTATGTCCATGTGCCGGCGGCATGGCTTGCCAGCCTTGGCTATGTGGCGCTGGGGCTGTGCGGACTGTTCTATATCGTCTGGCGGCATCCGCTTGCCGATGTCGCGCTTCGGGCCATGGCACCGGTTGGCGCGATGTTCGCCTTCCTGACGCTTGTCACTGGCGCGTTCTGGGGCAAACCGATGTGGGGCGCCTGGTGGGTGTGGGATGCACGCCTGACATCAATGCTGATCCTGTTCTTCTTCTATCTTGGCGTGATCGCGCTGGCGAACGGGTTCGACCAGCCCGAGCGCGGCAGCCGGCCGGCGGCGCTGCTGGCGCTTGTCGGCATGATCAATGTGCCGATTGTCAAATTCTCGGTCGACTGGTGGAACACGCTTCATCAGCCGGCAAGCCTGATCCGCAGTGGCGGTGTATCGATCGACCCGGCGATGCTGACTCCGCTGCTGCTGATGATTGGCGGCATACATTGCTATTTCGCGGTGATCGTGATCCTGCGTATGAAGGCCATCCTGACCGAACGGCGGATTGTGACAGTGCAGCTTCGCCAGGCGGCCGGGGCGCCGCCGTCGGAAGGGGGGGCGGCCTGATGGCGGAATTTATGGCGGAATTTCTCGCAATGGGTGGATTCGCAGGCTTTGTCTGGCCCTGCTACGCGCTCAGCCTTGGCGGCATGATCTGGCTGGGCATTACCAGCTGGCACCGCGCCCGCACCGCCGCACGGCAGCTTGCCGCGATGACCGGACAGGGCCGGACTGTAACCGAGGATTAATCTGCCGCTATCGTGACCGGCGGCGGCCACCACGGCGGCGGCCGCTTTCAATCGCCGGGGCTTCATCGGGGGTGAGTTCACGCACCGGCAGATCAACCGCCTTTGACAGCTTCTCATAGGGCTCCGACTGATGCGGGATCGCCATTGCCTTGACGAACTGATCCTGGAAGGACGCCTCAACAGCGGTTTCGATCTTTTCAATGTCGCGCACCACAGTCTCAATCTCGTGGCGCGCGCCCCTGTTCAGCAGCGCCATGCGCGCGCCGGTGCCGGCCGAATTGCCGGCCGCCCGCACATTCTCAAGCGCGCAGTCCGGGATCATCCCAAGAACCATTGCGTATTTCGGGTCGATATGCGTGCCGAAGGCGCCGGCAAGAACCACCCGGTCGACCGCTTTCAGCCCCATCTTGTCCATCAACAGCCGGAACCCGGCATGAAGCGCCGCCTTGGCAAGCTGGATCGCGCGGACATCATTCTGCGTGACCACGACATTGTCCGAGACACGGTAGGAAAAAGTGCGCCCGTCTTCCTCGATCCGCGGTGAACTGGCAGCCTTGGCACCGTTGATGACACCGTCGGCTGTCAGGATTTCGGCAAGATACATCTCGGCAAGCACCTCGATGATGCCGGACCCGCAGATGCCGGTGATGCCGGTCGACTTTACAGCCTCGTCGAACCCGTCCTCATCCGACCACTGGTCGACACCGATGACGCAAAACCGCGGCTCCAGCGTTTCGGGGTTGATGCGGATACGTTCAATCGCCCCGGGCGCGGCACGCTGGCCCGAAGATATCTGCGCCCCCTCGAAGGCCGGGCCGGTTGGCGACGAGGCGGCAAGCATGCGCTGGCTGTTGCCAACGACAATCTCGGCATTGGTGCCGACATCGACAACCAGCGTATTGACCTCACCCTTCTGCGGTGCCTCTGCCAGCACCACACCGGCGGCATCAGCACCAACATGGCCGGCTATGCAGGGAAGAACATAAACTCGCGCGCCGCGATTGACCTGAAGGCCGATCTCGCTGGCCCGCATCTCGACCGCGGTGTCGACGGCCAGCGCAAAGGGCGCGCCGCCAAGTTCGACCGGATCAATTCCAAGAAGCAGATGATGCATCACCGGATTGCCGACAAGCACAATCTCGACAACATCATCGGCGGCCATGTCAGCCTGTTCGGCGGCGCCGGAAATCAGTTTCTGCAACCCGTCAATGACGGCTTCGGTCATCTCAAGATGCCCGCCGGGATTCATAATGCCGTAGGACACCCGGCTCATCAGATCCTCGCCAAAGCGGATCTGCGGGTTCATGGCGCCTGTCGAGGCGAGAACATCACCGGTGACCATGTCGCACAGATGCGCCGACATGGTCGTTGAACCGACATCAATGGCGACACCGGCAACACGGTCCTTCAGTCCCGGCCAGATACCGACAATCTGATGCCCGTCACGAAGCGCCACCGTTACCTGCCACTTGCCAGCGCGAAGCACCGGTTGAAGCTGCTGCAGGATATGAAGATCACAGCCAATTTTGCCTGTCACCCGATCGGGCCATTGCGTCTCCAGCGCCTCGACAAGGCGGCGCAGATCGCCCGACGGTTCGTGCATGTCGGGCTCGCGCACCTCGACAAGACACAGCCTGATGATGGGATCCATGTCGATCTGGCGGTCATCGGCCGCCTTGCGGACAAGCTGGTTGTGAACCTGGCTTTCCGGCGGCACGTCGATAACGACATCCGCGACAAGCGTCGACTGGCAGGACAGGCGCCGCCCGGCGGCAAGGCCCTTCTTGTCGGCATAGCGGGTTTCGACGGCGGTCACCCCGCACAGGCTGTCCGGCCCCGAGGTGATGCCATGCTTGGCAAACTCGCCACTGCCGACATTGACCTGACAGCGACCACAAAGCGCCCGCCCACCACAGACCGAATCGATATCAACACCAAGCGTCCGTGCCGCCTGCAAAACGGTGGTCCCGGCCGGCACATGGCCCTGGCGCCCTGAAGGGGTGAAGACAATCTTGATGCCAGAGGTCTTTATGTCGGAGCCGCCGTCAGCCATCGCCACCAGCCCCAGTCAGGCGCTGCGACGACGCCGCGTCTGCCGGCGTTCGCGTCCGCCCTCGCCGGCCGCGGCCGGTTCGCGGAACCGTTTGATCCAGTTGCGACATTCCGGGTCGTGACCATTCATGACATTGGCGCCCATGATGCCGGTCATCTCCTCAGAATGAAGCGGATTCATAATTGCCGAGGTCATGCCGGCACCGGCCGCCATCGACAGGAAGGCGGCGTTCATACCATGCCGGTTCGGAAGACCAAAGGAAATGTTCGACGCGCCGCAGGTGGTGTTCACCTTCAACTCGCTCCGGAGCCTGATGATCAGGTCGAGCGCTGACCGGCCGGCAAGATTGATCGCCCCGACCGGCATGATCAGCGGATCAACGACGACATCCTCGCGAGGGATGCCGAAGTCGGCGGCCCGTTCGACGATTTTCTTCGCCACCTCATAGCGCACATTCGGGTCTTCCGAGATGCCTGTCTCGTCATTCGAGATCGCCACCACCGCCGCGCCATATTTCTTGACCAGCGGCAGCACCGTCTCAAGCCGCTCTTCCTCGCCAGTCACCGAATTGACCAGCGGCTTGCCCTTGTAGGCGGCAAGCCCGGCTTCCAGCGCGGCGACGATCGAGCTGTCGATGGCAAGCGGCACATCGACCGTGTCCTGGACCAGCCTGATGGATTCGGCCAGGATCGCCGGCTCATCGGCCATCGGAATGCCGGCATTCACATCCAGCATGGTGGCGCCTGCCTCGACCTGCGCCACCGCGTCGGAAATGACTCGGCTATAATCACCAGCCGCCATTTCAGCTGCCAGCAGCTTGCGACCGGTCGGGTTGATCCGCTCACCAATCACGCAGAAAGGTGAACCAAAGCCAATAACGACTTCCTGCTTCTCAGACGAAATCACGGTGTTGGTCATCTGTGTTGCTCCTTTTGCGACCGTAAGGTCACGTCTCGATCACGTCAAAACCGCCTTTTGGCAGAAGTTCGATTCTGCCCTCGGCGATAGCACCGGCATAGGTGGCGGTGCGCGCGAATCCCCCAAATGGATAGTAATGGAAATGCCGGATCAGGCAGTCCTTGTCGGCCGCCATGCCCTCGGCAAGACCGGCAATCAGAAGATGCGGTGACTGCACCGTCATCAGCTTGGCCACATTCTTCGCCTGTTTGGCGACAAAGCGCATCGACGGGCCGATGCCCGAAATCTGGGCAAAGCGGAACAGCGTCTTGATGGTGGCCGGCCCGGGAACACCGATGCGGATCGGCAGACCGTTGCCAGCGGCACGAACCCGCCGTTCCCAATCAAGGACGATGTCGGCCTCGAAGCAGAATTGTGTCTCGATATAGATGTCCAGACCGTCACGCGCTGCCAGTTCATTCTTGGCGACAAGTGCCTCGGCGATCGCCTCTTCCGAAATATCAGGGCTGCCTTCAGGGTGTCCGGCAACGCCGATCTGGCGGATGCCATATTTCTGGATCAACCCGGTCTCCAGAACTTCCATCGTCGCGGTGAAATCCCCAACCGGATCATCGACACCACCACCAATGCACAGCACCTCCTCGACACCGCAGCGCGAGGTAAAGGCCGACAGAAGCTCATCCAGCTGATCTGTGTTTTTCAGCGATCGCGCGGCAAGATGCGGCACCGGCCGCATCCCGTCATTATGCAGCCTTTCGGCAACGGCAATGGTATCGCGCGGGTCGCTTCCCGGCAGAAAGGTCACATTGACCGTCGTGCCGGGTGCCAGCGTGTCGCGGAAACTCTCGATCTTTGTCGCCCCGGTCGGGGTAACCTCAATCGACCAGTCGGTGGCAGCGTTGCGAATTGTCTCAATGCCTGCGGTCATATCGGGCCTGCGTTCATAACAGTTTCAACCTTGCCAGCGAATTCACCGCGGCACCGTATTCGATGGGCGGCAGCATGGCGATTTCATCAGCCGCGCGATGGCTTGCCGACGCCTCACTATCTTCCGGATGCGACATACGACATCCAGCACCCGGTCAGGCCGATTCCACACCCCCGTTTTCAACCAGCGCCTTCACACGCGCGGCAGGATATTCCGCCTCCAGCGCCGCCGCCTGCGTCGCCGCCTCGGCCTCGAGATCCTCGCCGCACTCAACCGGCGCACCGCGCCGCCATTCGGCAAGATAATCATCGGTGGAATCGGCACCATCACGCATCGCCGCCGCGTCAATGGCGATGGCAAAGCGGCGGTGAAGTTCGATCTTGGCCTGTTCACGCTTGCGACCACGGCCGCGCTCGGCAATGACCTGTGCCGGAATATCCCGCCAGTATAGGGTAATCAGCTGTGCCACTGTCAGTCTCCTTGCGTATGCGCCGCGACCATGTCGGTCACCCAGGGGGTCAGCCGGCCAAATCCGGCAAATCGGTATTGATAGGCAAGACCAAGTTCGTTGGCGGCCGCCCTCGCCTTTCGCGCCAGCGCCGGATCCTCGGTCTGCGCGATATACAGAACGCGCGTGTAATTGCCAAAATAGAGATCGCGTAATTGCGGATGTCGACGCAGCCCCATGCCCTGCATGATGATGCGCTCGAAATGCCGGACCATGTAATCGGTCAGGAAGAAGGTGCCAAGCTCGCGGTCCATCTCGTCATCGAAGGCCGGCTGCTGAAGATACATCTCGTAACAATGCGGGCCTGGAATGCGCATCACATTTTCAGCTTCGCAAAAAGCGTCGATCCCGCCGCCCGTTCCACAATCGCCATAGACCACAGCCACCCGCCGCCTCTTGCGACGAAGCGAGGCCACCTTGCGGCGAAGGCCCGGAACAATCCGTTCCGGATGATTATGCCATGATGCCGGCAGACAGGTCAGATCAACCTGCCCGTCGGGAAACTGTGCGGTAATGTTCAGAAGCTCGCGCGCGAGCGCGCCGCAGGCAATCAGCGTCAGGCCAGAGTCAGGCGCCGGCGCCATATCACAT
>JBMZTC010000024.1:0-36995 GCA_049623505.1 Puniceispirillaceae bacterium (SeqCode) | reverse complement strand
GCGGCAATCGCCAGACCGCGCGATTCATCCCGCGTGATCACACCCGATGACAGGCCATATTCGCTGTCATTGGCGATAGCGATGGCCTCGCTGTCAGTGCGGTAGGGAATCACCGGCACCACCGGGCCAAAGGTCTCCTCGGCATAGACCTTCATGTCGGGCGTGACGCCGGTCAGGATCGTCGGCTCGACAAAGCGCCCATCGACACCACCGCCGATGACGACCCGCGCCCCCTTCGCAACAGCGTCCTCGATCTGCTCCCTGACCTTGCCGGCCTGCTTGTCATTGATCAGCGGGCCGATGACATGCCCCTTGTCGGTGTTAGGATCCCCAACCTTCAGCTTTGAGGCACGCTCGGCGAAGCGTGAAAGAAACGCGTCAAATACCTGTTCCTGTACGAGGATCTTCTCGACCGACATGCAGATCTGTCCCTGATGCATGAAACTGCCGAAATTGGCCGCTGCCGTGGCACGATCCATGTCGGCATCATCGCAGACAATCAGGGCGTCCTTGCCGCCTAGCTCGACACAGCATTTCTTGAGATGCGCGCCCGCCTTGGCCGCAATCACCCGGCCCACCGGCGTTGAACCTGTAAAGCTGATTCCCTTGACCAGCGGATGCTCGATAATGACATCCCCGACTGCCGGCACATTCTCGCGCGAGCAGGTGACCACATTCAGCACACCAGCTGGCACGCCGGCTGCCTCGAAGATCTCGGCGAAGATCATACCGCCTGTATAGGGAGTCTCTTCGGACGGCTTCAGCACCACGCAATTGCCTGCCGCGATCGGGAAGGCAAGGCCGCGCGCCGTCAGCAGGGTCGGAAAATTCCAGGGTGAGATCACCGTCACCACACCCATCGCACGGCGCATCGCCATGGACACCTTGCCATGGTCCGAAGGCAGAACCTCGCCAATGGGATTGTAGGTCATCGCGGCAGCGGCGCGAAACACCTCCGGCACGTACCCCGACTCGAACATCCCCTTTCCAAACCAACCACCGCCCTCACCCTGAAGCGCGGCAACGAGATCCTCACGCCGGCGTTCGAACTCATCCGCCACTTTCAGCATGTAATGGGCCCGCTCGTTATATGTCAGTCCGGACCATTGTGGAAAGGCGGCCTGCGCCGCTTCAATGGCCCGAACAGCCATGCCGGCATTACCATCCGCGACGCGTGCCCAGACCGACCCGTCGGCTGGATTCAAATCATCGAAAGCTGCGCCCGGCGGAACCCAGGCCCCGCCAATGAACACATTGTCGAAGGATCTTGCCAATTAAGCCTCCCTTGCCTTTACCAGCGCGCCGTTCTTGTCACGCCTGAACACCTCGACCTTGGCCTTGCGGAACACAGGAATCTCAGGAAGGCCGACAGGTTCGCCGCCAAGCGGTTTGCTGTCTGTCGAGGGCACCCTCGTCATACCCCTGTTCTGAGTTTGTCTTGCGTTTTGGGCCGCAGTCTCGAAGTCAGCCAGCATTGCTGCAATACGGTCGTCGCCGCCCGAACTTCCAGTGCCGGAAACAGCTGGTCCAGTCGGTGCCGGCACTCCAGCTTCCGGTTCCGGTTTGATTTCGATGATCTTCGGTCGCTTCTCGCCACCAGCAGCCTTTGGCAGCACCGTGTTGGATGATGGTCTTGCGGCCGCATTCGCCCGTCCAAGCAGGCTCTCGATATTTTCGCCGATCAGTGACCCCATATCCGCGGTGCCACCGGAAAGTCCTGCGGGTGTAACATAGACGCGGCCTGATCCTGTCGTGGCTGCCGGCGTAGCGATGGGTGCCGTACTGGCCGGCTTTGCCGTTGCGGCAGCGGGTCTTGGCGCAGGCGCGCGTCCCGGCTTGCCGCCCAGATACGCGGCCTGGACGGCGGGATCCGCTGTGAGGCTTGCGGAGTCATTCTCTCCGACAATATGGCCGTTCTCCATCAGATAGCCGCGGTCGGCAATCGCAAGCGACAGCTTGGCATTCTGCTCTACCACCAGCACACCCGGCCCGGTTTCCCGAATGCGGCCAAGTGCCTGGAACAGTTCTTTGCTTAATAGTGGCGACAGGCCGAGCGACGGCTCATCAAGCATCAGAATGGTCGGATCTGACATCAGCGCGCGTCCAACAGCCACCATTTGCTGCTCTCCGCCCGACATGGTGCGGGTGATCTGTTTGCGGCGCTCACGCAATTTAGGGAACAGGGTCAGTACCCGGTCAAGATTGGCCTGCTCGTTCATCCGCGCTCGTTCGCTGTAAGCGCCAAGCCGCAGGTTCTCCTCGACATTGAGGTCACCGAATATCGCCCGGCCCTCTGGCACCAGCGCAATCCCGCCGGTAACGATTTCATCGGGGCTACAGCCGAGAAGGGATTGCCCGGCAAAGCTGATATCCCCGTCGCAATGCCCTTCTGATAGGCCGGCAATGGCGCGAAGCAATGACGATTTACCGGCACCGTTCGCACCAAGGATGACAACCACCTCGCCCTGTGCAATCTGCACGGAAATATTGTCCAGCGCGCGATGCTGGCCGTAGGTGACGGAAAGATTCTTGACCTCGAGCATCAGACATCCTCCCCGATATAGACTTTCACGACTTCAGGATCGGCAAGCACCTCGCCCGGTGACCCCTCAGCGATCTTGTTTCCCGCTGCCATCACGATGCAGCTGTCACAGAGCGAGCGGATGGCATCCATCACATGCTCCACAAGGATGATGGTGACGCCTTCCTCGCGAAGTGACCTGATGAGATCGATCCCTTCCTGCAGTTCGGTTGGATTCAGGCCCGCAAGCCATTCGTCGAGAAGCAGCAGCTTTGGCGACGAGGCCAGCGCGCGGGCAAGCTCGAGCCGTTTCTGGTCGATATATGTTAGGGACCCCACCGGCACGGCTTCCTTGCCCGACAGACCAACGCGCTTCAGCAGCTTGTCAGCCTCATATCGGGCCTGATCCCCCCACAGCCGCCTGTGGCCGAACACTATGCCGGCCATGCAGTTTTCGACCACACTCAGTCCCGGCAGCACACGCACCAACTGGAAGGTGCGTGCGATACCGCGCTGATTGATCTGGTTCGCCTTCAGCATGCTGATGAACCGGCCGTCAAGGCTGATAGACCCTTCACTCAGGCGCAGGGCGCCCGAGATCAGATTCATCATCGTTGTCTTGCCCGATCCGTTTGGGCCGATGATCCCCATCACCTCGTTGTGCTGTACCTCGAAAGACAGGTTGTTGACGGCAACAAGGCCACCGAAGCGCTTGGTGGCATTCGCCACGCTGAGAACCGTCGCTACCATGCCGAACGCCCCCGTTTTGCCAGAAGCTGTTCAATCCGCCCAACAACGCCTTTCGGCAGGAAATAGACGATCACCAGAAAGGCGATACCCATGACCAGCGTCGAATAGTTTGAATAGTTGGCGTTGATGTATTCCTGCAGCAGTGCGAACGGAATCACGCCGACAATCGGCCCCCACAACCGGCCCGTTCCACCAAGAAGGGCCATGATGACGACGATGAAGGAAATCTCAGGCGAGAACACGCCGTTCGGCTCAATATAGGTATAGCGCGGCGCAATCAACGCGCCGACAAGCGCCGCGACGAATCCGGAGAAGGTGAACAGAATCACCTTTGACGTCGCGGTGTTGATACCGACATGGCGGGCCACTGTCTCGTCATTGCCGATGATCCTCAGCGCAAAGCCAAGACGCGAACGATTGACCCACCAGCCGGCGAGATAAACCACCGCCGCAAGGATCACGAGATAGATATAGATGTCGGCTTCGGTCAGGTCGGTGAGAACATAAAGCCCGCGCGATCCGGTGAAGTTGTTCTGGATCCACGAGACCAGTGTGCGGATCATTTCGGCGAGACCCAGCGTGAAGATCACGAAATAGACCCCAGACAGCCGCAAAGTGGCGATGCCTATCAGAAAGGCCAGAACCGCGCCGACGACCGGCGCAATGGCCACCATCGTCCAGAAGTCCATGTTGTAGTCCGACATGCCGGTACCAACCAGATACCCGCCAACCCCGAAGAAGGCCGCAGTGGCAAGTGAGATGTAATGCGTCGGCCCAGAAAACAGCGACCAGCTCGTCGCCAGCACGCTGAACATCGCGATGGTCAGCGCAATAGACATCCAGTAGCCGTTGGCTATCAGTGGCACACAGGCTGCCAGCAGCAGAAGAACCGCCCCCCAGATCAGGGATTTGAAGTCTGAACCATGGCTCATGTCGGCTTCCTCCCGAATATGCCCTGGGGACGGAACAGCAGAACCAGAACAAAAATGGCATAGGCCGCCGCCAGCGTGAGGCCGGGGTCGATCAGGCGTGCCACCGTTGTTTCGACGAGGCCGAGGATCAGTGCCGCCACAATCGCACCGCGGATATCACCGACACCGCCCATGATGATGATGATCAGCGCCTTCATCGTAAATATCACCCCGACAGAGGCATCAAGCGTGATGAAGGTGGAGATCAGCGTGCCACCCATGGTCGTCACGGCGCCGCCGAGCGCGAAAGCCAGTGCCGACATCTTCGGTACATTAATGCCGACGAGGCCGCTTGCCTCGGTGCTGACGGATACGGCGCGCATGGCCATGCCTGGCCGCGTGAAAAAGAGCCACAGCCAGAGAACGGCGCCGATAAGAACGGCAAAGCAGAAGGCGACGACCCGGTTCAGAGCAAATGTCTCGCCAACGATCTCAAACGGTTCGGCAAGATAGGAATAGGTGAAATATTCACCATGGATCGACACCATGATCCCGACAATCGCGAAGCTCATGCCAAAAGTGGCGAGAATTGAATCCACCTCAAGCTGGCCCTGGTTCTTCGCTCGCCTGACAAGTGGCTTCAGAAGGACCTTGTAGATTACCCAATTCCCGAAGAAAGACAGGGGCGCGACGATAAGCATCGTCAGGATCGGGCTGATTGCATCTGCAATGAAAATCCAGAACGCAGCCAATGCCCCCAGGACGAGGAATTCGCCATTGGCCAGGTTCATAATCCTAGCAACGCCGTACTGCATGTTCAGGCCGAAGGCGATCAGCGCGTAGGTACCGCCGAGCAAAAGACCTGTGATGATGATATCCATCTCACCTCACCGCAGGGATACGAAATCCGGTTCGTTCACCTTTGTGGTGGACGTAATCACGCCGGATTCCCGGAAAACAAATAAGGGAAGATGAAGCCGGACACGGTTCAGGTGGCCGGCTTCATGTCATGTCTGGGTCAGTTCCAACCGTCCTTCACGACGATCGGAGCGGCACCATCCATCTGCGACGACTTCACGCCGCGGAACTTGCCGCCCTGCCACTGGCCAACAGTCCAGTACTTGTTTGAGATCTGGTTCTCAAAGCTGATCGGGCCCATGATCGTATCAAAGGTATTGTCCTTGATATACTGGGTCACAGTCTTGCGATCGAGCGTGCCGGCACCTTCGATGGCCTGGCCAAGGATTTCAAGCGACACATAGGTGTTGGCGGATGCCCAGCCGTCAGCTTCCTTGCCGGTGATTTCCTTGTGAGCCTTGAAGTACTCCTGGATTTTCGGCGATTCCTGGTTCACGCCACCAGCGCCGAACACTCCCTCAATCTTCGAGCCGAACTTCCCCTTGAAGGCCGGGAAGCAGGTTGCAACCGCGGTGTAGTACATCTTCACATTAAGGTCCTGAATGATCGCCTGTTCGGTTAGGCCGAAAGTGTCAGGCGGATAGGACCAGGCAATGAACGCATCGGGTTTGCTGTCCTTGGCACCCTTGATAATCGGCGAAAGGTCCGGCGTGCCGAGCGGGTAGGACTTGTCATAGACAATGTCGAACCCGGCTTCCTTGATCTTCGGGCGGGCCGCTTCGGCCAGCTCGATACCGAAGGCATCAGCGACGTTCACCATGGCGACACGGTTGCCGATGGTTCCGGCATCACGCATGTCCTTGAGGATGTCGATAACCGACTCCGTAAATGACGTCGTGTTGCCAAGTGTGAAAAACAGATTGTTATAGCGAGCTGTCAGTTCGGGCATTTTATCCGAAATCGCCGACACACCAATATGCGGGTAGTTGTATTTGGCATATATCGGTGCGGCCGCCAGATTGAAGCCGGTTCCGTAAGGCGCGATGATGAAATCGACCTTGTCGACTTCGGCAAGGCGCTGAGCTGCCTTGATGTGCTCGCCAGGATTGGTTTTGTCATCATATTCGATGATCTCGACCATCATTTTCTCGCCGCCGACATTCAAGCCACCGGCAGCATTGACCTGCTTCGACCACAGCTCAACATTGGGCCATTGGGTAACTGCGGCACCGCCAGCAAGCGGGCCAGATTTCGGCGCGACCTGGCCGATCTTGATTACATCCGCCGCTTGTGCGGAAACAGCAAGGAATGACGCCGCCGTGGCGAGCGCCGCTGCCCTCAACAATCTCTTCAACATGGTAATCCTCCCAGAACGATATCGTGCGGCCACCCGGTTGCTCCAGGTTGACCTGTTTTTTTTAATTTTTAAAACTGTAGAAGCTGCACAGCCTCCGCAACAAATTTCTGACCTTGTGCCATTTATGAGTTCATAATATACTAAAATGAATTCAATAAGGAATTTTTACGAAATTAAACTCTAATTTTTTTTAGTTATTGAACTCATTTGAAATCTCACTGAATCCCTTCCAATAATCCAATCTCCGAATCGGGAATATGACAGGAGGCCAGAATGAGGCAGTCGTTGGAAACAGAACGTCAGGACAATAGTGACGAGGCCGTGGCCGGCATTATCCGCCAGATGATCACAGACAAAGCGTTCGGGGAGCATGAAAGAATCACCGAGAGCGACCTCAGCAGAAAACTTGGTGTGTCACGAACGCCAGTGCGCATGGCGCTGAAACTTCTCCACGCCGAAGGGTTACTGACCAAACTGGAAGGCCGCGGCTATCGCGCAAGGCAATTCAGTAGCGACGCTCTGCTCCAGGCCACCGAGGTGCGCGGTGTCCTCGAGGGGCTTGCGGCCCAGAAACTTGCCCACACCGGTCTTTCTTCCCTGAACCGGGAACGACTCGACAGGTCGGTTGAGGCCACCAGCGCCATTATTGGCCGCGGGATGATAGACAAAGAGGCAATCGAGGCCTTTACCGTCGCCAATCTGATTTTTCATCGGACAATCATGCAGGGTAGCGACAACCCGTTCATTGAGGACTGCCTTCGCCGCCTCAAGGTAATGCCGGACAGCGGTATCGGCGAAGTGCTGGGGGGCGACCACGTTGGCTGGTCGCTGAACCGGGTCATAGTCAGTCACAGTCAGCATGTGATCATCAAGAAAGCCATCGAGACGGGTGACGGCGCACGCGCCTTCAGCATGATGCGCGAACATTCCAGCGCGCCTGCTGAATATCACGAACTTTTCTGATCCTATTGCAATAACGGCAAATTGAACTCACGATGGATCGATGATTTCATTTTCTTTGCCTGCAAACAAACCGATTCCCCAATCATCGATGCTGCACGGTCATGTGGGCTGACGTTGTTATAATAGGTGCGGGGCCTGTCGGAGTCGGCCTTGCCATCGATCTTGCGATCAACGGCGTCAGCAGCATCGTCATCGAACGACACGACAATATCCAGCGCATACCCAAAGGCCAGAACCTAACCCCGCGAACCGGCGAGCATTTCCGCAGGTGGGGTGTGACGGACGCCATCCGCACCGCCTCGCCTATCCCGCGAAGTTATGGCAGCGGGGGCGTGGCAACCTACGGCACCTTTCTGTCCGACTATCACTACGAATGGTTCAACCGGGCGAAGATCATTGATTACTACGCCGCCGCCAACGAACGGCTGCCCCAGTATGAAACCGAGGCCGTTCTGCGCGCCCGTGCCGCAGAATTCGACACCATCACCATGCTGACTGGCTGGAGTTTCGCCTCGCTAGAGCAGGATGATGACAGCGTCACAGTCGGCATTCGCGAAACCAAGGGTAACGGGCAGCGCACATTGTCGGCACGCTATCTGGTGGGATGTGATGGCGCCCGCTCGCCAGTGCGCGAGGCCGCCGGCATTACCCAGACTATCGACCCGCATGACAGGCTGATGGCGCTACTTGTCTTCCACTCGCAACAGCTCGATGAAAAACTGTCTGTCTATGGCGACAAGACGATCTTCAATGCCATTAATCCAGAGATGAACGGCTACTGGCAGTTCCTCGGCCGTGTCGATCTCGATTGCAACTGGTTCTTCCATGCGCCTGTTCCAGCGGGGACAACCCGTGACAATTTTGATTTTCAGGCATTTCTTGAAAAGGCCGTCGGCGCGCCGGTCGATGTCAAGTTTGACTATGTCGGCTTCTGGGAATTGCGGCTTAGCCTTGCCAATAGCTATGGTAGCGGCCGGGTGTTCATCGCCGGTGATGCCGCCCATTCGCACCCGCCCTATGGCGGCTATGGCGTGAATACGGGTTTCGAGGATGCCCGCAACCTGTCATGGAAACTGACGGCCTGCCTGCGCGGTTGGGGCGGCGACCATCTGCTGGCAAGCTATACGGCAGAACGTCACCCCGTCTTCGCTTCGACGCGTGACGACTTCATCGTCAAATCGATCATCGAAGACCGCTCCTTCACCGACAAATTCGACCCGCGCCGCGACTTGGCGGCATTTGAGCAGGCCTGGGCGCAGCGTGCTGCTGGAGATGACAGCATGGTGACGCAGTATCTTCCGCATTATGCCGGATCTCCCATCGTCTGCGGGCAATCTGGCGTGCGTTCGGGCGCCACCGGGACACATGGTGTCAAAGCGCAGGCAGGCCATCATCTGTCGCCGCAGCCCCTGCCGAATGATGCCAGCTTGTGGGATCAGCTCGGCAAGGGCTTCACCTTGATGAACCTGACCGGAGATTCTGCCATGACAGACGCCTTTGCATCCGCGGCAAAAGAACGTGATGTGCCGCTTAAAACGCTCGATCTCGCGATAGCCGGTCTGGCGGATTTGTACGAGGCTGAAGCGATACTGGTCCGGCCGGACCATTTTGTGGCCTGGGCAGGATCAGCCGAGCAGGCAGATGCAAAATCGATTTTGGATCGCGCCACAGGAACGTTTGGAGATGAGCAATGACAGCTGAATTTGGACATCACTACATCGCCGGGCAATGGCTTTCCGACGCGCCGAACGGGATCAGCGAGGTAGAAAACCCGTCCGATGGCAGCATTATCGGAACGGCGCCGAACGGGTCGGTCGGTCTCGCCGTCGATGCAGTGACGGCAGCACGCGAGGCCTTCGAGACAACCGACTGGGCCAGCAACCCGCGTCAGCGCGCGGCCGCACTTCTGGAATTCGCTGATATTCTCCAAATCCGGGCGGACGAGATCGCCACATTGATGGCACGCGAGAACGGCAAGGTTCTGGCACAGGCAAAGCACGAGGTGGCCGCCGGATATGGCGAGGCCAGATATTATGCGGGTGTTGCCCGCAATGTCTTTGGACGCACCTTCGAGAGCGGCGCCGGAAAGCTGAGCCTGATGACCCGCGAGCCATCAGGGGTGGTTTCCGTCATCGTGCCTTGGAACGCGCCAGTGACACTTCTGGTTCGTTCGGTTGCGCCGGCACTGGCGGCCGGCTGCTCGGTCGTTATCAAGCCCGCGCCCCAGACGCCGCTGACCAACGCTGCCGTGATGGCCTGTTTCCACGATTCGCCGTCATTCCCGGCCGGTATCGTCAATTCGGTGAACGAGTACGGCACCGAGGTGGGAACTGTTCTGTCCTCGCATCCTGAGATCGACGTCATTTCATTTACCGGGTCATCGCGCACCGGGAAAATCATTATGGCCAACGCGTCCGACACGATCAAACATGTCTCGCTCGAGCTTGGCGGCAAGGCCCCGGCGCTTGTCTTTGACGACGCCGACCTCAACAGATCGGTCGCCGAAATCCGCCGGGGTGTTCTGGCGCTGAACGGGCAGATGTGCACATGCATCAGCCGCATCCTTGTGCAGAATTCAGTCTATGACAGCATGAAGCAGCGGCTGACGCAGGCTTTCAAATCGGTGAAGATCGGCGACGCCAGCACCGCCGGCACCGAACTTGGCCCGATCATCGACCGCGCCAACCAGCAGCGCCTGGCAGGAATCATCGACCGTGCCGCCGATCAGGCACAGATGGTTGTTCATGGCGGCGTTGGGGAGGGTGATCTGGCAAAGGGATGCTTCATCACGCCTTCAATGTTCGAGATCAACGATTTGAGCCATGACCTGGTTCAGGATGAACTGTTCGGGCCGATTGTCTCACTGGAACGGTTCAGCGATGAGACCGATGCTCTTGCCATGGCGAATGCCACTCGTTACGGACTGGCGGCATCCGTCTATACCTCTGATCTGAACAGGTCGATGCGGATGGGCCGCAAGCTAAAATTCGGCACTGTCTGGATGAACTGCCACAACCGTCTGCTTGCAGAAGTGGAAACCGGCGGTTATCGCGAGAGTGGCATCGGCAGGCTTCACGGCATCGAGGCCATGAACGACTTCCTCGAGACAAAGCATATCTATCTCGAAGCCGAAAGCTGATGCCGACAATTAACTATCTCACCCGTATCGAATTCGATTTCGGGTCCATTACGGGACTTGGCGCCGAGATTGAGCGCCTCGGACTGAAGCGCCCGCTTTTGGTGACCGACCGGGGGATCGCCGATGCCGGTATTCTGCAACGCGCCCTTGATGCCGCCACGCCGTCGCGCCCGGTTGTGTATGACGGCACCACCGAGAACCCGACAGAACAGTCGCTTCTTGAATGCATCGAAATCTGGAACGATCGCGGCTGCGACGGTGTGATCGCGCTTGGTGGCGGCTCGCCGATCGATCTGGCCAAGGCGTTGGCACTGCTGACCAGCCACGGTGGCAGCCTGGCCGACTACAACGTCAGGACGGGTGGCTCTGAGAAGATTGGCAAGGTGTCACCCCAGATCGCCATTCCCACCGCCGCCGGCACCGGTGCAGAGGTTGGCCGCGCCTGTGTGATGAGTCTGCTGGACGGCAGCAAGATGGTCGCAGTGAATTTGAACATGATCGCCGATCTCGTGATCTGCGATCCAGAACTGACCCTCTCGCTGCCGCCGCGCCTGACTGCAGCCACCGGCATCGATGCCCTCAGTCATGGTGTCGAGACCTACTGCAGCACCTGGGACAACCCGCCTGCCGCCGCCATCGGGCTCGAGGCTGTTCGCCGCGCGGCGAAATGGCTTCCCGTAGCGGTGGAAAACGGCGCTGACCGGGCCGCGCGGTGGGAAATGATGATGGCCTCGCTGATGGGCGGCATGTGCCTGCAGAAAGCGCTCGGCGGCGCGCATGCAATGGCGACACCACTCGGTGAGCTGCACCTCCACCACGGTACGCTGATCGGTATTCTGTTGCCGCATATCCTGCGCTTCAACAAGGGCTATGCCGATACGGCCTATGCCGATCTTACAAAGGTGATGAAGGTTCCCGACGGCGTCGAACTTCATGCATGGATGAGGGGCTTTGTCGCGGATATCGGCCTTCCCACAACCCTGTCGGCACTCGGTGTTGAGCAAGCGCTTCTCCCAGCGATTGCCGAGAAGGCCGCCAAGGATCACCTGTCGGCAACCAACCCGCGGCCAGCCGGGGCAGCCGACTATCATCAGCTCCTACGGGACGCGATGTAGAAGCGCTGCCTGCTGTCAGCTCAGAGGATGACAGCCTGCTCAAAATTGCGGTTGCCGATGCCCTCTTCGAAGATGCCACGTTCGTCGATCCATTGGCGCGACTTGTCGAAGATGTCTTTCGAGTATTCCTCGAAAACGATGCGCTCACCAGGGCCAAACAGCCGCGTGTCGATCTGGTCACGGAACCGCTCTGGAAATTCCTTGCGGTAATAATGAGTGTAGAGCTCTGGCCGCAGGTCGATATCAGCCTGCGCGCGCCGCAGCGCGGCAAAATATTTCTCAATATCCTCGAGGCTGGCATCGTCGGCCACCATCGCGGCCATCATAAAGCTGGTGTCCAGCACCTTCCGGAAACCGAGTTGCTGCATGAAATAGTATGGGCCGCTGAAAAGGCTGACCGCCGGCACATTGCCGTCAATCAGATGCTCCATCCGGCGGAACAGCAGGCCATCCGAATAGGATAGGTTGATGTCGTCGGCGGACAGGAATGGCTCCAGCGCCTGAATAGTCGAATAATGACTTCCCGACTGGTACCCGACGGAGATTGGCACGTTCGACAGATCCTCAGGTGTCTTGATATCGGAATCCGCAGGTACAAAGATCCCGCAGGGTGACACCGAATAGACCTTGCCATAAAGACGTCCGTGACCGGAGGCCGCCGCCACATTGACCGTCCAGTGACAGGCACAGCTCACGTGGCTGGACCGGCCTTTCTCGAAGGTCTGGTAGGCACCGACTTTGTCGCCAAGGTCATGCACATGATTTGTGGCGGACTTCAGCTGCTCCTCGAGCGTGTAGACGAGCCCCTCGTCGTCAAAATAACCCTTTTCAACGGCCACCCATTCATGAAGCCGCATATGCGGGGCAATGACAAATTCGCCTGCCATGTCGATCTCCAGACTGCGACCCGGAATGTCCAAGTCTCAAAACCGGCTGCTTTCCTGACCTGCCGGGCAAAACAGTAAGACAAAAAATCAATCCTTAGTCAAAACCTTACCAAAACTGACCGGTAATGGTGGCAACGCCCCCAATGTCTCGGCCTTGCCAAAACAAACCAGCGATCAGCCCAGCAAGGCCGTTCGGGGTCAACCGGCCATGGTTTCACCACGCCTGACGGATTGAAGACGCTTGTGATGGCTGTGCGCTACATCGTTTGCTGCCAGACAAATGGATTCAAATTGTATACATATTTACTGATTATGCTGTATTATCCATAAATAGGGACATCATTTGCAAGACTTTGTACACATTAGTTGGGCCCGATGACAGACTCCACGCATAAATCTCACAGCCAGGCAGCGCGGGCTTTGAAAAGCGCAAGATCATTGATTCTAAGCGGGGTCTTCTGTCCTGGCGAAAAGCTGCCCGAACCGTTGCTTGCTGCACGGCTTGGTGTCTCACGCACGCCTCTTCGCGAGGCGTTGGCAATCCTTGAAAAGGAAGGGCTGGTCGAAAGGCAACAGTCCGGCCGGTGCCAGGTGAGCACCTACACCATTCAGGACATTGTAGATGCCATAGAATTTCGTGGGACGACGGAAGGGTTGGCGGCGAGGCTGGCAGCAGAGCGCGGCATCTCAAATACACATCTGGCAGAATGCCGCGAAATTCTCGCGGACCTCGATAAGCTAACCGACACCAAAGTCGAAATCAAATTCGAGCAGTATATCGAACTTAATGCAGCCTTTCATTCATGGATTCCTCGTGCTGCCTCAAGCATCACTCTGGAACGTGAACTGGATCGCATCGGCAAATTGCCGCTAGCGTCACCGAGTGCCTTTCTTGAAGGGCAGGAAGATCTTCCGGCATTCAGGAAATCACTGACATTTGCACAGCGTCAACACCGCGCAATTTTCGACGCCATTGTGGCTCGAGAGGGCGCTCGCGCGGAAGCTCTGTGCCGTGAACATGCGCGCCTGGCTAGAGAAAATCTGTCTCTGGCGATGGCTGACGAGTCCCTTTCGCGGGATAAAATCCCCGGGCTTTCACTCGTTACAAGCAACTAGAAACGAATTTTCAGGAGAAAAAGTAATGTCCAGCCTAGAAGCCACGATGAGCCAATTTAAAACACCAGTTGATATGCTCCGTAGCTCAAGGATTGGCATGTATGTTTATCCCGTCGTTGCGCCTGAATTCAGCAACTGGCGAGACGAACAGCGCGCCTGGCGGGACAGCGCGGTTCTCTTCGATCAGACGCATCACATGGATGAACTCACAGTCGAGGGACCACAAGCCGAGGCCTTTCTTGCCAACACCGGGATTAACGATTTTTCCAATTTTGGTCTGAACCGCGCGAAGCATTTTGTCCCCGTCACCCCCGCAGGCCATGTGATCGGAGACATGATCATATTCCGGGAAAGTGATGATAAGTTCATCCTTGTTGGACGCTCGCCGACGGCAAACTGGCTTCGTTTCCAAGCAGCGTATGGAAAATGGAATGTTCGCCTGTCCTACGATCCGCGCTCAGACAGCAGGCCGGATGGCGAACGGGTTATGCGAAGCCATTACAGGTTCCAGATTCAGGGTCCCGATGCGCCGAAAATCTTCGAGAAAATGAATGGCGGCCCGATCCCGAACATAAACTTCTTCCATGTCGACTGGATCAATATCGGGTCGAAGAAGGTACAGGCGTTGCGCCATGGTATGGCTGGAGCGCCGGGTCTGGAAATATGGGGCCCCTACGCGGACAAGCATTACATCAGGTCTACAATCATGGAGGCGGCGCGTGAGGTTGGCGTAAACCTCACTCCTGTCGGAAGCCGTGCCTATTCAACAAACACCCTGGAGTCTGGCTGGATCCCCTCACCTCTTCCCGGGATCTATACGGGCTCCGGCATGATGAACGAATATCGCAACTGGCTCGGCGCTGACAGCTACGAAGCCGTTGGCTCGATTGGCGGCAGCTTCGTCTCCTCGAACATCGAAGACTACTACGTGAACCCGTTCGAACTCGGCTACGGGTTCTACATCGGCTGGAAGAAGGATGACTTCATCGGCAAGGCGGCACTGGAAGGCATGAAGGGTGCACCGAACCGCAAGCGCGTGACACTGGAATGGAACCGCGACGATGTCCTAAAGGTGATCGCGAGCGGGCTGGAACAGGGAACACCCTACAAATGGATTGATTTCCCGCAGCCGAACTACGCCTCGTCTTCGGCCGACATGGTGCTCAAGGACGGCACCATGGTCGGGATGAACATGTTCAACGGATACAGCTTCAACGAGCGGTGCTTCCTTTCGCTCGCGGTCGTCAACGAGGACATCCTGATTGGCGATGTGCTCAGTCTTGTGTGGGGCGAGCCGGATGACAGCGGCAAGACGTCCACCGAGACACATATGCAAACAGAAATCCGTGTGCGGGTGTCGCCTACGCCATATGCGGCCGAAGCACGCGAAAACTATGCGGAAAGCTGGCGAACGAAATCCGAATAGAAGGATTTGGCTGCAGCTGAAAAAGTTTCGGATGGCTAACCGGAAGACAAAAAACCAGGAGGAAACTACAATGAAACACCTTAGATCAATCGTTCTGGCCAGCATCGGGTTATTGATGACAGCCAGCGTTTCTGCGGACGAACTGAAACTGGCCCATTTCTCGTCAACCAAGTACCACCTTCACAATGAAATGTTTCTGCCCCTCGCAGACAAAATCTCGGAAGCGACCGGCGGAGACACCACAATCCGGGTATACCCTGCCGGCGAATTGGGCGCAGGTCCGGTGAAACAGTATGACCGCGTGCTGGATGGCGTGGCCGACATTGTCTATGCACTGCCGGGCTACACGGCGTCCCAGTTCAAGAAGACGCTTCTTGTAGAGCTTCCCGGTGTTGTTCCCGGCAACAAGGACATCACACGGAAGATGTGGAACAACATCGACGTGATCGGTGACGAGTTTCGCAGAACCAAGCTTCTGGGCCTGTGGTCCGCCGAGCCGGCAAAGCTTCTGATGGCCGAAAAGAAGATAGAGAAAATGTCCGATCTTGCAGGTCTCAAAATCCGCGTTCCGTCAAAGAACACCGGCCGGGTGATTGAGGCCTGGGGCGCAACAGCCGTGTCCATGCCAATCACGCAGGTATACCAGTCGCTGGATACAGGCGTTGTCGACGGTGTGCTTGTAGATACCTCCGTTCTTACAAGCTTCAAGCTTGGCGAAGTGGTGAAATATGTCACCACAGGTATGGACGGGTCGAATTCCCTCTTCATGCTCGTGATGAACCGTGACAGCTGGGACGGACTTGATGACGACACCCAGGCCAAGCTGGCGGCCATGACCGGGGCAGCGATGTCGCAGGGCGGCCATGTCACCATGTCGACATCCGGCGTAAAGGCTCTGAAAAAGTGGGAATCCAACGGGGGCGAGGTCATTCGTCTGTCGCCGGAGCGGGCGGCCGAATTTGACGCCGCATCCTCCAAGCTTGCTACGGCGCTGATTGCAGAGCTCGAAGCGGACGGCATCAAGGCGAAGCAGTGGGCTGACGCGCTCAAGAATTGACGGTGAAAGCCCTTGCGGAAAATAAAGGCGTCCGGAAATTGACTGGGCGCCTTCTCAGAGCGCTCGCCGCCATCAGCGGCGCAGTGCTTTTTCTCATCATGTGCGTGGTCAGCTATGCCGTGTTTCGCCGCTACATTATGAACGACCCGGTGCTTGGTGACGCGGAAATCGTCCAGATCAGCATGTCGCTGGTCGTGATGATGGCGATGCCCTATGCCACAGCAAACGGCGCTCATATACGGGTGGATATCTTTGATCGCAGGATCGGCGCCTGGGGCCGGTTTCTTGGTGATCTGATGGCCCGTTCCATTGGGGCATACATCCTGTTTCTATTGATTGACAAGACTTGGGACAAGGCGCGGGATGCGCATGAATATGGCGATGTCACCAACATGATTGAAATACCCGTCTGGATCGCCTACGGCGCTATCACCATAGGAATGGGCGGATATGCCGTGGTTCTTGTTGTGCAGCTGTTGCTGCAACTGATTTCCGGGATCCGTGATTATGAGTGAAACGCTCATCGGCTTTCTTGGCATTCTTGCGTTGTTTTTCCTGCTGGTCGCGCGCATGCCTGTCGGGATGGCGCTGCTGGCCGTCGGATTCGGCGGCATATGGGTCATTGACGGGCAACGCGTGGCGGTTGCAACACTCTCCTCGGAAACTTACTCCTCTATTACCGCTTACAGCCTGTCGATCATTCCGCTGTTCGTGCTGATGGGCAACATGGCGGGTGCTGCCGGTTATTCACAAAAGCTCTATGAGGCAGCCTACGCCTGGATTGGCAGGCTGAAGGGCGGACTTGCTTCGGCCACAGTCGTCGGGTGCGCCGCCTTTGCCGCAGTATCGGGGTCCTCGGTGGCAACGGCTGTAACAATCGGCAAGGTTGCACTGCCGCAGATGAAACGCTTCGGGTATGGGGACGGGCTGGCGACCGGATCTGTTGCTGCCGGGGGGACGCTTGGTATTCTGATACCTCCTTCCACAGGCTTTGTCCTGTACGCAATTCTGACCGAAGAAAGCATTGGCAGGCTGTTCATTGCCGGCATTCTGCCCGGCATCCTGCTGTCACTTCTTTTCGTTGCCACAATTGCCGTCATTACTGCCATAAACCCTGATGAGGGGCCTGTCGGGCCACGCACGACGGCGCGCGACAAGGTTGTATCCACGCTGCATTCCCTGCCCCTCATCGGCGTCATCTTGACATCGATCGGCGGCATATATCTGGGTGTCTTCACACCGGTCGAGGCGGCAGGCGTCGGAGCCGCGATGGTCACCGTGCTCGCCCTTGGCACGGGTGTGGTCAATATTGGACAGGTTCCCGCCATTCTACTTCAGACTGTGACCATGACGGCGATGCTGTATCTCATCATCATCGGCGCACATGTATTCGGCCCCTTCCTCGCACTGACCCACATCCCCGAAACCTTGGCACTGGAGCTGAAGGCACTGGGCCTCGGCCCCTACGGCACACTATTCCTGATCCTTCTGGGATACATAATTCTGGGCATGTTCTTTGACGGCCTGGCGATGCTGGTGGTGACCCTGCCTGTCGTATTCCCAATCATATCCGGCCTCGGATTCGACCCCATATGGTTTGGAGTGATTTGCGTGATCGTCATCGAAATGGGGCTCATCACGCCCCCTGTCGGGGTCAATGTATTCGTCGTCAAGGGCGTGGCATCAGGAGTGCCGATGGCCACCATCTTCAGAGGGGTGCTTCCCTTTTGGATGGCGATGGCGGTTTGCCTTTGCCTGCTCGTTGTCTTTCCGGAAATCGCGCTGTATCTGCCGAGCCGAATGTAAATGGCACAGTGACTGTCTTGCAGGAGCCAATGAAAAAACTAGACCGCATGCTCATCCAGCATGAATGCGAGCAACTCATCCTTCGCTATGCCCACCTCAACGACCTTGGTGACTGGCACGGCCTGGCCGACACCTTTACCGAAGACGCCATTTTTTCCCGCCCGTCGGCACCCGAAGAAATCATTCAGGGCAGGCACAAGATTCTGGAGAGTTTCCTTGCCCGAAAACCGGTTTGGACCGTCCATGTGGTGACCAACATCATGGTAACCACCCTGTCCGCCACAGAGGCAACATCACACTGCACAATCCAACTATTCCAAGCGACGCCCGAAGCAGAGGGCGCTGTTGCTTCCCATGCCCGCGAGACGGCCATCATTGGTGGCTCCCTTGACCGTTTTCGCTGCGCTGACGAGCAATGGCTTTTTTCTGAACGCCGCGGATTTCTGACAATCAAATAATACCAACCCTTCCCGATGCGAGGCAGGATAATGACCATTGAAACCACACATGTCGGCAGCCTTCCCCGAGGGGACGAACTGTCATCCTTTCTTATAGCGAAGGACAAGGGAGAGGCTTACGACAGCGACCAGTTCGAGAACATCGTGCAGAATGCCATCAACGAGGCAGTGAGACTGCAGCGAAAGGCAGGCGTTACCATCGTTTCAGACGGGGAGCTGGGCAAGGTTGGATATTCCACCTACATGCAGGAAAGGCTGAGTGGATTCGGAGGCCATATCGAGCGCAGGCCAGCCAAGGACCTTGCCGCCCATCCGGATCTGAGCAGAAAGCTCAGCGCGGTCATGGGAAGCCAGGAATTCACCCGTGCTTCTTGCATTGACGAGGTCAGGCTTGTCAATCTGCAGCCAGCTCTTGATGATATCCGCCGTTACAAGACAGCCCTTGAAACCAAGGGGGACGGGACGAGAGCCTTTATGAACGCTGCCTCCCCCGGACTGATCACGGCATTTCAGGTAAACCGGTATTATCCAAGCCATGAGGCCTATCTGGACGCGCTTGTTGCCGCCATGCGGCCTGAATATGAGGCGATTCTCGATGCGGGATTTGATATTCAATTTGACTGTCCGGACCTCGCAATGTCGTCCCATACCGGCTACCAAGATGCGTCCGAAGAGAAGTTCCTGAAGATTGCCGCCGCAAATGTCGAGGCATTGAATGCCGCCACCGAAGGTCTTCCGTCAGAACGGATGCGCATGCATCTCTGCTGGGGCAATTACGAAGGGCCACATGATCACGATATTCCGCTGGAAAAAGTTATCGATATCGTTCTCGCCGCAAGGCCCGGCACAATCCTGTTCGAAAGCGCCAACCCTTGCCATGAGCATGAATGGACTGTCTGGCGGGACACCAGTATTCCAGATCACAAAATCCTGGCGCCTGGCGTAATCGACACCTGTTCAAACTATGTCGAACATCCCGAGCTGATCTGCCAGAGGCTTGGTCGGTTTATTGAAATTGTCGGCATGGACAGGGTTATTGCCAGCACGGATTGCGGCTTCGGCACCTTTGCCGGATACGGCAAGATCGACCCGGGTGTTACCTGGAAGAAGCTAACCAATTTGCGTCAAGGAGCAGACCTTGCAGAGAAAAGGTACCAATGACATCCAATACCGCTTCATTCACAGACAAGTGTTTGATACGCCAGATCGGCACCACTCGTTGTATTCGTTTGCTTCAAGAAAAGTGTTCTGGTGGGTATGGCTTCTCCAACTGCCATTCGGCTTACGAGTTTCAATTTAACCCCGCATGCCAACGTGGACAGTGCCGAATGCCAGTGGGTTGAAAATATTTACTTTGCCAGGTCAGGCCTGCCGCCAGATTGTCATTGCAGGCTGCTGACTTTCGCTTTTCGGAACTCATACAACAGAAGTGCCGCGCCACCGGCGCCAGCAAGACATGCGATGAATGGATCGGGGACCAGCATCAACAGCCCACACGCGGCAAGCCATAATGATTTCGACCAGTGCAATGGACGCCACACAAACGCTTCCGTTGCGGCGGCGATGAAGGCCAGCCCGGTCGCAGCAAAGACGAATGCCACAGCTATTTCAGCCGGAGTGCCTTGCAACACCAGAGCATTGTTGAAGAGGAACGCAAATGGCACCACAAAAGCGCCAACGGCTATTTTAACGGCATTTACGGCGATCTGCAGAGGGTTTGCATATGCGATGGCACTGGCCGCATAGGCGGCAACAGCGACAGGTGGCGTCAGGGCCGACATAACTGCGAAATAGAATAGGAACAATTGCGCCGGCAATACCGCGATACCAAGTTCGTACATCACCGGGCTGATCAATACGGCGGCAAGGATATAGGCGCTCGGGGTGGGCATTCCCAAGCCCAACAGCAAGGTGACTCCGGCCGCCACAAGGACGGACAGATACAGGCTGTCCCCGGCAATGACAAACACAAGGAAACTGAATTTCGAAGCAAGTCCTGTCATCGTGATACCTCCGATGACAAGTCCAGCCGCCGCGCAGGCTCCTGCGACCGGGATCATTCTGACAGCGGCGAGCGCGAGTGTCTCGTAGATGGCTTTCAGGCCAAGTCTTGTGGAGCGCCGCAAAAGGGAAATCGCAAATACAGCAAAAAGGCCATAAATCGCCGAATAGGAAGGCGTATAGCCGTCCAGCAAACTCCAGGAAATGGCGATTAGCGGAATGATGAATAACCAGCCATTCATCAATGTTCTGGACAAAGGCGGGATCTGATCTTCATCCAGCCCCCTCAATCCTGTCTTTACGGCTCTCAGATGGACCTGAAGATATATCGGCAAATAAAAGAGAATGGCGGGGATGATCGCCGCAAGTGCGATCTCGCGGTACGGAATGCCCGTATATTCGGCCATGATGAAAGCGGCGGCGCCCATCACCGGAGGAAGCAGGCTGCCACCCGTTGATGCAGCGACCTCGACCGCACCCGCGAAGGTCGCCCCATATCCAAGCCGCTTCATAATCGGAATTGTAATCGCGCCTGTGGTAACCACATCCGAGGTCGGACTGCCCGATATCGTGCCGTAGAGCCCGGAGGAAATAACAGCAATCTTGGCTGGCCCGCCAGCACTTCTGCCAGTGAGACCCGATGCCAGATCAAAGAAAAATTCAGATCCCCTGCACCTTTCCATTATCGAGCCAAAAAGAACAAACAGGAACGCATATGTGCCTGCAACTCTCAGCGGCACCCCGAACAGCCCGTCCGTTGTATAGATGGAGACATCCAGAAAATGGGACAGCTCGATATAACCATGCCCAAACGCACCGGGGATGAGGTGGCCAAACAGGTTATATGCCATGAACAGCAGTACGATGGCCGTCAGACCAAGGCCGACGGAGCGCCGCATCGCCTCAATCGTCAACCCGATGATGCTAATGCCTGCCAGAACGTCCAACTGTGTCAGCGGATCAAACAGGGTTATTCGCTCGGCAATCACATCCGATTGCCAAAGAAAATATCCTCCTGTCAGGAGCGCGGCACCGCTGAGCATCCAGTCCAGCAACCATGGCGATGTGTCTTCGCGCGTTGTCGGCGCAACATAGAGAAAACTGATCGCCAGCATACCAGCATAAAAGCTGATCGTGATGGACAGAACATCCAGCCTCGAGATCGTTGCGCAATATAAAACCCACGCGGTTACCGAAGCTGCGAGGAATTGACCTATGCGCCCGTTGAACCCCTCCAGTTTCCGGCGACAACCAGTATCAAATGCCATTGAAAGCAGGGACATGTACGCTCTTTTGAAATGCCGTTATTGAATTTTGCATCGATTTTTCTAAACCAAAAAGGTCTGGCCAATACAGGCCAGACCAACGTTTTCAGCCGTTACAAGATCACTTGTAAGCCACAGCCGCCTGTGGGTGATAGGCGATTGCTTTCGACCCACCCATCAGATCGACAGACAATGGCTTCATGGCCTTGTGCACACCGCGGACGAGCTCGATGTTGTCAACCAATGCGGCGGTAATGTCGCTGACCATCTTGGGGTCTGCGTCGGCACGAACAAAAAGCTGTGCCGAAAGTGTTGGCGTTGTAACATCGCCGGCGGACCAACCATAGGCATCATTGCTGATGGTATAGGTGCCAATGCTCCAGTCTTTGGTGACAGCGGCAGCCGCGTCTGCGTCAACATCCACCAAAACCACATCGAGTGCTTCGGCAAGTTGACGGATGGAGCGATGGTTGACGAACAGCGAGTTGAGCAAGACATCTGCACGACGATCGCGCATGAGTTCCCCCTGCTCCTTCGAGGCCGCGTAAACCACATCACCGCCCCAGGATTTCAGATTGTCCGCGCCGGCTCCAACAGCCTCGAGCATCGAGCCGCCAACCTGGCTTGCGACATTGCCCCGCTTGTTCAGCAATACGCGCGCCGGAACCTTGTTGGTCGCAATGTCGGACAGCGTCTTGATGCCGTGCTTGTCTGCGAAATCCTTGTTCATGATCATTTGCATCGGTGCCCAGGTATACATCACCGCGACAGTGCGGATGTTGTCCACCGGCGCCTTGAACGGCGCCTTGCCATCACGGGCCAGAACAGCTTCCGCATCGTGAATCAAAGCAAGATCACATTTGCCCTGCTGCAACAGCGCCACATTGGCGAAGCCACCACCAGAGGTCTGGTAAGTCACAATCGAGCCAGGGTGGGATTTCTTGACCGCAGCGTCCACGCCGGCACCAAGCAAAGACCAAAGCCCACCAGGGCTGGCGCCGCACAGTGTAAGATTATAGCTGGCATGCGCTGCAGTGCTCATCAGAGATAGAGCGGCGACGGTGCCACCGATCAGCAATTTGGTAAATTTCATAGTGTTCCTCCCTAAAGCAACGAAATTTTTTCTATTTCGCTTGTCGCTTGAAATGTCGCCCTGAAAAACCTTTTGTCGGCGAACAGCTTGAGTCCTACATTGACAAACTTAGAGTTCTAATAAAAGCTCATATCAAAGTCTGTTGGGTGTCAAGATGAATCGTGTTTGCTCGGAATTGCATGGCATTCTCGATCCATATTTTCATTGGGGTGAACAAAATGACGAGTGAACAGGACGATCCTGTTGTGTCCAGCCGGGAAATGCTCGTGAAGGCCAATCAGATTCTTTTCAATCACAATGTCGTGGATGGGTTCGGGCACGTGTCTTTACGATGTCCTGACAACTCCGATGCCTATATGCTATCCGCCAATCGCGCCCCGGCGCTTGTCACCACAGACGATATTCTGGTCTATGATTTAAGCGGTGAGCCGGTGGAGACCACTGACCGCCCCTTGTATCTGGAACGTTACATCCACGCGGCGGTATACAGTCACAGACCGGACGTCATGGCTGTTGTCCACAGTCACTCCCACACAATCGTACCATTCAGCATTTCAGAGGATTCACAGCTACGACCAGTCTGGCATATGGCGGGTTTTCTCAGCGACGCTGTTCCCGTCTTCGACACGGCGGAGACATTCGGGGACGAGACGGATTTGTTGATCACAAACATGGAAATGGCCGACGCCATGGCGCAAAGAATGGATCAACATGATGTCGTGTTGATGCGCGGGCATGGAGCCACAATCGCGGGCCGCAATTTGCAGGAAGCTGTCTATCGGTCGATTTATGCTGAATTGAATGCGCGCATCCAGATCCAAGCCTCGACATTGGGACGAGTCAAATATATGAGCAAAGCGGAAGGAACAGCGACGGTTGAACGGATCAGTCCGCAAATCAAACGCGCGTGGGACCTTTGGTGCGCAGAAATTGACGATTGAGGCATATGTCAAAAGACACGATTTCAAAGGCTGACAGAAGCGGACAAGCAAGCTTGGCGATTGATCCCAACGAGCGCCTTGCCAGATTGGTGCGCAGTCTGGCACGTGGTTTCTCAAGAAGCCTGCAAATCAGACTTGCGGAACACCAAGTGACCTTTGGTCAATGGACCTATCTGCGCACGCTCTGGCAAGAGGATGGCATCACCCAAAGGGAACTAGCCTATCGAATGGGCGTTATGGAACCGACCGCACATGCGGCTTTGAGCAAGATGCAGGAGGCCGGCTATATCGAGAGGCTTCACAAGGTTGGTGACCGCAAAAAAGTGTTCATCTACCTCACCAGCCATGGAGCAGAACTGAGGTCCAAGCTTGAGCCCCTGGCCCTTGAGGTCAATCAAATCGCAACGGCAGATCTCGACGAGGAAACAGTCGAAGTGGTAAGAGCCGCATTGCTCAAAATGGCCACCAACCTGACAGAAGATGAGGCGCGCTCCATTGAAGCCGGCAAAACAATGCCGTCAACCCGACAATTCATCGCCTGAAAAGGACCAGCCGATCAATGAGAACTAGTCCTTCATTGAAGACAGGGCTTCGCTTTCCGCAGCACCGACGCCAAGCGTAAGCCAGTCTGTTTCCTTTTCCACGATCCCTTGCCATGAAGTGATTTCACGCTGTGGAACAGAGCTTGCTGATCCAAGCGCCGCATCACCCTTGCTGAAGGCTTTGACGGCATCAACCATGAGACGACGGAACTCGACCACTGCGATATCGCTCGCACCCAGATTGTCGTGCGCCCGTTCCACAATCGGCCCCATGGAAACCCACATGGCGATATCCTGATTTGGAATGCCCGGGATACCGGTAAAGTTTCCCTCGGCCATCAGGCCCCGGTCCTGCTTGAAATCGTTGTCCAACGTACGACGTGTTGAAAAATCTGTGTCCAGATCCTTGCCTGGAACCGCATGGTTGAAGGCACGCCATGCGTCAGTGTCAATGCAATCATCCCCACCCCATGCCAGAAAGTAAAACCAGGTGTTGTTGTCATCAACCGGCACGTTGATAGAGCAGACATTGTAGGATCTGTTTGGTGGGATCAGCGACATGAAGGGCGCCACATAGACCGTGACACGCATATATTCCCTTGTCCGCGCATCCTTGATCGGCCTGCGCACCGCCACATATCGAAATCCATATGGTGTCCGTTGCGAATAGATCCTCGGTGCCTTGTCTGTCGACGGCCTTGTCCAGTGCGTATCTGTCGCGCCAGCCGAATCGACACGGGCAGACACCATATCCGATGAATGCAGGGAAGATGAGTGGGCGGAATCTATCTGGCCCTCTTGAATCTGGGCCCAGTTGCACGGAATCTTTATTTTGGTGATGGATACTTTTGTGTCCTCATCCGGTGCGAAGGGTGGCGCCTGAAATTCAGTCATGTCATCAGACTTGCCCATCCAGGCCCAAACAAAACCACCATATTCCCTGGTCTGGTAAGCCTTTGTCTTCAGACGCTCTTTCATTGGCGTTTCGGGCGGCTCCGACGGCATGTCGACAATATTGCCCTCAACGTCGAATTTCCATCCATGATAAAGGCAGCGAAGACCACATTGCTCATTTCGTCCATAGACAAGAGACGGACCACGATGAGGGCAGAATTCATCGATCAATCCGACACGACCATCACTGTCCCGGAAGGCAACAAGATCCTCACCAAGAAGCCTGACACGGACAGGTTTGCCGTCAGCGATAATTTCCTCGGACATCAAGGCAGGAATCCAGTGCTGGCGCATGAACTGACCCATAGGGGCCTCGCCCTCAACCTCGCACAACAGTCGATTTTCTTCAGATGTGATCATCGTGGCTCTAAATCCATTTAAGCATAAATCTTGACCGTACCCAGATTTTATTAGATATCTAAAATCAAAGTCAATCAAGATGATCAATGGTTGCCGACCGGCTACCACCTTTGGCTTGCAGGGCACCCTTTGGACGATATGGACTTGTCATTATGGACAACATAATACCACTTGAACTGGTATCAAAGACGCGGGTTGGCAAAGATTTCTGCATCCTGAATCTGGAGGCTGAAACGCCGCTGCTGGACCATGGTCCCGGCGCCCATATAAGTCTCAAAACTCCCTCTGGCTGGCGCAATTATTCCCTTGCAAGCCTGTCTGATGGCAAGAGCTGGCAAGTTGCTGTAAAGGCCGAGCGCACAGGTCGCGGGGGGTCTGTCTGGATCACTGACAGTCTGGAACCCGGGATGATGATTGATGCGCAACCGCCGAGCAATTCCTTTCCGCTTGAGGATGCGGATGACTATCTGCTCATTGCCGGCGGTATCGGCATCACGCCCATACTCTCCATGGCACGGCAGCTTGACCGACAAGGCAAACGCTATGAATTGATCTATTGTGTTCGCGACAATGACACTGCCGTCTTTCGTGATGAGGTCGCCGCACTGAATGGAGCGGTCACCATTCATGCTGACAATGGCTCAGAGGACGAGTTTTTTGATTTCTGGCCCCTTCTGGAAACCCCTGACAAGAAGCTTGTTTATTGCTGTGGACCGAAATTTCTTATGGAAGACATAGCTGATATGTCGGGCCACTGGCCTTCACATCAGATCCATTTCGAAGATTTCAAGCCGGTAGAGAGGGTCCGGCCTGATGACAAACCGTTTGATATCCAGATTAACAACAGCGATCAGAAGATATATGTACCAGCAGACAAGACGGCTCTCGAAGCACTGCGAGACGCCGGCTTTGATCTGCGCTCATCCTGCGAAAGCGGAACTTGCGGCACCTGTAGGGTCCGTCACCTGAGCGGCGAGGTCATTCACCATGACCTGGTCTTGTCTGGAGACCAGAAAGAAAAATTCATGATGCTGTGCGTTTCACGCGGTGCAGAGACCATTGAAATTGACATCTCTGAATGAAAATAAAACGCCGGTGAGGATGGGCGTGTTTGGATTGGGGCGTGGCTTCATGCTGTCACTTCCATCTCTGCTGGCTCATCCAGACATCGAATTGTCTGCAGCCGCATCATCCAGAGAGGCCGCAAGACGTGACTTTGCAGAACAGTATGGCGGGACAAGCTACGCCACTTATGAAGAGCTGCTTGCCGACACAGATTGCGAAATCATCTACATCGCCACCCCGCATGAACGGCATGCCGATGACGCGGTGGCGGCATTGCGTGCTGGCAAGCATGTGCTGCTGGAAAAGCCCATCACCATCACGATGGAGGATGCCGACCGCATTATCGAAGCAGAGAAGGACAGCGGAAAAGCTGTAATTATAGGACCCAGCCACAGTTTTGACCCCGCCATTCAACAAGCCTCACAGCTGATCTCTTCCGGACTCTACGGCCCTGTCAGGATTATCCATTCCGCCTACCACACTGACTTCATGTATCGCCCGCGGCGGCCCAAGGAGCTGGACCCCGCAACGGGTGGCGTTATCTTTTCTCAGGGCGCGCATCAATTCGATATTGCCCGGCTTCTTGCCGGCGGTGATGCAACGCAGATTCTAGGACAGGTCTTCATAAATGACCCGGCAAGAAAGGCGAGCGGCGCATATGCCTGCCAGATCAGCTTTTCCGGTGGTGGCGTCGCGAGTCTCATCTATTCTGGCTATGATCACTATTTGTCCGATCTCGAGATGGGCAGCATTTCTGAACTCGGAAAACGTGCAAAGATCACGCCGGGCGCTGCTCGAAAGCGAATACGTGGCCTGTCATATGATCAGGAAGCTCTCCTCAAGCAGGACCGCGGCTTTGGATCAGGGCATCCCCTGCCTTCATCAGACTCAAACGAGCATTTTGGACGTTGGGTGGTTTCACTCGTTGACGCGGATCTAATTATCGGTGTGGAGACGATCGATATATATGATGATAATGGGCACAGGCGCATAGATGTCGTGGTTACAAACGGGTCACGCGAGCCAATCTGCGATGCCGTCGTGTCTCTCGCAAGACATGGTTCACGTCCCATACAATGCGCAACATGGGGGCGCGCAACGCTTGAATGCTGCCATGCGTTGATCGCATCCAGCGCCAAGGGTGCTCCTGTCAAACTCCAGAAACAGGTGTCTGTCTTTCCACATCCAAACAACGAGCAGGATCGGAAATTAACATGAGCAAAATGAGACTGTCTGTTGCCGTTGGCAACTATGACCGGACAAGGCCGCTTATTGATGGTCGGGTGTTGATTGATGGTGTTGAGCCAGCCTACATGACCCTGTCTCCTGAGGAGATGTTCTTCAGGGCATTCAGGCATGCAGACTTCGATGTTAGTGAGCTTTCCCTTGCGAGTTATGTTGTTTCTCTTGGCAAAGGCACCAATCAATACACCGCCCTGCCCATTTTTCTATCGCGCGCCTTTCGCCATTCCTCAATTTATGTGACCCGTGAATCCGGCATTGATAACCCTGCGAAGCTCAAGGGAAAACGGATCGGGATTGCCGAATATCAGCTGACTGCAAATGTGTGGGCACGGGCGTTGCTTGAAGATGATTTTGATATTCGGCCCTCGGATGTTACCTGGATCAGGGGTGGCATGGATGCACCAATGCGCCCGGAAAAGCTGCATCTAGAATTGCCAACGGATGTTCAGGTCGAACCAGTGGCAGAAGGGGAGACCCTTAATCAACTTCTTATTGATTGCAAGATTGACGGCTTTATCGGCCCCAGGGCGCCAAGATGCTTCTTTGACAATGGCAGCAACGTGGTTCGTCTTTTTGACAATTCCATCGCAACTGGCCTTGAATATTTCAGCCGGACGGGGATTTTCCCGATCATGCACGTTCTTGGCGTTCGCAACACGCTACTTGAAGACAAGCCTTTTCTTGCTCAAGCATTAATTAAGGCATTCACACAAGCCAAATATATGGCCGAGGCAGAACTAGCCGACACCTCCGCAACCAAGGTGACCATGCCTTTTGTTGAGGATCATCTTGATGCGGTAAAACAGACCATGGGCACAGACTTTTGGAGCTATGGCATTGACGAGCAGAACACGAAAACTCTGGAAAACTTCCTTGACCACCATCACCGTCAGGGACTTTCAGAAAGACTTGTTGGCGTTTCAGAATTATTCCCACAAAATGCCCTTGAAGCGTTCAGCCTGTAGAAACTCGCTGATCGGTGTTCATCCCGCTTGCACTCGATTTAGAGGGCCGTGCGCGACCTTTTCGTTCTGAAAAAGAAAAACCCACAGAAAAACCTATAGGGGGCTTACCCCTACAAGCTAGTGAGGTAGAGGCAATTGCCGTCAGCACAGCGCCCAGGCGAAGACAGCTTCTTCACCTGCATGGCATTCAGCTTGTGAGCTTTGCCTGACAAACAATCCGACCCCACATAATGCTGTGGACAGGGCTGATGCCAATGGGCTGGAAATATCTTTTATGCCAGGATTATCCCATAAAAACAGGGATAAGCATGGGACACCATAGGCGTGAAGATGACTCGATTTGAGGAGATATGGCGGAGGGACGGGGATTCGAACCCCGGAAAGGGGTTTCCCCCTTTAACGATTTAGCAAACCGCCGCCTTCAGCCACTCGGCCACCCCTCCGCCGGGGCCGGACCCGATCAGGCGCCGGATGGCGCCAACCGGACCGAAGAAGATACACGGCGTATGCAGGGTGTTTCCTAGCTTTGAAACAGCCTTCTGTCAAATCGGAAATCGCCCATCTGGCGGTGTTCAGCCATCAAGCTTCGCGCGCAGCAGCTGGTTGACCATGCCGGGGTTGGCCTGGCCCTTGGAAGCCTTCATCACCTGGCCAACAAAAAAGCCGAACAGCTTGTCCTTGCCGCCCCGGTATTCGGCGACCTTGTCCTCATTGGCGGCAATGACCTCGTCGATCATCGCCTCGATGGCACCGCTGTCCGAGACCTGCTTCAGCCCCTGCGCCTCGACAATGGCCGCGGCATCCTTGCCGGTCTCGAACATCGTCGCGAACACATCCTTGGCAATCTTGCCGGAAATGGTGCCATCCTCGATCAGCCCGACAAGCCCGCCAAGCGCCTGCGGCGTGACCCTGCAGTCGGCAAGAGGCTGGCCCGACCTGTTCAGAGCACCGAACAGCTCCACCGTCATCCAGTTGGCGACAAGCTTGCGGTCACGGCCGGCGCTGGCGGCCTCGTAATAGGCGGCGGTCTCACGCTCCTCGGTGATCACCGCGGCGTCATAGGCGGACAGCCCGTATTCGCCGGTCAGCCGGTCACGGATCTGGTCTGGAAGCTCGGGCAGCGCGGCGCTGAGTTCATCGACCTCCGCCTGCGCGATCACCAGCGGCAGAAGGTCCGGATCGGGGAAATACCGATAATCATGCGCATCCTCTTTCGAGCGCATGGCCCGGGTCATGCCGGTGGCGGTATCGAACAGGCGCGTTTCCTGGTCGATCTCGCCGCCATCCTCGATGATCTCGATCTGGCGGGCGACCTCATAATCGATGGCCTGCTGGATAAAGCGCAGGGAGTTCAGGTTCTTCGTCTCGGTGCGGGTGCCGAGCGGGTCACCCGGGCGGCGCACCGACACATTCACGTCGGCGCGCAGCGAGCCTTCCTCCATATTGCCGTCACAGGTACCGAGATAGCGCAGGATGGACCGGAGCTTCCTGACATAGGCGGCGGCCTCGGCGGCGGAGCGCATGTCGGGCCGCGAGACGATCTCCATCAGCGCGACACCGGTTCTGTTCAGATCGATATAGCTTTTCGACGGGTGCTGGTCATGCATCGACTTGCCGGCATCCTGTTCAAGATGCAGACGCTCGATTCCAATCTCGCGGATCGTGCCGTCAGGCATGTCGAGGCGCAGCATCCCCTCGCCGACGATCGGCTGCTTGAACTGGCTGATCTGATACCCCTGCGGCAGGTCGGCGTAGAAATAATTCTTGCGGTCGAACACGCTGACAAGATTGATCTCGGCCTTCAGGCCAAGCCCGGTGCGGATGGCCTGACGAACGCATTCCTGGTTGATCACCGGCAGCATGCCGGGCATCGCCGCGTCGACAAGCGACACATTGGCGTTCGGGTCGGCGCCGAATGCTGTCGGCGCGCCCGAGAAAAGCTTGGCATTCGAGGATACCTGGGCATGCACCTCAAGCCCGATGACAACTTCCCATTCGCCGGTACGGCCTTCGACAAGATCGCTCATGACGCCCCTCCCGCGCGGCGCTGTGGTGTCGCGCTGAACGCGGCCGCATCCTCAATCACACGGCCAATGCTGTACAGGCTCGCCTCGTCGAACGGGCGTCCGAGGATCTGCAGCCCCAGCGGCAGGCCGTCGCCATTCAGACCCGCCGGCAGGGCCATGCCCGGCAGCCCGGCAAGATTGGCAGGCACAGTGAAGACATCATTCAGAAAATTGGTTACCGGGTCATCAACCTTGCGTCCGACCGGAAAAGCGGCCGTCGGGGTCGCCGGCGTCAGAATGGCATCGACTGTCTCAAACGCGCTGTCGAAATCCTGCTTGATCAGGCGGCGAACCTTCTGGGCCTTCAGGTAATAGGCGTCATAATACCCCGCCGACAGCACATAGGTGCCAATCAGGATACGGCGCTGCACTTCCTCGCCAAAACCGGCGGCGCGGGTCTCGGCATACATATCGTCGAGCGAGTCCGCCTCGACCCGCAACCCGTATCTGACACCGTCATAGCGGGCCAGATTGGACGACGCCTCGGCCGGGGCAATGATGTAATAGGCGGGAAGCGCATATCTGGTATGCGGCAGCGAAATCTCGACAAGCTCGGCACCGGCGTCACGAAGCCAGGCCTGCCCCTGCTCCCACAGCGCCACAACCTCGCTGTCCATGCCATCCATGACATATTCCGACGGGATGCCGATCTTCAGTCCCTTCACGCCCCTGTCGAGCGCCGCCATCAGGTCGGGAAGCGGCGCGTCGGCCGAGGTCGAATCCTTGGGATCATGGCCTGCCATCGCCTGCATCATCAGCGCGTTATCGGCCACGGTGCGGCTGAACGGGCCAGCCTGGTCGAGCGAACTGGCAAAAGCGACAATGCCCCAACGCGAACAACGCCCATAGGTCGGCTTCATCCCGACAACACCGCAAAATGCCGCCGGTTGACGGATCGACCCGCCGGTATCGGTGCCAGTCGCCAGAAGCGCTGACCGCGCGGCCACCGCCGCGGCCGAACCGCCGGATGACCCGCCAGGCACCAGATCGACACCGTCAGCAGCCTGCCACGGATTGACGGCCGGGCCAAAGGCACTTGTCTCGTTGCCCGACCCCATGGCGAATTCATCACAGTTCAGCTTGCCAAGCATGACCCCACCCTCGCGCCACAGATTGGCGGTGACGGTGCTTTCATAGGTTGGCGTGAAGCCTTCCAGAATGCGCGAACAGGCGGTGCTGGCGACCCCGGCGGTGCAGAAAAGGTCCTTCACACCAACCGGAATGCCCTCGATCAGCCCGGCATCGCCCGACGTGATTCTGGCCTGCGAGGCCGACGCCATCTCAAGCGCACGGTCAGCCGTGACCGCGACGTAACTGTTGAGCGGTGCCGTTTCGTCAACAGCCTGGAGATAGGCCGTGGTCAGCTCGGGCGCGGAAATCTCGCCGGAGTCCAGCGCGGCGCGCGCGGCGACGGCGCTCAGTGACAGCAGATCGGACATCACTCGACCACCTTTGGAACGACAAAGAAGCCTCCAGCCGTTTCCGGCACGTTGGCCAGCACCTCGTCCACCCTGTTGCCATCGCTGACCACATCCTCGCGACGCGGCAGCGAATGGCCGGTTACGCTGGCGATCGGCTCGACATTATCGGTGTCGACCTCATTCAGCTCCTCAATCCAGGCGAGGATGCCATTCAGTTCGGAGGACAGCTTTTCCTGCTGGTCCTCGGGGACATGGATACGTGCCAATCGCGCGATGCGTGCAACGGTACTCTTGTCAACCGACATGGTGCTGTGCTTTGTCCTGTTGCAGTGAAAACAAGGATGCATCTATCACCGCATATGGCGATCTGCAAGCTCAACGATATATCGGCGGCGCTTTCGCCGGGCCAGCGGCTTCTTGGACTCGATGTCGGCAAGAAGACAATCGGCCTGGCCATTTCGGATTCCGGGCTCAGCGTGGCAAGCCCGCTCAGGATCCTCTGGCGCCAGAAATTCACCCCCGATGCCGAGGAGATGTTCGCGCTTTGTGACGATGAGGCGGTCGGCGGCCTTGTCATAGGCTGGCCGGTCAATATGGACGGAACCGAAGGGCCACGCTGCGACGCGACCCGCGATTTCGCTCACGCCCTGTTGCGCCTTCGCGACCTGCCGATTGCCTTTCAGGATGAAAGGCTGTCCACGCAGGCTGTCGAATCGGCGATGCTTGAGGCCGACATGACCCGGGCCCGCCGCGCTGTCAGGCGTGACGCGCTGGCGGCGGGGTGGATCCTGCAGGCGGCACTTGACCGGATTCACGGGACTGTTGCCGACCCAGCCTGATTTCCGCTGGACGCCGACCGGCAACCGTGACTATAAGCTGGCTTTCATGACAGACAAGATCGCACGCGGAAACACGGCTTCCGGCGACAAGCCAGCCAGAACGGCGCCACCGGCCGGGCTGTCATCTCGCCATCTTCTGGGAATCGAGGGGCTGAATCCCCTTGAAATCAACAGTCTCATTGATCGCGGCAATGTCTTCGCCGACATCATTCAGGAAGATGGCAGGTTCGAGGCGCCATTTTCGGAAGTGCTAAGTGGGCGCACCGTTCTCAATCTCTTTTTCGAAAATTCGACAAGGACGCGCGTGTCCTTCGAGCTTGCCGCCAAAAATCTTGGCGGATCGGTGCTGAACATCAATGTCGCCGGATCCTCCGTGAAAAAGGGCGAGACGCTTCTTGATACGGCAACAACACTGAACGCCATGCATCCGCACATCCTTGTTGTCAGGCACAATTGTTCCGGCGCGGCGCAGCTGCTGGCCCAGCATGTCGACGCCGCGGTGATCAATGCCGGTGATGGTCGCCATGAGCATCCGACCCAGGCGCTTCTCGACGCGCTGACAATCAAGCGCCGGATCGGACGGATCGAAGGGCTGAAGATCGCTATCTGCGGCGATATCGCCAACAGCCGGGTGGCCAGGTCCAACATCCATCTTCTGTCAACGCTTGGCGCCGAGATCAGGCTGGTCTGCCCGGCGACCCTGCTGCCAGCCGCCATTGACACCATGGGAGTGGAAATCTTCACCGATCTCGATGATGGGATTGAAGGCGTCGATATTGTGATGATGCTGCGACTTCAGACAGAGCGCATGGAAGGCACCGAAACGCCATCACAGCGGGAATATTTCAATTTGTTCGGGCTGGACCGCAACAAGCTGATGCGGGCCGCGCCAAAGGCGCTGATCATGCATCCCGGGCCCATGAACCGCGGGGTCGAGATCGACTCGGCCACCGCCGATGACGTTGAAAAGAGCCTGATCCGCACACAGGTGGAAATCGGCGTGGCCGCACGCATGGCCTGTCTCGAGGCGCTTGCGGGTGGCGGAGGCGAGTCATGACCGACCTGCTGCTTCACAACGCGCGGGTTCTTGATCCGGCGCAGGCGCGTGACGAGACCGGCTTTATCGCCATAACCGACGGAACCATCACCAGACTTGGCACCGGCACGCCACCGGCCGACCTGATCGCCACCGCGGCACAGACCCATGATTGTGCCGGTGCCTGCCTTGCGCCGGGGCTGATCGACATGCGGGTTCAGTCTGCCGACCCGGGGGCCGAGCATCTGGAGGATTTGTCGACCTTGCTTCAGGCCGCCGCGTCCGGTGGCATTACCAGCGTCGTCACCCTGCCCGACGCCAGCCCGGTGATCGACGATGCCAGCATGATCGATTCACTGAGCCTTCGTGCCACCCGGATCAAAGGCGCACGCCTGTTTCTGTACGGCGCCGCCACCCGCAGGCTGAAAGGCAAGGCCATGGCCGAACTTGGCCTGATGGCGGATGCCGGCGCTGTCGGCTTCGCCAATGGCACGCGGACCATTATGGACAGCCTTGTGATGCGTCGGCTGCTGTCCTATTGCGGCATGCTCGACCGGCCTTTCATACAGCATTGCGAGGATCACAATCTGACCGCGGGAAGCGAGATGAATGAAGGCGAAACATCCACCCGCCTTGGCCTGATTGGCGCGCCGGCAGAGGCCGAAGCGATCATCATCGACCGCGACATGCATCTCGTCAGGCTCAGCGGCGCCCGCTACCACGCGGCACATGTATCGACCCGCGCCGCCGTCGACTGCCTCCGCCGCGCCAAGGATGAAGGGCTGCCCGTCACAGCCGACACGGCGCCCCCCTACTTCATGCTGAATGAGTTGTCGGTCAGCACCTATGACACAGCCTTCAAGCTGGCCCCGCCACTGCGATCCGAGGATGACCGCCAGGCCATTGTCGAAGCGCTGGCCGACGGTACCATCGACGCCATCGCCTCGGACCATATCCCGGTCGATGGCGACGCCAAGGCCCAGCCCTTCGGCCCAGCACAGCCAGGTGCCTCGGGAGTCGATACGCTGCTCGCGATGACCCTGTCGCTGGTGCATCGCGAACAGCTGTCACTTCTTCGCGCGATGGAACTGCTGAGCCTTGCGCCTGCCTCGATTCTCGATCTTGCCGGTGGCACGCTGAATGAAGGCGCGATCGCCGACCTCGTGCTGTTTGACCCGCAAGCCGGATGGGTCGTCCGCGCCGCCGACTTTTCATCCAATTCACGGGTGACGCCATTTGAGGGACTGCCGGTGCAGGGCCGCGTCATGGCAAGCTGGGTTGGCGGCGTGCCCGTCTTTCAGCAGGATTGATCGACAATGGCAGGTCAGGAACTCATTCTCATAGCCGCGATCGCCTATCTGGCCGGATCAGTGCCGTTCGGTTTGATTTTCACACGCCTGGCCGGCAAGGGTGACATCCGCGCAGTCGGCAGCGGCAATATCGGCGCGACGAATGTGCTTCGCACCGGCAGCAAAGGGCTGGCTCTGCTGACGCTGATTTTCGATGGCGGCAAGGGCGCGGCAATCGCGCTTGGTGTGATGCAGGCAACCTCCGACCCGCTGATGACTGGCGTGGCTGGCATGATGGCGGTGGTCGGGCATTGTTTCCCGGTATGGCTGAAATTCCGCGGCGGCAAGGGAGTGGCGACCTGCGTTGCCACCTTTGCCGCCTTCGACCCGAAACTGGGGCTTGTCTTTGTGGCGGTCTGGATTGGCACCGCCGCGCTAAGTCGTTATTCGTCGCTTGCCGCGCTTGTGGCGACGCTGGCGTGCAGCGTTGCGGCGGTGGCGCTGAAGCTGCCGGTCCCGATCATTGTCGCGGTGATCGCCATGAGCGCGCTCAGCTGGGCCCGTCACCATGCCAATATCGGCCGCCTTCTGACCGGCACGGAAAGCCGTATCGGAAAGAAATAGATATCGCCGCTGATCAATCCTTTCGATGATCCAGAAGCATTAATCTTTTATTCAGATTAATGGCGTATATCTGCAATATGGACCGTGAGGAACAAATCGCCCATCTGCGGCTGATCCGCACGCCGAATATCGGCCCGATGACCTTCAGCCTGCTGTTGCAACGCTATGGCAGCGCGGCGGACGCGCTGCGCGCCGTTCCTGAACTGGCACAGCGGGGTGGGCGGACTTTGAAACCTGCCCCGCGCTCGCTTGCCGAGGCCGAGCTTGACGCCAACGAGGCGGCTGGCGCGCGCCTGCTGTTCAAGGGTAGCGATGACTATCCAGACCGCCTGGCACAATTCGATGACGCTCCGGTGGTTCTGTCGACAAGGGGGTCACCCCATCTTCTGCAGCGGCCCGGTGTTGGCATCGTTGGCGCGCGCAATGCCTCCATCAACTCCCAGCGACTTGCGCAAAGCCTTGCCGACGAATTGGCGAGCGAGGGGCATGTTGTCATTTCCGGGCTGGCGCGCGGCATCGACGCGGCCGCCCATAATGGCGCGCTGGCCGGCGGCACGATTGCCGTCATTGCCGGCGGGATTGATGTCTACTACCCGCCGGAAAACACCGAATTGCAGGATGCGATTGCCGAGACCGGTCTGATCATCGCCGAAATGCCACCCGGCACCCAGCCAACACCACGGCATTTCCCGATACGCAACCGAGTGATCGGCAGTCTCGCGCTTGGCACCGTCGTCGTCGAGGCGGCCGAACGGTCCGGATCGTTGATCACGGCGCGCGAGACGGCCGAGCGTGGTGGCGAGGTCATGGCCGTGCCGGGATCACCGCTCGATCCCCGGTCCGCAGGGTGCAACCATCTGATCCGGGAGGGGGCGACGCTGGTACGCGGCGTCGCCGACATTCTGGAATGCCTTTCCCGCCCGAC
>JBMZTC010000023.1:0-37516 GCA_049623505.1 Puniceispirillaceae bacterium (SeqCode) | reverse complement strand
GCGGCGCCGCGATAATGATATCCATTTCATCAAGACGCGAACGCACCTCATCAGACAGCGCGATCACCCCGCCCTCATCAACGCCAATGACAAGTGGACGCGCCATCACCCCGCAGACCCTGCGCAGGAAATGGCCAGCGCGTTTACCACCGCCGAGGCCATCGCCGAGCCGCCACGCGTCCCCTGAATGGCGAAAAAGGGCACCGCTGATCCATGCGCTGCCAGCGCCTGCTTGCTCTCGGCGGCCCCGACAAACCCCACCGGGCATCCGATGATGGCGGCAGGACGCGGCGCGCCGTCCGCGATCAACTCAAGACAACGGAACAGCGCCGTCGGCGCGTTCCCAAACACAAGCACCGCGCCTGCCATATGGTCTCGCCACAGCTCGACCGCGGCCGCTGACCGTGTTGTCTGCATCTCTTTGGCAAGAGCCGGCACGCGCGGATCGTTCAGCGTTGCCGTGACCTCGTTTCCAGCAGGCAGAAAGCGGCGCGTGATGCCGCTGGCGACCATGGCACAGTCACATAAAAGCGGCGCCCCGGACTGTAACGCCGCCAATGCACTGGCGACAAAATCATCCGAGGCGTCGATGTCGGTCACGATATCCGGCATGCCGCAGGCATGAACAACCCGCACCACCACATCGCGAAGGCTCTCGGCCACTGCGTCAAGCGATGTCTGCGCGCGGACGATGGCGAAGGAGGCCTCGTATATCGCCTGCGGGTCTTTCAGATAGCGTTCCATCATCCGGTGTTACTTTTCACCGGATTTGCGATTACGAACCGATTCCGGCCCCAGCGGGTGTTTGGCATGCGGATAGGGGTGGTGGTGATGGTCATGCCCGTGGTCATGATTATGGCCATGCCCATGGTGGTGATCCTGATCAAGGCGGCAGGCCCCGGTGCAGAAATGATCACAAAGCGGACAATCCTCGACATTGCTTCCAGGGGCTGAAACACCCTGCCCCTCGACGTGATGGTGATGGCTTTCCTGGGCCAGACCAACCTCGTCCTCGAATCCGAGGACCTGCGCCCGGTATTTGCACAGCGCGCAGTTCATGTTGTTGTCGCCGTCCAGAATCTCGCGGACACGGTCGGCAAAGGTGGCAATTACCTTTGGATGGTCATTCAGATATCCGGCCTTCACGAATTCGGTTTCCGGACAAGCCGCCGCCACCTCGTCGGCAAAGCCGTAGATCCGGTCGATCAGGATCCCGGAAAACAGAAAATACGGGAACACGACAACGCGCTTGAAACCAAGCTTCACAACATGTTCAAGGCATGGCTGAACAAGCGGGAACGTCACCCCGGAATAACCAACCTCGGCCCAGCCAAACCCCATCCCTTCCCACAGCATCCGCGAAATCTTGGAAATATTGGAATTGGCGTCAGGGTCGGATGCGCCGCGCCCAATCACCACGAGACATGTATCGGCTCTGTCGACAGTGCCATGCTCGGCATCGGCGGCGGCGATGGCGGCGGCAACCCGATCACCGGCCGCCTGCAACATCTGAAGGTCGATCGCCAGTTCACGGCCATACTGGATGGTTATTCCATGTTCGGCGGCATAGGTATTCAGCACCGACGGGATGTCATTTTTCGCATGTCCGGCGGCAAACAGCATGCCTGGCACGGCAAGGACGTGATTGACACCTTGCTCGCGAAGCCTGTCGAGTCCGGTCTTGATGACCGGAGTTGCGAATTCCAGATAGCCATATTCAACCGGCCAGTCGGGAAACAGCGGTGCCAGCTTCTCGGCCAGAACGGCAAATTCGGTCACCGCCGATTTCGACCGCGACCCGTGACCACAGATCATAACTCCGAACTTCTTGTCGCCAGCATCATGCATCCGCCAGATCTCCTTCAGGCTCTTCCGTCTCGCCGCTGTCGGTGTCGGCAGCACTGTCATCGGCGCTGTTCTCATCACGGCGTCTGGCGACCAGTGCCGCCGCCATGACAGCCGCCGCCGCGCCCAAACCCGCCCCGACCAAATGACCATGGCCGGCCAGTTCGCCAAGATGGCCCCAATGTGCCAGCGCGCTTTGCATGCCGCCAAAAGTCATCATGGCGCCGGCAAGCCAGATAGCCGCTATTCTGCGGATGTTGGGAAATGTCATCGTTTCACCTCGGGTCCGTCTGGTCATTGGAGTGGCGAAACGACAAGCAGGCGCGGGATGCGCGGGGCGCAGCCGTCTGCCTTCTGGTCCGAGGCCCGGAGTTGGCGCCCTGTCTGGGTCCGCCGCACCGAGATCGTTTTCATCTTGTCGCCAAGTCCACCGACCTTGGGAAGATATTATCTTGCGACCGCAAAAACAATTGCACCAATGCGACCAAAGTTGAATTATGGCGCCAATGTTGGATCCCCTCCCACTCCTCGTCTTCAGCCTGTCAGCGCTGGCCTTTCGGTGCGCCATCCTGCTTGTTGCCATGGCGCTGGACTGGCTGATCGGCGAACCGGACATTCTATGGCGGCATATTCCGCATCCGGTGGTGGTGATGGGACGCGCGATCTCATGGTTCGACAGACGCTGGAACAGGCGCCGGGGCATGACAGGACGCCAGCGCAGGACACGCGGCGCCGTCACCATGCTCTTTTTGACGCTGGCCGCCGCCGGTCTGGGCATATTGCTGTCATTTGGCGGCGCGATCCCGGCATGCATCATTCTTGGCGTGATGCTTGCCGCGCGATCCCTTGATCAGCATATCCGCGCTGTCGCCGATGCCCTTGCCGACGGGGTTGAACCGGCGCGCGACGCTGTCGGCATGATTGTCGGCCGCGATACAAGCGACCTGACCGAGGCCGAAATTGCCCGCGCCGCCATCGAAACAGGCGCCGAAAACCTGTCGGACGGGGTGATTGCGCCAGCATTGTGGTTCCTTGTCGCCGGCCTGCCGGGGCTGTTTGTCTACAAGCTGGTCAACACCGCCGACAGCATGATCGGCTATCGAAACGCGCGTCATTTTGCCTTTGGCTGTGCTGCCGCCAGGCTTGATGATGCGCTGAACATCATGCCGGCGCGGCTGACGGCCCTTCTCATCTGCTTTGCCGGCGGATTGCGTGGGCGCGGGATCGCCGCGCTGCGGGTCATGCTGGCGGATGGCCGTCATCACGCCTCGCCAAACGCTGGCTGGCCCGAAGCGGCGATGGCCGGGGCGCTTGATGTGTGGCTGGCCGGACCACGCCGCTACGGCAACCGGGTGCGGCAGGCCCGCACATTCAATGACGACGGCACCGAGGCGGATGCCAGTTCGATCCTGCGCTCGCTGCGGATCCTGATCACGGCGCAGATGCTGTTCGCAATGCTGGTCCTGTCACTGACATCAAACCTCTAAAGACCGGCCATTTCGCCAAGCGCGTCAAGGTCCAGATTCGCGGCCATATGGGCGGCAAGCTCATCAAGAACCGCATCCACGCGACCGGCAAAATCAACCTCGCCAAAACGCCCGCCCCGCCCGCGTCGCGCCGCCAGATCGGCAAGAAAGGCGCGCCGGAACCCGTCATCGGCAAAAACACCATGGACATAGGTGCCAATGACAAGGCCATCCCCCGATATGGCGCCATCAAGGCGACCGTCAATATCCAGAAACGGCCTGTCGCAATCCGCGCCGGCGGTTCGTCCCATATGAATCTCATACCCCGTCACCGTGGCATCAAACATCGGTACAGCCGCGGTCACCCGGGCCAGCGTCTTGTCCGCCGCCAGCACCGTATCCACCGCCAGATGGCCAAGGCCAGCGGTGCCACCATTCGGCCCCTCGATTCCCTGTGGGTCATCCACATGGCGACCCAGCATCTGGTAGCCGCCGCACAGCCCCATCACCATACCGCCGCGCCGCAGATGCGCCGCGATGTCGATGTCCCATCCCTGTTCACGAAGAAAACCAAGATCGGCGATCGTCGATTTCGATCCCGGCAGCAGCACCATGTCGCAATCCCCGGGGATCGGTTCTCCGGCCTCGACAAGCGTCAGGCGCACATCCGCCTCGCCGGCCAGCGGGTCAAGATCGTCGAAATTGGCAATCCGGCGCAGCACCGGCACCGCGATATGAACCGGCGCATCATCATGTGTCTCGCCTGTCTTGCCGGCAATATCGAGGATATCCTCGGCAGGCAGGAAACGGGCCGGCGCGAACCAGGGCAGAATGCCAAGACCGGCCCAGCCAGTGGCCTCTTCGATCATCGTCATGCCGTCGGCGAACAGGCTGGTGTCACCACGAAACTTGTTGATCAGAAACCCGCGGATCAGCGCCCGATCCGCCGGATCGAGGACCGCGCCGGTGCCGACAAGGCTGGCAATGACGCCGCCACGGTCGATATCGCCGGCAATCACAACCGGAACATCGGCGGCGGCGGCAAATCCCATATTCGCGATGTCGCCGGCACGAAGATTGACCTCGGCCGGGCTTCCCGCCCCCTCGACAATCACCAGATCGGCATCGCGCCCGACCGCGCCGAAACTGTCAAGGACGCGCGGCAGAAGCTCGGCCTTGTGTGTGCCATACTCACGGGCGCGCATGCTGCCAAAACGCTGTCCCTGGACAATGACCTGCGAGCCGGTCTCGGTTTCGGGCTTCAACAGCACCGGATTCATATGAACACTTGTCGGCGTCCGGCAGGCCTGCGCCTGCATGGCCTGGGCCCGGCCAATCTCGCCACCATCGGCGGTGACAGCGGCGTTGTTCGACATATTCTGCGGCTTGAACGGGCGCACAGACAGGCCGGCATTGGCGAAATGACGGCACAGGCCGGCGACAAGCACCGATTTACCTACATTCGAGCCGGCACCCTGGATCATGATGCTGGGGGTCATCATGCTGGCTGGCATCAGAACTCGACACCGATCTGCGCCTTGATTCCCGACCGGAAGGGATGTTTGACAAGACTCATCTCGGTCACAAGGTCGGCAGCGTCAATCAGGGAATCGGCGGCATTCCGGCCGGTCAGCACGACATGCGTCATCTCCGGCTTTTCATCGCGAAGAAAGGCCAGCACCTCATCAAGATCGATATAGCCGTAGCGAAGCGCGATATTGATCTCGTCGAGAAGCACCATGTGATACCGCGTGTCGCGGATCAGCTGTTTGGCCTTGTCCCAGGCGGCTGTCGCGGCGGCAATGTCGCGTTCACGGTCCTGCGTTTCCCAGGTGAACCCCTCGCCCATGGTGTGGAAATCGCACAGATCGGCGAAATGGCCAGTGATGAGATTACGCTCGCCGGTATCCATGCCGCCCTTGATGAACTGCACAACCCCGCAAGGAAGGCCATGCGCGATACAGCGGAAAATCATCCCGAAAGCGGCGGATGACTTGCCCTTTCCCTTTCCCGTATGAACAATGATCAGGCCTTTTTCCTCGGTCTTTGTCGCCATGATCTTGTCGCGCGCCTGTTTCTTGCGCGCCATCTTGGTGTTGTGACGGTTGGAATCAGACGGCGTGGTTTCATCATTCGAAGCGGTCATTGCGGGGTCTCCTCGGTGCGGGCGCGAAGCTGGTTCAGATCAGACTGCACGCTGTTGCGACGCGGTGTCCATAGGCCGCGGTCAATCGCCTCTTCAAACCTGTCCAGCATGTCGTGATAGGCGTCTTCATTCGTTGATGACAGGAAATCCCGAACATCCTCATTTTCGATATAGGCCTCGTAAAGTGCGCTGAAATGATGCTCGGCCACCTGCCTTGTCGTGGCGGCGAAGGCAAACAGGTAATCCACTGTCGCCGCCATCTCGAACGCCCCGCGATAGCCATGGCGCATCGCCCCGGCAATCCATTTCGGGTTGCTGGCGCGGCCACGGACCACACGGCCAATTTCCTCGGACAGCGTTCGGATCACCGGCCGTTCGGCAAGTGAGTGGTCATTGTGATAGACCGGCACATCGCGTCCTGACAGATGCGAGACAGCCGCCGAAAGACCTCCGGCGAATTGGTAATAATCGTCACTGTCGAGAATATCATGCTCGCGATTGTCCTGATTGTGCAGCACCGCATCGGAAGCGGCGAGCCTTGTTTCAAGCACCTCACGGGCCGCGACGCCGTCGCTGTTCTCGCCGTAGGCATAGCCTGACCAGACAAGAAACGCCTCGGCAAAATCGCTGCGGTCCTGCCACAGCTTTTCATCAACCAGGGCCTGCAACCCGGCGCCATAGGCGCCCGGCATGGCGCTGAAAATCCGCAGCGTGCTCTGCCGCGCCGCGGCGTCAGGATCCAGCCCATCCGACTGATAGCGCGCGGCGTCGCGGCGTGAAGCCGCCACAAGCGGGTTCATATCGTCAGGCTCGTCAAGCGCCGCCACCGCCCGCACGGCCCGATCGAACAGCGTCATCTGCGCCGGAAAGGCGTCGCGGAAGAATCCGGAACATCGAAGGCAGACATCAACCCGCGGCCGGTCGAGGCTGTCCAGCGGAATGATCTCGAACCCGGTGACCCGCCGCGAGGCCGCATCCCAGCTTGGCCTTACTCCCATCAATGCCAGCGCCTGTGCCAGATCATCACCGCCAGTGCGCATGTTCGATGTGCCCCAGGCTGACAACACCACGGCGCGCGGCCAATTGCCATGGTCCATCAGATGCCGGTCAAGAAGCGCCTCGGCAGACGCCCAGCCAAGCCGCCAGGCCACCGGGGTTGGCAGGGCGCGGCTGTCGATTGAAAAGAAATTGCGTCCGGTCGGCAGAACTTCGGGCCGGCCACGGGTTGGCGCACCCGATGCCCCGGCAGGAACAAACCGACCATCAAGGGCGCGGATCAGGGCGTCGGTCTCGCGTGGGCCACAGGCGGCAAGACGGGATCTGATATCAGCAAGAGCGGTGTCGATGACAGCGGCGCTGGCAGGGCCAGGCGGCACCCGCGATCCAGCCACCAGCGCCAGCGCCAGCGCATCAAGCCGTTCCACCGTGTCACCATGGCTTCGCCAGGGGTTATCTGACAGTTCATCCAGACTGGCAGGCCGCGGTCCGTCCCAGGCAAGACCACGTTCCGAGGTCAAGGGATCGAAACGCGCCGCATCGCCAAGCCCCAGATCGCGCGCCAATGCCCTGATGAGCGAGCCATTCGCCCCGTCGCCATCACCACGCGGCGTTCGCAGAATCTGCGCCAGCAGCCCGTTGGCAAGTTCCTGGCCCGGCGAGCTGCCATAGACATGCAGCCCGTCACGGATCTGCAGCTCCTTCAGATCGCAAAGATAATTGTCCAGCTTCAATAATTGCTCGCCAGGATCGTCAGCATCATCAATGCCACAATCCTGGGCAATGCCGGCCCGCATGGCGGTATCAAGGATATCACCAAGAAGAGCGTCAGAGCGCGCCCGGTCCATACCGGCAGCCTCGAAATATTCATCCATCTGCGCTTCCAGCTCGGCCATCACACCGTGGCTGTCGGCCTGTGTCATGGGCGGTGTCAGATGGTCGAGAATGACCGCGGCGGTGCGGCGTTTGGCCTGCGCCCCCTCACCCGGATCATTGACGATAAAGGGGTAGAGATGTGGCACCGGGCCAAGCACGGCCTCGGGAAAGCACGCCTCGCTGAGGGCCAGCGCCTTGCCCGGCAGCCATTCCAGATTGCCATGCTTGCCAAAATGCACAACGGCATCAACGCAGCCAATCTCGCGAAGCCAGATATACAGCGCGAAATAATTGTGCGGCGGCACCAGATCGGGCGAATGATAGGTCGATTTGGGATCAATATTATAGCCGCGTGCCGGCTGTATGCCGACGATGACATGACCATATCGGCGCAGCGGCAGATGCAGATTGTCGCCATCGCACATCGGATCCGCGGACGCCGCGCCCCAGCGCGCGATGACCGCCCGGCGCACCGGTTCCGGCAGAGCAGCGAAATGTCGTTCATAATCCTGCAGTGGCAGGCTGACATCGGCGTCACGCCCCTGCCATCCAGCGTTGGTTGGCCCCGCCTTCATCTGCGCGATCAGACCGGCGCTGTCATCGGGGAAGGCCTGAACGGCATAACCGGCATCGCCAAGCGCCCTCATGGCGGCAAAGACGCTTGCCGGCGTGTCAAGCCCAACGCCATTGGCGATCCTGCCATCGCGGTTCGGATAATTCGCCATGATCAGCGCAACCTTGCGGTCAGCGACCCCGATCTGGCGAAGCCGCGCCCAGTTCGCCGCCAGCCTGGCCGTAAAGCGTGCCCGCTCGGGAACAGCTTCATAGGCGGTGGTCATGGCATGCGTCACGGGATGGCGGGATGGTGGTCGTTTAAAGCCAACAGCCCGGGTCAGAACACGCCCGTCCAGTTCCGGCAGCGCCACATTCATCGCCAGGTCACGCGGTGTCAGGCCGGCACCGGAACTTTGCCAGTCATCCTTCAGACTTGCCGACAAGACGAGCTGGAACACCGGCGCGTCAACCGCGCCGAACGGTCCAGCCGAGCGCATGTCCGGCATGCCGTGATCCCCTTGCGCCGGATCGGACACGGCAAAGCTTGTCATGTTCAGGATGACATCGGCCTGTGCCTGGCGCAGCAGATCGGCAATGACGGCAGCTGAATCCCCATCTTTGAGGCTTGCCGAGAACAACGGCAGCGGGTTCAACCCCGCGTCGATACAGGCCTCAATCATCACATCAACCGGCGCCAGATCGGCGGCCTGCATCAACGCGCGGTAGAATGTAATGGCCGCCACCGGCGCGCCGTCACGCCAGTTTGCCCGCAGCGTCGTCAGATCAGGCGTCCGGTGCCCCGGCCAGTAAATGCCGGCCCGCAGCAGCGGCGCCGCCGGCGGTGCCAGATCGGTGCCGTCACACAGATCCCGAAGCGCCATCAGAAAGGCCAGTGCGTTGTCGGGGCCTCCGGAATCAAGATAGGCCGCCAGCGCGTGACAGTGACCGGGCGCCAGGCTGGACAGGTAGTCCAGTTCGGGATCGGGCTTGCCGTCACCGGCGAGAAACACCACCTGCGGCCCGCCACGATCGGCCAGTGCGCGCAATTGCTGAACCCCGTAGGACCAATAGCCGGTCCCGCCAAGAAGACGCACCACGACAAGTTTTGCCCCGGCGACGGTGGCGGCAAGGTAGTTGTCGACCGAGAAGGGATGCGACAGGCTGAGATAATTGGCGATCCTGATCGCCGGAATCGTGGTCGCCGGAATCGTGGTCGCCGAAGTGCCGGGGACGTCCGCAAAACGTGACGCGGCTGCGGACAAAAGGCTGACCTCGGTATCCGCCGAGGTCAGGAAAATGATATCGCCCGGCGGCTGGTCGAGATCGACCGCCTCACCAGAATCATAGAGCGCGCCGCCGTCTTCGACCCTAGGAAGATGCATGGTCGTCGATCAGCGTGCCGCCAAGACGCGTCGCAATGCCGGCAACATCGATGCCGGCCATACCAATCACGACAAGTCTGCCGGCACCGGCATCACGGTCACGGGCGAAATAGCCGTCAACTCGCCGTCCGACGGCCTGCACCACGTAGGGAAGCGCCTTGCCAGCTACCGCAACCCGCCCCTTTGCCCGCAAGATGCCGAATTCCGATGCAAGCGCGGCAATGCGTTGCTGAAACACCTCCACATCATCGATCTCGCCAAGCGCGATGATGCGCGAGGCGAACTCGTCATGGCCATGGTCGTGATGGTGATGGTGATCATGGTCATGGTCATCATCGTGATGGTGATGATGGGAATGTTCCGAGCGGGCATGCGCCTGATCTTCCATGCCGAGACCAAGAATGGCGTCCATTGGCGCCGCACCACCAGCCACGGGAATGATGGGTGTTGTCGCCTCGAGCCGGGTTTCGACCACGCTGCGCGCCCGCGCCATGGCCGCGTCATCGAGAAGGTCCGCCTTTGACAGGACAATCAGATTGGCGGCGCCGATCTGATCGGCGAACAGCTCGTCGATAGGGCTTTCATGATCAAGTTCCTCATCGGCGGCGCGCTGTGCCTCCAGCGCGTCAAGGTCATGCGCCACCCCGCCTTCGGCCAGCGCAGGTCCATCGACAAGCGTGACCACGCCGTCAAGCATCACCTGCGACTTGATATCCGGCCAGTTGAAGGCCTGGACAAGCGGCTGGGGCAGCGCCAGGCCGGATGTTTCGATGATGATGTGGTCCGGCGGCGGCGTCTGCGCAAGCAATTGCTGCATGCTTGGCAGGAAATCATCAGCGACGGTGCAGCAGATACAGCCATTCGCAAGCTCGATGATGTCTTCGGCGCTGCAACTCTCCGCCCCACAATCCTCAAGCATCGCGCCATCCATGCCGATATCGCCGAATTCGTTCACGATCAGGGCCAGCCGCCGGCCATTGGCCTGCGTGATGATGTTGCGGATCAGCGTTGTCTTGCCGGACCCAAGGAACCCGGTGATAACGGTCGCGGGAATGCGAGATGTAGCCATCTGTTGAAACCTTTCACGCGTGATGCGCCTGCAAATGCCATTCGTTGACAGTTTTTGGTGGCGTGTCCCGAAAACGCAAAAAGGCAGAGCCGTTCGACCCTGCCTCCGCGGAAGCCGCCGCCCGAAACCGGCGGCCATCACGTTACATTGCCGGGAAGATTACCGCCTCGACGATTTCCACCATATAGGTCACGCCAACACCGGCAACGACCGCCCCGGCCAGACGAGGCCGCAACGCTTCGGCGTCAAACGCCTTCCAGATGTTGTGAACCAGAGCCGCCACACCGATGGCGATCGCCATCTGGACCAGGCCAAAGCCGGCAAGATAGGCAAAAATCGGGGTTGGCTCGGCACCAATGATGGTGGCCCCATAGGCCCAGCCATGAAACAATCCGGCACCGGCAGCAAATCCACCAGCCAGCCGCAGATCCGTGACCCGCCCGCGCATCGCGAGGGCACCGCCGACGATTACCGACCCGGTAATGACAAGTTCGGCAAGCGGCAATGTTACAGCGGCAAGGGTCAGCATCGCCCCGCCAACCGTTCCGATGACAAAGGCCGCTGGCATCAGGAGGCGGTTACTGTGGAATGCGGCGATCAGGCCAACCGCGATCACAAAGGCAAGATGATCAAACCCGATGACCGGATGACCAAGGCCGGAGAGAAATCCCTCGGAAAAGCTTGTCGGCGTCATGCCGCCAAGCGGATGGTGCGCCATGGCTGCGGTGGTTGTTGTCAGGATCATGGCTGCCGCCACGGCGAAGAATTTTGTCATTGGGCGTCCCCCTGGATGAATCCTCCCCTGATGACCGGGGCGGATCGGTTTTGTGGCGGGGATTGTGTCGCGGGCAGCTTAATCAAGCTCGCTTCACGGCATTCCCCGGCCGTTGCACTACGTCTTTGAAGGCAGGTCTCCTGGCTCGAGGTCATTGCCCGCCAGCCTTCCCAGAGGCATATCCTCCAGTGGCATGATGACGGGCGACCAACATACAGTCGCGGGGACGGCCATGGCTTTGGGCAGTCATTTTTCACCCGTACCATATTCCCTCATTAAGGCATGGGGCTTTGCCCCACAGCCACCTTCAATGGACATGATAATGGTCTGATTCTGCGGCATCCTGTCAACCAATTGCGTCACGCAATTGTCAGGCACCGCCATGCCGTTGACGCGAATCGGCGACATCCGTCACGCTGCGGCACGACCTCTTTTAGCGCCCACCCCTTCACATAGGGCGTGGATACACCTACCTGCTCTGGCATGGCCACAGATCTGGTGTGGCCAGCTTTGAGGACATGACCATGTCGCACTATTTCATCACTGGCGCCAGTTCAGGCATCGGCGCCGCGCTTGCCGAACAATGCCTTGCCGCTGGTGACAAGGTCACGGCGGTGGCGCGGCGCGGTGACAGGCTGGCCGAACTTGGCGACGGACATGAGGGGTTTTTTGGCGCCGTGTGTGACGTCACAGATGCTGACGCGCTGGCCAGGACCATCAGCGCGTCCATCTCAAAACTAGGCTCCATAGATTGCGCGATCCTGAATGCCGGCATGTATGAACCTCAGGACACATCCGCCATCGATCCCTCTGTCTATGCTCAGCATATGAATGTAAATTATATGGGTGTTGTCAATGCATTGCCGCCTATTATTGAAAATATGCTTGAATGCAAAAAAGGACAGATTGCCTTTGTCTCCTCGGTTGCCGGATGGCGTGGCCTGCCCCGTGCCGCCGCCTATGGACCGACCAAGGCGGCGCTGATTTCGCTTGCTGAATCCATGACCTTCGATCTCGCCCCGCGCGGCATCGATATCAAGGTCATCTGCCCCGGTTTTGTCGACACCGAATCAACAGCGGTGAATGACTATGAGATGCCGGGCCTGATCAGCGCGGAAACGGCAGCCACCGAGATTCTGACAGGGCTGAAAACAGACCGGTTCATGATCAGGTTCCCACGAAAATTCGCCCGCAGCATGAACATGCTACGCTGGCTCCCTGACCGGACCTTTTTCCGCCTCGTTGGCGCCCGAACCGGATTTCCGCAGAAATAGCCATGGCAAGGACAGACGACATCATCGAACGCTACGCCGCCGCCTTCGCCAGCCTCACACCGGCAACGATGGACGAGATTCTCGCCATGCTATCGCCAGAGGTTCGGTTCACCGATCCCTTCAATGATGTGACCGGCCATGCTGGTTTCAAGGCAATCTTCGCGCATATGTTTGAAACCTGCGAGGCGCCGCGCTTTCACATTATCGACATCGCCCATGGCACACATGATGGCGGCAGGCGCGCCTATCTTCGCTGGCGCATGAGCGGGCATCTGAAAGGCTGGCCGCACACAAACCTCGACCTCGAAGGCATGAGCGAGGTGCGTGTCGGCGATGACGGGCTGATATCGGCGCATATCGACCATTGGGACAGCGCCAGCCAATTGCTGGCGCGCCTGCCGTTGATCGGCACTCTGCTGCGTCCGGTGCTGAGGTTGTTTCGGGTCAGGACGGGCGGAAGCTGAGCAGAACCTCGCCGAGGCGAAACCCGGCTTTCGACACCTGTGCCCGGTTCACCAGAATGTCACCATCCTGCAGGACCATCACATCGTCGAACCGCACCGTCACCTTGCGGCCGAACATGGCAAGCCGGAAACTGTAGCGCCAGCTGAGCATATTGGCCGTACAGACACCACGCGCCACGCCGACAACATCGGCGCATTGCCCCTCATAGCGCCCATTGCCAAGCGCCGTTACATCCCAGCGCCGTTCCTCGGTCTCGCCATCATCATAGAGAAACGACTCATCCAGCACGAAGCCAGTGTCCGTTCGGCGCCCGGTGACAGCCACCTCGAACTGGCGCCGAATGGTACCAAACCGATCGACAAAGACACCATAGGCGTCAAGCCGACGCGCGAAATAGCGTTCCGGTTCAAAAGATGGGATGACAAGACCAGCTGGCATCACGCGGCGCCCCTAGCGATGCATGTAGAGCAGATGCTTGACGTCGATCATGCCGGCACGGAACCCGCCCTCGCAATAGGACAGATACAACTCCCACATACGCTTGAACCTGGTATCGAAACGACCGGTGGCAAGCTGCGGCCATGCTTCCTGGAAGCGGTTCCGCCATTCAGCCAGCGTTCGCGCGTAATCAAGGCCGAACCCGATTTCATCGACAAGCGTCAACCCGGCCTCGGCGACAGGTTGTTCGAGCTTCGGCATTGATGGCAGCATGCCGCCGGGAAAGATATAGCGCTGGATGAAGTCGGGCTCGCGCCGATATTCCTCAAACGCATAATCCTCAATGGTGATGGCCTGCAAGGCGGCGCGTCCGCCAGGCTTCAACAATGATGCCACAGCGTTGAAATAGGTTGGCCAATAGGCCTGCCCGACCGCCTCGAACATCTCGATCGAAACAATCTTGTCGAAGGTCCCGTTCAGATCACGATAGTCGATGAGCCGCACGTCGCCGCGCCCATTGAGCCCCGCATCGGCAAGTCGCTGCCGCGCAAAATCATGCTGCTCCCGCGAGATCGTGATTCCGGTGACGCGCGCCCCGCGCTCCTCAATGGCGTATTTGGCGAACCCACCCCACCCGCAGCCAATTTCCAGAACATGATCTCCGGGCTGAATATCGGCAAGATCGGCAAGCCGCCGGTATTTATTCGTCTGCGCCGTTGCCAGATCGTCCGTTTCACGATCAAACACCGCCGATGAATAGGTCATCGTCTGGTCCAGCCAGGCGGCGTAGAATTCGTTTCCGAGATCATAATGATAGGAGATGTTCCTGGCAGCACCGGTCTTGCTGTTCCGCCGCATGCCATGGAAAAGCCGCAGCCCGACACGCCGCCAGACATTTGCCGTCATCTGTTTCGAGAGCATCGAATCATGCATGACCGCCAGTTCAATGAGACTGGACATGGACGGGCTGTCAATCTCGCCTTCCATCACAGCTTCGCAAAAGCCCATTTTGCCGTCACCGAGGATCCGCGACACCGCGCTCATTCTGGTGATCGTCAGCTCGGCCTTCGGACCAGGTTCAGCACCAACAAACACGCGCTGCGTTCCATCAGGAAGGGTAACCGTCAGGTGGCCATATTGTAGCCGTGAGAAGAGAGCCAGCAGCAGATCAAGCTTTCGACGATCAAAAAAACCGGTCATGAAAATCCCTTATCTTCCACCAACATCCTTGGCCCGCGACCATGGGCCCGGCGGTTCCGGCCGACGATGAAACGGCACACGTTTCCACCACAGGCGCATCGCCTCAAAATGTATCGACACCAACGGCCGCAGTGGCCACTGGCCAGTCGCCGCGAGCGCCCTGAATATACCTAAATTAGTAAGCGGTTCGCGTTCGCCGCGCAACGTTGCCGTCAGCCTTGGCTGACCAGAATCTGCATAGCGCATCAGCACCCGAACCGATGGCTTGTCACGCGGCCCAGCAAACCGAATCCGGTAATCTCCGCTGACCGGGAAAAAGGGCGAGACGTGGAAGATCTTGGCAGCCTGCAGAACGGTCTGCCCGCCATTCGCCCGACCAACATAGGCATGCATATCGCCAAAGGTATTGCGGACCTCATAGATATACATCGCGTCGCGGCCTGCCGGGTCCCGCAGCACATAGATCGAGACAGGATTGAACGCCACGCCAAGGATTCGCGGAAAGGTCAGAAGATGGACGGTTTCGATCTCGACATCGGGGCAGATGTCCTGTGCCTGCGCGCGGGCATATTCCGCCAGCGGGGTTGGCGTGCCGGAACGCCGAAAATTCGGGCCATAATCCGATTGGTGAAATGACAGAAGGTTTACCCTATCCACCGAAAAAAATGCTGACTGGCCATCGGCCTCATTCAATCTGTCGAGATCGATCCAGATTGAAAGACCCTTCCGCGTCAGGAAATGCGAAGGCGTACCGTGGCGCGTGTGATCAATCCTGGACCGCACGAGCTGGCAGGCTGTCATCAGGCAATCTCACGAGACTCGGTGATGGCCGGCCGCTCATAGGCAGCTACCTCGCTGTGCCACGGCACATCGAAGCCCATCGTCCGCGTTATCGCAATCGCGGATTTCAGACCGTCCTCATGGAATCCGTGACCAGTCCAGGCACCGGCAAAATACAGATTGTCTGTGCCCTGAATCTCGGCAAGCCGTGCCTGCGATGCGATGGCGCGTTCGTCGAAGACCGGATGCGCATAGCTGTAACTGCCATGGATCAGGTCCGGATCGGGTTCACGATGCGGATTCAGCGTCTCGAACAGCGGGCAATCCTCATCAATGGATTGCAGCCTGTTCATCCAGTAGGTCAGGCACAGCGAGGTGTCGACGCCATCACCCCCGATATAGTTCCATGCCCCCCAGGCGGCGCGCCGGCGCGGCATCAGGCTGGAATCGGAATGCAGCACCGCCCGGTTCGGCTGGAACCTGAAGCCTGAAAGAATGTCATGTTCCGCCGGTGTCGGATCGGAGATCAGCGCCAGTGACTGGTCGGCATGCGCCGCCATCACAACGCGATCAAACCAGACCTCGCCTTCGCCGGCGATCGACAGGATCACGCCACCCTGGGCGCGGCGGACACCGGTGATGTGGGTGTTCAGATGGATACGCCCGCCGTTCGTCCCCCCAAGCGTCGTGGCCAGGCGGTTTACATATTCACGCGACCCGCCCTCGACCGTGCGCCATTGCGGACGATCAATGAAATTCAACAGCTTGTGATTCTCCATGAACTGGAGAAGCGAGCGGACCGGATAATCCATCATCGTCTGCGCCGAGCATGACCAGATAGCCGCCCCCATTGGCAGAAGATGGTCCTCGATAAAGGCGGTTCCGTAATTTTCCCGATCCAGGAACCCGGCCAGGGATTCGTCTGCCGGGCCAGTGAAGGCGCGGTCATATCCCGTCTGATAGAACCGTGTCAGATCGCGCAGCATTGACCAGTAGCGGGGTCGCAGCAGGTTTGTCGGCTGCGCCATCAAACCGCCAAGCGAGCCTTCATATTCGCAGCCGCCGTTGCGAAGCGAAACAGCAAAACTCATGTCGCTGTCAATCCACGGCACCGAAAGCCGATCAAACAGCGCGATCAGATTGGGATAGTTCAGAGGATTGAAAACGATAAACCCGGTATCAACCGGCACCCGTTTACCACCAAAATCCGCTTCTACCGTATGACTGTGTCCACCAAGGCGATGGTCACACTCAAACAGATGTATGTCGGCATTGTGGTTGAGTAGATAAGCGCTTCCAAGGCCGGATATACCCGACCCGATAACTGCAATACGCATGGCCCTTCCCAGCAACTTGGCTGCTACCCACGGGCACCTGCGGGGGACAGTCAATTAAAACTAACGTTTCTGCTATATAGTGACTAACACCCGGATTCAACATCATTTCCCCGGATGTCGGCATGAAAAGAGTTTTGAGGGCACATGACAGTCAGCTTTGGCAATTCCCCGGAAAATCAGCCAGTTTTCCAAATCACCCTTACCGGATATGGCCTGACAGCGTGCATTCTGACCTGGGGCGCGACGCTGCAGGATCTGCGCCTTGACGGGTATGAGAACCCGCTGGTTATCGGCTTTGCAACACTTCAGGACTATCTCGACCATTCGCAATATCACGGCGTCACGGCCGGGCGGGTGATCAACAGGATTGGCGGCGCGCGCGCCGTGATTGACGGTGTTGAGCACAAATTGGACAGCAACCAGAGTGGTGGCCACATGCTGCATGGTGGCGGGACAGGCTATGGCGCGCGCAACTGGCATATTGTCGACCAGTCAGCCACGCATGTCACACTGGCACTTACCGACCCGCATGGCAGCATGGGGTTTCCCGGCACGGTGGAAGTGCGATGCCGGTACAGCCTTGTCGAAGGTCCGGCCCTGCGGGTCGAGCTGATGGCGACGACTGACCAGCCAACCATTCTGAATCTTGGGCATCACAGCTATTTCAACCTTGATGGCAGTGCCGATATCCGCGCCCACCATCTGTCCATCGCGACGGATTGCTATCTACCCACCAACACAGACTGCCTGCCGACGGGCGAAATCGCGGCGGTGGGTGGCACCAGATTCGATTTCCGTCAGATGCGCCGGATCGCGGACAGTTTTGACCATAATTTCTGCCTTGCCGACCAGCGCCGTACCCTGACGCCGGTGGCTGAATTGGCCGCGCCTGACAGCGGCGTGACGATGAAACTTCTGACCACCGAACCGGGCCTGCAATTCTACACCGGTCAGGGACTTGCCGGTGGCGGGTCCTGTCTTGGCGATCTTCACAATTCCCCCTTTGCGGCACTGTGTCTTGAGCCCCAATTGTGGCCCGACGCGCCGAACCATCCGGCATTTCCTTCGATTGCACTGGCGCCGGATGACAGCTATCACCAGACCAGCCAGTTTGTGTTTTCCCGCAACAATGCGTAACTAAAGACGATCAGAATGAGGAACCCGGCGTGATTTACAACAGGCTTGGACGAACGGATTTGAAGGTCAGCGCGCTGTGTCTTGGATCAATGACATGGGGCACACAGAACACGCCCGCCGAGGGCCATGCGCAGATCGACATGGCGCTGGATCATGGAATCAACTTCATCGACACCGCCGAAATGTACCCGACCACACCGCTGTCCCAGGACACGCAGGGCGATACCGAACGTATCATCGGCGAGTGGATTGCCGCGTCAGGGCGCCGGTCAGACGTGATCATCGCCACCAAGGTGAGTGGTGAAGGGTACAGAAATGTCCGCGACGGCGCGCCCATCTCGCCAGCGACAATCAAGGTGGCGCTGGACTCCTCGCTGAGATCGCTGAAGACCGACTATATCGACCTGTATCAGCTTCACTGGCCAAATCGCGGGTCCTACATGTTCCGCAAGAACTGGCATTATGACCCCACTTCGCAGGACCGTGACGCCATTCTCGACGACATGAACGAGATACTGGAATGCCTTGAAGGATACCGCCGCGAGGGCAGGATTCGCCATGTCGGCCTGTCGAATGAAAGCGCCTGGGGTACGTCACAATGGCTTCGCATCGCCGCGGATCGCGACCTGCCGCGCATGGCATCAATCCAGAATGAATACAGCCTTCTATGCCGCCTGTTTGACACCGATCTGGCAGAATTGGCGCATAATGAGGATGTTGGGCTGTTGTCCTTCTCGCCGCTTGCCTGCGGGCTGCTGACCGGTAAATACAGCGCCGACGGCGTGCCGCCAAAAGGATCACGCAAGGACATCAATAATGATCTTGGTGGGCGGATCACACCGCGCCTGTGGCCGGCCATCAATGCCTATCAGGCGATCGCGGATGATCATGACATGGATCTGGGACAACTGGCGCTTGCCTGGTGCATGAAGCGGCCCTTCATGGCATCGGTGATTTTTGGCGCAACAAGCCTGCCGCAGCTGGAGAATTCGCTGAAGGCCGCCGAACTGAGCCTTGATGATGAGATCATGGCAAGAATTAACGAGACGCATAAATCGCACCCCATGCCATTCTAGCCGTTATCAGCCGGCTGTGGCTGCCTGACTGGCATTGGGAATCCAACTTTCCGAGAGGCGTATCATGACGAAGAACAGATTCAATATCGCGGTCATCGCGGGTGATGGCATCGGCAAGGAAGTCGTGCCCGAGGGGCTGCGGATTCTCGAGACCGTCGCGTCCAAATTCGACATCAACCTGCATTACGACCATTTCGATTTCGCGAGCTATGACCATTACGCCAAACATGGCGATATGCTGCCCGAGGACTGGAAGGCGCAGATTGGCGGGCACGACGCGATTTTCTTTGGCGCGGTCGGCCTTCCCGACAAGATCCCCGACCACATATCGCTGTGGGGATCATTGCTGAAATTCCGGCGCGAGTTCGACCAGTATGTAAATCTGCGGCCGGTTCGTCTGCTGCCGGGTGTACCCTCGCCGCTCGCCAACCGGGTGCCTGGCGATATCGACTTCTATATCGTCCGCGAGAATACCGAGGGTGAATATTCCTCAATCGGCGGGCGCATGTTCCCCGATACCGAACGCGAGGTGGTGATCCAGGAAACAGTGATGAGCCGCATCGGCATCGACCGTGTCCTGAAATTCGCCTTTGAACTGGCGCAAAGCCGACCGAAAAAGCATCTGACCTCGGCCACCAAATCAAACGGCATCTCGATCACCATGCCGTATTGGGATGAACGGGTTGAAGCCATGGCCGCCCATTACCCACAAGTTGAAACGGACAAATATCATATCGACATCCTGACCGCGCATTTCGTACAGCACCCTGACTGGTTCGACGTTGTTGTGGCGTCAAACCTGTTTGGCGACATCCTGTCCGATCTTGGCCCGGCCTGCACCGGCACCATTGGCGTCGCGCCATCAGCCAACATCAATCCAACTGGTGATTTTCCATCGCTGTTCGAACCGGTGCACGGTTCGGCACCGGACATTGCCGGCCAGGGCATCGCCAATCCGGTTGGCCAGATCTGGACAGCGGCGATGATGCTTGATCATCTTGGTTTCACCGATGCCGCGACGTGCATCACCGACGCCATTGATACGGCTCTTTCGGACCAGGCATTGCGGACCCGTGATCTTGGCGGCACGGCAACGACAGAAAGCTGTGGCAAGGCGATTGCCGACATCATCGGGAGGTGAAGATGGGGTTTGCGCTCGACCAGCGGCTTGCCGACAGCTCATACCTCATTGCGCGAATTGACGGCATCCAGGTTCGGCTTGCCGATGATTCACGATATGTCTGGCTGGTGCTGGTGCCGGAATGCGAGGGCGCGCGGGAACTCCATGACCTTGCCGATGACCTTCGCGACCAGATGATGGCCCTTGCCACACAGCTTGGCGGATGGATGAAGCCCACTTTCACAGCTGACAAGATCAATATCGCGGCCATTGGCAATCTGGTGCCACAGCTTCACCTTCATGTTGTCGCAAGGCGGCGTGATGATGCGGCATGGCCGGCCCCGATCTGGGGTCATGGTGAGCCAGTGGAGCTGGCTGACGTCAAGCGCGATCGTCTGGTCACCGCCATTGCCACATTTCTTGAGACAAGAGAGACGGGATGAGCATTGTCTACAAAATCTGCGATGCCGCGCTCTGGGATGAGGCCGTGGCGACAGGTGTCTTCGCCGGCGCCGGAATCGATCTCGAGGATGGTTTCATCCATTTCTCGACAGCCGCGCAGGTCGCGGAAACGGCGCGGCGGCATTTCCGCGACCGCTCCGGTCTTGTCCTCGTGGCTATCGAGACAGACGGTCTGGATATGGTGTGGGAACCGTCGCGGGGCGGCGACCTCTTTCCCCATCTCTATGCCAGCCTTCCCGTCACCAGCGCGGTGTCCGTGACCACGCTGGCCTGCGATGACGACGGTGTGCCGCAACCGGAAGGCGGGTATCCACACACCTGAACAGAGCTGCTGCCGGTGAGCAACCGGTCGGGCCGTTCAGGCGGTGACACCAAGCTGTTCAAGAAGCGCGCCCGAGAGACGACCAAGAGCCTGACTGCCAGGGTCGGTTTGCGCCCCGAAGCAATAGAAATCGGGGCGAACAATCACCGCCTCGACACCAAGACTCTCAAGCATCACGCCGACCTCATCATGCTCATCGGCATTCACCACCAACGCCATCTGCTGTGATGGCAGATCAGCACCCTTCAGGGCTGCCGCGCGTCCAATGATCGCAAACCGCCCGTCCATGGCATCGCTGAGCCGCCGGCCATCGGCCAGCCATGGCTGTGGCATCTTCATACCGGCGAACGTATCACCTGCCGGACCAATCGCGCGCTCCAGCCCACGATTGATAGACTGCATCTTCGCCGATCCGTCCGGATTGACGGCATGGGTAAGCGCCTCGGCCGTCTCGGCGCTGTTCATCATCTCGCCAACACTGACCGCTGTTTCGATGTAGATCCTCGCGTGATCACGCCGCTCCATCTCATAGCTGTCCAGAAGGTCATGCGTCGCGCCCCATTTCAGGATGGCCACCAGCTTCCAGGCCAGATTTGCGGCATCGCGGATGCCGGTACACATACCCTGGCCAAGGAATGGAGGCATCAGATGGGCAGCATCACCGGCAATCAGACGGCGGCCTTCACGCCACCGCGTCGCCAGCTTTGATTCAAAACTGTAGACGGCCTTGCGCCGTATCGCGCCGTCCTGCGGGGTGATCGCCGGGCGAAGCTTTGGCCAGATGAATGAATCCTCGGTCACCATTTCGGGCGTTTCATCAGGCTTCAGGCTGATTTCCCAGCGCCGCCAGTCACGCGGGCACCGAACATAGGTGGTCGGGCGCGCCTTGTCGCATGTCTGGATCGTGAAATCCCCAAGCTCGGGACAAGGCTTCAACAGCTGTACATCGAGGACAAGCCAGCGCTCCTTGAATCCCAGATCCTCCCAGCCGCTATCCATGGAGGCACGCACGATGGACCGCGCGCCATCGGTTCCGACAACGAACCGGGCGGTGACGGTCCTTTCGGTTGCCTCATGGTCATAGACAACGTTGACCACATCACCATGGTCACTGACCGATGTGACATTGGCCGAGCGCACCACAGTGACCTTGTCCTGCCCGGTCAGGCCGCGGTTCAATTCGGCCTCGAGATCAGGCTGGTGGAAGCGATAGCTTGGATGCCAGCCAAGCGGCCCGATTTCCTGTGGTCGTGACCAGTCGAGCATCAGGTCCATGTTGGAATCGACGAATTTGGTCCCGACATTGACCCGCGCGTCGCGGCCAATGCCCTCGGCCAGCCCGATCGACTGGAAGACCCGCATCGCCTCATCATCGAAATGCACGGCCCGCGGCAGCGGATAGACGGCCTCCTCACGTTCAAGAACAAGAGTACCAATGCCATATTCACCGAGGATATTGGCAAGCGTCGCCCCGGTAGGGCCGAGGCCGACAATCACGACATCATAATCCGCCTGAACGGACACAGTTTCATTCATCATCTTGGGTTCAATTACTCAGTTGATCATAGAGCCAGGGACAATCGACAAGCCTTGGGGTACGTTTTCCCTCTGCCGCCGCCTTGAGGCGCATGTCGCGCATCACGGCACGACGATCCTCGGGAAGATGCACTCGGTCATGGCCCCAGAAGCTGGGCCCGACATGTGTTTCATGAGGCTGCCATTGGTCAACATCGATGACCCGGCCACCCCAGCCACTCTCAATGAAGAAATTCGACGGCGTGCGGGCGTAGAAAGACGTCATATAATCATTCGTATGGCGACCAAGCGTATAGGCGATGCGATCATCTTCCATCAATGCGATGTCATAGCCCTGCCCCACGTCATCAAGATTCTGATATTCAACCATGAAATGGTGCAGCCCGCGGCGACCAGTGCCGATCATCGCAAAACTGTGATGCCGCCCGTTGACATGGAAAAAATACATCGGATAGGGCGACAGACCATAATCGCTCACAGAAAAACCAAGCACGTCGCGATAGAAGGGAAGCAATGGTGCCACATCCTCGACGTGGAGAACCGCATGCCCCATTCCATAGGGGCCGGTAAGGAACCCGTCGATCGGTCGCCCCGGCGCGAAGGGGTCGGTGGCAAGTTTCGGCATCGCGAAGATTTCGACGCGGTTGCCGTCGGGATCATCGCAGACAATCATCCTGGTCACAAAGCGCTGATCGCACAGGGCCCTGTCTGCCTCGGTAACGGAAATACCGAATTCCTCGATCCCGGCGGCAAGTCCATCAAGTTCATCGGCACTTTCAACCTGCCACCCCATGAAGGCGAATTCCTGGCCAGGCTCATCAAGAAGAACAAGCCGCTGCTGCCAGTCATCCATGCGGAATGACAGCGTACCACCACCGCGATCGACCTGCTGCATTCCAAGTTGTCGGCGGGCGTAATCAGACCAGTCACCAAGTGACGGCGATCGAATGCCCATATACCCAAGCGCAATGATTGACATGATGGAACCGCCTTTCCCACCGCATGCTAAAGACAGCTTCCGGGCTGGGCAAGTGGCCAAAACAGCTTTGCCGATCCACCGACCCGAATGGTGATATCGCATAGCGACACATGGTCCCGCGTGGCTTTTGCGATTGACCAGACGCGCCCTGATGTGGCTTTTTCAGGGCTATCGAGTGGATCCAGACAACAGGACCCGTCACATGACCCGACATCGCGAGACCATGACCATATGGCCCTACCGGTCGCTGTCGCCGCGCGGCTTCGCGCTGGTCATGATCTCGCTTGGCGCATTGGCCTTTTGTATCGGACTTGGTTTTTTCCTGATGGGCGCCTGGCCGGTCATCGGATTTCTGGGTCTTGAGTTGCTGGTTGTCTGGGTTGCTTTCAGGATGAACTACCGCGCGGCACGGCGCCGCCAGCATCTGACGGCAACAAGTCAGCAACTGACCATCGAAAATGTATCACCTGCTGGCGACAGCCAGACAACCGAGGTGCCCACCGCCTGGGCGCAGGTTGAACTGACACCTCGCGACGAACCGGAAATACGGACACGTCAGCGGCAGAAAGTTGTTGTCCGTTCCCACGGGCGCGCGACCGAGATTGGCGGGTTTCTTCATCCTGCCGAAACGCCAAAACTTGCGCGCGAGGTAGGGCGGATGATCAGCCGTGCGCGCGCCGCCGCCCTGTCGGATGATGATGGCCCGGCCGGTAGCCAGCTTGACACACCTCGTTGATCGGGACCACGAGCCCTTGCCAGATATGTACCCAGCAACCTATCAGGTGCCAGATCGCACCAGCACACTGCCAGAATGGATATCCTGAGCCCCTTCCAGATCGCCCTTGCGATGCTCGCCACCGGCGATGCGGAACTGATGGGAATCATCGGCCTGTCGCTGACGGTGAGCCTTACGGCGGTGCTGGCATCACTGGTGATCGGGTTGCCGATGGGTGCGTTGCTGGCCACATACAGGTTTCCCGGGCGGACCGCGCTGATTGTCGTCAGCAATACCTTTCTTGGCATGCCACCGGTTGTGATCGGACTGGTGATCTATCTTCTTATTTCGCGGTCCGGCCCGCTTGGCTTCATGGGGATCCTCTATACACCAGCGGCGATGATGCTGGCGCAGACAGTTCTTGTCCTGCCCATCTCGATAGCGCTTTCACGCCAGGCCTTTGAATCGCTGAATGGTGAGTACGCCCCGCTGTTCCAGTCGCTTGGCCTCGGCAGGTTCGACCGTGTAAAGGCCCTGGTCTTTGAAGCCCGAGTGGCGCTGCTGACAATTGGGCTTGCCTGTTTTGGCCGGGCCATATCCGAGGTTGGCGCGGTGATGATCGTTGGCGGCAATATCCGGCATTCAACGCGGGTCATGACAACCTCGATCGCGCTGGCAACCTCAATGGGTGAACTTGCCTTCGCCATGGCGCTGGGGATTGTTCTGCTGCTGGTTGCCCTGACAATCAACATAGCCAGTCAATTGCTGCGCCACAGCTTCCGGAACCTTGGCCATGACGTCTGATCGCCCCGCACCGGACAACATCATGACGGCACGCGGCCTGACATTGCGGCGTGACGGCACCACCCTGCTCGACTCGGTGTCGGTGCATATCCGCCGCGGCAGCATCACGCTGCTGCTTGGGCACAATGGTGCCGGCAAGACATTGCTGCTGAACTGCCTTCATGGTCTGATCAACTGCGACGCCGGCACAATCAGCGGCCCGCCTCTGGCGCAGCAGAAGATGGTGTTCCAGAAACCGATCATCACCCGCCGCACGACTGGCGGTCACCTGAGATTCCTGTGTCCGCATCTGGACGATGGCGCCATTCGCGAATGGTTGCGCCACGCCGAGATCGACAGGCGGGAAGACGCGCCGGCGCGCATGCTGTCAGGCGGCGAACAGCAGAAACTGGCCTTGATCGGCGCGTTGGCTGCCAGACCCGACATCCTGTTTCTTGATGAGCCGACGGCGCATCTCGATTTTGCCGCGACAGAGTTTGTCGAGACGATGGTCCGGCAGGCCCATGAGGACGGCATGACAATAGTCATGACAAGCCATAACCGCGCGCAGGCAGAACGACTTGGCGAGGATGTCCTTCTCCTCGACAGTGGCAGCATTGTCGAGACAGCTCCGGCAGACCGTTTCTTCAGCGCCCCGTCACACCCGCTGGCCAGGCAATATCTGGCCCATCTCTAGCCGCGCACAACGCTTGGCAGTCAGTGTCAAATCGACTAGCTTCGGAAGAATGGGCGAGGCACAAAAAACAATCATGCTGACCGGAGCAAGCCGTGGTATCGGCCATGCCACGGTCAAACGGTTCTCTGACGCTGGCTGGCGGGTGATCACCTGTTCGCGTGGCGCCGTTCCCGGGCAGTGTCCCTGGCATGCCGAGGATGGTGATCAGGACCATATTGAAGTTAATCTTGAATCGCCTGAAGAGATCGAACGTGGCGCTGCCGAACTGATGCGGCGCCTTGATGGCCAGCCACTTCACGCACTTGTCAACAATGCCGGCATATCGCCGAAGGGCAGTGATGGAGAGCGGCTTGATTCGGTCCTCACACCGCTGGATGTCTGGCAGCTTGTCTTTCAGGTCAATGTATTCGCGCCGGTGATGCTGGCGCGGGCCCTGATCGAACCTCTTGAACGCGGCAACGGGACAGTGGTCAATGTCACCTCTATTGCCGGCAGCCGGGTCCATGAATTTGCCGGCACCGCCTATGCCTCGTCAAAGGCGGCGCTGAGCGCGCTGACCCGCGAGATGGCCTCTGACTTTGGAAAGCGCGGCGTTCGCGTCAACGCCATCGCCCCAGGCGAGATCATGACCGAGATCCTGTCGCCGGGAAGCGAGGAAGCCATGCTGCCGGCCATTCCACTGGGTCGATTCGGCACATCGGAAGAGGTCGCTGAGACAATCTTTTTCCTGTGTAATGAGAGCGCCGCCTATATCAACGGCGCCGAATTGCACGTCAATGGCGGGCAGCATGTCTGAGCGCGGATGCAACCGCCCTCGACGCTGACCAGAGGATATCGGCATGAGGATATCGGCATGAGTCCGGACGACACCCCGACAATGGATAAATTTCCCGGCAATTCTCCGGAAAGCCGTGACATCGCCTTTCACCTGCATCCCTACACAAAGCCGGCGATGCTGGCCGATGCTGGCCCGCATATCATGGCCAGGGGCAGCGGTGTTTTCGTTCATGACGAAAGCGGAAAACGGTTCTACGAGGGGATGAGCGGCCTGTGGTGTACCTCGCTTGGCTTTTCCGAACCTGAACTCGTAAAGGCCGCCATCGATCAATTCGGCAAGCTTCCCTTCTATCACAGCTTTGCCGGCAAGACGGTCGGACCGGCAATTGACCTTGCTGAACATCTGATCAGGATCGCCCCGCCTGCCGCCGACGGCTCAACCCTCGCCAAGGCGTTTTTCTGCTCGTCCGGGTCCGAGGCGAATGACACCGCCATGAAAATGGTCTGGTATTATCAGGCGGCGCGCGGCAAGCCCGAGAAACGCAAGATCATCAGCCGCCGCCGTGGATATCACGGCGTGACCATGGCCGCGGCCAGCATGACCGCCCTCGCCTATGCGCAGGATGGGTTCGGCCTGCCGCTGGATTTCGTGAAACACACAACAGCGCCCTGCTTTTACAATGAAGGTCATGACGGTGAGAGCGAGGCGGATTTCGCGCGGCGCTGTGCCGACGAACTGGAAGCGCTGATCCTTGCCGAAGGGCCGGATACCGTTGCCGCCCTGTTTGCCGAACCGGTGATGGGTGCTGGCGGCGTCATCATCCCGCCGGAAGGCTATTTCGCGGAAATCAGGCGGGTGCTGCAAAAATATGACGTCCTGCTGGTTGCTGATGAGGTGATCTGCGGCTTTGGACGGACTGGCCATATGTGGGGGTCGCAGGCCATGGATGTGCGGCCCGACATGCTGACCTGCGCCAAGGCTCTGTCATCGGCCTATCTGCCAATCTCGGCGGTGCTGATGTCGGACAGGCTCTATGACACCCTCGCCAGCCAGGCCGATACACTTGGCATCTTTGGGCATGGCTATACCTATTCGGCGCATCCTGTCTGCGCCGCTGTGGCGTTGCGGGCACAGCAACTGATGCAGGAACGCGACATCGTTGGCCATGTGCGCACTCTCGCGCCTCGTTTTGCCGAACGGGTCAAGCGGATGGATCGCTTCGATTTCATCGGCAACAGCCGTTCCATCGGGTTGATCGGCGCGATGGAATTCACCGCCGATCCGGCGACGCGCCGTAAATTCGACCCGGCAATCAAGATTGCCGCCCAGGCTGCCGCCGCGATCCAGGAGAACGGCGTCATCCTGCGCGCGTTGCCCGGCGATATTGTCGGTTTCTGTCCACCGCTTGTCATGACTGAGGCCGAATTGGATGACATGTTCGACCGTATCGACTCCGCCATGGAACATTTTGCCACCGTGGCCGATGCCCATCGGTAACGCTTTACCGGGCAGACCGACCACGGCATGACGGCCTCTGTCGGCATCATTGGCAGCGGCTACAGCGCCGCCGCCCTGACCATGCATCTGCTGACGCGCGGCATGCGCGCGGACCAGCTCGCCATCGTCGGGCCTGACAGGCTGGGGATGGGCCAGGCCTATGGCTGCGTTTCGGCCGATTTCCGGTTAAACGTTCGGGCCGAACTGATGCGGCTCTGGCCTGACCGGCCAGACCATTTTGCCGAATGGGCCGCCACATCGGTTATCGACGATCCGGACGCGCTGACCGATGTCGGGCATTTCTACAGGCGCCGCGATTTTGCCACCTATATGACGGATCAGATCGAATCCTTTCCCGCGATTGCCGACATCCCCCATCATAAAGGCCTGGCGACATCAATCTCCGGCACCGCCGATGACTGGCGTATAACTCTCGACGACGGGACCTCGCTTGACGCCGGCACTGTTGTGATCGCCACCGGAAACCCCGCGCCAGAATGGCCGATGAAAGATCCGCCAAAAGACGCGCCTGGACTTGTCCGTATTCCGTGGCGCGGTGAATGGCCGGAACGGATCGCCGGTGACGCGGCAGTGGTCATTATCGGCGGCGGCCTGACGGCGCTTGATGCGTTGCATGCCCTGCACCGGCAGCGGCATCGCGGTTCCCTTACCATCGTCTGCCCGGAAGGCATGCTGCCACCGGTGCAGACCGGCTGGGATGATGCCACGCCGCTGAGATGGCCGGCAGCGCTTCGCGGGTCGGGCTTTCTTCGCTTCATGCGCCAGACCATTGGCGATGATGACTGGTCACAAACCGAATGGCAGCGCCGTTTCGAGAGCCTTCGCGTCCATATCTCGGCCGCCTGGCAGACATTGCCGGTCGCCGACCAGACACGTTTGACGCGCCGTCTTGGCTGGCTATGGTCGCTGGCCCGCTTTCGCGCCGGCCCGCAGGCGTCAGATTCGGCACAGACCATGATGAGTGCCGGCCAGCTGACAATCAGGCGCGACATTGTGACAGGGCTTACCTCGGCGCATGAAGGACGCCATCTTGTCAGCCTTGGCGGCGGCGTGCAGATCGAGGCAGATGCCGTCATCAATTGCAGTGGCGCCGGCAAGGACAGGCTGATGACCAGTCTGATCGCGGATGGGCTGATCGCGCCGCATGAAGCGGCACCGTTTCGCCCTCGTCTGACCGCCGACCTCGCACTCGTCAGACCGGATGGCGCGCCACATGGCAACCTCTTTGCCGTTGGACCGGTAACAGCGCCTTTCGTTGGTGACATCCTCGGTGCCGCCAGCATTTCACGACAGGCGGAAGCACTTGCGGATCACCTGACGATCAGGACAAGATGACATCGCAGCAGATTGCGAGGAAGACCGCGCCATGACCACCACACAGTCACTGATCATCGATACCGACCCGGGCCAGGATGACGCCGTTGCCATTCTGCTGGCGCTGGCGAGCCCGGAGATCAACCTTCTTGGCATCACCGCCGTTGCGGGCAATGTGCCGCTGGCGTTGACCGAGGTGAATGCCCGCAAGATCTGCGATCTTGCCGGACGCCGGGACGTTCCGGTGTTTGCCGGCCTGTCGCGCCCGCTGGTCCGCAACCTTGTGACAGCCGAACATGTTCACGGCAGGACAGGTCTCGACGGCCCTGATCTTCCCGCGCCCGAAACGCCCCTTCAGGACCAGCATGCGGTTGATTTCATCATTGATACGATCCGCCGGGAGCCAAAAGGCAGCGTCACCATCGCGCCCATCGGCCCGCTGTCAAATATCGCCATGGCGTTGCAGCGCGCACCTGATATCGTCCCCCGAATCCGGCAGATCGTGCTGATGGGTGGCGGCTGTTTCGAGGGCGGCAATATCACGCCCGCGGCCGAATTCAATATCTATGTTGATCCGCATGCGGCGGCGGTTGTCTTTGGCGCCGGCATTCCGATCACCATGATGCCGCTGGATGTCACTCATAAGGCGCTGACAACAACACGCCGGAATGAGGCGCTGCGGGCCCTCGGCAACAGGACCGGAATCGCCGTTGCCGAGTTGCTCGGCTTTTTCGAACGGTTCGACGAGGCCAAATATGGCAGTGACGGCGGACCGTTGCACGACCCCTGTACGATTGCATGGATGCTGGCGCCGGAGATCTTCAGCGGTCGCCACTGCAATGTCGAAATCGAAGTCGCCAGCGAGTTGACGATGGGCATGACAGTCATCGACTGGTGGCAGGTCACGGACCGGCCCCACAACGCATTTGTCGTTGGCGATCTTGATGCCGATGCCTTTTTCGACCTGATCACCAGCCGTTTGGCAAGCCTTCCCTAGCAGATGACATTTTCTGGTTGGATTGCCGGTACGAGTTGATGTATGAGCAGGCAGTCGCGCCGGCAGAAGACCGGTAGCGCTGTCGCTGAGAATCTGGCCCGAGTACCTGCCATGAAATCAACCTGTGTAAATTTCACCGAGTTGCGCTTTACCAGCGAGGCCGCGCTGAACCGGTATCTCGATGGTCTTGATACGATCTGGCATAAAGATGTGATGAAACAGCTGTCCGAGCTTGGCCTCGAACGAAAATCCATCATGCGGATCTGGAATCACAAGGACCAGCACAAGCTTGGCATCCTGTGGGAATACAGCACGCCTCAAGCCTTCAAGGAATGCCAGAAGGTGATATCGGCGCATATCCTGCCACATGCAAACAAGTTCGAGATGATGGCGCGTTCGCTCCGCGGCGTACCTGTGGTTGACTGGCGTCGCGACGATGTCAGCTTCACGCGGAATGACCGGGCTGGCAATCTTGCCAGAAAAGACCTTGAGGGCCATGAGGACAGCGGCAGCGCCGTATCCTGACCCATCTGGTCATCATCCGGCATGACGTCTACAGATCAAGCTCGATCACCCCACCCTCATCAGCCGCCCGCGACTGGCACAAAATCATGGAATCGGCGCGCTGACGATCCGACAGCACAAAATCCCGATGTTCCACATCGCCGGAAAGCACCCCGCATTTGCACACCCCGCATAGACCATCGGCGCATTTCACATCAACGGGATAGCCATTCGCAACAAGCGCATCGGACGCGGTCTCATCAGCCTCGACCCTGATCCGGCGACCTGAGCGTCGCAGTAGCAGGTCAAAGACGTAATTCTCGTAATCCGGCTGTTCCGGCACCGAAAAATACTCGCGATGAAGATGTTCATCGGGAAGTCCGGCATGCGCCGCCGCCGCCAGAACCGCCGCCATATAGGTCTCTGGACCACAGACATAGACATGGTCATCGGCGCTGGCGCCGGCAAAGATGACGTCAAGATCGGCCCGACCGCCCTGCGACGAGACATGCTCGACAACATGGCCAGCCCAGCCAAAGGATCGCAGATCACGCCCAAAGGCAAGATCATCGGATGTCGATGCCGAATAATGAAGCGTGAAGTCACGCCCCTGCGCGTGAAGGGTGTGTCCGAAGGCAATCATGGGTGTCACACCAATACCCCCGCCCATCAGAAAACTTCGCGCGGCATTCTCCTGAAGTTCGAAATGATTGATCGGGCGTGAGATGAAAACCCGTCTTCCCTCGGTAAAAATCCGGTGCATCAACAGCGACCCGCCGCGCCCTTCATCCTCGCGAAGTACCGCCACCTCATAGACATCGCGGTTTGCCGGGTCGCCGGACATCGAATATTGCCGCATCATCCCGGGCGCCACCAGCACATCGATATGCGCGCCGGCACTCCAGACCGGAAGCGGTTTGCCATCAAGCGCGGCGAAGACATATTTCGAAATCGTGCCTGACATCACCTCGACGCGTTTGACAACCGCCTGGATCACCGGCGAGGCATCACCCTGCCCGTCAGCATTGACATAACGGTGAATGTGCCTTTCATCGCCAGCCGCGATCCGTCGGCGATATTCGCCAGCACTGACCAGCGATTCAAAGGCCCTGATGCCGGCCTCGCGATCCATCGGAAAGGGATAGGGATGGGGATGGGGTGCCAGCGGTGCCGGGTAGACAGCCATCGTCTGGTCCTCGGGCCGCAATTTCAGATCGCGGCTGAGGTCTCGCCGGTTGACCGGATGGCTTGTCGGACGGTAGGCGCCGTCTTCGGCAAGTTCCAGATCCCACCACCATTTCTTGGCATCATTCAGCCCGCCCCGACCGGCCATGTCATCCAGTCTGGCAAGCCATTTTGCCGCCATTGGCAGATTCGAGGCTGCCCACCTGAAAGGTGCCTCGGCAAACAACCCCTCAAGATTCCACGGGCATGTCTTCATGCAGCGGCCGCACATCGCCCCGCCCTTTGTGGTGATCCGGTAGGTGGTGCATTTCTGACTGTCGGATTTCCAGATCTCATAGCCATTGAACATCACCTTCGGGCCGGCGGTAATGGCACCGGAAGGACATTCACGGGCACATTTCTGGCAGGATTCGCAGAATTTCTGCAGACCGAAATCAATGGGCCGGTCATGATCCAGCGGCAATGTCGTCGTCACCACACCTGACTTCAGACGCGGCCCGAGATGGGGATGCAGGATCACCTCGCCAATGCGGCTGACCTCGCCAAGCCCACCAAGAAGAAGCAATGGCGGCTGCAGGACATCCCCATCCAGCACCGTATGCGCCTTGGCGCTGAACCCAAGATTGCGGATCTGTCTGGCAATCACGCCGCCAAGCATCGAAAACCGCAGATAGGCGCGCATCGACTGCGCCACCGAGATCCAGTCATCGCCAGAGGCACCTTCCATGGTCTCGAACCCCTGATCGATGACCATGCTGATGGCCTGGTCATGCGGCGGCGTCACCGCATCACCACGCGCATCATGCGAATACCAGGTCCAGTCCGGGCATCGGGACAGGCCGACCGCATCAACCCCGAGGAAATAGCTTGTTGCCTTGATCTGCTCGCTGTACCAGGCAGCCTCCCGGCGCGGCGGCGGGGCGGCCTCCTCCGGCCCGTCCTGCAACAGGACAAAGGCACCGAGCGCGCGGCGCTGCGCATAGGATGGCGCTGCCTTGCGGGCATAATAGCCGCCTGTGGCGGCCTCCTGGTTGGCCTTCCCCATATCCCCGAACTGCGCCCGCGCGAACATATCGGTTCGTTTTGGCACGCGCGGAATATTCGCCTCATCCATATAGGTTGTCGGCTGGTCAACCCGCTTCAGCCGTTCAAGCGGCATCGCGCTGTCACGATAGTCACGACTGGCGAACGGGTCCTGATTGAAGGCCGATCTGTTGCTGTGACGGCCAAGCTGCCAGTTCAGTCCGGTGAGATCGCGGCGCGGCTGCGCGCGGCGTGGTGCCAGCGGCCTGTCATGCGCAAGTTCCATGTCGGTTGTCACCACCGCCACACCATAGCGGGTGCCAAGGTACGGCACTTCGACCTGCCCATCTTCATTCCAGCCAAGTCCGGCAGCGACGACAGCGGATTGCAGGCAGATATCGGATGAGGTGAGCGTATGCGCCTTCGCGTCAAAGCCAAGAAGGCGCATATAATTCGCAATCACAACCGCCGTCTCGGCCGACAGCAGGCATCCACGATGTGCTTGTGCGTTCTGGATCCAGGCGCTGCCGGGCTCGTCCGGACGCGGATCGCGGCGATATTCACACAGAAACACAATTGCCGAATGATGATGGCCGATCTGGCGTGACGGGGCACTGACCGAATCCTTGAGATCAGCCATGATCTGGTCAATGCCAGCCGCAAGGGTCTTGGTCTGGCGGGTCCGGATCATCTCGGCAAGGTCATCAATGGCAGGATTGCGAACCGGGGCGTCAAGCCACATGGTGTCGGCAATCGGACCAATGCCCACCATCGAGGAATCAGTGAAATACCCGAATGATTTCAGATGATTGCTTCGTGCCGCGGGATCAGCTGGAATATCCGAGACCACACCGTTGAGAAGACCATCCCGGATTGTATCCAGCATCGCCTGATGTTCGGCCATGGCGTTGATGATGCTTTCGGGATCATCCGGACGGCTAAAGGACAGAAAATCGGTGCGGCACCCCTGAAGGTCAGCCGGCTCATCCCGACGACGCAGCCTGTGAAGGGGATATTCACCAAGATGTATCGGTCTGTCTTTGCTGGAGAATAGTCTGTGTGCACGCATTGATAAGGGCCCTGACGCAAGACTGACATCATCCAGAACCATGGTGCAAATTTCCATGGCCTGTGACAACCACAAAGCTGGCGCGGCGGCCTAGCCGCCTTTGGGCTGCCTGACGCGTTTTGACAGCTCTGCATGGCTTTCCACCCGCTCGGAATAGCGATCCACCAGAACATCCTTGATATCGCGCGTCAGCAGGGTAAAGCGGTACAACTCCTCCATGACATCGACCAGGCGGTTATAGAAGGGCGATGGCCGCATCCGTCCCGCCTCATCGAATTCATCCCAGGCTCTGGCGATGGAAGACTGGTTGGGGATGGTCAGAAGACGCATCCAGCGGCCAAGAATCCGCAGCTGGTTGACAGTGTTGAAGCTCTGACTGCCACCACTGACCTGCATCACCGCCAGCGTCTTGCCCTGCGTCGGGCGGACCCCGCCAAGCGACAGCGGAATCCAGTCAATCTGCGATTTCATCACACCGGTCATCGCCCCATGACGTTCCGGTGATGACCAGACCATGCCCTCGCACCAGGTCACGAGGTGACGCAGCTCATCGACCTTGGGATGGCTGGCATCAACGCCATCATCGACAAGTGGCAGCCCGCCTGGATTGTAGATTTTCACCTCGGCGCCAAGTCTTTTCAGGATACGGGCGCCCTCCTCGGCTGACAGCCGCGAATAGCTGCGCTCTCGCAATGACCCGTAGAGGATCAGAATTCGTGGCGGATGTGTGCTGCGGTTTGCCGGAACAAGGCTTTGCGGATCGACAGGCTCCAATTGCGCGTCATCCAGATTGGGGGTGTCTGTCATGGCATGTCGGTCAGTCATGGATCGTTATCTACGGTCTAGCCGATCCATATCGGCAGGTCTGCAAAAAACGGACACTGGCTGGATGACGATGACGCGGCGTGTCTGCTAGGCTCATGCAACAGGAGACCGGCATGGCGGACGATGGCACGATGGCGGCATATGCCGCCAATATCGACAGATACAGGCGGATGGTTGGCGACATGGGTGGCAACGCCATGCTGCCGGGATTTCTCGACCGCCTGCCGGATGCAGCGTCGGTTCTTGATTTCGGCTGCGGGGTTGGTGACAGCGCCGCCCGCATGCAGGCGGCAGGACACGACGTCACCTGCATCGACGCCTCGGCTGACATGGTGATGGCGGCAAAGGATGTCTTCGGGCTGGATGTCCGGCAAGAAAGCTTTGATGAGTTTGATGACGTCTCGGCTTTCGATGCCATCTGGGCCAGTTTCAGCCTGCTTCACGCGCCAAAGGCGGCGATGCCCGATATCCTGGCGCGAATCCACCGGGCTCTGCGGCCTGACGGCATTGTCTATATCGGCCTGAAACAGGGTGTCGGCGAAAAGCGTGATGATTTCGGACGCTTCTATGCCTATTACGAGGAATCCGAACTGACCGGTCTGATCCGGGCGGCGGGACTGTCACCTTTCGCCATTGAACGTGATGACACAGCCGGCATGTCGGGCCGGATCGAACCCTGCCTTCATGTCACCTCGCGAAAGGAGACCTGACCGGGCGTTCAGGCCTCAACCCGGAAATGCAGCTCAGTCGGAACACAGTCCCGGCCATTGACCGGTGTCACGTCCTGTGGGCATGCCGACATCACCGCGATGATATCCATCTCGGCCCGCATGACCAGACTGTTGCCGGCGGCGGCCTGCGGTGGCAACCAGGAAATCGTCCCGCTGGCGGCTATCGGAATATTCATCCACAGATTGAACGGGTCCGGAACATGCGGCGCGGTCTGGCCAATCGCGGCCAGTGCCATTCGCAGATTGTCGGCGCAATTGTCGTGATAGTCGACGCAACCAAGGCGCTGATAGCGCGGCCAGTCACAACAGGCGATGACCGTGTCATGAACGCCCGGGGAATCATCCTGCGTGATCGTGACCATGGGGCGCCGCCGGTTGCTGACAAGCGTGTCTCCAGCCGCCGGCATGACACTTTCAAGTTCGGTATGGCAATGTGCCATCGAGAGGAATTCATGGAGATTATCGGAACTGAAGGCCCAGAAATCGCACACCTGGGTGCCATGCGTGTTGACAACACGAAGCGATTGCCCGGCCTCGACGCGCACCGCCATCCCGCAACGCGGCGGCACCCGGTAGATGGTGCCTGTCGTGGCATCACCTGTCGCCGAGATCGCGCTGTCGAGCGTGGCATTTTTTCCATCGGCCTGATCAGGGGTGTAGGTCATGATCCAAATCTCTGTTTACGGCCTTCTGACAGCCGCCCCTAGCGACCGCGTGAATCCATCCACCCTTCGGCACCTTCCTTCACGAAGGTCCCTGTGTTGAGTTCGCGGAAAGCCTCCTGCAATTCGGCCCGGCTGTTCATCACAATCGGCCCGTGCCAGGCCACAGGTTCACGCAACGGCGCACCCGAAATCAACAGAAAACGAACACCATGCTCGCCAGATGTGACCTCGACCTCGTCACCGGCACCGAAAACCACAAGGGTCCGGTTGCCGGACCGGTCGCGGATTTTCACCTCCTCACCGGCAAATTCCTTTTCAACATTGACCCCGAACGGCGCCGAGGCGTTGCCGAACCGGGCATCGCCCTCAAAGATATAGGCAAAGCCCTGGCGTCTTGTGTCAAAGGGAAAACGTTTGGTGGTGTTCGCCGGCATGGCAACATCCAGATAGGACGGGTCGGTATCAATGCCATCAACAGGGCCACGATAACCACGATAATCGCCGGCGATGACGCGGATATGCGTGCCGTCATCATCGGTCAGGGAATTGATGTCGGGCGATTTGATGTCCTGATAGCGCGGCGTGCACATTTTCTGGTCGCGTGGCAGGTTGGCCCATAGCTGGAAGCCGTGCATTTGGCCAGTCGCGTTACCGGTCGGCATTTCCTGATGGATGATGCCGGACCCGGCGGTCATCCACTGCACATCGCCATCACTGAGAACGCCCCGATTGCCAAGCGAATCACCATGCTCAACATTGCCTTTCAGGACATAGGTGATGGTCTCGATCCCGCGATGCGGATGCCAGGGAAAACCCTTCAGATATTCAGCTGGATCATCGTTCCGAAAATCATCCATCATCAGGAATGGATCGAAAGGATCTGTATCACCGAATCCGAACACGCGATGAAGGTGAACCCCGGCCCCTTCCATTGTCGGGGTGGCCTGGCTCTGCATCTTGATGGGACGGATCGACATTGTTGCACTTCCTGTTACCTGTATTGAATTACAGATGTAAGAAGACACCCCGTCAAATCAACCGGGCGCCAACAGTGAAGGCTCGCAGCGAACTGACATCTGGCGGTGATGCCATCACGGCGCTAGGCTTGCGGGACCCGGATCACACCACGCGATGAATCTGCCGCCATGACCCCGCGCCCGCCAATACGGATATTGTCACCCACAGCCATCCTTGGATATGGCTTTCCCGAAGCCGCCTTCGCGGCTGGATTGCACAAAGACCCGGATGTGATCGCCGTTGATGCCGGGTCGACCGATCCGGGGCCCTATTATCTTGGCGCCGGAATATCCTTTACCACAAGGCCAGCTGTAAAGCGGGACCTGCGACTGATCCTCGCCGCCGGACGCGATCGCGGCATTCCCGTTCTGATCGGCAGCGCCGGCGGCGCCGGCGACGGCGGTGATGGAGATGGAGATGGAGATGGAGATGGAGATGGAGATGGAGATGGAGATGGAG
>JBMZTC010000022.1:0-41059 GCA_049623505.1 Puniceispirillaceae bacterium (SeqCode) | reverse complement strand
CCCGTCACATCACATCCATCGACACCACCATCTGCGACATGACATCGGCGTCAGCGGCGTCACAACCTCCGATCCCGGCGGCGCGCGCAGAATACCTGAAGGTTCAGGGGAATTGCCGGCAAGAAAGGGATGCGGCGGGCTGGTGGCGTTGGTCAGATCCACCAGAAGCCCCTTGTTGTCCCTGTATTGCCGAAATTCCGGTTTGCGCGCCGCGAAGCGCCCGCCACTGTCCGTGGTGGCGACAGGGAGATCATCATCATCCCGCTGGCCGTCATCATTGATGTCGAGATAGACCCGGGCGTTGCTGATCGGCCCGTTGGCGACACGACCGGCGATCAGAGGAGGGGGCACCGACCGCGGAGCTTCCCCTGCTGGCAGCGGCTCGCCATTTGTGACGGGCTGGCCTGGGGGGCACCACCACCGCCGCCGCCGCCGCCACCGCCGCCACCGCCGCCACCACAGGCGGCAAGAACAAGCGCCCAGAAAGACATCAGCGGGGATGTGACATGACGCGGGCGCCGGGTGTCAGGTGGCACGGCGTTGCCTGCCACAGGCGGGTCCGCAGGTGCTTCCAAAACCGGAATATTGGTTTCCATTCCGCCCGGGTATCTTGGCTGGCTGAATGCCATGTCGCGTCAGCGTTCCCATTGTTGAAGTCAGCCATGTCGGTCGCCGGACGGCACAACGCCCCCGACACCCGAAATGGTCGATGAGGCGAGTTTAACGCAGGAAAGGTAAATTTATGGTTAGGGGGCCGGAACAACCCGTCATCCGGACCCGATCAGCCGAGCGAGGCGACCACCCGCGCGATCCGGTCAAGCGCCGCGTCCAGCGCATCATCGGCGGCGGCGAAGCTGAGCCGGAAGGCCGGCGACAGGCCGAAAGCCACGCCCGGCACGATCGCCACCTCGCCCAGTTCCAGCAGCGCCACGGCGAAATCGCTGTCGGTCCCGATCACCGCGCCGTCGGGGCGCCTGCGCCCGATCAGGCCCGATATGTCGGCGAAGACATAGAAAGCGCCGTCAGGGGCCGGACAATGAATCCCGTCAATCGCGTTCAGCGCCGCGACCACCCGGTCGCGGCGGCGGGCGAAGGCGGCGTTGTTGGCGGCGATGAAATCGGTCGGCCCGTTCAGCGCCGCGATGGCGGCGTGCTGGGCGATGCTGTTCGGGCTGGAGGTCGATTGCGACTGCAGCTTCGCCATCGCCTTGACCAGCGGTGGCGGCGCGGCGGCGAAACCGATCCGCCAGCCGGTCATGCAATAGGATTTCGACACGCCGTTCAGCGTCAGCACCCGCCCGGCCAGATCGGGCGCGACAGCGGCGATGGTGGCGAATTCGAACCCGTCATAGGTCAGATGCTCATAGAGATCGTCGGAGACAACCATCAGGTTCGGGTGCTGGCGGATCACGGCGGCGAAGCCGGCAAGCTCGGCCGCCGAATAGCCGATGCCGGTCGGATTCGAGGGTGAGTTGATGATGACCCATTTGCTGCGCGGGGTGATGGCGGCGGCGAGCGCGTCCGGCGTCAGTTTCAGCCCGGCATCGAATCCGGTCTCGACGAAGACAGGCGTGCCGCCGGCGACCTCGACAATGCCGGCGAAGCTGACCCAGTAGGGGGCCGGGATGATCACCTCGTCGCCGGCCTGGACGGTGGCCATCAGCGCGTTGAACAGAACCTGCTTGCCGCCGGTGCCGACCGACACCATGTCGGGCGTCACATGCAGCCCGTTCTCGCGTTCGAACTTGGCGCAGATGGCGGCCTTCAGTTCGGGGATGCCGTCGATCTGGGTGTATTTCGTCTTGCCGTCATGAATGGCGCGGATCGCCGCCTCGCTGACATGCGGCGGGGTGTCGAAATCGGGCTCGCCGGTGGCAAGACCGATGACATCGCGGCCGGCGGCGCGCAGATCGAGCGCCAGCGTCGAGATCGCCACCGTCGGCGACGGCGCGATGCGCGTCACGCGGTCGGCCAGCGGAACGGCCGGCGGAATGGCCGGGGCGATCGAAGGCGGGGTGGCGCCGGGTGGGGTCTGGGTCTTGTCATCCATGCCAACAGATGTGCCACAGGCAAGAGATCGGGGAAAGAGGGGAGTGGCATAACAATGCACCCCCTTCCCTCGGCTGCCTGCGCGTCCTATCTTTCATCATATGGAAGACGCGACCCCCTCACCCGACATACCAGCCCCCGGACAGCCAGCCCCCGGACAGCCCGCCGCCGGCGTCGTGCCCGGCAATGGCGCCTCGGTTGGCGAGATGATCATCACGCGCCCGCGCGCGCCTGCCGATTTCGACCTGCAGTCCGAATTCAAGCCCGCCGGCGACCAGCCGCAGGCCATCATCGAACTTGTCGAGGGAATCCAGAATGGCGAGCGCGACCAGGTGCTGCTTGGCGTCACCGGGTCGGGAAAGACCTTCACCGCCGCGCATGTGATCCGCCAGATCAAGCGGCCGACTCTGATCCTCGCCCCGAACAAGACGCTGGCGGCGCAGCTCTATGGCGAGATGAAGGCGCTGTTCCCCGACAACGCGGTGGAATATTTCGTTTCCTATTACGATTATTACCAGCCCGAGGCCTATGTCCCGCGCTCCGACACCTATATCGAGAAGGAAAGCTCGATCAACGAACAGATCGACCGCATGCGCCACTCGGCGACGCGGGCGCTGCTGGAACGCGATGATGTGATCATCGTCGCCTCGGTGTCCTGCATCTATGGCATCGGGTCGGTCGAGACCTATTCGACGATGACCTTCCGGCTGGCGGTCGGCGAACAGATCGAGCGGCAGAGCCTGCTGCGCCGGCTGACCGAACTGCAATATCGCCGCAACGACACCAATTTCGTGCGCGGCACCTTTCGCGTGCGCGGCGACAATGTCGAGCTGTTTCCGGCCCACCTCGAGGACCGGGCCTGGCGGATCTCGCTGTTCGGTGACGAAATCGAGGATATTTTCGAGGTCGACCCGCTGACCGGCGAGAAGACGGCAAAGCTGCCGCATGTCACGGTGTTCGCGAATTCGCACTATGTCACGCCGCGCCCGACGCTGCAGCAGGCGACGAAGCTGATCCGCGCCGAGCTGAAACAGCGGATCGCCGACTTCACCGAAGATGGCAAATTGCTGGAGGCGCAGCGGATCGAACAGCGAACGCAGTTCGATATCGAGATGATCGAGGCCACCGGGTCCTGCGCCGGCATCGAGAATTACTCGCGCTATCTGTCGGGGCGCGGCCCCGGCGAGCCGCCGCCCACCCTGTTCGAATATCTGCCCGAGAACGCGCTTCTGATCATTGATGAAAGCCATGTGACGGTGCCGCAGATCGGCGCCATGTACAAGGGCGACTTCGCGCGCAAGAGCACGCTGTCCAACTATGGCTTCCGGCTGCCATCCTGCATGGATAACAGGCCGCTGAAATTCGAGGAATGGGAGGGCTTTCGCCCGCAGACAATCCATGTCTCTGCCACCCCGGGGACCTGGGAGATGGAACGCACCGGCGGCGTGTTCTCGGAACAGGTGGTGCGTCCGACCGGCCTGACCGACCCGGACTGCATCGTCCGCCCGACGACGAGCCAGGTCGATGACATCATCGCCGAATGCCGCGAGGCGGCGGCGAAGGGCCAGCGGGTGCTGATCACCACCCTGACCAAGAAGATGGCCGAGGCGCTGTCCGAATATATGTATGAGGCCGGCATCCGCGTGCGCTACATGCATTCGGACATCGACACGCTGGAGCGGATCGAGATCATGCGCGATCTGCGGCTTGGCGTGTTCGATGTGCTGATCGGGATCAACCTTCTTCGCGAGGGGCTGGATATTCCGGAATGCGCGCTTGTCGGCATTCTGGACGCCGACAAGGAAGGCTATCTTCGGTCACGGACCTCGCTGATCCAGACCATCGGACGGGCGGCGCGAAATGTCGACGGGCGGGTGATCCTCTATGCCGACAGGGTGACCGACTCGATGCAGTATGCGCTCGACGAGACGAACCGGCGCCGCGCCAAGCAGGAAGCCTGGAACAAGGAACATGGCATCACCCCGGAATCGATCCGCAAGGATATCACCGATGTGCTGGATTCAGTCTATGAGCGCGGCGACCATGTCACGCCGGAGGCTGGCGCCAGGGCCGGCGATCTGGTTGGCAACAATTACGCCACGGTGATTGCCGATCTCGAAAAATCGATGCAGGACGCCGCCGCCAATCTGGAGTTCGAGGAAGCGGCGCGGCTTCGTGACGAGATCCGCCGGATGGAAGCTGCCGAACTTGGCCTGAACGCGCCGGGGGTGCCGCAGGCCATCGCCCAGCGCCATGCCGATGGTGGGCGTGATGGTGGGCCCTCGGCCGCGAGATTCCCCGCCGGCACCCCCGGAAGCAGCCCCCGAAAACGCCCGCGACGTCGCTAATTGGATGAAGAGTTTCCCGGCGAAGGCTGATTTTATTTGGTTTTTCAAATGAGCCGCCTGAAGGCCGGTAAATGAGCCGGATTTTTTTGCCAGGCCGGCTTGACAACCCGGCATCACAGCAATCCGAATCGCATGACGACAGGGCGCTGTTTTGCACAACATCACATTTTTGTGATCTTGGGCTGATTTCCTGTTCATTTTGACTGTTTCAGGCAATTACCCATTCGCAACTGAAAATATAACTATCTGTTTTAATTGCCTTTTATAAGATGTGCTTAAATTTTCATCATTCTGTAAAATTTCCCATGTTTTCAGTGACCAAGGCTGGCCCACGGCTTTTCATCCACATAGTTATCCACAGCTTTCGGGGATAGATTTCCAGTCGTGAAATGCCCCGGCAGCATCGCCAGCACCGGGCGATCGTCGCACCCCCTATCACGGCCGCCCGATGCCGGTTAGATTGGCAGATAATGGACACCAAGCTGCAAGATATGGCGACCGGCGCCGCAAACCTGCCCCCCGACCTGTCGCGTGGCCTTGCCTTTCTGAAAGGCGAGGTACGCAAGCTGACCGGTGACCCCGGCGTGTACCGGATGTTGAACGGCGTTGGCGAGGCGCTTTATGTCGGCAAGGCGCGCAATCTGGCGCGGCGTGTCACCAGCTATACACAGCCGAACAGGTTGTCGAACAGGCTGATGCGGATGGTCAGCGAGACCGAGACGCTCGAGGTCATCGTCACGAAATCGGAAATCGAAGCGCTGCTTCTTGAGTCAAACCTGATCAAGAAGCTGAAGCCGCGCTACAACATCCTTCTTCGCGACGACAAGAGCCTGCCGCAGATCCTGCTGACCGCCGATCATCCGTTTGGCCAGCTGACAAAGCATCGCGGCCGCAAGACCCGCAAAGGCGATTATTTCGGCCCTTTCGCCTCGGCCGGTGCGGTGAACAGAACGGTGGCCGATCTGGCGCGGGCCTTCATGCTGCGCACCTGTTCGGATTCGATTTTCAGCGCCCGCACCCGCCCCTGTCTGCAATATCAGATCAAACGCTGCAGCGGGCCCTGTGTTGGTCTTGTCACCGAGGCCGACTATGCCGCGCAGCTGGATCAGGCGCGGCTGTTCCTGTCCGGTGGATCGGCCGAAATCCAGCGCGATTATGCCAGGAACATGCACCGGGCCGCCGACGCGCTGGAGTTCGAAACCGCCGCCATCTGGCGCAACCGTATTCGCGCGCTGAGCGGCATTCAGGCAAGCCAGGATATCAATGTCCCCAATCTGCGGGACGCCGACATCATTGCCGTCGCGCGAAGTGGCGAGCGGTCCTGCATCCAGACGTTCTTCATCCGTGGTGGATCCAACTATGGCAACAGGTCATATTTCCTGAGCCACAATGCCGACAGCAGCGCCGCCGATGTGCTGACAGCCTTTCTTGGCCAGTTCTATGATGACAAGGACCCACCATCGGAAATCCTGCTGTCTCACAAGGCCGGGGAACAGGATCTTCTCGCCGAGGCGCTGTCGACGCGGGCCGGGCGCAAGGTCAGGATCAGCCAGCCGCAGCGCGGCGCCCGCCGCAAGCTTGCCGCCATGGCGATCCACAATGCCGAAGAGGCGCTGGCCCGCAACCTTGCCGACACCATTTCGCAGCGTCGGCTGCTTGGTGAACTTGGCGATCTGTTCGGTCTTGAGGCCGCGCCTGAGCGGATCGAGGTCTATGACAATTCACATATTCAGGGCCAGCACGCCGTTGGCGGCATGATCGTTGCCGGCACGGAGGGATTCAATAAAGCTGCCTATCGCAAGTTCAATATCCGTGATGATGGCCCGGAGGCGGTCACCGGCGGGGATGATTTCGCGATGATGCGCCAGGTGATCCGGCGCCGTTTCGAACGGGCGCTGAAGGAAGACCCCGACCGCGCCAGCGGCAACTGGCCCGATCTGCTGTTGATCGATGGTGGCAAGGGGCAGCTCAGCTCGGTGCTGGAAATCATGGATGACCTTGGTGTCAGTGATATTACCGTGGTCGCCATTTCCAAGGGGCCGGATCGCAACGCCGGTCGCGAACAATTCCATATGCGCGGCCGCGACAGCTTTACCCTTTCCCCACAGGCATCAGCCATGCATTTCCTGCAGCGGCTTCGTGACGAGGCACATCGCTGGGCCATTGGCACACATCGCGCAAAACGTCAGAAGACAGAACTGACGAGCCCGCTTGACGGTGTACCCGGCATCGGTCCAAAACGTAAGAAAGCGCTTCTGGCGCATTTCGGTTCGGCCCGTGCCATCGCCAGTGCTGGCCTTGATGACCTTGAATCGGTCGACGGTATTTCGAAAGCGGTGGCGCGACAAATCTATGATTGGTTTTACAGTGGCCATTCCTGATACGGTGTATCAGCATATTAATTCCGGCGGTGCCGGAGCGGACAACATCCTGGGTAGCTAATGTCGATGAACATCGCGCTGAAATCACTGCCGAACCTGATGACCGTCATGCGGCTTGCCATGGCCCCGGTGGTTGCCATCCTGATCTGGTCCGATGACGTGGCCGGCGGCTATGCGCCGGCGCTGACACTGTTCATTCTTGCCAGCATCTCGGATTTCCTTGATGGGTGGATGGCGCGTCGTCTTGGCATTGTTTCCAAATTCGGCGCCATGCTCGACCCGATCGCCGACAAGGTCCTGATCGGTGTCTGCCTTCTTGCCCTTGCGCAGGTGACCGGCGATGGCTGGCTGTTCTTCCTTCCGGCGCTTGTCATCATGACCCGCGAATTCCTGATCTCGGGCATACGCGAATTCATGGCTGGCAGGAGCGTCACGATCCCGGTATCGCAACTCGCGAAGTGGAAAACGACACTGCAGCTGGTGGCGATCGGTTTCATCATGGCCGCGCCGGTCTTCCCAAATGTGCCCTTTGTCAACGAAGCCGGCCTTGTCACGCTGTGGATTGCGGCGCTGATCACCGCACAGACAGGGATCGCCTATTTCCGGGGGACGCTTGATCATGTCTGAGACAGCGGACATCACCAAGCAGCTTGACGCGGCGCGGGCGCGGCATGGCCTGGTGATCGGACTTGCCGGGTGGTCGGGAAGCGGCAAGACAACGCTTGCCGAACAGCTGATCGCCGGGTTGACGGCGCGTGGCCTTGAGGTTGCCACCATCAAACATGCGCATCACGGCTTTGACGCCGACAAGCCCGGCAAGGACAGCTATCGTCACCGCGCGGCAGGCGCGAGGCAGGTGGTTGTCTCATCCCAGGCACGCTCGGTCCTCTTCACCGAAAACCGGGACCGCGGGGAACGCCGGCTGGAAGAGCTGCTGAACGCGTTGTCCCCGGCCGACATCGTGATTGTCGAGGGGTACAAGCGCGAGCCCATCCCGAAGATCGAGATCTTTCGGCTGGCGACCGGCAAGCCGCCACTCTTTACCGCTGACCCGCAGATCATCGCTGTTGCCACCGATGAAGATGACGCCCTGCCCGCCACGCCGCCGCATCTTCTCGATCTGAATGATGTCGACGCGATCATCACCTTCATCTGCGCGCAGGCCAGCACCGGCACCATCGCGGCAGCATCATGAGCGATACAGCCGACCTCTATAGCGGGAGCCTTTCCCCCGATGACGCCGTGCGGCAACTGTCGGACAGCGTTTTGCGTGTCACTGACACCGAAACCGTCACAGTGGCCGCGGCGTCAGGTCGTCTGCTGGCAGGCGACATGGTGGCGGAACATGATTTGCCGGCAACCAACAATGCTGCCGTTGATGGCTATGCGCTGGATGCGGATTTTCTGGCCAGCCACCCCGATCATGATTTTCCGGTTGTTGGGCGCGCTGCCGCCGGACATCCATATCCGGACATGGTCGCCGCAGGCAATTCCGTCAGGATCTTCACCGGCGCGGTGATGCCGCAAGGCACCAATGCCGTGGCCATGCAGGAATTCTGCACCGCCACCGAAACAGCCAGCACGGTGCGGGTCAACCGCCCCGTCAGGGCTGGTGCCAATAACCGGCCTGCCGGCGAAAATCTGCGACAGGGCGAAATGATTGCCACCGCCGGTTGTCGTATCGGTCCGGCCGAGGTGGGAATCGCCGCCGCCGCCGGAAACGCCGATGTCACGGCCTTCAGACGACTGCGGGTCGGATTGCTGTCGATGGGGGACGAGGTGGTTCCCGCCGGATCGCCAACCGGCCCGGGCCAGCTCCACGATTCCAACCGGCCAATGTTGACCGCATTGCTGGAAAGCGACGGCCATGCGGTGCGCGATTTCGGGATTGTTCCCGACGATGCCGAAGCCCTGACCGATCGCTATCGCGAGGCCCTTGCCAGCTGTGATGCTGTGATCTCGTCCGGCGGCGCGTCGGATGGCGATGAAGATCACACCCAGGAAGCGATGCGGCGGCTTGCAATCACCCCGTCCTTCTGGCGTCTTGCCATCAAGCCTGGCCGGCCGATGGCGGCAGGGGTTGCCACATCGGGGGCGCCGGTGCTGTGCCTTCCCGGCAATCCGGTGGCCGCCTTTGTCTGCTACAGACTCGTCGCGGCACCTGTTCTCACAACAATGGCTGGCGGCACACCGCAGGCTCTGCTGCGCTGTCCTGTGCGATGCGGGTTCGACCACCGCAAGTCACCCGGGCGGGCAGAATATCTTCGTGTCCGGCTCGTTGCTGGCGCGGATGGCGGCACCGAGATGGTGCTTCACGGCCGCAAGGGTGCCGGTGTGCTTTCATCACTGACAGGGGCTGACGGGCTGGTCGAGATTCCAGTTGAAAATGACGGTGTGGCTGTCGGAGACTATCTTGCGTTCATACCCTTCAGGGAGTCTGCATTGTGACCAGCACAACGACCGCAACATCAAGCCTGTCGATCCGGTATTTCGCCTGGATGCGTGAACATACGGGAACCGCGATGGAAACTGTCGCGCTGCCTGATGACGTTGGCTGCGTTGGCGATCTGGTGCCGCACCTGACAGCGATGTCGGATGGCCATGCGCTGGCGCTGAAGAACATGCAGGCGGTCCGGGTCGCGGTGAACCGCACCTATGGTGATCTCGACACCCCGATCGCCGCCGGTGACGAGGTCGCCTTTTTCCCGCCAGTGACCGGAGGCTGAGCCGTGGCTGTTCGTGTCCAGACCGAAGATTTTGATGTCGGCGCGGAAAGCCGCGCCCTGCAGGCGGATGCCGTCGGCGCGATCGCGATGTTCGTCGGCACGGTGCGCGGGCTGAGCAGTGACAATGGCGTGACCGCAATGACGCTGGAACATTACCCGGGCATGACCGAGTCCGAGCTTGAGCGGATCGAGGCAGAGGCGCGGGCACGCTGGCGGCTTGAGGATGTCACCATCATCCACCGTGTCGGCAGGCTTGAAGCAGGTGATCAGATTGTGCTTGTCGGCACGTCCTCGGCACATCGGCAGGCGGCGTTTGACGCCGCGCAGTTCATCATGGATTTTCTGAAGACAGACGCCCCGTTCTGGAAAGCCGAGGAGCGCGGCGACGAAACAACGTGGGTCGATGCCCGCGAAAGCGACGATGAGGCACGTAAACGCTGGACAAGCTAGCGCCGCGGCGCGGCGCCACAACAGCCCCTCGCCACCATCATCATAGCGTGATGCGGCCGCGCACCAGATCCTCATATCCATCGACAAGCTGACGGCTGACCTCGGCCGGGGTGAAGGTATAATCACCAATCTTCGAGACTGGTGTCACCTCGGCCGCGGTGCCGGTCAGGAAACATTCCTTCATGCCGGCCATGTCCTCGGGCGACATATGGCGCTGAACGACCTTCATCTGCTTTGACTCGGCAAGCGCAATGACCGTCCGCCGGGTGATCCCGTCCAGGAAACAGTCTGCGATCGGCGTGTGGATCGTCCCGTCGGCATCAACAAAGAAAATATTGGCGCCAGTCGCCTCGGCAATATAGCCGCGGTAATCCAGCATCAGCGCATCCTGGAAACCCTTCTTCTCGGCCTCATGCTTGGACAGCGTACAGATCATGTAGAGGCCGGCGGCCTTGGCATGGACAGGTGCCGATTCGGGCGATGGGCGCTTCCAGTTCGCGATGTCGAGCGTGATGCCCTTCATCTTTGTCTCTGGATCGAAATAGCTTGGCCATTCCCAGGCGGCGATGGCGATATGGATTGTCGTCATCTGCGCGGAAACAGCCATCATCTCGGAACCGCGCCAGCAGAAGGCACGCACATAGCCATCGGTGATGCCGTTGGCCTCGATCACCGCCATCTTCGCGGCGTCAACCTCGTCATCACCAAGCGGGATATCGAAATCCATCAATTTGCAGGAATTGCGAAGGCGTTCTGTATGTTCACGACCCTTGAAGATCGATCCGGAATAGACACGCTCACCCTCAAAGACAAGACTTGCATAATGCAGTCCGTGGCTCAGCGTGTGCGTCTTCGCATCACGCCACGGAATGATCTCGCCATCCAACCAGATGCTGCCGTCACGGTCATCAAAAGGTATCAAGGCCATCGTCGTCTCCTCCGGCGAACACGCCCCACCGTGTCGCGCTGACCGGATCGCAAAATTAGTTCCAATCCGGACTTATTGTGGTAATCAGAATGTACGCTACCACCGTCTCGGATTATTGGTCAACATGGCTGACATAAAACCTATTGGAAAGGCTCTCTTTCTGCGCGAGGAAGAGCTTCGCCGCGGCATTGAACTGATGTTCTTTGCCTACAGGGATTTCACCGGCGAGGCGGATTCGATCCTCGCCGAGCAGAATATGGGCCGCGCCCATCATCGGGCGATCTATTTCATCGGCCGCAACCCCGGGATCACCGTAAGCGAGTTGCTGGCAATCCTGAAAATCACCAAGCAGAGCCTGTCACGTGTTCTGTCAGCTCTTGTCGATTCGGATCATGTCGTGCAGAAGACCGGCCCCGAGGACAGGCGCCAGCGGCTTCTCTATCTGACCGACAGCGGCACCGCGCTTGAATCCCGATTGACCGAGGTTCAGGGGCGCCGTTTTGCAAAGGCCTATCGCGATGCCGGCATGACGGCTGTCGAAGGTTTCCAGAGAGTTCTTGAAGGGCTTCTCGATCTGGAAACACAGCGCCAGGTTGACGCGCTGGGGCATGCACGCAAGGCGCGGCACAATGACTGATTGGCGGGGCGTGGCGGCATGACCGGTGACGACGCCTTGCAGGGGCAGCATATCCTTGTCATTGATGATGACGAAAGGCTGCGGCTGCTGCTGCGGCGTTTTCTGGAGGAGAGCGGATTTCGGGTGACAGATGTGGGGTCAACCGGCGATGCCCGCCAGCTTCTTGGCGGGTTTGTCTTCGATCTGCTGATTGTGGACATCATGATGCCGGGCGAGACAGGGCTGGAATTTCTCAGCAACATCCGCAGCAGCAATCAGGTGCCAGCCCTCTTCCTGACAGCCATGTCGGAAACCGAACACCGCATCGCCGGCCTGGAAAGTGGCGCCGATGATTACATGTCCAAGCCGTTTGAACCACGCGAACTGGTATTGCGGATCCGCTCCATTCTCAGCCGTGCGGCAGCGCAGCGCGCCGCGCCAACCAAGACCATCACCTTTGGACCCTACAGTTTTGACCGGATCACCGGCATCCTGATGCACAGCACCGGCCGGATCCATATCACAAATGCCGAACAGAAGCTGATGGCCAGCTTTGCCAGATCACCGGACAGGGTTCTGTCACGCGAGGATATCACCGAGGCGATGGACAGCAGCATGCGAGGCCGTTCGATTGATGTTGCCGTGGCACGACTGAGAGCCAAGATCGAGCCTGATCCACGCTACCCGGTCTATCTGCAGACCGTCCGCAACAAGGGGTGGCTGCTGCGCACAGACAGCCCCACCGGAGGCGGCGATGCAGCTTCGTAACTATCTGCCGAAAACGCTGTTCGGGCGGATGTTGTCGATCATCCTTGTGCCGATGATTCTGGTACAGGTGATCACCGTGTTCATTTTCTATGAACGACATTGGGACACGGTCACCCGTCACATGGCGGGCCAGCTTGCTGCCGATATCAGCCTTCTCGCCGACAGACTTGGCGACACACCCGACAAGGCCACCATCGAGCTGATCCAGCAGACCGGATGGCAATATTTCTCCTTTCCCGTTCAGTATAATGCCGAGGCCGAATTCCCCGGGCGGAATGTCAATCCGCCAGCAAGCTATGCCGAGGAAGTTCTGCGCTATGAACTGGATGTTCGACTGCAGCAGGAGTGGCATGCCGATCTTGCCTCGGACCCGCATCTTGTCTTTGTCGATCTGGCGCTCGACCCCGGCGTGCTGCGGATCTATGCCAGCCGCAAGCGGATCTTCTCGTCGACAAGCTGGACCTTCTTCGGCTGGACACTTGGTTCTTCGATCCTGCTCTTCGCCATTGCGTTGCTGTTCATGCGCGGTCAGGTGCAGCCAATCCTGCGGCTAGCCAACGCCGCGCGGGCCCTTGGACTTGGTCGTCAGGCCCCCGACTACAGGCTTGAAGGCGCGCGCGAGGTGCGGCTTGCCGGCCGCGCCTTCCAGGCCATGCGCCACCGCATCATGCGCCAGTTGAACGAACGGACCGAGATGCTGGCCGGGGTCAGCCATGATCTTCGCACGCCTCTGACCCGCATCCGCCTGCAGCTGGAACTGATGAGCGACAGCGAGGATGCCGAGGCGATCAGGGCAGACCTTGCCGAAATGGAAGGCATGATCGACGCCTATCTGAGTTTTGCCGCTGGTGAAGGCGAGGAACCGAGCGAGGATACCGACCTGCAGACGATGCTCGACAGGATGATCACGCAGACTCGCAATACCCACGCCTTTGACATCAGCTTTGATGCGCCCTCACCGCCACTGCCTGTCTTCCCGGTCCGGCGCAAGGCCATTCGCCGGGCGTTCGAGAACATCATCTCCAACGCGTTGGCCTATTCAAAGCAGGCACGGATCACAGCAAGCTATCGCAATGACGAGGTGACGATCACCTTCGATGACAATGGTGCCGGCATTCCAGCCGAACGCCGCGCCGATGCGCTGCGGCCCTTTGTCAGGCTGGAGACCTCGCGGAACCGCCAGACGGGCGGCACTGGTCTTGGCCTGTCAATCACCAGCGATATCGTGATGGGCCATGGCGGTGATCTGATTCTTGATGAATCGCCACTTGGCGGATTGCGGGTGATCGTCAAACTGCCGGTCTGAGATCAATCCGGACAATCAGTGAAGCCGGCTACCGTCCGGGGCCTCGTTGTCAGGCGTCACCAGAACGACCTCGCCTCGTGCGTTGGCAACGCCAAGGGTCAGAACCTCGGACATAAAGGGGCCAATCTGGCGGGGTGGAAAATTCACCACCGCCATCACTTTTTTTCCGACCAGCGTTTCAGGGCTGTAGAGTTCGGTGATCTGAGCCGATGATTTACGGGCACCAAGCTCCGGGCCAAAATCGATCACCAGCTTGAAGGCAGGCTTGCGCGCCTCCGGGAACGGCGCCGCCTCAACAATCGTGCCACAACGGATATCGATTTTCATGAAATCGTCGAAGGTCGCGCCTGCGGTTGCCTTGTCATCCTGGCTCATGATTGTCTCCAAAAATCAGGTACGGGTTACTGGTATCGGCCACCCGGGGCCTGGTCAAGCGGATCATCGCCACCGGGAATATCTCCCTCGGCGTCATCATGGGATGACGGCTCACCACCAAGAACGCGTAAGGTACGGCCCCATTCCTCGGCCGTCGCCAGACGCCGGTCGATCTCTTTCATGGTTGTCGACAAATCGGACGTGTCATCATCCTGCCAGGTTCGCGCCACCAGCATGGCAACGCCGGCAACACCGCGAACACGCGCCTCGCCCTGTAATCCTGCCAGGTCGTCGCCGGCCATGCGAAGAAGCATGCGCATCGCCTGCGCCAGCGAATCAAGAAGACGCAGCCCAAGCGCCGGATCGCGCCGCGCCGCGGACTGAAGCTGCGCCACCTGCTGCCGATACGGGGCGTACACTTCAAAGCGATGCATCAGCCCCTCGATGATCTTGTCACGGACCGGCACATCGCCAGCATCCTCAATATCGGCCAATGTTTCCAGAACCGCCTGCCGGTCAAGCCGCTGCAGCTTGTGAAGAATCAGCGCTGTCATGCTGCCAGCCACCGCCCGCGCTGCCGCCGGGGCGACGCCGGCCGCATCGGCGACAGCGTCAATATGGATGGCGCGCGGTGACAGTTCGGCCAGCATTGTCCAGGCGGCATCTGCCAGCCTGTCCATCATCATCGTTGGCGTTTCACTTGCTGCCATTGGACCACTCCCTCGAGATCAGCTTACAGTCCGAACATGGTGCCGATTGGGAATTGGATCAAGCCGCGAAGGTCGCGGTCTGCGACATCAGCCGCCAAGTTCGACCGACCGGTCCCGCGCGGCAAGGATGGCGCGGGTCATCAATTCTTCCATTCCCGTCTCGTCCATCAGCACCGAAAGTGCCGCTGCCGTGGTGCCGCCCTTGCTGGTGACATTGATCCGAAGCTGTGATGGCGGTTCGTCCGACTTTTCGATCAGGGCGCCGGCACCGGACACGGTCGCCTCGGCCAGCTGGCGCGAGAGGTCGGCCGGCAGCCCGGCCTTGATACCGGCGGCCGTCATTGCCTCGGCAAGAAGGAACACATAGGCCGGTCCGGATCCGGACACCGCCGTGACGGCGTCCATCAGTGACTCATCATCCAGCATCACAACCGTACCGACGGCCGACAGCAATGTTGTCGCCAGTGACACCAGCTCTGCCGGCGCATCACCGGCAAACAGCACCGTGACACCCTTGCCTATGGCTGCCGGTGTATTTGGCATGGAACGCAGCACCAGCGCATCAGCGCCAATGCGATCACGGAACCAGCCTGTCGAAATGCCGGCGGCGATCGACAGAAACGCGGTATTCGTGCCAACAAGCGCGCCAAGGCCGTCGATGGCTTCATCCATCATTTGCGGCTTTACCGCCAGCACAATCATCCGCGCGTTGCTTTCCTGTGCAGCGGCGGCGGCAATGCTGGCATAAAGCCGGACATTTTCATGCGCGCCGGTCCAGGCAAGATGATCTGCCATCGGCTCGATGATCGCGAATTCCGCGTCAAGCTGTGTATCGGCAAGCCAGCCGCGCAGCATCGCGCTGCCCATCTTGCCGCAGCCAATCAACGTAATCAGTGGTTTCATTGAATGTCAGGACATGGCGCCAGCGCGCTATGCCTCCCCTTCGGTGACCATCATCACGGCGGATGCGGCGTCACCTGCCTGCAGCGCGCCGCTGACAACCTGATAGATGGCAGGATACACCTGCTCGCACTCGCCAAGCATGATGTCGACGACATCTTCCACCTGCTCGGGCGTCGCGCCGCCAGCGCCACGAAGCGCCAGCGTATGCCGCAATTCCAGCTCGCAGGTCGCCATGTCAAGCGCCAGATGACCGATGAACAGCTGCTGGTTCAACAACGCCGCCAGCAATGCCAGCTCGCCAACCTGTTCACGATCCGCCTTCACATCGATGCGGCAGATCACCTGCAGCGCCTCGTCACTGTCCTGCCAGGACACCGCCAGCTGATACTGGCTCCACCGGCCTGGAATTTCAGCCAGCAACGCGTTGTGCTCCTGTTGGCACAGCAGCCAGTCCTGGCGCGCGACAAACCGCGACACAAGATCGATGGGATGGGCAAGCGTCAGATCTATGGTGGCCTGGGTTGGTGCCATGTGGCGGGTGTCCTCGGCAGGAAATTATGCCTCGAAAATGCCGCATCCCGCCGGGGCTTTCAACACAATATTTTGTGGTTTTGACCTGACAGAACCACATCTGCTTGTGGATAAATCAGGGAAATGACGCATTAACAACGGCTTCACGGGCGATGTTCGCCAGACACGCAAAGGACGATAAAATGACCGATTGGACGGGGGTGGGCCGAGCTGGCCTGATTCAGGATTTCGGCGCAGCCTTGGCGCGGGTGCTGGCGGACTTCTTTGCCGCTTTTTTCGGGCTGGCGGCCTGCTTGGCAAGGCGCGATTCGAGGGCGGCAAGCCGCGCCGCCACAGCATCATGACGGGTGCGGAGCGCGTCGAATTCCTCACGCGTGACCAGGCCGCGCGCGTTCAGGCTGCGCTCGGTGCGCTGTTTCACGATATTGTCGATCTCCTCGCGCAGGCCACCAAGGGCCGACGCCGCACCATTGGCCATTTGCGCCATATCGGAGATAAATCGTGATCGGCCTCGCATGTGTCACTCCCGGGATCTGGTTACATCCATGATGTATGATCTGTTGATGCTGTTTCCAATACCACGCCGACGTTGAATGCGATACTGTGCGATGCGCGACACCGATACCACGTCACCGCGTGATCCGATCTGCGGTTGATCCAACCCGCAGTCCAGCTGTGAGGCCTGACCCATGAATGGCGGTATTATCCTTCCCGAATTCGATCCCTTTGTGATCAGTTTCGGCGGGTTTGGCGTCCGCTGGTACGCGCTTGCCTATATTGCCGGCCTGCTTGGCGGTTACTGGGTGCTTCGTCGCGAGGCGCGTCGACAGCCACATGCCCCGATGACCCCGGAGGCCGTTGACTCGCTGTTGAACCATGTTCTGCTTGGCGTGATTCTTGGTGGTCGGCTTGGCTATGTCATCTTTTACAATCCCTCGTTTTTCCTCGCCAACCCGCTTGAGATCATCAAGGTCTGGCAGGGCGGCATGTCCTTTCACGGCGGCCTCCTTGGCGTGACCTTTGCGATGTGGTTGTTCGCGAGACGATGGCGGATTCCGGTTCTGGCGGTCAGCGACCGTGTCGCCATGGTCATTCCGCTGGGCCTCTTTCTCGGGCGGCTTTCGAATTTCATCAATGCCGAGCTTTATGGCCGGGTGACCGATCTTCCCTGGGGCATGGTCTTTCCGCGGAGCGACGGCCTGCCGCGTCATCCAAGCCAGCTCTATGAGGCCGGCCTCGAAGGGCTGGCCCTCGGCATTGTCATGTTTGTGGGTTGGCGGCGCGGCTGGCTTGGCAACACCGGCACCATGACGGCCATTCTTCTGATCGGGTACGGGCTTGCCAGATTTGTCGTTGAATATGTTCGCGAACCGGACGCGCATCTCGGCCAGATACTTGGTGCGGCAACGATGGGCCAGATCCTGTGCCTGCCGATGCTGGCGGCAGGAGGCTGGATCCTGTGGCGACGGCGCGCCGCATGACAATGACCGCCGCCTCCACACTCGCCGACAGGCTGCGCCGTCAGATCACCGAACGGGGCCCGATCGGCGTTGATGACTACATGGCCATCTGCCTTGGCGGCGAGGGAGCAGGATATTACCATAGCCGCGATCCGCTGGGTTCCGCCGGTGACTTCACCACAGCTCCCGAGATTTCCGGCCTGTTCGGCGAGATGTGCGGACTTTATCTGGCGCATATGTATGAGATTGCCGGCGCCCACAACGGTGGCAGTGTCATCGAGCTGGGCCCGGGCCGAGGCACATTGATGCGTGACATGCGGCATGTGTGGGACAGGCTGATGCCAGGCCTTGTCGGAGCGCCGCTGCATCTTGTCGAGACCAGCCCGTCGCTGCGCCGCGCCCAGGAAACGATCCTTGGCGCGGATGTCGTCACAGGATGGCATGACGACATCGAAGCGGCGCTGGCCGCCAGTGACGGGCCTCTGTTCGGAATCGCCAACGAATTCTTTGACGCTCTGCCTGCCGCGCAGCGGATTTTTGATGATGGTGCGTGGCATCACCGGCTTGTCGGGCTTCGTGATGGTCAGCTTGGTTTTGTGACCGGAGAGATGACCGCCGATGTTGATCCGGATCTGCCGGAAGCGCCCGAGACCGGCATGGTGGCCGAATTATGCCCGCAGGCCAGTCGTATTGTAACAAGGCTTGGACAGGCGCTGGTCCGCCGCGGCGGCGCCATTCTGATTGTTGATTATGGTCGGTACGGCAACCCGGGCGACAGTCTGCAGGCGGTGGCCGACCATCGCCCGGTCGATCTGTTCGCGGCGCCCGGCGACAGCGATATCTCGCACTGGGTCGATTTTGCGGCACTTGACGCGGCGGCGGCGCATGCTGGCGCCCGGCTTGTCGGGCCCGTGCCACAGGGCAGGTTCCTGATGCGGATCGGGCTTGCCGCCCGCGCCGAACAGGCGGCCCAGCATGCCGCGCCGGAAGAACGGCGCGCTCTGCTGGCGGCTATCGACAGGCTGACAAGCCCTGCCCAGATGGGCGAGGTGTTCAAGGTGGCGTTGCTGTTGCCCCCTGGCGAGGGAACGCCCCCGGGATTTGAGACTGACGAGGCATGACATGACGGGTTTCGAGATTGCCGGCACCACCGCGCCCTTCCTTCACCACACAGCAACAGCCGGACGAGCAAGGCATGGCTTCTTTGGGGCCACTGGCGGCGTGAGTTCCGGTCTCTATGCCAGCCTGAATTGCGGATATGGATCAAACGACGATCCGGCCCTTGTGATGCAGAATCGCGGCCGCGTTGCCGCCGCGATGGACCTTGCCGCCGATCGGCTGGCAGCGGTCTATCAGGTTCACGGCACGGATGTTGTTCTGGCCAGCGCCGGAGCGCCTGAAAATCGTGACCACCTTGTGCGCGCGGACGGACTTGTCACCACACACCGCGGGCTGGGCATCTCCATCCTTACCGCCGACTGCCTGCCACTTCTGATGGCTGACGCCGGCGGCACGGTCATTGGTGCCTGTCACGCCGGCTGGCGCGGCGCCGCGGCGGGAATCGTTGATCGGACCGTTGCCACGATGCGCGCCGCCGGGGCCGGGCCGATCACGGCGCTGATTGGCCCGACGATCCGGCAGCCAAGCTATCAGATCGGCATGGAGATGCGCGACGAGGTTCTGGATCAGGTGGCATCCGAGATCCGTGACGACGCCATGGGCTGTTTCATCGCCGACACTCCCGCCAAACTTCGATTTGATCTTGCCGGGCTTGTCGCCCTGCAGCTTCGGCATGTCGGGGTCGAAGCGGTTCATGATTGCGGGGTCGACACCTATACCAGCCACCATACAGCCGGACCCGATTCTCTTGATTTCTTTTCCCACAGGCGCGCCACACACGCAGCCGACCCCGATTGTGGGCGGCAGATCGCTGTGATTTCATTGCCATCATAAGCCATGTGATCCCACTCAGGAACGAGGCGAAGACAATGCCACATCTCTATATTTTTCTTGGGCTTCTGGCGGTTGGCATGCTGGCCAGTTGCTTTATGGGTTAGCCCCCGGAAACGATGAAAAGTTACAAAAGCGTTACAAAAGCCCCGTTAAGTTCTTGCCCGTATGCCGAGGCGTTGGTATCTACAGGCGTCGGTTCACGAGGAAGACGGGCGCCGCTACTGACGCCCAATCCAGTAGGTCATTGATGAAAATCCTTTCCTGCAACAGTAATCGCCCGCTGGCCGAAGCGATTGCTGCTTATCTAGATGTTCCCCTGACAAAAGCGGATGTCCGTCGGTTTGCCGATATGGAAGTCTTCGTCGAGATCGGCGAGAACGTTCGCGGCGAGGATGTCTTTGTCATCCAGTCCACCTGCTTTCCGGCAAATGACAATGTCATGGAATTGCTGGTGGCGCTTGACGCCCTGCGGCGCGGATCGGCACGGCGTGTCACGGCGGTCCTTCCCTATTACGGCTATGCCAGACAGGACCGCAAGTCTGGCCCGAGAACACCTATCTCGGCAAAGCTGCTTGCCAACCTGATCACCTCGGCCGGTGCCGACAGGGTCCTGACCATCGATCTTCATGCTGGCCAGATTCAGGGTTTCTTCGACATCCCCACGGACAATCTGTTTGCGGCGCCGGTGTTCATCGAGGATATCCGTTCGCGCTATGACAATGGCCAGGTGATGATCGTGTCCCCCGATGTTGGCGGGGTCGTACGGGCCCGGTCGATGGCCAGCCGCCTTGATGCCGACCTTGCCATCATCGACAAGCGCCGCCCGAAGGCAGGCGTTTCTGAAGTCATGAACATCATCGGTGATGTGAAGGACAGACATTGCATCATGGTCGATGATATCGTCGATTCCGGCGGCACATTGTGCAACGCCGCCGCCGCGCTGATCGATGCCGGCGCCCTCAGCGTCGACGCCTATGTCACACATGGCGTGCTGTCGGGGGGCGCGGTCAGCCGTGTTGCCGCCTCGCCGCTGAACTCGCTTGTGACAACCGACTCGATCCCCGCCACCGAAGCGGTGCGGGTGGCGCGCAATGTGCGCCACCTGTCAGTGGCGCCGCTTCTTGGCGAGGCCATCCGGCGGATCAATGAAGAACGGTCGGTCTCGACGCTTTTCTGATACGGAACAGCCCTTAAACCCCTGCTTTTTGCTTGAGTTTTAGGCCCCATGGGCCTATACCACGCGCTGCTGTGCACCCCTGGAGGCATGGCGCATTGTAAGAGCAAGGAGCAAGTACAATGTCCGATATCACAACCATCAGCGCTTCCGAGCGCGAACGGGTCGGTAAGGGGTCCGCCCGTGCGGCACGCCGCGCAGGCCTCGTCCCTGCCGTCATTTATGGCGACAAGAAGGACCCTGTGGGAATCATTATGGAATCCCGCGAAGTTACAAGAATCGTTCACCAGCCCGGTATTTTCGGCCGCCTGCTGGAGATCGAAGTTGCCGGAAAGAAGTCGACCGTGCTGACGCGCGACATTCAGTTCCATCCGGTTTCCGACAAGATCATGCATATGGATTTCCTTCGCGTATCGCAGAGCGCCACCGTCGCTGTTGCCGTTGCGGTTGAATTCATCAATGAGGACAAATGCCCGGGCATCAAGCTTGGCGGCGTTCTGAACGTGGTCCGCTACGAAGTTGAGCTGAACTGTCCGGCCACCGCGATCCCCGAAAAGATCACCATTGATCTTGAAGGTGTGAAAATTGGTGACTCGATCCATATCAGCGCCATTCCGCTTCCCGACGGCGTCACGCCGACCATTACCGACCGTGACTTCACCGTCGCCACTCTCGCCTCGCCTGGCGGTGGCGTGAAGAACGAAGATGAAGAGGCCGATGAGGCCACGGAAGAGGGCGACGATTCCGAAGAGGAATAAGCCGCCCGCTTTACATCCGGATCGGACCGGGCGGCAACGTCCGGTCCACGCTTTCCAGCAATTGAGCAAAACATGCTGCTGTTCGCAGGTCTAGGTAATCCCGGTTCGGACTACGCCGGCAATCGGCATAATGTCGGTTTCATGGCTGTAGACGCTATTGCCGCGCGGCATGGCTTTTCGGGCTGGAAAACAAAAGGCGCGAGCCTGATCGCCGAAGGACGAATTGGCACCGAGAAGGTGTTGGCGGTGAAGCCGCAATCCTTCATGAATAAATCCGGCGGGCCCGTTGCCGACATCGCCAGATTCTACAAAATTGCGCCATCCGATATCTTTGTTTTCTATGACGAGATTGATCTTGCTGCCGGGCGGATCAGGGTCAAATGTGGCGGTGGCCATGGTGGACATAACGGCATTCGCGATATCGACCGTCACCTCGGCAAGGATTACTGGCGGGTGCGTATCGGTGTCGGCAGGCCTGAACAGGTTATCCCGGGATCGCAGATTGATATCCGGAAATGGGTGTTGATGGATTTCATGGCTGCCGAGCGCGGCGGGTGGCTGGCCGGGCTTCTGGACGCCGTCGCTGACGAAGTTGATCGTCTGGCAGCACATGATGAGGGCGGTTTCATGAGTCGTGTCGCCCATCTGGCGCCGGCACCAAAGCAAGACAAAAACGACAAAGACGGCAATGAGGAGACGGTCTGATGGGATTCAATTGCGGGATTGTCGGTCTGCCGAATGTTGGCAAATCCACCCTGTTCAACGCGCTGACAGAAACCGCCGCCGCCGAGGCCGCGAACTATCCCTTCTGCACGATCGAACCCAATACAGGCCGGGTTGCCGTGCCGGATCCACGGCTTGACGAGCTGGCACAGCTTGCCAGCTCAGCCTCGGTCATCCCGACACAGCTGGAATTTGTCGATATCGCCGGGCTTGTGCGCGGCGCATCGAAGGGCGAAGGCCTTGGCAATCAGTTCCTTGCCAACATCCGCGAGGTTGATGCCATCGCGCATGTATTGCGCTGTTTTGAGGATACCGACATCACCCATGTCGATGGAACGGTCGATCCGCTTCGTGATGCCGACACCGTCGAAACAGAACTGATGTTGGCTGATATTGATTCGCTGGAACGGCGAATGGCGGCGCTTGTGAAAAAGACCCGTGGCGGCGATGCAGAAGCAAAGCGCGATCTGGCGCTGATGGAAAAGCTGCTGCCGCAACTGGCTGATGGCATACCGGTCAGGAAGGCCAGCGGGCTGACGCAGGATGAAGAAAAACGCGTTCCGCAGCTGCAGCTTTTGACATCCAAGCCGGTGCTGTATGTCTGCAATGTCGCCGAATCCGAATCCGCGACCGGCAACGCGCATTCTGCCGCCGTCGCCGCGCATGCCGCCGCCGAGGGCGCGGCTCATGTCGTTGTCTCGGCGGCGATCGAAGCAGAGATCACGCAACTGGACGGTGACGACAAGGCGATGTTCCTTGATGAGTTGGGACTTGAGGAAGCTGGACTTGCCCGTCTGATCCGCGCCGGCTACGGCCTTCTTGATCTGCTGACATTCTTTACCGCCGGCCCGAAAGAGGCCCGTGCCTGGACTGTCGCCACCGGTGCCACCGCGCCCGAGGCCGCCGGCGTGATCCATACCGATTTCCAGCGCGGCTTCATCCGTGCCGAGACCATTTCGTTCGATGATTATGTCGCCTGCGGGGGTGAATCCGGCGCGCGTGACGCTGGCAAACTGCGCATTGAGGGTTCCGACTACAAGGTAAGTGACGGGGATGTTTTCCATTTCCGCTTCAATGTGTAATAACGACAAAAAGCCCACAGAGGTGTCAGAATGACGCAGATGAGGAAACTGACCGCCGAGGACGGCCATGCTTTTGATGCGGCCGTTGCCGGTGACAGCGACACGGCGCGCGGCGGGGTTGTCGTCCTTCAGGAAATCTTCGGTCTCAATGATCATATCTGCGACCTGCCCCGTCGATTTGCCGAGGCCGGGTATTACGCAGTTGCGCCAGCACTGTTTGACCGCGCTGAACGCGGGGTGAAACTTCACTATGATCTGGAGGGGCGTGACCGCGGGCTGGCGCTGAAGTCAGCTGTCGATGATGACGCCATTTTTGATGTTTCGGCGGCGATCCTGGCTGCCGCTGCGGCCGGGCCGGTCGTGGTTGTCGGGTTCTGCTGGGGCGGCTCACTTGCCTGGCGCGCCGCTACCTGTCTGACAGGTCTTGCCGGGGCTGTGTCCTATTATGGCGGCGAGCTGCCGGCAAAGGCAGGGTTGCTGTCACATTGTCCGGTGCTGGCGCATTTCGGCACCAGGGACAAGACCATTCCAATTGAGGGTGTGAACACCTTCATCAAGGCGCAGGCTGATGCCGACCCTGCCGTGATGACGCATGTCTATGAGGCCGATCACGGCTTCAACTGCGATGCCCGCAGCCAGTATGACGAAGAGGCGGCGGCGCTTGCCTGGACACGCACGATGGCGTTCCTTGACGAGGTATGTGGGTAGGCACACAACCCCATCGCCACCATTTATCGCGCCACCAAATGTCTTTCCTCAGCGCGGACGCTTCATAAAGAAACCCCCGGCCATCGACCGGGGGTTTGTGATTTCGACAGGTCCCGGCCCACGGCCACGACCCTTGTTTAGTGAATGTCGGCCCAGACGCGGCGCTTGGCCATGTAGGACATGATCAGGAAGATCGACAGGAAGAACACGGCGGCAACACCGATCCGCTTGCGTACCTCCATCTTCGGCTCGGCCGCCCACATCAGGAAGTGGGTAACGTCGGCAGCGAGACCTTCCGGCGTGGTTGGCGCGCCATCAGCATATTCAACATCATCACCATAGATCGGCTGCGGCATCGCGATCAGATGCCCCGAATAGGCGTTGTTGTAATACATGCCATCTGGCACCTCGGTGCTTGCCGGCGCGTCCTCATAGCCAAGAAGCAGGCTGTAGAGATAGTCGGCGCCATTCGCCCGTGCCTTGGCAATCAGCGACAGGTCAGGCGGCAGCGCGCCATTGTTGTTGGCGCGGGCCTCATTGTCATTGCGATAGGGGCTTGGGATCAGGTCAGCCGGACGCGCCGGACGCATGAACATCTCGCCCTCATCGTCAGGGCCGTCCATGACCTCATATTCGGCGGCAATCGCCTTGATCTCGGCCTCGTTATATCCAAGGTCGGCAAGGTTGCGAAACGCCAGATACTCAACACCATGACAGCCAGCGCATACCTCGCGATAGACCTGGAAGCCACGCTGCATCGCGCCCTTGTCGAAATGGCCGAACGGACCGGCAAAGCTCCACTCGCCAGCGACGAGCTTCACATCGCCGCCGCCAGCCGCCTGTGCCGGGCCGGCAAGACCAGTGATGGCCGCCAGCGCGGTAAGGGATGCAATCAGAAACTTACGCATCAGGCGGCTCCTTTGGCTGTCGCCAGCACCGGTTCGGAGATCGATTTCGGCAGCGGCCTCGTTGTCTCAAAGACACTGAGGAGCGGCAGGATCACAAGGAAATGCAGGAAATACCAGGCAGTGGCAATCCGCGAAAGCGCAACATAGACACCTTCCGCCGGCTTGCCGCCAAGATAACCGAGTGCGATGCAATCGATGAACAGCAGCCAGAAGAAGATCTTGAACACCGGCCGGAACCGTGCCGAGCGGACCGGCGAGCGGTCAAGCCACGGCAGGATGAACAGAACGAAGATGGCCGCAAACATCAGAAGCACACCGCCAAGCTTGTCAGGCACCGCCCGCAGGATCGCGTAGAATGGCAGGAAATACCATTCAGGAACGATATGCGCCGGAGTCTGCATCGGGTTTGCCGGGATGTAGTTGTCCGGGTGCCCCATGGCGTTCGGGAAGAAGAACACTGCCATGGCAAGCAACAGCAGGAACATCGCGACGCCGACCAGATCCTTGATCGTGTAATAGGGGTGGAAGGAAATCGTATCCTGCGGCCCCTTGGCGTCAATGCCGATCGGGTTGTTCGACCCGAACCGGTGCAAAGCCACGATGTGAAGCACCACGACGCCGGCAATCAGGAACGGCATCAGATAATGCAGCGAGAAGAAGCGGTTCAATGTCGGGTTATCAACCGAGAAACCGCCCCACAGGAAGGTCACGATGCTTTCGCCGACAAACGGGATGGCCGAGAACAGGTTGGTAATCACGGTCGCGCCCCAGAAGCTCATCTGGCCCCAGGGAAGAACATAGCCCATGAAGGCTGTCGCCATCATCAGCAGGAAGATCACGACACCAAGCATCCACAGCAGTTCGCGCGGCGCCTTGTAGGAGCCGTAATATAACCCGCGGAAGATGTGGATATAGACGACAATGAAGAAGAAGCTTGCCGCGTTCATGTGAATGTAGCGGATCAGCCAGCCATGATTGACATCACGCATGATGCGCTCAACCGAGCTGAACGCATGATCGACATGCGCGGTGTAGTTCATCGCCAGAACAATGCCGGTGACAATCATGATCACCAGCGCCAGACCGGCAAGAACACCGAAATTCCAGAAATAGTTCAGGTTCTTCGGCACCGGGTAGTCGTATTTTTCATGGTCCAGCATCGAGAAGATGGGAAGACGATGATCAATCCACCTTACGACAGGATTTGCGAATTTTTCAGCAGACATGGAACCTATAGCCTCCAGCAGAACAGACGGATCAGCCGATCCGGATCACGGCGTCGGAAAGGAAGGTGTAGGGTGGCACCTCAAGATTGGTTGGCGCCGGCCCCTTGCGAATGCGTCCCGAGGTATCGTAGTGCGAACCGTGGCATGGGCAGAACCAGCCATCATATTCGCCCTTGACCTCGCCGGTCTTCTGACCGAGCGGCACGCAGCCAAGATGCGTACAGACGCCAAGCACCACCAGAAGCTCGGGCTTCTGGACGCGCGCTTCATCTTCCTGCGGGTCTCGCAGACCGGCGCTGTCGATTGCATTGGCGCGGGCGATCTCGTCCGCCGTTCGATGGCGAATGAAAACAGGCTTGCCCCGCCAGGTCACGGTGATTGCCTGACCTTCGGCAATCTTCGAAACATCTACTTCGGTGCTGGCCAGTGCCAGCGTATCAGCCGCCGGATTCATCTGATCGATCAGCGGCCAACCAACAGCCGCCGCTCCGACGGCTCCCATCGCGTAGGTCGCAACGACAATAAAGTCACGACGGCCCACCTCGCGCGGATCGGTAGCCGATTTCGCGGGCTTCGAGTTCGTATTTGCCATTCTTCCCTCTTTAAATTGCAGCCCCACATATCCCCATACACGGTCCTTGCGAACCAATACGGAAATCTCCCTCCAGGCTCCTGCCGGGCGGCAGCGGCATGACATGTAAGGCACCTGTCGTCAGCCGCCGACGTTCTAGCACGAGACGTCCCGATTTTGCAGTCTATTTTGCCATGGAATCTGAAAAAATAACCGCGCCATCCGTCGCACCCTCCAGACTGGCCGCGCTGGCCGGGCCAACTGGTGTGTCAGGTGGTATATGTCAGGCGAGGCGCTGGACGACATGTCAGGCGATCAGGGCCAGCGGACTTCAGGTGGCAGACTCATCAGGATGGCCTCGATATTGCCCCCGGTCCTGAGGCCAAAAAGCGTGCCACGATCATAGAGAAGGTTGAACTCGACATAACGGCCGCGCCGAACCAGCTGGTGATGGCGGTCCTCCTCGCTCCAGCCGCGATCCATGCGCGCACGAACAATGCTGGCATAACCTTCATGAAAGGCCGATCCGACATCGCGGGTGAAGGCAAAGTCGGCGTCCCAGTCACCACTGTCGAGATTATCGTAAAAAATACCGCCAGCGCCACGCGGCTCCTGGCGGTGCGGCAGATAGAAATATTCGTCACACCATTTCTTGAACCGCGGATAGTAATCCTCGTCATGGGCATCACAGGCGGCACGCATGGAACCATGAAAGGCGGAACCGGCATCCTCGTCCGGGAAAATCGGCGTCAGATCACCCCCACCGCCGAACCAGGCCTTGCTGGTGACGATGAAGCGCGTGTTCATATGAGCTGCCGGAACATGCGGATTACGCGGATGCGCAACAAGCGAGATTCCGGAAGCCCAGAAGCGCCCATCCGCGCCCGCGCCCGGGATGTTTTTCCTGAATTCCTCTGAAAATTCGCCATGCACAGTTGAGATATTCACCCCGACCTTTTCAAAGACACGGCCATGCATGACGCTCATCTGGCCACCGCCGCCACCCTCGCGGTTCCAGTCGCGGCGGCTGAAACTGCCAGCTTCAAGACCGTCCTCGCGGGACTCGGCAACCTCTGTTTCGATGGTCTCGAAGGTTGCGCAGATCGAGTCGCGAAGCGCGGCGAACCAAGATTTGGCCGCCTGCTGGCGTGACGTGATCTGATCTTCTGTCTGGCTGCTCATCGATTATTCCCGCCTGTTGCCGGCAGTGCCGGTGATATACGCCGCTGTCAGGCCACAGGGTCGAGGCCAAGAAAGACCAGAAGCTCAGCCCTGGTCGGCACGAAACCACGGTCGACCCATTCCCGTTCGGCGGTGCGTAACATCTCTCCCAGCGCCGGCCCGCTGTCAACGCCATGCGACAATAAATCGGCGCCGGCAAGGGGAAATTCCGGCGGCACCCAGGCGGCAAGGCGCGCCAGCTGCGGCATCTCTATCTGCCGTCCGGCACGACCACCGGCCACAACAAGACAGGCGGCCGGCGCACTGCCGGCGCGCCACAGCCACCAGGCAGATTGCTGCCAGATCGTGCCGGTCAGTGACCCGACATCGGCCTCCGGCTGATCCCGATCAAGCGTGGCCAGGAAATGGCTGTCCCGTCGTGACAACCGCAACCGCGCCGAAAGGCTGGCCGCATCACCGGGCTGCGCAATCACCGCCAGCCTGACAAGCCATGCCGAACCTTCATCACCAATGCCATCCTCGACCAGCTGATCGATCTCGGGCGTCAGTCTGCCGGCATCAAGCGCCACACCCAGCGCGGCGTTTGCAAGGCCGGTATCCTGCATCAGCCCGATACCTGTTCTTGCCCCCGGAGCACCCAACATGCGGCGGAGTTCAGCGGCAATACGTTCGCCTGAAAGCATCGCGGCAAGGCCGGCCTTGTCAGCAAGTGCCGCCAGCGCTTCCTGATCGATTCCAGCACGCCCAAAATGCGGCAGGAACCGGCAATAGCGCAGCATCCGCAACGCGTCTTCCTCAACGCGCTGGGTCGCCACGCCAACAAAACGCAGAACCCCGGCCTCAAGATCAGCCTGTCCGCCAAGGGGATCCTCGATTTGTCCGCCAGCATCGGCGTAAAGCGCGTTGATGGTGAAATCTCGGCGCGCCGCGTCGGCAGCCCAGTCATCACTGAACGCCACAATGGCGTGCCGCCCGTCGGTTTCAAGATCAACACGTGTCTGGGTTACTTCCAGATGCTGACCATCATCCACCACTGTCACGGTGCCATGCTCGAGGCCGGTATCGATCACCTTCAGCCCCGCATCACGAAACAATGCTGCCGCCCGGTCAATCGGCGCGGCGATGGCCATGTCGATATCGCCGATCTCGCGCCCGGCAAGCCAGTCACGAACCGCGCCGCCAACAATTCGCGCCTCATATCCGGACGTCGCGGCAATGGTGAAGAGTCGTGCCGCCAGCGGTGGAATCGGGAATGGCGCTGTCACCCGGTCAGTTGCCCCGTCAGTTTCCATTTTCCGCGCTGCCATTGAATCCGCCAGCCGAAATCTTGCCGTCCTTGATCTGCGCTGGCTGATATGTCGTGCCGGGCTTGGACGCGCCGGTTTCCAAAAGCACCGCGCCAACGAAGAACACCGCCAGCCCGACCAGACCACCAATAATGTGCGACAACTCGATCCCGGCGCTGGGCTCCAGGGTTTCGCCGCGGGCTTTGGCGCGGCGCGCCTGCCACGCCTTGACGAGACTCATCACTAGGATGGCGGCAAGAATGGCGATGGCGATGATAAGATAGCGACGCATCTTCAGCTTCCTCTCTGCGTTGATGCCAATTGCGTGACGGCCGCCTTTGGTATGGTTTCAACCCGCGCCGCCAGATCGACAATGATGGCGGCCGACAGGCCCCATATATAATGGTCTGGATGATCAATCACCCAGACCTCGCGACGATTGCCCTCACGAAGATAAGTTTCACGGCGATGGCGTGGCGGGCTGATCAGCTCGGCAAGTGGCAGGATCAGGATCCGCGCCACCTCATCCGGGCAGGCCTGAAGGCGGACCCGCGGCGCGACAATGCCGACAATCGGTTGCACGATGAAGCCGACCGGGCTTGAAACCGGATCGAGCCCGCCGAGGATATCGACCTTGCTGGCTGGCAGCGCTATTTCCTCATCAGCTTCGCGAAGCGCTGTTGCCACCAACGTTCCATCCGCCGCATCAACCTTGCCACCGGGAAAGCTGATCTGCCCGGCATGGTGGGCCAGATGCGCCGCGCGCTCGGTCATGATGACCTGCCACCCGGCCTCGTCTGCCATCAGGCCGACAAGCACCGCCGCCGGCCGGCCGGCATCATCATGAAGGCGCTTTGGGATCGGGTTCAGACGGTCCGGTGCGACAGGCGATGTCTGCAAGCCCGATCTCATGCCACCTCTCCCTCAAGGCTGAAGAAAGTTCCAGCGCTCCAGACACCGATCTGCCCCTGCGGCCCCTCAACGCCGCACGCGGCAAGCTCATAGAAGACCGGCCGCGCAAGGCGCCCGTCAAGACCCGGCCGAACCGTCACATAGGGCCGGACGTCGTCGCCAATGGCGGGCCGGCGCATGACAAGCGGATGGTCAGGGCCCAGAGTTATGTCATCCTCGACATTGCTGTGCAGCCTGATCACCTGATCCTCGGCATCGCCTTCAATTTCAGCGGCAATGATGATGAACGGCACGTCATCGACTTCGATCCGGCCGCGTTCAACCGGCGTGACAAGCCAATAGCTTCCATCCGCTTCGCGGCGCAATACGCTCGAGAAAAGCTTGACCAGAGCTGGCCGGGCAATCAGCCCACCTTCGTGATACCAGCTTCCGTCAGCCGCGATCCGGATGTCGAATTCCTGCGGCGCTGGTCGGCGCACATCACGCAGCATATCGCCGCCGTCACCACTTGCGGCGGTCTTTGGGGCGGTCCTGATCTGGCGTTCCGTCTTCCTGTCCATATCGGCAGTCTAGCCTGAAGCTGACCAAAGCGACATTCCCGAAAGCGTTATTCCACACAATCAAGGGCAAGTTGCGCGCCCGCCCCGGGCCTTTTCTGTCAAATCTCCCGCCAGAAAGGACTGCCCCTTTGGGGGATCGCACAGCCGCATCATGTCAAAATCATCGAAATACTGCTGAAACCGCAAAATTTTATGCCGGAAATTGACGGGTTGTTAACCAAGCTCTGCCAGAATGGGTGCCGATATAGCAGCTTGAAGCCTGCGTCCCTGCAGAACTGACATCACACCACAAAATGACAGGAGATCCATGCGTTCGCAGATTGCCATCACTCGCAATGGCGTAACAAGGGCAAGTACCGGCAAGGTGCCACCTGAAGGAGGCGTATTGGCGCGGCGGGTCAATGGCGACTTCACCATATCGCTGCATCGGAAGGTCAGCGAGATGGCGCTTGTCCAGTTGCTGAGATCCCTGCGGGCGCTGGACCCCAATTTCCGCATGACGCTCGACACCGCCGACAGGCGCCACGGAGACCTGACACGACGGCAGGCCTGCCACCGCATAGCGCTACAGGCACTTGGCATCATCGAACGGGCCAACGAAGCGATGTTCATGAGTAATATCGAGCTTTTCAGCAACACACAGTCATCATCCATGATCAGGTCGGAAAACCTGCTTAAACTGGCCAGCCTGGACCTCGCCGATCATGATGCGCCAAGCGCCCTGATGCAGGCCAGCGCCGCAGACATCGCCAATCTGGTTTCAGTCGGCCAGAACCGGTCAATGCGGCTGTATTTCCTGGCAATCCCACATAATCATGTCTGGCCCAGCCCGGGGCCAAAGCCGGGCACCCCTCTTGATGACATCACCGGCTCAGCCCCCTGGCGATGGCTGGCGACAATCTATGAAGCGGCACTGGCCATCCAGGCGCCACTGTTCCAGCACGGCTTTGTCCGCCTTCATGGTGGCACAATGCGCCCGTTCCAGCGTTTTATCTATCCAATCACCCCACCTGGCGACCGCCCAAGCAATTACCGCGTCCTGACAACCGCCGAACTTATGGAAAGCCCCGACCTGGTGATTGTTTGACCATCGAAGTCGGGACGGCCCACAAATTTTAGTAACTTTTTCACAAAGTAATACATTTTGTTTTTTTAATTTAACATTTTGATAATAATCATCTGATAGTTTTCATCATTATGTCAGGTGGTTACGTCATCAGGCATCACATCATCAGGCATCACGTTCAGATATTGTTGTGGCGAACAATGTTTTGCCGTGGTCGGGGAAGCAGGCGCTGCGGGCCCAGCAGATTGGGGCGGCAATATTTTGGCGTTGGCGGCCTGATTGAAGGGTCTGATTGAAGGGTCTGATTGAATGGCCTGATTGAATGGCCTGGCATGTCCAGCGAACCAATCTGGTCGTCGCTTCGGCAAGCCAGTCCGACACGGGCCAGTCTGACACGGGCCGATCCGACACGGGCCAGCCTGATGACCGCCATCAGCGTAGAAGGAGACAAGGGTATAATGGCGCGGCTACCAGATATTGAGGGCGAGCAGTCAAAGCTGACAAACATCCTGCGCGCGATGGGCAACGCAAAGCGAATGCGCATCCTGAATGAACTTTCGGATGGACGTGAACGGTCAGTATCCGAACTGGAAGGCATCATGTCCTCGCTGAGTCAGTCCGCCCTGTCGCAACATCTGGCGCGCCTGCGACGCGCCAATATCGTCAAGACAAGACGCGAATCCCAGACCATATATTATTCAATCAACGATACCGATGTATTGCGGATTCTCCGCCTCCTCGGACATCTATATGATGATGATCCGGTAATGAAACGTACCCGCCACTGACATCCCGCCTTCCTCGCCACCTCGCCAGCCAGCCGACATCTTCAGCGCTCATATCCCGGGGCACCCCCTGGGCCATCCTGGTCAACGGCCATCCGGTCAATGATAGGCGGTTGGTCACCTGCCCAGCAGTTCTGCTGCTGAACATTGGGCGTCGCATTAACAGGCGACATGGACGCACGCGTCTGCTAGTGATGTAGCGATTCAATCAATCCTGACGACAGACCTGCCTTTTGCGGCCATAGCCAATGTATATTTATCTGCCAATCGCCGAAGTTTCGATGCATATCGGGATCATCATCGGACTTGGGGGCGGGGTCGGATTCCTGTCCGGCCTGTTCGGTGTCGGTGGCGGGTTCCTGATGACACCATTGCTGATCTTTTTCGGCATCCCACCGGCGGTAGCGGTTTCGACAGAGGCCAATCAGATTGTGGCCTCGTCAGTATCGGGTGTGCTGGCGCACATGCGCCGCGGCAATGTCGATTTCAAAATGGGGGCGATCCTGATGGCCGGCGGCATGATCGGTTCGACCCTCGGCGTCGCGCTGTTTGCCTTCCTGCGCGACATCGGACAGATCGACCTTGTCATCCAGCTATCTTATGTCGTGTTTCTCGGCATTATTGGCGCGCTGATGCTGACCGAAAGCCTTCGCACCATCATACGATCGCGCAAACCCGGCGCGGCGCGCGGCAAACTGCACCAGCATAACTGGCTTCACGGCCTGCCTTTGAAGATGCGATTCAGGCGCTCAAAGCTCTATATCAGTGCGATCCTGCCGCTTGGCATCGGAGCATTTGTCGGCATTCTGGCGGCCATCATGGGTGTTGGTGGCGGCTTCATCATGGTGCCGGCCATGATCTATCTTCTTGGCATGCCAACCTCGGTTGTTGTTGGCACCTCGCTTTTCCAGATCATCTTCGTCACCGCAAACGTGACATTGCTGCAGTCGATCCAGACCCAGACGGTCGATTTCCTGCTCGCCGGCCTGCTGCTTTTCGGCGCGGTGGTCGGCGCCCAGTTCGGCAGCCGTGCCGGCGCCCTGCTTCGCGGTGAACAGCTGCGCGGCCTTCTGGCCCTCCTTGTTTTGGCTGTTTGTGTGAAGATTGGCTACGACCTCGTGATACGGCCAGAAGATCTGCTGTCGGTGGAGCTTGTGCGATGACGTACCGGCACGCTTTGGCGCAGATCACGGGTTCGGCTCTGATGGGCCTCATGATGTTGATGGCGCCCTCCGCCATGGCGGCGCCAAAACAGGTCGTGGCGGATTTGTCGGAAAGCCACGTCGACATCACAAGCAGCTATCATGGCACGGAACTGCTGTTGTTCGGCGCGTATGAAGGCCTGCCTGGTGACGACATCATCCTTGTCGTACAGGGGCCGACAACCGACATCATTCAACGTCGCAAGGCAAAACGTGCCGGCATCTGGATCAACGTCGAAACAATGGTCTGGCAGGAAGCGCCAAGCTTCTATCATGTGTTTGCGACAAAGGACCTGCAATCAATCGCCGACGCGCAGGCCCTCAGCCAGGCTACCGTCGGCCCCCTGGCAGGCAATCTGAAATTCATCGCCGACACGCAGGATTCGGGCAGTGGCCATGGTGCCGGAGGTCCCGCATCATCTGGACCGGCAGTCGCGGGCAATTCAGACCAGCAGAACAATCTGCGGCGGAATATGGAAGCAAACGGTCTATGGCAGGTATTGCCATCATCAATTGTCACACAGCAGGACATGCTGTTTCGTGCGAGCCTGTCGCTGCCAAGCAATATCCCTACCGGTGATTACAGCGTTCGGGTGCTGCATTTCCGCGATGGCGTTGCATTGAGCGAAAGGGCCACCGATATGAATGTGCGGAAGGCCGGCCTCAGCGCGCTGATCTATCGCTTCGCGCACGAATTTTCCGCACTGTATGGAATTTTCGCTATCTTCTTTGCGGTGGCGTCGGGCTGGCTTGCCGCAGTGGCGTTTCGGCGCAAATAATATCGCCATCAATTCAGGCGAACCCATAGTCAGGAGAGTGGATCAATGGCCAAGAAAGACCCCCTTTTCCTTGTTGTCGTCGATGAGTCCGAAGAGATGCATCACGCGCTTCGTTTCGCCTGCGGCCGTGCCAAGGCCATTGGTGGCAAGGTTGGCCTGATGTACTGCATCGCGCCTGCCGAATTCGAATATTGGGCCGGTGTCGGCGAATTGATGCGCGCCGAAGCCCGCGAGGAAGCAGAAGCCAACATGGCCATCCATGCATCCTATGCCCAGCAACTTACCGGCGAAACGCCAGTCCTCTATGTGCGCGAAGGTGACGTCCGCGAGGAACTTCTTGCTCTCATCAATGAGGAAACTCAGATCAGCCTGCTTGTTCTTGGCGCTGCCACCCAGTCAGAGACCGCCGGTCCGCTGATCACCTTCATGATGACCAAGGGCGCGGCAGATTGCCGGGTGCCTATTACTGTGGTGCCGGGCAACCTGTCCGACGGTCAGATCGACGCGCTTTTCTAGCTGTTCTTATTCCATCACCCTTTGCTTATCCTGTGCCGGGAACCTTTCATGCGACATCTTTTCACGACCTTACTTGGAGCCAGTTTTATCACCATGAGCACACCAGCCACATCCGAAACCGGATCAACCCTGCTTCTTGAAACAACCAAGGGCCAGGTTGAAATCAAACTCCTTCCTGATCTTGCGCCAAACCATGTCGCGCGGATCACCGAACTTGCCAATAACGGGTTTTATGACGGCATTATATTTCACCGCGTCATCCCGGGATTCATGGCGCAGACCGGCGACCCGCAGGGCACCGGCATGGGTGGATCGGGCCAGAATCTCGACGCCGAATTCACCGACTATGAATACAAGGTCGGCACCGTCGGCATGGCACGGTCGATGAATCCGAATTCAGCTGACAGCCAGTTCTTCATCTGCTTTGAAGGCTGTGGCCATCTGACCGGGCAATATACCGTCTGGGGTCAGGTCGAACGCGGTATGGAAAATGTCTACAACATCACACCGGGCGAGCCGCCAGCATCACCTGATCAGATCGTCTCGGCACGCATCATCGACTAGATTCCCGGTGCGGCAGGTCCCCGGCCCGGGGTCTTGTTGAGAAATAAACCACGAGGCCGGCCCAGATCAGGCCGAACACCGCCCATTCCCAAGGCTGAATTGTCAGCCCGAAATATGCCAGCCCGACCACCATGTGGGTGGTCGGGTTGACGTAATACAGAAGGCTGGACACCGTCATCGGCAACGCCCGATTGCCGGAATGATACAGCAATAGCGGCACCACGGTGATCACACCGGCGAACAGCGCCAGCAAAATGTTTGCCATACCACCACCAAAGAAAATGGCCGCCCCGGTGCTATGTTGCCACCACAGATACAGGATCGACAGCGGGATGAGGATCACCATCTCGATGAAGATGCCGATCAGCGGGTCGATTCCCATACGTTTGCGAACAACGCCGTAAAGACCAAATGAGCCGGCAAGAACCAGGGCAATCCAGGGCAGCCCACCAAGATTCGACGTCTTCAGCCCCACCCCGGCGGCAACAACGCCGATGGCGATCCAGGCCCACCGATCCAGCTTTTCACCAAGAAGCAGCATACCCAGAATGACGGTGACCAGCGGATAGATGAAATAGCCAAGCGCCGCATCAAAGATCTGTCGTGCCTGAACGGCATAGACAAAAATCACCCAGTTCAGCGTGACAAGGCTGCAGGTCAGGACAAATCCAAGTCGTAATTTCGGTGTTGAAAGCGCCTCGCGGACTGCCTTCATACCACCGGTAAGAGATGGCACGAGAGTGACAAGACCAATCAGGATCACACCGGACCAAAGCGCCCTGTGGACAACGATTTCCAGCGCGTCAACATCGCCAAGAAAGCTGATATATATGGGAACGAATCCCCACAGCAAAGGCGCCAGAACCGCACAGGCAAGGCCACGAGCCGGCAACATCACCTCTTTCCTCCTGAGCGGTCCATCCCGAACATCCGTCGCCAATTTGTCATTCATCCTCCACCGTTCGCAACTCGCCCGCATGCCGGAATGCCGGCCACCTTATCCGCATCCATGTCATAAAGCTGCAATGAAGATACGCGACCTAGGTGTGACGGGCGCTATTTGCCGCAGGATAGCTAATTGACAACATTAGCGGCAGAGTCCCTCATAGATTGTGTCGTCAACTATGTGGGATCTGATTACCGTGCGAACAGTTGCCTCATACTATCAAGAGAATAAGCGACGCCCGTGACGGCCGGGTGTGACTTAAGGAGACTATTGGAATGTCACAAGGCACTGTGAAATGGTTTAACACCCAGAAAGGGTATGGCTTTATCAATCCCGATGAGGACAGCAATGATGTGTTCGTACATATCACCGCGGTTCAGAATTCGGGCCTCACCGGTCTGAACGAAGGCCAGCGGGTATCGTACGAACTCGCAGAACAACGCAATGGCAGATACGCCGCCGTCAATCTGGCGGTCGTCGACTGACCACTGAAAGCGTCGTTCAGCCTAGATTATAGGCAGTTCGACAACTTTCGCATCAAGATCGCCTGTGCCCGTGTGAACAGTCACCGGTGCACCGGCGTCTATAACCTCGCTGCTGACCATCGCGACCGCGATGTTCGATCCGGCGCGCGGGGAATATGCGGTTGCGCTCGCGTAACCGGCATATCTGCCATCATCCCATGACAGCCGCCATCGGGATTCGTTGGTGCCGGCGAAGGGTTCACCGCCAATTAACAAGCCCATGAAACGCCGCTTCAAACCGGCTTCACGAAGCGCCTGAAGCGCCTGCTTGCCGACAAAATCATGCGGCTGGTCGATATCAATGAACCTGCCAAGACCCAATTCAAACGGGTTCGAAGCGTCATCGGTATCGGCCCCATAGGAAACCAGACCGCTCTCGATACGTTCGATATAGTTCGGCGATCCCGGGCCAATGCCGTAGGGCCTGCCAGCTTCAGCCACCATCGCCCAGAGCTCGTCACCACGACTGTCATCCTGAAGATACAATTCGAATCCGCCCTGCTTTGACCAGCCGGAACGGGCGACAATCAACGGAATGCCCTTGATCTCGTGCGATCTGAACGCAAAATAGCGCAGATCACGCACCCAATCGCCACATAACGAGGCGACAACGTCATGGGCCTTCGGCCCCTGGATAGCCAGTGGCGAGACATCGGGTTCAAACACCCTGACATCCATGCCGCGGGCGCCAGCGATGCCGGCAGCCCAGAGCTTGATATCGCTGTCAGCGATCGACAACCAGATTTCGTCCTCGCTGACCTGCTGCAGGACCGGATCATTGATCACCGTGCCTTCAAAATCACACAGAGGGGCATATTTGCCCTGGCCGATGACAAGCCCGTCAAGGTTGCGCGGCGTCAGGTAACGCGCCAGCGCCAGCGCGTCCGGCCCCTTCAGGGCAACCTGGCGCTCAACAGCGACATCCCACATCGCGACACCGTTGATCAGGCGGTCATATTCAGCCGCCGGATCGCCATATCCTGTTGGCATATACATGTGGTTATAGACGCTGGCGGCAGCCAGGCCGGCGGCGCGGGCCGATTCAAAATACGGGCTTTTCCGAACACGGGGCCCGAGCGAGAGCGCAATCGACATGGCAACACTCCATGAACACCAATCGGCGGCAGTTTGCGCTTTTTCTTCCCGATTTATGTCCCTATTGCGTCGTCGCGTGACGCAGTTCAGGCAAAAAAGGACTGAACTTCCTCGACAAACAGATCAATTTCATCTGCCCGGCAGTCAAGATGCGTAACCAGGCGGATTCGCGGCTCATCACGATTGATCAGGATCCCACGATCACGAAGATGCGCCTGCAGCGGCCCGGCAGCACCTTCGGGAAGCCCGGCAAACACCATATTTGTCTCGACATCACCCGGATCCACGGTGATTTGCGCTATTCCCGACAGTCTTTCGGCCAGCCGGACAGCATTGGCGTGGTCCTCGGCAAGCCGGTCAATATGATGATCAAGAGCATAGATTCCGGCAGCCGCCAGAATACCGACCTGACGCATGCCTCCACCCACCAGCTTGCGCACCCGATGAGCCCGCCTGATCATCTCCCTTGATCCGGCAAGGATGCTGCCGGCAGGCGTGCCAAGCCCTTTTGACAGGCACAGCGATACCGAATCAACCTCGGCCAGCATTTCGGCTGGCGAGACGCCAAGCTTTACACAGGCGTTCATCAACCGCGCACCATCAAAATGCACGAGCAGGCCATGGTCGCGCGCGCGTCTGGCGGCAGCGTTGATCTTGGCAAGTGGCACAACCTGTCCATGCCAGGTGTTTTCAAGCGTCAGCAGACGGGAAACGGCACAATGTTCATCATCCGGCTTGACCGTGCGGTCGATGTCGACCGGGTCAAGGCTGCCATCGGCGGCTGTCGGCATGGGGGCGAACATGATGCCACCAAGAACCGAGGCGCCGCCAGCCTCGTCAACAAAGACGTGGTAATCCATGCCAGTCAGAATTTCCTCGCCCCGCTGGCAATGCGCCATCATCGCGCAGAGATTGCCCTGCGTACCACTCGACATCAGCAGCGCTGCCTCCTTGCCAAGCAATGCCGCCGCCTTGTCCTGAAGCGCGTTGACTGTTGGATCGTCGCCATAGACGTCGTCGCCAACCTCGGCCGCCATCATGGCGGCGCGCATGCCTTCGGTCGGCTTGGTCACCGTATCGCTGCGCATATCGACTCGCGCGGGCTGGTTGGAGGTGGTTCTTCCAGCGTAATGCATCCTCGGGGCTCCTGAATTCATCAGAGCCTTGAATGTGCCTTCCAAGGCCTCAATCAGGCAACCGATTTGTCCGCGACAAATGCCTTCAGGTCAAATCCGGCATCGGCAAGCTGCGAGGGACGCGGCGCGCGCGCATGCTCAAGGCATGTTTTGCCAAGAACATAGGAAGCCGGATCGCCAATAGCCTCGACCGCAACAAGATTCTCACCGGCAAAACTCCAGACAGAAAAGCTGCCTTCGCGCCGCCCCGCACGCGTTACATGCTGAAGGGCGGGGTCACTGGCGGGCAGTATGCCGGCTGATTGCAGCTTCACATCATACTGATCAGACCAGAACCATGGCGCCTGGCGACGCGGCGCGTCATCACCGGCGATATGCGCCGCCGCCCGCTCGGCCTGTTCCTGTGCGTTATGGACGGATTCGATACGCAACCCGTGGCTTGATCCGGTCTCGCAGGCATTGTCGCCGATGGCATAGATATCAGGCCGGCTTGTCCGCATATGGCTATCGATGATGATGCCATTGCCAGTCGACAGGCCCGCCTGTTCGGCAAGGTCGGTATTTGGCGCGACGCCAATCCCGACAACCAGCATGTCAGCATCGATCAGCCTCCCATCTTCAAGAATGGCACCGACAAAGCCGCCATCGCGGTGCCGAATCTCCGCCACCGAGGTTCCGGTGACGATATCAACACCGGCGTCACGATGACGGTTCGCATAGAATGCCGAGACAGGGGGGCTGGCGACGCGGGCAAGAAGGCGCGGCGCGGCCTCGATCACAGTCACCGCCTTGCCGGCCTTTGTCAGACTTGCCGCAACCTCCAGCCCGATATACCCGCCACCGATGACAAGCGCCGAGCGCGCCGGGCGCATCGCGGCACGCAAACGCCGCGCGTCATCAGGGTCGCGCAGCACAAACACACGGTCCATCCCCGCGGTTTCGGGAAGGATGCGTGGCGTCGCCCCGGTCGCCAGAACCAGCCTGTCATATGAAAGCGTACCGGCATCATCAAACGTCACCTGTTTCGTCGCGGCATCAAGCCCGGCAACGTGACGCCCGGTCAGAAGCGTGATCCGCCATTCCGCGAACCAGTTCGGCGCGCGAAGGGCAAATCCCTCATCCTCGCCGTCCCCGGCCAGAAGAAACCCCTTGGACAAGGGCGGGCGTTCAAGAGGCGATCCATCCAGCCGGTCGATAATCGTCAGACCCCCGGCAAAACCGCGGCGCCGCAGCGCATCAGCAAACGCTATGCCGGCATGGCTTGCGCCGACGACAAGTACCTGCATTCAGAAATCTCGCTTCATCTGATTTATCATCATAAATGACATGACACAGTCTTAGCGGGGGATTGAAGGCAGGAGCAAGCCTTGTCGAATGAGCCGGTCAGGCAATCTCCGGAAGGGATGAGGCGATGCCATCCTCACTCTGGGCCGCATTGTGCGGTTCTTCCAGACCGAACGCATGCCCCTGCGCGGCGCCCCCGTCGGCGGCCGTCTCCACATCCCCGGGCGGTGCGACCGAAAAGGTCTTTGTCCAGGTCTCGGATGGCTGTTTGGCGTCGGTTGTGGTCAGACGCACCCAATAGGTGACTGTCACCTGATAGGGTCCCGGCGCATCCGCGCGGAATATCTCGATATCACTCAGAACGGCATCATCGCCCTGCCGCGTCCATTCGATGCTCTCGATCACGATCTGGCGGTTATGCGCGACTGAAACGCCGAGCTGCGCGCCGACTTTCTGAACGCCTGTCAAGAGCGGCTCATCATCGCCTGGTTCGGCTATATCGCTGACAGGAACACTGAATGATCTGGTCAGCTTGGTGCCCTTGACGCCGACAATGACATCAAGGGAA
>JBMZTC010000021.1:0-43359 GCA_049623505.1 Puniceispirillaceae bacterium (SeqCode) | reverse complement strand
GGGCAGCGCTCTATCCAGCTGAGCTACGGGTGCGGCTGGCGGTCCGGGCCGCCATTTGTGCGGTTTATACGCGCTTGCCAGGATAAAGCCAAGCCATTTGCCGCCGGGCCCAGAGGGCCGGTCACCGCCGCCGGCGCGCCGCCAGGCTGCCAATCCGACAGGCTGCCAATCCGACAGGTGTCCGGTCTCAGGCCGCGCCGCCGGTCATGTCAAGGAACACATCCTCAAGATCGGCCTCAATGGTGGTGACATCGCCAATCTCGAGCCCGGTGGCGGCAATGGCGGTGATGATCTCGGCAGCGCCGGTGACCGCCGGATCATAGCGCACCAGAATGCCACCCTCGACAGGCTGTGCGCCAAGCGCGGCAAGGGCGGTCGGCATTTCTGCCGGGGCGCCGCCGGAAATCGTCAGCCGAAGTTCCTTGGCGCGCGCGCCGGCCATCAGCTGGTCCTTCGGCTGGTTCGCAATCAGCTGTCCATGATTGAGGATGGCGATGCGGTCACACAGCGCCTCGGCCTCCTCAAGATAATGCGTCGTCAGGACGATGGTCACGCCGGCATCATTCAGCCCGCGGATATTGTCCCATAGCCGCTGGCGCAGCGCCACATCGACGCCGGCGGTCGGCTCGTCAAGCACAAGAATCGGCGGGCCATGGACCATCGCCTTGGCGACAAGAAGCCGCCGCCGCATGCCACCGGACAATCTGCGGGCGTAGGTGTGTGCCTGCTCGGAAAGGCCGACCATCGCCAGAATTTCGTCGCTGCGCCGTTCCGATGGCCGCACACCGAACAGGCCAGCCTGAAATTCCAGTGTCTGGCGCGGTGTGAAATACGCATCGATGTTCAATTCCTGCGGCACGATCCCGATATTGGCGCGGGCCTGGCGCGGGTTGTTGTCGATGTCGGCCCCCCAGATGCCGATGCTGCCGGCGGATTTGATCACCGTGCCAGCCATGATGTTGATGAAGGTCGATTTGCCAGCGCCATTCGGCCCCAGAAGCCCGAAGACCGACCCGACCGGAATGTCGAGATCGATCCCGTCAAGCGCCAGCTTTGGCGCTGCGCCAGCGGCACCGGTGTAGCGTTTCCGAACGCCGCGGGCGCGAATGGCGATGCCATCTTCGGGGGCGTTCACAAAGGGCTTGGTCATGGGATTGTTACCTGCGGATATCGTTATGGGGTGTATATAGGCATTCGGCCCGACCATCGAAACAGCGTGTGGTCAAAAGACAGAATTTTCAAACCCGATCCGGGGCCGGAATTTTCGATCTGAATCGCGGTTATGGGTGCTTGGCAATTGCATCGGCACTGGCAAGGCTATAGATTTCAGACAGCGGATTTCAATCACCGGATTGATCGGGTCTTCCGGTCAGCCTGTCCGGCGATGACGACAAGGGGGATCAAGGGCGGATGATGATGGCCAACAGCACTGATGGCAGCACAAACAGCAACGGCGGACAGGAGCTGGAAACCATCCTGGTGACTTCGGACCGCGTGGCCTGTGATGGCAATGGCGGTGCCCTAGGCCATCCGCGGGTGTGGCTGACACTGGGTACCGATGGCGAAATCGTCTGTCCCTATTGTTCGCGTCGCTATGTGCGCGCCGGGGACGAGGATGATGTGTGACCTCCTGATCAATCGGCGGCCCGACAATGTGGCGCGCGCGCTTGAAGCCTGCGCCACCAGGATGGCGGAGGCCTGATGAGCGAGCGTGATCAGCTCGTCCTGATCGACGGGTCGGGCTACATCTTCCGGGCCTTTCACGCCCTGCCACCGATGACCCGTGGTGACGGCACGCCGGTCAACGCCGTATTCGGTTTCACCGGCATGGTCATGAAGCTTGTCGATGATCTGGCGCCAAGCCACGTCGCCGTCGTTTTTGATTCGGCGCGCCGGACCTTTCGCAACGACATCTATGCCGACTACAAGGCCAACCGCACCGACCCGCCTGAAGAGCTGGTACCCCAATTCGCGCTGGTGCGAACGGCAACCGAGGCGCTGTCCCTGCCACAGCTCGAGGCGCCGGGGTTCGAGGCTGATGATCTGATCGCCACCTATGCCGGCATGGCCGAGGCGGCCGGGCTGGAAACGGTGATTGTGTCATCCGACAAGGATCTGATGCAGCTTGTGCGTGGCGGCGTGACGATGCTCGACCCCATGAAGCAGCGGCGGATCGCGGCGCCCGAGGTCGAGGAACGGTTTGGTGTCACGCCCGACAAGGTTGTCGATGTGCAGGCGCTTGCCGGCGATTCCACCGACAATGTTCCCGGCGTGCCGGGGATCGGTGTGAAAACGGCGGCCGAGCTGATCAATAATTATGGCGATCTCGACACGCTTCTTGGCCGCGCCGAGGAGATCAAACAGCCGAAACGGCGTGAAAACCTGATCAATTTTGCCGCGCAGGCGCGAATCTCCCGCGATCTGGTGCGGCTTCGCGATGATGCGCCGACGCCGCTGTCGCTTGACGGGCTGAAGCGCGGCGAACGCGATTTTGACAAGCTGAAGGATTTCCTTGCCGAGCAGGACTTCAGGCGGTTGCTGACCCGTATAGGTGCCGATGGCGAGGCGTCGCGCGCTGCGCCGGCGGTGCGTTCGATGGGGGGCACGCCGCAACCTGCCGACGCGCCGTCACCGTCCGCCGCGCCGGTGCCGGAAGGCGAGGTCGACTATCAGCTGATCACCGACAGGGATGTGCTTGCCGAATGGGCCGCGATGGCGCGGCGGCAGGGCTATCTTGCTGTTGACACCGAAACAAGTTCGCTGAATGCCGCGGCGGCCGAACTTGTCGGCATCTCGATGGCGCTGGCGCCTGGACACGCCTGCTATGTGCCGCTTCGTCATGGCACCGCGGCGGTGGCGGCAGACGGGCAGGGTGGTCTTGATTTTGATGCCGATGCCGATGCCGATGCCGCGCTGCCGGACCAGATTGCGTTTGATGACGCCATGGCGATCCTGAAGCCGCTGTTCGAGGATTCGGCGGTGCTGAAAATCGGGCATAATCTGAAATATGACAGCCATGTGCTGATGCGGCCATACAATGGCGGCGTCCATCTGGCGCCAGTCGATGATACGATGTGTCTGTCCTATGTCCTTGATGCGGGGCGCGTGAACAGCCATTCGATGGACTCGCTTGCCGGGCACTGGCTGGATTACACGACAATCAAGTTCGAGGATGTCTGCGGCAAGGGGGCCAAGCAGGTGCCGTTCGGGTCGCTGGCACCGGAGGCGGCGCTTGATTACGCTGCCGAGGATGCCGACATCACCCTGCGCCTGTGGCAGATGTTGCGCCCACGGCTTGCCGTAGAGGGTGTGGCGTCGGTCTATGAAAGGCTGGAGCGGCCGCTGATCCCGGTGCTGGCGGCGATGGAGAATGCCGGCATTACGGTCAATCCGTCGATCCTGGCGCGGATGTCGAATGACTTTGCGACACGCATGGAGACGCTCAACCGCGAAATCCTCGGTCTCGCCGGCGAGGACTTCAATGTCGGGTCGCCAAAGCAGCTTGGGGAAATCCTGTTCGACAAGATGGGGCTTGAAGGTGGCAAGAAGGCCAAGACCGGCGCCTATTCGACCTCGGCAGATATCCTCGAGGACCTTGCCGCGAACGGGGTCGAAATCGCGGCCAGGGTCCTTGACTGGCGGCAACTGGCAAAACTCAAATCCACCTATGCCGATGCGCTTGTTGACAGCATCCTTCCCGAGACCGGACGGGTGCATACATCCTTTTCGATGGTTGGCGCCTCGACCGGGCGCCTGTCCTCATCCGACCCGAACGTGCAGAACATCCCGATCCGCACCGCCGAGGGGCGGCAGATCCGCACCGCCTTCGTCGCCGCTGAGGGCAAAAAGCTGATTTCGGCCGACTACTCGCAGATCGAATTGCGTCTGGTGGCGCATGTTGCCGGTGAAGAGACCATGATCGAAGCGTTCCGCGCCGGTGTCGATATCCACGCCCGCACCGCCTCCGAGGTGTTCGGGGTGCCGGTCGAGACGATGGATGCGGAAACGCGCCGCCGCGCCAAGGCGATCAATTTTGGGATCATTTATGGCATCTCCGGCTTCGGGCTAGCGCGCCAGCTGGGCATCCGGCAGGGCGAGGCGCGGGACTATATCAGTGCCTATTTCGAGAATTTTCCCGGCATACGTTCCTATATGGAACGGATCAAGCTCGAGGCGCGCGAGACAGGCCATGTCGAAACGCTGTTTGGCCGCCGCATCCATATTGGCGGGATCACCGCCGGCAACCCGGCGCAGCGCGGCTTTGCCGAACGCCAGGCCATCAACGCGCCGATCCAGGGCAGCGCCGCCGACATCATCAAGCGGGCGATGATTCGCATCCCCGGCGCGCTTGCCGAGGCCGGCCTCGACGCCAGAATGCTGCTGCAGGTTCATGACGAACTGATCTTCGAGGCCGATGCCGCGACGGCCGAGGATGCCGTGACAATTATCCGTCAGGTGATGGAGGCCGCCGCATCACCGGTGCTGGAACTGGCCGTGCCGCTTGTCGCCGATGCCGGGATCGCCGACAGCTGGGCCGAGGCGCACTGATACCGGGTGTGATGGCCGGGGCCCTCCACACGGGCTTTACACACGGGCCTCTTTACGGCGGCATTGCGGCATGGCCGGCATAAAGCCGCCCTATCTTGGCCCTTTTTGACGGCTAGACCGGGATCATGGTGGGTGGTACGAGCCGCCCCTGAATTCGATCTGAAGACAGGAGATTGGCATGGGAACGCGGATTGCACTTGTCGATGATGACCAGAACATCCTGACCTCGGTGTCGATGACGCTCGAGAATGAAGGCTTTGAGGTCGATTGCTATCATGATGGTGAGACGGCGCTTCGCGGAATTGACCGACGGCCGGTTGAGCTTGCCGTTCTCGATATCAAGATGCCGCGTATGGATGGCATGGAACTTCTGCAGAAGATCCGTGGCGCCTCGATGCTTCCGGTCATTTTTCTGACCAGCAAGGATGATGAACTTGATGAAGCGCTCGGCCTCGGGATGGGGGCTGACGACTACATCACCAAGCCGTTCTCGCAACGGCTGTTGATTGCGCGCATCCGCGCCGTTCTGCGCCGCGCCAGCCAGGATGAAATGGATATGGCGGCGCCGAACATCGTCCGCCAGGGCGAACTTCTGATGGACCCTGACCGGCATCTGTGCAGCTGGAAAGGTGAGGAGGTCAAGCTGACCGTGACCGAATTCCTGATCCTGCAGGCGCTGGCCACGCGCCCCGGCATGGTCAAGAACAGGGATCAGCTTATGGATTCCGCCTATGGCGAGTCGGTCTTTCTTGATGACCGCACCATTGACAGTCATATCAAACGGCTCCGCCGCAAGATCAGGGCCCATGATTCCACTTTCGACAATATCGAAACCCTTTATGGCATAGGGTATAAATATCGGGCGTAACGGGCCGGGCGTGATCGATACCGGCCAGGTGACGGGATGTGCCGGATTTTCCGGCACAGCGGATGTCTTGAAAGGGCGGTCAGCAACGGATGGTGCCGGCGGTGAAGGCAAAACTGAAATCTCTGGTACGGCGTCTTCTGTCGCGCGGGGCCATTGGCAGGCCGCTTGTGCGGTTGCGGTTCCGAATGAGCCGCCTCAGCACCAGGATCATGGCGATCATGCTGGTGCCGCTGGTGCTGTTTTTCATCGGTCTGTTTTCCATTGATCAGTATCGCACGACCCTGATCCGTTCTGAATTCACCGCGCTCGAACGTCAGGGTTTCACGCTGGCGCGCTCGCTGGCGCTGGCCCAGTCCGAGATCGATGGTGGGCTGGCGCGTCGTCGCCTGTCGCCGGAAACGATGAATCACCTGCTGCCGCTTGTTGGCTATGGCACCGAATTGCGGGCGCGGGTCTTCCGTCACGATGGATGGCTGCTTGCCGATACGGCACGGGCAGGTGACGGTGGTGGCAGGGCACGGTTGCGCCGTCACGCGGCACGGGGGCCGTGGCAACGATCCTCCGACTATTTTCAGGCGATCATGCGCCGGGCTGCCGGCATGATCGGAAGCGATCTGGCATTGCCGCTGTATCGTGAACGCGCATCGCAGCAAGCCACCGATTATGACGAGGTCCTGTTGGCGCTTGCCGGAGAGCCGGCACGCCAGCTTCGGCGTGATCGCCGCGGTCGTCTGGTGTTGTCTGTGGCGGTGCCGATCCAGGATCTGCGGCTTGTTCGCGGGGCGCTTCTTGTCAGTATTGGTGGCGGCAAAATCGAGAAGGAAATTGCCGACGTCAATGTGGTGTTTATCCAGCTGTTCGGCATCGTGCTGCTGATCACCATCGCGCTGAGTGTCTATCTGGCAAGGTCGATCACGACGCCAATTACCTATCTTGCCAATGAGGCTGACAATCTGCGGCGAAGTCGCGATCTGTCGGCCCGGATGCAGCGGCTGCCGCGGCGTCGTGACGAGATTGGCAAACTGTCGGAGTCGCTGATCGACCTGACTGACGAATTGCAGAAACGAATGGCGGCAACGGCCGGCTTTGCCGCCGATGTGGCGCATGAGTTGAAGAACCCGCTGTCATCGCTTCGCAGTGCCGCCGAGACCATCAGCCGGATTTCCGATCCCGAACAGCAGCAAAGGCTGATGAATGTGATTCTTCGTGATGTCGCGCGTCTCGACCGATTGATCACCGATATATCGCGCGCCAGCCGGCTTGACAATGAAATGGCCCTGGAATCGGCGAATGTGATTGATCTTCGCGATCTTGTGACGAATTTTGTCGAGGCGCGTCAGACAACGACAGATACGCACCGCCTTGCGGCAGAGGTGGCGGAGGCGCCGGTGACAGTGTCTGTTCACGATGGACGCTTGGTTCAGATTCTCGACAATCTGCTTGGCAATGCGGTGTCCTTCTCGCCGGCTGATAGCCAGATCACATTCACCGTCGAGCGTGGTGAGGATGGCATGGCAAGGCTGATGGTTCGGGACCAGGGGCCGGGGATCCCGCCCGGCAGGTTGCAGGAAGTTTTCAACCGCTTTTATACCGAGCGTCCTGCCGGCGAGGCATTTGGCGAGCATTCCGGGCTCGGACTGTCGATTGCCCAGCAGATTGCGCATGGCTATGGCGGCGACCTTGTCGCCTCGAATGATGAGGGGGCCTGTTTTACCCTGAGTCTGCCAATGGCAGAGGTCTAGCTCTGTTGCGGCGGCTCTGAAATTGCTATGGTCTGATCATGGATGACAAGACACCAAGATTGATCCTTGTAACCGGCGCCTCGGGGGCGGGCCTGTCGACAGCTCTCAACATCCTTGAGGATAGTGGCATCAAGGCGGTCGACAACCTGCCGCTGGCGATGATCGACACGCTGGTTGCCATGGAGGTCGAGACCGGTGGTCACAGTCTTGCCATCGGGCTTGATGCCCGCACGACCGGATTTTCCGTTGGCGCGGTCGAAACGCTTGTCAGCAACCTGCGGCGCAAATTTCCGGATCACTTCACAGCTGTTTATCTCGCGGCTTCACAGGATGATCTGCTGAGACGGTTCAACGCGACACGCCGCCAGCACCCGCTGGCCGGGAGCGGCTCGCTTGCCGATGCCATCGCAGCGGACCTGGACCGGATGGACGATATCGCCCCGCTTGCCGATGTGCGACTTGATACCAGCAGCACAAAACCGTCCGATCTTCGTCAGTCATTGCTGGCCAGCCTCGGCATTGAAGAGGCGTTCCAGATCAGCCTGAGGTTGCTCAGCTTTTCCTACCGTCGCCGCATTCCGGATCACAGTGACATGGTCATTGACATGCGGTTTGCCGAGAATCCGCACTGGGTGGATGCGTTGCGCAGACAGGATGGGCGTGATGACGCCGTCGCAGGGTTTCTGAACGAAGATGACAAGGCCATCACCGTTCTGGGCTCGCTCAAGGCGATGCTGACTGAAATGTTGCCTCGGATGTCCCGTGAAGGGCGGCCATTGCTGACCATCGCCTTCGGATGCACGGGCGGGCAGCACCGATCAGTCTGGGCTGTCGAGACGATGGCCGTCTGGCTTCGTGAAAACGGCTATACAGTGAAGGTGGCGCATCGCGAGCTTGGCGGCTCCGGGTAACATGTCGCGGACCAAGTCGCTTCCCTTGCCATTTGATATCTGATACATCACCCGCCAGATCAATTAAATCACTGAAGAGATTTTCGATGTCCAACGATTATATTGTTGCCGACCTTGACCTGGCCGACTGGGGACGCAAGGAACTGTCCATCGCCGAAACCGAAATGCCGGGCCTGATGGCGCTTCGCGACGAATTTGGCGCAGCGAAGCCGCTGAAGGACGCGCGCGTGGCTGGCTGCCTTCACATGACAGTGCAGACGGCGGTTCTGATTGAAACCCTTGTGGCGCTTGGTGCCGATGTTCGCTGGGCATCCTGTAACATCTTCTCGACACAGGACCAGGCAGCGGCGGCCATCGCGGCCGCAGGCGTGCCGGTTTTCGCCAAAAAGGGCGAGACGCTTGCCGAATACTGGGAATATGTCGATCGGATTTTCGACTGGGCTGATGGTGGCACCGCCAACATGATCCTCGATGATGGTGGTGACGCCACCATGTACATCCTTCTTGGCGCCCGCGCCGAGGCTGGTGAGGATGTGCTTGCCACACCGGCATCCGAGGAAGAGGAATTCCTGAAGGCGCAGATTCAGGTGCGCCTTGCCAGCAGCCCGGGATGGTTCACACGCCAGCGTGACGCCATCAAGGGCGTGTCCGAGGAAACCACGACCGGCGTGCTGCGGTTGTATCAACTCGCCGAGGCAGGGGGGCTTCCGTTCCCGGCCATCAATGTCAATGACTCGGTCACAAAATCGAAATTCGACAATCTGTACGGGTGCCGTGAATCACTGGTCGACGGCATCCGCCGGGCCACCGATGTGATGCTTGCCGGCAAGGTCGCCGTTGTCGCCGGCTATGGTGATGTCGGCAAGGGGTCGGCGGCATCGCTTCGCCAGGGCGGCGCCCGCGTCATGGTCACCGAGGTCGACCCGATCTGCGCGCTGCAGGCGGCGATGGAAGGCTATGAGGTTGTCACCATGGAACAGGCGGCGCCGAAGGCCGATATCTTCGTCACCGCGACCGGCAATCGCGATGTCATCACGCTTGATCATATGCGTGACATGAAGGACCGCGCCATCGTCTGCAACATCGGGCATTTTGACAACGAGATCCAGGTATCCTCGTTGCAGAACATGAACTGGTCCGAGGTCAAGCCTCAGGTTGACGAGATCGAATTCCCCGATGGCAAGCGGATCATCATGCTGGCAAAGGGCCGGCTGGTGAATCTGGGCTGTGCCACAGGCCATCCGTCTTTCGTTATGTCGGCCTCCTTCACCAACCAGGTTCTGGCGCAGATGGAACTCTGGAACGAGGGCGAGGGGTATGAGAACAAGGTGTATACCCTGCCACGTCATCTTGATGAAAAGGTGGCGGCGCTTCATCTTGCCAAAGTCGGGGCGACCCTTTCAGAGCTTAGCAACGACCAGGCCGACTATATCGGCGTTGGGCAGCAGGGCCCGTTCAAGAGCGAACAATATCGCTACTAGGTTGTATGACGCAGCTTGATATAACGATTTACGACCCAGCCGCAACCGAGCGGCTGGGTCATTTTATTGCGGCCGATCTGACGGCGGGTGATGTGGTGGCGCTCGAAGGTCCTCTTGGCGCTGGCAAATCGGTTCTCGCGCGGGCGATCATCCAGCATGCCTGCCCGCAGGAACACGATATTCCAAGCCCGACCTTCACCCTTGTGCAGACCTACGAGCCGACCGAGGGGCCGTCTGTGATGCATTTTGATCTCTACCGGCTCGACTCGCCCGATGACGCCTTGGAACTCGGTATTGAAGATGCTTTTGTCGACTCGATCTGTCTGGTCGAATGGGCGCAGCGCCTTGGCCCCTACCTGCCGCGAACCGCCTTGAATGTTTCGATTGCCCCGGATCCGGCCAAAACGGATGGCCGCATCATCTCGCTTGCCGGAGGTGCCAGATGGCAGCCTCTGCTGGTGGGTATCGAAGCTGCCATGGGGGACGGCACCTGACGTCATTTTGATCTTGCAGGCCTCGTCTTGGCTGGCTGTTGGTTGTATGATCGGATCATGACGTCACCGCTCCCCGCGCCCCATCTTCACGCCATTCCCGCCGGTGTTCCCTTTGCCACCACGCTGGCCGCCGGCATGGTCGGCCTTGCCGGCTCGGCCGAGGACCTTGCCCGCGCCACGGTGCTGGTGCCATCTCGTCGGGCTGCGCTGTCGCTTCGTGCTGCCTTTCTGGAAATCCGCGGCGATGACGCCACGCTGCTGCCCCGGATTGAGCCGATTGGCGATGTTGAAGAGGATTCTGCTGAAATCCTCGGTTTTGCGGCAGATGGCGCGGCGCTGCCACCGGCCATGGATCCGCTTTGTCGGCATCTCTGGCTGGCGCGTCTTCTGCAGGGATTTCACATGGGCGGCGTTGCGCCGACACCGCCGCAGACAATGCAGCTTGCGGATTCGCTGGCACGGCTTCTGGATGCGCTCTGCAATGTTGATTCCACGCCGGATCAGCTGGCAAGCCTGCTTCCCGAGCGGTTTTCGCGCCACTGGCAGGATATTCTGAAACTTCTGACCATCCTGATTGACCGCTGGCCGGCCATCCTTGACGAGCAGGGCGTTCTCGACCCGGCTGACAGGCGCAACAGGCTGATCAGGCTTCGCTGTGAAGCCTGGCGTCAGGCGGCGCCAGACGATCTGGTGATTGTGGCCGGATCGACCGGCACCTTTGCTGCCACGCGTGAGCTGATTGCCTGTGTGGCGGCGCTGCCAAACGGACATGTGGTGCTGCCCGGTCTTGATCACGGTGCCGTTGGCCACTGGCAGGAGATTCAGGATGACGCCGGTCATCCGCAGCATCAGCTGTCGGTGCTTCTTGACGTCCTTGGCGCCGCGCCGTCCGAGATCGCCATCTGGAGTGCGGCAGAGGGGGTGGCGGATGCAGGTCGGCTGCGGCGCGACCTGATGCGCGAAGCCTTCAAACCGGCCCCCCTCAGCGCCGACTGGCGTCAGCTTGCAACGACGAATCCCGATCTTGGCCGTGACGCCCTGGATGGGCTGTCGATTGTCGAATGCGGCACCAGGGCCGAGGAAGCGGGACTGATTGCCGTCGCCATGCGTGAAGTGCTGGAAACACCGGAACGGACGGCCGCGCTTGTCACCCCGGACAGACAGCTTGCCGAGGCCGTGATCGCGGCGTTGCAGCGCTGGCGGATCGATGTTGATGATTCAGCCGGTCGCCCCTTGAACAACTGTCCCGTTGGCGGCTTTCTGCAGAATATGGTGACAATGGTCGCCGAGGCATTCGCGCCTGTTCCGACACTGGCCTTTCTGAAACACCCCCTTGTCGCCGGTGGTCTGGCACCGGCCAGTTTCAGGGCACGGCTTCGCGAGCTTGAATTGATGGCGCTTCGGGGATACCGGCCTGCCGAGGGCATAGCCGGAATCCTTGACCGGCTTGCCGGAAACGACGACCTGCTGGCCTTTTTCGAGCTGCATATCGCGGCGCCATTGACCCCGTTGACCGATGCCTGGTCGGCGCCAGCCCCGGATCTGGCGTCACTGGCACGCGCGGTTGGCAGCGCCGCCGAAGCGCTGGCAGCGCGGCGATGCGGGGATGACGGGGCCATTGATCTTGCCGATGGCGCGTATCATGTCTGGGCCAACGAGGATGGCGAGGCGGCGGCCAGACTTCTCGTGGCGCTGACGGAACATGGGGCGGTCTACGCAGCCGACCCGGCGTCCTTCCCGCAGATTCTGACACAGCTGATGGCGTCCAGGACCGTGCGGCGGCGCTGGCAGACGCACCCCCGTCTGGCGATTCTGGGGCCTGTCGAGGCCCGGATGCAGAGTGCTGACAGGCTGATTCTCGGTGGTTTCAACGAGGGCAACTGGCCGCCGCGGCCGGAAATCGATCCATGGATGAATGCCGAGATGCGGGCGGCCGCCGGTCTGCAGCCACATAACTGGCGTACCGGGCTGAGCGCGCATGATGTCTGGATGGCGGCCACCACGCCGGAGGTGATCATCACCCGTTCGCTTCGTGATGGTGATGCGGTGACGACACCAAGCCGTTGGCTGCAGAGGCTTGGCGCTGTTCTTGGCGCGCTGCGCATTGATCAGGCTGTCGATGGTGGTCAGCGCTGGCGTGACCAGCTTGTCGCGCTGTCACCAGTGCCCCCCATGGCGCCCTGCGCACGGCCGCGTCCTCTGCCACCGGTCGCCTCCCGCCCTCGGCGGTTTTCAGCCACCGAAATTGATGACTGGATCGCCGATCCCTACAGCCTATATGCAAAGCGGATTCTCGGTCTCCGGCAGCTTGATGAAATAGACCGGCCAATCGATGCCGCGCTTCGTGGCAACCTTGTTCACGATACGCTTGCCGCCTTTCTGGGCGCATATCCGCGCGGCGATCTGCCGGCAAACGCTCTTGATGAATTGCTGGCGATCGCACGGCGTCAGTTTGATCCATTCTGGCAGATTCCGACGGTTCGTTACTTCTGGTGGCCGGCATTCGGGGCGATGGCGTCCTGGTTCGTCGAAACCGAGTCGCGCCGACGGGCCAGCCTTCATCACAGCCATGCCGAGGTGCGCGGCGCCATTGAGGTTGAGGCCCCGGACGGGCCGGTGACCTTCACGGCGCGTGCCGACCGCATTGACGAATTCACCGCAGGCGGGCTGGCGATCCTTGATTACAAGACGGGACGCGCGCCAGCCGCCAGTGAGGTTGCGCAGGGGCGGCGCACACAGCTGATCACCGAAGCGGTGATCGCGGCGCATGGCGGATTCACCGGCATTGCCGCTGCAGATGTTCTGGAGATGGAATATTGGCGCCTGACCGGCAAGCGCGACGAGCCCGGATCGCGAAACGCCGTGCAGCCGCCGGACTGGGATGCCGGCGCGGCGCGTGACAGTCTGGCGCGGCTTGCGGCGCGGTTCGATGACCCGGCAATGCCCTATTCCAGCCGCCCGGATCCCCAGCTTGGCGCGGCCTTTCCACGATATGATCATCTGGCGCGGGTCGATGAATGGCGGATCGGTGAAACAGGTCCGGCGAGCGCCGCCGCGCCGTCCGCCGTGGATGATGAGCCGCCAGCCGAACCCGGTTTTGATCCGGCCGTCGCAAGCGAGGCGTCGGCCCAGCAGGCGGCGGCTTCGGACCCGGAAAGCTCGGCCCTTGTGTCGGCCAATGCCGGCACAGGCAAGACAAAACTGCTGACTGACCGCGTGCTGCGATTGATGCTTGAGGGCGCGTTGCCGGACAGCATTCTGTGCGTGACCTATACGCGGGCCGCGGCGGCCGAGATGCGAAACAGAATTTCAGCGCGGCTGGCGAAATGGGCGATTGCGGCAGGCGCCGCGCTTCGCGCGGACCTTGCCGGCATGGGCATCACCACCCCCTCGCAGCAGATGCTGGCGCGGGCGCGAAGTCTGTTTGCCGAAACGCTGGACAATGATGACGGGCCACGGGTCGAGACAGTCCATTCCTTCTGCCAGTCAGTGCTTCGTCGCTTTCCGATCGAGGCCGGAATCATGCCGCAGGCCGAACTGGCCGATGATTTTGAACAGGCGCGTCTGAAGTCGCGCGCACGGGACAATCTTCTGACGGCGTCCGATACCGATTTGGCGCGCCAGATCGGATTGCTTGCCGAGCAGACAAGTGAAGGCAATGCCGAGACGATTCTGAAGGAATTGCTCACTAAGGAAGACCGTATTGGCCAGCCAACGCTCCTGCGGCAGCTCGAAGGACATTTCACCGACACATGCGGGGTGGATACCAGTCTTGATCTGGACCAGATGATCGAACAGGTGGTTGCCGGACTTGACGAAGAGGGGCTGCGCGCCGCCGCCATCGCGCTTGAGGCAAGTGGCGTTGACAGACAGATCAGGCGCGGCGCGCGCATCACGGCCTGGCTTGGCGAGGCGCCGGATTCGCGGGGCCGGCATGTCGACAGGCTGATCGAGGCGCTGTTCACCAGCGGCCGTCCGATGGCCGAACGAAGTCTGTCAAACGCCGCGATCAGGCAGGTATTTCCCGGCATTGTGGCGGTCCAGCAGAGGGTGCAGGATGCGTTGGTGTCGGTACAGGCAGCGCGTGCCGGGCTCCGCTGCTGGCAGCTGACAACGGCGCTCTATCAGGTCGGCACCGCGTTCCAGGCGGAATATGCCAGGCTGAAGGCCCAGCGGGGCCTGCTTGATTATGACGATCTGATCACCCTGACCAACAACATGCTTGCCGATGGTGACGCGGCGCAGTGGGTGGCCTGGAAACTCGACAACGGCATTCGTCATATGCTGCTTGACGAGGCGCAGGATACAAGCCCGGCGCAATGGCGGTTGTTGCGCCGGCTGAGCGATGAATTCTTCGAGATGGCGGCGGGTGAGGACATGCCGCGCACCCTGTTCGTTGTCGGTGATTTCAAGCAGTCGATCTATTCCTTCCAGGGCGCCGATCCGGCGGTGATGGGTGAAAACCGGGTCGATCTTCGCGATCGCGCGACGGCGCATCGCGTGCCGCTTCGCGAGGTTGGGCTTGATGTGTCCTTCCGCTCGGCGCGGCCGGTGCTTGATCTTGTCAATCTTGCCGTGCCCGCCCTTGCCGGCATCACCGATCCACGCATGCCCGGGTTTCAGGCACACCGCTCGGCCCGCGCTGATGCTGGCGGTTTTGTCGAGATCTGGCCGGTTATCAGTGATGACAGCGAGGCACCGTCGGCGCCGGCATTCGCGCCACCCGAGATCAGCCAGCCGCGTGACGCGGCGGCCCTGTCGGCGACAAGACTTGCCGAACAGCTTGCCGGCTGGATTGGCACGCGCCTGCTGCCATCGGGCCGGTTGATGCGCGCCGGTGACGTGATGATCCTGCTTCGCAAGCGTGGGCGGTATCACAGGCTGGTGCTTGCCGCGTTGCAGCAGGCCGGCATTCCGGTCGCCGGTGCCGACCGGATGAAGCTGGAAGATCAGATCGAGATCAGGGATCTGATGGCGCTTGGCGATGTGATGCTGCTTCCCGAGGATGATCTTCAGCTTGCGGCGGTGCTGAAATCACCCTTGTTCGGAATTGATGAGGACAGCCTGTTCGACCTCGCCTACGATCGCGGTGGACGCAGCCTTCACAGCCGTCTGATGGCGCATGCGGGCGGTGCCAATATGATCGGACGGGCGGCTGACCGTCTTCAGCATTTCCGCAAACTTGCCGATGATCTGTCGGTGTTTGCCTTTTTCAGTGCCGTGCTGACCGAAACGCGGCAGGAATTCCGGCGCCGGCTCGGCGCGGCAGTCGATGAAACGCTCGATCATTTTCTTGGTCTGGCGCAGAGTTTTGGCGCTGGTGGCGGGGTGTCGCTGACTTCGTTTCTTGCCGAGCTGCGTGGCAGTGGCGGCGAGGTACGCCGCGATATGGACGGGGCCGCCAGCAATGAGGTGCGGGTAATGACAATCCATGGCGCGAAGGGGCTTGAGGCGCCGGTGGTCATTCTCCCCGACATGCTGGAGCCGGCAGGAATCGCCGACCAGCTGGTGCGCGATCCGGAAAGCGGCTTTGTCTATTGGGCGCCGGGCGCCGCGCGGCCGGACTTTGTCGCCGCTGCCCGCGATGTGGCGCGTGACCGCGGCCGCGAGGAGGAAAACAGGCTTCTCTATGTCGCGCTGACCCGCGCCCGTGACGGGATCATCATCGGGGGCTGGCAGGCGCCGCGCCGCCGCCGCCTTGAAGGCAGCTATTACGAGCATCTGCAGAAGCAGATCGAATCCATGCCGGGTGTGGCGGCAATCGAGGGTGGCGGGTTTCGTGTCGAGACCGCCGGCAGGATGGAGCCGGCAAAGACTGGCCTGCCAACGCCGCCACGTGAGGAAATGACAAGTGAAATTCCCGGCTGGCTGTTTCACGAGGCACCGGCAGAGCCGCGCCCGCTGCGCCCGTTGCGGCCATCGGCACCTGATGGCGCCGCCACCGCGGCGAGCGCGCCGGGAACGCGGTTTGCCGCCGCCACGACGGCGCTGGCACGCGGACGATTTGCCCACCGCATGTTCGAGGTGCTTCCCGGTCTGCCGGCGGCGCGGCACCGGGCTGTCATCGCCACCATGATCGCGGCCCAGAAGGAACTTCCAGCTGAGACCGCGATGGCGCTTGCCGACGATGTGATGCAGGTTCTGGGGCTTCCCGAACTGGCGGCTCTGTTTGGGCCCGACTCCCTTGCCGAGACCTCGGTCAGTGGTGTGGTGGCGGGGCTTGGCGTTGCCGGTCAGATTGACCGTCTGCATATCGATGACGAGCGGGTCCTGATTGGCGATTTCAAAACCGGCCCACGGCCCGCCACAACACCCGATTCCTATGTCAGGCAGATGGCGCTCTACGGTGCGGTGATGGCGCAGATTTACCCGCAATGTGAAATCGTGACATGGCTCATCTGGACCGAGGTGGCGGCGGTTGAGGTCATCACGCCGGCAGCGCGCGAGGAGGCTCTCGCCGCGCTTGGCGGTGAGTCCATGCCTTGACGGTTCGGGGCGCCGCTCCTACCTTGAGAAGGTGGAGCGATCCCATATTTCCGATTTTCAAGGGGGCATCAGACGATGGCGACGACGAAGACAACCGACGGTGATTTTTCTGCCGACGTCCTGCAGGCTGACAAGCCTGTGCTTGTTGATTTCTGGGCAGAATGGTGCGGTCCCTGCAAGGCCATCGGGCCGGCCCTGGAAGAGCTCAGCGATGCACATGGCGAGGCCATTTCGATCGTCAAGCTGAACATCGATGAAAACCCGTTGACCCCGCAGCAATATAATGTGCGGGGCATTCCCACGCTGCTGATCTTCAAGGGTGGCGAGGTGGTTGCCGAGAAAATCGGCGCGGTGCCGAAATCGCAGCTTGAGGCCTGGATTACAAGCTCCATCGCCTGAACATTTGCCTGTAGTCATTTGCCTGGCGCGGGGTCAGTCGGGAAAACTGTCATTCTGCGCCAGCACATGACCTGCCAGATATAGCGATCCACAGATCATCACAGGCAGGCCTCCATCATCGGGGCCATCGGCAAGCGCCTGCAGCGCGCCGATGAGCGACGAGGCGACGCGGGCCGCTGGAAAGCTGTGTTGCGCCGCTTTTGCAAGGTCGCCTGCTGTCAGGCTGGCAGGCTGGTCCGGTATCGCAAGACAGGTGACTGACGCCGCAAGCGGCGCGATGCGCTGCAGAAATTCGTCAGCCGGCCTGGTGTCCAGCGCGCCGCAGATGAAATGCCATTGCCGATCATCAATGGCTGGCAGCGACGCGGCGAGCGCGTCCGCGCCATGCGCATTATGCGCCCCATCGACCCAGACTGGACGGCCGGCGATCCGGCACAGCGCTCCGCCGGGAAGTGGCTGCAGGCGCCCGGGCCAGACAGCTTGTCCCACACCGGCGGCAAGTGCCCTGTCCGGCAGAGTGGGCATCGCCGCGACAAGCGCCGATGCGGCAAGCGCCATGTTGGCCTGCTGATGTGGGCCGTGAAGTGACGGTGCCGGCAGGACGAGACGACGCCCCCCCGTATCAAGACTGATTCCGCCATCAGGATGCGGTGTCCAGGCGATGTCGCGCTCCATCGCCGTCACGCGCGTGCCGGTTGTCGCGGCATAGTCGTCAAGCGCCGCGGTGACGTCAGGGACCTGCGCCGCGCTGAAACAGGGAACCGACCGGCGCATGATGCCGGCCTTCTGACCGGCAATGGCGGCAAGGTCGCTGCCAAGGAAATGTTCGTGATCACGCGCCACCGGTGTGATGATGGTGGCGGCCGGGGCGGTCAGGACATTGGTTGAATCAAGCATCCCGCCAAGCCCGGTCTCAAGCAGCAGCAGATCGGCCTCGATGCGCGAGAAGGCAAGGAAGGCGGCGGCGGTTGTAATTTCGAAGAACGTAACTGGCACATCACCATTGGCGGCCTCGACTTCTTCCAGCAGGTCGGCAAGGTCGCCATCGCCGATCAGGCTGCCGGCAAGGCGGATTCGCTCGTTGAAGCGGCACAGATGCGGTGAGACATAGCAATGGACACGAAGGCCTGCCGCCTCGGCCATGGCGCGCATCAGCGCGATGACCGAGCCCTTGCCGTTGGTGCCGGCAACATGGATCACCGGCGGCAGGTGGTGATGCGGATCGCCAAGCCTGGCAAGCAGGTCGAAGGTGCGCTCAAGTCCAAGGTCAATCAGCTTTGGATGCAGCGCCATCAGCCGGGTGAGCGCGCCTGTCGCGCGCTGGCTGTCGACCTCGCTGTCGTCCGGGCCCGGCGATGTCGGCATCAGGCGGCCCTTGTGGCCTCGCGCTGGTCCATCAGGAAGCTGAGAATGCGACCGATATAGGATGGCTGCTCGGCGCGCGGGATAACGGCGTCGACCATCCCGTGATCCTGCAGATATTCGGCAGTCTGGAAATCATCGGGAAGCTTTTCACGAACCGTTTCTTCGATGACGCGCCGCCCGGCAAAGCCGATGATGGCGCCAGGTTCGGCAATCTGCAGGTCGCCAAGCATGGCAAACGAGGCGGTGACGCCGCCGGTTGTCGGATGCGCCAGCAATACGATATGCGGCAGGCCGGCGGCCCGCACCTTTTCAACAGCCAGGATCGTGCGCGGAAGCTGCATCAGCGACAGCACGCCTTCCTGCATGCGGGCTCCGCCTGTCGACGGAACCGTGATCAGGGCCGCGTCCTGTGCCACAGCCAGTTCGGCGGCTGCGATGATGCCATTGCCGACCATGCGTCCCATGGATCCGCCCATGAACCGGAAATCAAAGGCGGCAATCACCGCCTTGCGACCACCGATACGGCCATGCGCCACGGCAATGGCGTCCTTGACTCCGGTCTTGGCGCGGCTGTCCTTCAACCGGTCGGCATAACGCCGTGAATCACGGAATTTCAACGGGTCGTCATTGATCGCCGACAATTCAACAGTCTCGAAGCTTGCGTCATCAAAGATCATCGCAAAGCGGGCTTCGGGCGGCAGCGGCGCGTGATTCCCGCAGGTTGAACAGCAATTGTTCGCCTGTTCGAATTCGCGATGAAAGATCATCTGGCCGCAGGCCTTGCATTTGATCCAGAGATTGTCAGGAACGTCAGTTGCGGTGACAAGCGCCTTGATCTTCGGCAGCACCGCGTTGGTGATCCAGTTCATCTGTCAGGCTCCCTTTCTGGCCACGCCGCGCTGTGGCGACATTGTCCGAAATCAATCCCGGCGGCCGCCTTTTGCAACGCCGCTGGCAAGATCGCCGACAAATGCGGCAATTTTGGACACGATTTCCGGTGTTCCCCGCCCATCTTCGCCAAGGTTGCCAGCAATGATGTCGACGACGGCGGACCCGACGATGGCACCGTCCGAAAGGCTGGCCGCCTCACCAGCCTGGTCCGGTGTTCGGATTCCAAAGCCGGTCACGATGGGCAGGTCGGTCGCTGCCGAAATGCGGCGATAGGCGGCGGAAATACTGTCAGCGGCGGCGCTCTGCGTGCCGGTGATGCCGGTGATGGCGACGTAATAGACGAACCCGCTGGCCGTGCCAAGAACGACGGGAAGCCGGGCGGCATCGCTTGTCGGGGTGACCAGGCGGATGAAATCAAGCCCGGCGGCGCGTGCCGGAAGGCACAATTCATCATCTTCTTCCGGGGGCAGGTCGACCACGATCAGCCCGTCAACGCCTGCCGCGAGCGCGTCGGCAAGAAAGGCGTCAACACCATAGATGTAGATCGGGTTGTAATAGCCCATCAGCACCAGCGGTGTGTCGGGGTGGCGGGCCCGGAAGGCGCGTGCCATCTCCAGCGTGCCGGCAAGGGTCATGCCTGCCTTCAGCGCCCGCAGCGAGGCAGCCTGGATGGCCGGGCCGTCCGCCATCGGGTCGGAGAAGGGCATGCCAAGTTCGATGATGTCCACCTTCGCCTCGACAAGCGCGTCAAGGATGGCGTTCGATGTGTCACGGTCGGGGTCGCCGGCCGAAACAAACACGCCAAGTATGCCCCGGTTTTCAGCGTGGGCATTGGCAAAGGCAGCGTCGATTCGTGAGGTCATTGTCAGGGTCTTTCCGTCTGAGATGGCCGCCATCTCAGGTGATGGTGTGTCGGGGCCTAGAGCTTGCCGCGTTCCTCAAGCATCGGCAGCACCGCGCCGAGGTCCTTGTCGCCGCGGCCACACATGTTGAGGATCAGGATGTCATCCTTGCCCATATCGCCGATGATCGTGCCAACAAAGGCCAGCGCGTGTGATGGTTCCAGCGCCGGGATGATGCCTTCAAGGCGCGAACAAAGCTGGAAGGCATCCAGCGCTTCCTCATCCGTGGCGCTGACATATTCGACGCGCTTCATATCGTGAAGCCAGGAATGTTCGGGGCCGATTCCCGGATAATCAAGGCCTGCCGAGATCGAATGCGCATCAATGATCTGGCCATCTTCGTCCTGCAGCAGATAGGTCCTGTTGCCATGCAGCACGCCTGGTGTGCCGCCGGTCAGGGACGCCGCGTGAAGGCCGGATGGAATGCCCTTTCCGGCGGCCTCGACACCGACGATCCGCACCGACTCATCATCAAGGAACGGGTGGAACAGCCCCATGGCGTTCGACCCGCCGCCAATGCAGGCAACGATGGTATCGGGAAGGCGTCCTTCGGCATCCATGATCTGCTGGCGGGCCTCGCGGCCGATCACCGATTGAAAGTCACGCACCATCTGTGGATAGGGGTGCGGGCCGGCGACGGTGCCGATGATGTAGAAATGCGTCTCGGCATTCGCCACCCAATAGCGAAGCGCCTCGTTCATGGCGTCCTTCAGCGTGCCGGTGCCCGACGTCACCGGGTGCACCTTGGCGCCGAGAAGCCGCATGCGGTCGACATTCGGTTTCTGTCGCCGCACATCCTCCTCGCCCATGAAGACCTCGCACTCCATGTCGAACAGCGCGCAGGCCGTGGCGGTGGCGACACCGTGCTGGCCAGCGCCTGTCTCGGCGATGATCCTGGTCTTGCCCATACGCTTGGCAAGCAATGCCTGGCCAAGCACGTTGTTGATCTTGTGCGCGCCGGTATGGTTCAGCTCATCACGCTTCAGATACAGCTTGGCGCCACCGAAATGTGCTGTCAGCCGCTCGGCAAAGTAAAGCGGACTGGGCCGGCCAACATAATGCGTCTGGTAATAGGCAAGCTCGCTGGCGAAACCGGCGTCTGTCTGCGCGGCCTTGTAGGCGCTTTCCACCTGCAGGATCAACGGCATCAGTGTTTCGGCGACAAAGCGTCCGCCATGCAGGCCGAACCGGCCTCGCTCGTCGGGCTGGTTGCGCAGGGAATTCAGGTTGATATCGGTCATGATCTATCCGGTCGTGGCGGCCCGTGCCGCGCGTTTGTGTGAAGTCAGAAATCTACCCCAGCTGGGCCTTTAAGACAAAGTTGCGAATGCGATCTGCGTCTTTTTTTCCAGGTGCCGATTCCACGCCGCTGGACACATCGACGGCGCTGGCGCCGGTTACGGCAACGGCGCGTGCAATATTGTCCTGCGAAAGACCGCCGGCAAGCATCCATCTTGTCGTGCCCGCGTGATTTGCCAGCAATGTCCAGTCAAAGACATGACCGGTGCCGCCGGGCAGGCCGCCAGGATCGCCCTTGGCATCGAAAAGCAGCCAGTCAGCCACCCCGTTCCATAGGTCACACACCTCCAGATCCGCGGCATCGGCAACGCGAATGGCCCGGATCAGAGGCAGGCCGAAACGATCGCGGATCCGGCCGGCCCGTTCGGGAGTCTCGTTGCCGTGCAGCTGGATATAATGTGGGCGCGCCGCTTCGATGACGGCGGCAAGCCCGTCATTATCCATATCGACAGTCAGGGCAACGCGGGCCGGGCCGGCACCCGGCTGTGAGGTCTGTTCGGCATGTTCGGCAATGGTGCGCGCGCTGTCGAGCTCAAGATGACGCGGCGAGCGCGGGTAGAACACCATGCCGACAAAGGCGGCCCCGACATCCCGGCAGACATCATAGTCATCTGTCGAACCGATGCCGCAGATCTTCACGGCAACCGAATGATCCGGGGCGTGTCGCGGTGTCATGACGGGCCTCCAAGGACGGGTGGCGGGGACGCCTCGCCATCTTCGACCTCTGCAAGTTCGGTTTCGGCCCTGGCGGCGCGTTGTTCTGCCTTGTCCAGCTGGCGTTTCAGGCGCCAGTTCCGTGATCGTGCTGCCATGAGTGACATCCAGACGAGGCCGCCGCCCATGATCGCGCCGGCGCAGACGGCGCCAAGCGTGAGCATCCATGTGGCCAGTTCAACCTGGCCGTTCAAGGGCCAGAATTTCACGATGGTCATGTGGTTATTGGACGCGGCAAAGACCATCGCCAGAATGGTGGTGCCAAGCGAGATGATCACCCAGAAAAAACGGCCGATGAAACGCATGGCCGTCGTCGATCAGCGGTTCAGCCGCTCGCGCATACCCTTGCCCATCTTGAAGAAAGGTACTTTCTTCTCGGCAACTTCGACGCTGGCCCCAGTGCGAGGGTTCCTGCCGGTACGCGCCTTGCGCTGACGCACAGAAAAAGCCCCGAAGCCACGCAGCTCGACACGATCGCCGCGCTCGAGCGCACCACCGATCTCGTCAAGGATGGTGCCAACCAGCCTTTCAATGTCACGGTGATACAAAGCAGGGTTCTTTGCCGCCAGTCTGGCGATGAGTTCAGAACGTGTCACGGCCCCACCCACTGTAATCAAAGGAAAAAGGAAGCATGAGCATGCCTGCTGGTGAAAAGCAGGTCAACAATCTTGCCAGCCAACGCCGCTGGTTTTGTGATTTTGGCGGCAATCCGGGGCGAAATCGCCCCGAACGACAGGCTCTGGAGCCGAAAAAAAAAGGGCGAATCGATGCCACCGGCACCGAATCGCCCCGAGATTTCATGTCAGACTCAGTCTTCGTCGTCTGATTCGCGCTTGGCAAGAGCGGCACCAAGGATATCACCAAGGCTGGCGCCGCTGTCCGAGGAACCATATTCCTCAACAGCCTGTTTTTCCTCGGCCGTCTCGCGGGCCTTGATCGACAGGCTGAGCTTGCGGCTCTTCTTGTCGATGTTGGTGATCACGGCGTCGACCTTCTCACCAACGGCAAAGCGATCGGCGCGCTGCTCGGCGCGGTCACGGCTGAGATCGACACGGCGAATGAAGCCGGTGAGCGATTCACCAACGCTGACCTCGATGCCGTTGTCGGTCAATGTGGTCACCGTACAGGTCACCACCTCGCCCTTGCGATGATTGTCCATCTGGCCGGCAAACGGATCGTCCGTCAGCTGCTTGATGCCAAGCGAGATGCGCTCCTTGTCGATATCAACGTCAAGGATCTTGGCTTTCACCATGTCGCCTTTCGAGAAGCCTTCGAGTGCGGCCTCACCGGTGGCGTCCCAGCTGATGTCGGACAGGTGAACAAGACCGTCGATCTCGTCTGTCAGGCCGACAAACAGGCCGAATTCGGTGATGTTGCGGATTTCGCCCTCAATCTCGGTACCGGCCGGATTCGCGGCGCTGTACTCTTCCCACGGGTTGCCGCTGCACTGCTTGAGGCCAAGCGAGATACGGCGTTTCGCCAGATCGACGTCGAGCACCATTACCTCCACCTGCTGGCTCGTCGAAACGATCTTGCCAGGATGGACGTTTTTCTTGGTCCAGCTCATCTCAGAGACGTGGACCAGACCTTCAACACCTGCTTCAAGCTCAACGAAAGCACCGTAGTCGGTGATGTTGGTGACGCGGCCTTCCAGCTTCGAGCCGATCGGGAATTTACCCTCGACACTCTCCCATGGATCGGATTGCAACTGCTTCATGCCAAGCGAGATACGCTGTGTTTCCGGGTTGAAGCGGATCACCTGAACCTCGACTGTCTCGCCGATCTGCAGGGCCTCCGACGGATGGCTGATACGCTGCCATGCGATATCGGTCACATGCAGAAGGCCGTCGACACCACCAAGATCGACGAACGCGCCGTAATCGGTGATGTTCTTGACCACGCCCTGAAGAACCTGGCCTTCCTGGAGGTTGGAGACGAGCTCCGAGCGGGCTTCGGCCCGGGATTCTTCCAGAACGGCCCGCCGGGACACGACAATGTTGCCGCGGCGACGGTCGATCTTCAGAATCTGGAACGGCTGCGGGGTGCCCATCAACGGGCCAAGATCGCGGACCGGCCGGATATCGACCTGGCTGCCTGGCAGAAAGGCGGTGGCGCCTGACAGATCGACGGTGAAACCACCCTTGACCTTGCCAAAGATCACGCCGGTGACGCGTTCCTGCTTTTCGAATGATGCCTCGAGGAGGCCCCATGCCTCTTCGCGGCGGGCCTTGTCGCGCGACAGCATGGCCTGGCCATTCTTGTCTTCCATGCGCTCGACATAGACCTCGATCTCGTCGCCGACATTGACGTTCGGTTCCTGGCCCGGGATCGTCAGTTCCTTCAGCGGAACGCGGCCCTCGGATTTCAGGCCAACATCGATGATGACGGCGTCGCCCTCGACGCCGACGACAAAGCCGCGAACGACGCTGCCCTCGATATTGGTGTGCTCGCCAAAGCTCTCAGCCAGAAGATCAGCAAAATTCTCTGTTGCAGCGTCAGCTGCGGAAGTGGTTTGGGATGCCAAAGAAATCTCCGTTTTCGCCTGTGGCCGGCGCCATCTGGTGGCTGGCGGCCTGTTTTCCTCAGCTGGCGATGAGGGCCGGTCAGGCTGAACATGGTTTCCGAACGGCGGTGTGCCGTGATGTCCGCCAGTGGCGGATCGGGAAACCCAAGCCGGGTTTTTGGTGGCGAATGGTTGGTTTGCCGCCAGCGTTTCCTGTTTCATAAAGGAAGGGTCAGCCGTTCAGTCTGCCGCCCCTCCGGTTCATTGTTCCCGCTGATCTTCGATATGGCTGACCGCTGCGGCGAGAACGCCGTCGGCATCGAGCCTTGTCGTGTCGATGATCATCGCGCCATCTGCCGCCATCAAAGGCGCCGTGCTGCGCTCCCGGTCACGCCGGTCACGATCCCGCATATCCTCGAGAACGTCGCGGAACATAACGGATTGCCCGGCATCTTGCAACTCCCTGCTGCGTCGCCGTGCCCGCTCTTCAAGATCGGCGTCGATGAAGAATTTGAAATCCGCCTCTGGCAAGATGACGCTGCCGATGTCGCGCCCGTCGAGAATGGCGCCGTCATGCCCGGGTGTGTTGGTCGCGAACTGACGCTGGAAGGCCACGAAATTCTGTCTGACAACCGGCATGGCCGCGACAATGGATGCCATGCCCGCAACGGCATCGGTCCTGATGGCCTGGCTGTCTGCCACCGACAGATCCAGCCCGGGCACAGCGCCGACGGCCACAACCTCTTCAATGTTTTCAGGCAGATAGCCAGATTCCAGAAGGTGCAGCGCCAGACAGCGATAAAGCGATCCCGTATCGAGATGCGCCAGGTTGAAATGCGATGCCAGCCGCTTGGCAAGCGTACCCTTGCCGCTGGCAGCCGAACCATCGACGGCGATGATCATGCTGGTACGCCAACGCCAAGCGCGGCCCCGCACCGGTTCATGCTGTCGGCGAATCCCGGAAAGCTGGTGTTGATGGTGGCGCATCCACTGACGGTGATTGGCGCGCTGGACACCATGCCAAGGGTCAGGAAGGACATCGCGATCCGGTGGTCATGTTGCGAATCGATGGTGATGCCGCCCCGAATGGCGCCGCCGGTAACGGTCATGCTGTCATCGTCATAGGAAACGTCGCCACCGGCGGCGGCGATTCCATCGGCGACAACGGCGATGCGGTCTGTTTCCTTGACCCGCAATTCCTCGACGCCAAGCATGCGGGTGACACCCTGGGCCTGCGTCGCGGCGATGGCGAGGATCGGATATTCGTCAATCATCGAGGCGGCCCGCGACGGCGGCACGTCAATGCCATGAAGATGGCTGTGCCGCACCTGCAGGTCGGCGACATCCTCACCGCCCTCGGTCCGCGGATTGGTGATCTGGATATCGCCACCCATGTCGCGCAGGGTCTGGATCAATCCGGTTCGCAGCGGGTTCATGCCAACAGCCGGAATTGTCAGATTGCTGCCTTCGGTTATCAGTGCCGCTACCATGGGGAAGGCGGCCGATGACGGATCGCGTGGAACAATGATGTCAGCCGCTGTCAGCGTTGCCTCGCCTTCCAGTTCGATAATATGCGTTCCTTCGCTGTCGGTGTGTGACCGGACTGTCGCCCCGAAATGGCGAAGCATGGCCTCGGTATGATCGCGCGACGCGGTTGGTTCGCGAACAATGCTGGTCCCGCGGGCGTTCAATGCTGCCAGCAGCACGGCCGACTTGATCTGTGCCGAGGCGACGCTGCTTGTATGATCAGCCGCCAGCGGTGTTTGCGAACCGGTGATGGTGACGGGAAGTCTGTCGCCGTCACGCGCGGTTATGCTGGCACCCATGGCGGCGAGGGGGTCGGTCACCCGCGCCATTGGACGGCGGCTGAGCGATGCATCGCCGCAGAAGGTGGCGGTCAGCGGCTGGCCGGCGACAACGCCCATCAACAGCCTGACGCCAGTGCCGCTATTGCCAAGGTCAAGCGGGTTCTCGGGCGAGATCAGGCCCGATGTGCCAACGCCGTTAACATGCCAGATGCCGGTCTCGTCGCGGGTGATGCCAGCACCAAGTGCCTGCATCGCACGGCCGGTCGCCATGACATCGTCACCCTCAAGAAGGCCACTGACCCTTGTCGTGCCAATCGCAAGCCCACCAAGGATGAGAGAGCGATGGGAAATCGATTTGTCCCCTGGCACATCAAAGCGCCCGGACAGGCCAGAATGGCGTCCTGACTGGAGAATTTCATGTGTGGTGAGCGAGGCTTCGCTTGGCATTTTACCGGCACTTTCTGTCTTCGCGCCGGTGCCGTGAAGGGCTGTGGCGCGCGCGAGGCGTTGTCTGAGCGAAGTGATAACATCCTTGCCCGCCGCTAGGCAATGACGCCGCAATCCTGCCGGTCAGGTGGCCGCGCGGAGAAGAAAAATGCCATTTTGTCAGGCCGGGTGTGAATTTTGTTTTTGACAGCGATGCCAAATTGTATCAAATCGCAATGGAGGCGTCCGCTCCGGACGCTGAGTTAATTGCGTCGCCCAGTCCGCTTCGTCGGCAACGGGCAAGGGTTGGATGGGTTAATAAAATGGCGAAAGCTGAACTCGGCCTGAAGCGTACCTGCCTGTCATGCGGCATGCGCTATTATGATTTTAACCGGACGCCCATCATCTGCCCCGGGTGCCAGACTGAATTTGATCCCGAACTTGTTGTTCGCAGCCGGCGTGGCCGGGCCGTTCCCAAGAGCGAGAGCAAGGCTGGCAAGGCAAGTGCCGCGACTGTGTCGGAAGATACCGCCGCGCCGGAGGATGATGAGGCGGATGCCGCTGAAGAGACGTCGGCATCTGAAGAGTCCGTGAATGAGGATGAGTTCGAAAGCGATGACATCGATGTCAGCAATGATGACAGCGCTGGCCTGATCGCGGACGACCTTGACGAGGAGGATGAAATTCTTCCCGGTCTTCCAAAGGAAGACGAATAGAGGTCGTACCTTCCGTCCTGAACATTTTTTTCTTGCCCGGCCGGTGGTGGCTGGGATAGACAGTGGGGCGCTCGGGCGACTGCCCGACGCGGTTCCGGTTGGACCCTCGGATCACCCAGATCGCAGGGGTATATGGAACGGGGCTATAGCTCAGCTGGGAGAGCGCTACAATGGCATTGTAGAGGTCAGCGGTTCGATCCCGCTTAGCTCCACCAACCGCACCAAAAAACCCGCCATCAGGCGGGTTTTTGCTTTTCCGGATTCATAATTTCCGGATTCATAAATTCCGGGGTCATGAGTTCAGGTCAGCATCAGGCCGCAACAAGCGACCCGGCAACAGCCTCGTGCAATGCCGCTTCGTTGCCGGCGGCTCTGAGAAAATCACCTGAGGCGCGAAGCTGGCGCGAGACAAGGCCAAGCGTGGCCAGATGGCCGGCACCATCCTGTCCACCGCCAAGCACAAGCATGACAATATCGACAGGCTTGCCATCAGGGCTGGCAAAATCGACAGGCTGTTCCAGGGTGGCAAGCAGCGAGTGGGTCGTCGCGGTGCCGACAATCGTGGCGTGTGGCAGCGCGATACCGTCGCCAATGGCGGTACAGCCAAGCTTCTCACGGTCGAGGACAGCGTCAAGGACCACGCGCTCGCACAGATCGGTGTGCTGGGCAACGCGTCGGCAAAGGCTTTCGAGAAGCTGCTTCTTACTGGTCACGGCATGCCGGCACAGAAGGATGTCCGGCATCAGGTCCGTTCGGATCATGGGATGGCACTCAAACATGTCGTTAGGCTGCCACGGGAGTTGCGATTTCTACGACCGCTGCCCGAAGCAAGGAGGCGGGAACCTAGAAGCAACCAGATAGCCTGTCAAGGCACGATCAGGAAGATGGGAAAAGTTAATTTCAGATTGAGAAGCGATCGCCCAGATAGACCTGGCGAACGCCCTGGTGACCAATCACCTCGTCAGGCGTGCCTTCCATCAGAACCGTGCCATCATGGATGATGTAGGCACGGTCAACTATGTCGAGTGTTTCCCTGACATTATGATCGGTGATCAGCACCCCGAGACCATGCATTTTCAGTTGCGCAATCAGATTTCTGATGTCGGTCAGGGCAATCGGGTCAATGCCGGCCAGCGGTTCGTCGAGAAGCAGGAAGGTTGGTCGCATCGCCAGCGCGCGCGCAATCTCGAGTCGCCGACGCTCACCACCGGACAGGTTGACGGCCGCGGTGTTGCGAAGATGCGCGATCGAAAACTCAGCCATCAGATCGTCGAGAATGGCGTCCTGGTCGCCCTTGCTCCCCTCTGTCGTCTCAAGCACAGCGCGGATATTCTGTTCCACGGTCAGGCCGCGGAAAATACTGGATTCCTGCGGTAGATAGCCAAGTCCAAGCCGCGCCCGCTGAAACACCGGCAGATCGGTGATCTCGGTGCCGTCAAGTTGCACATTGCCCTCATCGGCCGGAAGAAGCCCAACAAGAATGTGGAATGTTGTCGTCTTGCCGGCGCCGTTGGGGCCAAGCAATCCAACCGCTTCGCCGCGCTTGAGCTGCATCGACACATTACGAACGACCCGCTTGGTGCCGAAACTTTTGCCAATGCCGCTCGCCACCAGACCTTCATGGTGTGAGATCAGACGCGGGCGGTTCAGCTCTGATGCTGTGATGTTGAATTCGGCAGAGCTCATGATATCTCTTCTGATAACAGGCGGTTAACCTAACGCTATTTTGCCAGAACCTCAACGGGCAATCGCCGGTCAGGCGCAACCTGCCTGTCAGTTGGATTGCAGAACACCGCTGACCCTGCCGCCGGACCCGGTCGACAGCATGCGGCTGTTGCCAGTCTTGAGGTCAACTTCGGCGCGGCCGCCAAGCATTCTGCTGCCACCATCAATGATTTCGACATTGCCGGTGACGGTTGCCAATTCGGATCCGGCATCATATGTCGCGGCATCACCGGTGGCCTGACGCCCGGTGGCGCTGGTCACCTTCACATTTCCTTCGGCATCGATGGCTGTCAGGCTGCCATCAGCGGCGAAGTAGGCATTCACCAGATTGCCGGCAAAGATGCGGCCTGCCGAATCGGTATAGATGGCGTTGCCAATGGCCGTCATCTTCTGGGTTTCGTCGGCCCTGGTGTCGAAGTCAACGGATCTGTCCGCGGTGATCGTGCCACGGGCCCCCGAAACAATGGCATCCGGCCCTTCGACCCGGTAATCCTGTGCCGCGACCTTGTAGATGAACTTGCTTCCCCTGGCGCGTGATGTGTCGTCCTGATAGGCGGCGCTTCCTGTCGCTGTCACCGTTTCTATGTCGCGTTCCTCGCTGTCAGGGTCATAGGTGGCGACAAGGAGGTTGCCGCGAATTTCGGTATCGCCCTGGATCGCAACGGCATTGCCTTTCGCCGTATAGATGCCATCGGTCTGGTTCCATTCCAGCACGTCATCTGCCTCGATTGTCAGAGGTGTGCCGTCCTGCGCCGCCGCGCTCATTGGCAATGCGGCACTGGCGATCAGAAGCAAACCGAGAATGCCGGAGCAGACTGTCGTTGGCGTTTTGGGCGTCTCTTGAAACATGGTTTCCCCTGGTAATGTCTCGCTGATGTCACATTCTGGCGTCATTGATCATTCGTGGATCAGGGCCGTTCACCGGCATTGTGGAGCGTCATTTTCGGCTTGTTGGTGAAGATGATGGTGCTGCCCCTGTCGATCACCTGCATACCACCGGCAAGGATCAGGCTGCTGTCATTCTCGACCCGCACCGGCCTGTCGGATTTCATATGACCATCTTCAAGATTGGCGTGAATGACTTCCGCCATCATGACAAGGCCGGTGTCCCGGCTGGTGACCACCACATCTCCGATGAGGTCAATCTCGGTAAGGCCGGGAAAATACACGCCTGTTGTTGATCTGACGTTCATTATATCACCACTGACACGGTGCAATTCAGCGGTTGGTGACGACAGGTCGACAATTCCATTGTCGCGTTCGCGCGCAACCTGCGCGGTGATTTCAAACGGTTCTCCGCGAACCGTCTGTCCACGATAGACGGCGCCTGTCAACTCGACATCCCCGGTTTCGTCTACCTTGATATCGCTGATTTCAAGCCGGATCTGGTCCTGCTGGCTGAACAGCCCAAGCCATAGAACGGCGCCAAAGCACATCACGGCGCCAAGCCCGATAAACAGCAGGCTGGCACGAATCCCCCGTCGCTCTGGATTCACCTGCCGGTCGCGAGGGGCGAATTTGGGCGTCGTGTCGACGGTGTCCTGTTTCTCAGCCATGGACGCTGCCCTCAATGGTGAAAGATATCGAGATCGGCGAATCCGCCAAGATCCATGCCGGCACGTACGGGCAGGAATTCAAAACAGGCCTTCGCGATATCATCACGCCCCTCGCGCGCCAGCATCTCGTCAAGACGCGCGCGCAGGCGATGAAGATAGAGGACATCGCTTGCCGCATAATGCTGCTGGGCGTCGCTCAGGATCTCGGCCCCCCAGTCCGAGGATTGCTGCTGTTTGGAAATCTCGACGCCAAGCAATTCGGCGCAAAGATCCTTCAGCCCATGCCGGTCGGTATAGGTCCGGCACAGCTTGGAAGCGATTTTCGTGCAATAGACAGGACCTTTGATCGGGCCGATGGATTGCGCCAGCGCGGCCAGATCGAAGCGCGCAAAGTGAAACAGCTTGGTGACGGCGGGATCCGCCAGAATGGCCGCCATCCGTGGCGCCGGCCGAAGCGGATGTGCCATCTTCACCAGATGCGCGTCGCCATCGCCGGATGACAGCTGGACAAGGCATAGCCTGTCGCGGTGCGGGTTCAGCCCCATTGTTTCGGTGTCGATGGCAATCTCGGTGCCAAGGTCGACGCCATCCGGCAGGTCGTCATGATGAAGATGTATGGCCATCCTGCTGCTTGTCCTCGGAATGTTGGCACCCTGACGGGCGTATATTCGTGATCAGACCCCGGTCGTGATCAGACCCCGGCACGCTGCCTGCGGGCAGCCCCCCTGGATGCTGCTGTCACATTACAGGATCAGCATGGCGAAATGCCAGCTAAACCTGCGCCGATGGCGGCATGGGGGGCATCCTTCCGCCTTTCGACGGAAACTGCGCAGTTCCGGTCGTTGGCGCGAAAATGAGTGGACAAGACGTTGCTGCAGATTGATCCTGTCACGGTCCAGGACCTGAATGGGGGGGAAGGTCATGAAATCGCATTATCGTGTGGTTGTCATTGGTGGCGGTGTCGTCGGCGCGTCGATCATCTATCACCTTGCAAAAATGGGGTGGTCGGATATCTGCCTGATCGAGCGGTCGGTTCTCACCGCCGGGTCGAGCTGGCATGCCGCTGGCGGCGTCCATGCGCTGAATGCCGACCCCAATATTTCTGCCCTGCAGGCCTATACAATCGATCTTCTTGGCAAGATCGAGGAAGAAAGCGGGCAGTCGGTTGGCATGCATATGACCGGGGGACTGACCCTGGCCGGCACCCCTGATCGCTGGGAATGGCTGCAATCCGCCTATCGGGTCTATCAGAGTATCGGCATCGAGGATGTGCGGCTCGTGACGCCCGAAGAGGCAGGCGCGATGTGCCCGGTGCTGTCGACAGACGGGATTCTTGGCGGGTTGTGGGCCGATCGCGAGGGCTATGTCGATACAACCGGAACGGTTCTGGCCTATGCTGGCGCGGCGAAGAAGAACGGCGCCACGGTGATTGAGCATAACCGTGTTCTTGAACTCAACCAGACCGCCGAAGGGTGGGATGTCGTGACCGAAAAGGGCACCATCTCGTGCGAGCATGTTGTGAATGCCGCCGGGCTGTGGGCCAAACAGGTTGGCCGCATGGCCGGGATTGAACTTCCGGTCTCGCCGCTGGCGCATCATTATCTGCTGACCGAGACAATCCCCGAGGTTGCCGAGCTGGATCATGAATTGCCGCTTGTCGTCGATCTCGAGGGCTTCACCTATATGCGGCAGGATCAGCAGGGCATGCTGCTTGGCATCTACGAGATCAACCACCAGCACTGGATGATGGATGGCGCCCCGTGGGATTACGGGATTGAGCTTTTGCAGGAGGATGTCGACCGGATCGAGACCGAGTTGACGATGGGGTTTGAGCGCTATCCGGTCTTGCAGACGGCCGGCGTTCGAAACTGGGTCAATGGCGCCTTCACCTTCTCGCCGGATGGCAATCCGCTTGTCGGGCCGGTGCCTGGCAAGCGCGGCTACTGGTCGGCCTGTGCGGTCATGGCCGGGTTCCTGCAGGGCGGGGGTGTCGGCAAGTCACTTGCCGAATGGATGATCCATGGCGAACCGGAGGCGGATGTCTACGGGATGGATGTCGCGCGGTACGGCCCCTTCGCGGAGAACAAGGAATATATCAAACAGACAACCGGCCAGTTCTATTCACGCCGCTTTGTCATGACCTATCCGAATGAACAGCTGCCGGCCGGCCGGCCGTTGAAGATGGCGCCGGCACATTCCGACATGGATGCGGCCGGCGCGGTATGGGGCAACAGCTGGGACCTGGAGGTGCCGCTGTATTTCGCGCCAGCGGGCTTCACCGAGACTCCGTCGCTGAAGCGCTCGAACGCCTTCGACATTGTCGGCGACGAATGCCGTATGGTGCGGCGCGATGTTGGTCTTCTGGACATCACCGGTTTCTCGCGCTTCGAGGTCAGCGGGCCGAATGCCGAAGCCTGGCTGAATACGGTATTCGCCACGAAGCTGCCGGCATCTGGCCGCGCGCGGCTTGCCGTCGCGCTTGGCCGGGATGGCCGGCTGAAGGGCGATCTGACGCTGTTCAACTGGGGCGATGGCACCTGGTGGGTCATGGGGTCGTATTATCTGCGACGCTGGCACATGCGCTGGTTCGATGATCACATGCAGGACGGGGTGACGGTGCGCGATCTTGGCGAGGAAATGGCCGGGTTCTCGCTGTCCGGGCCGAACTCCCGCGCGGTGCTGGAAAAACTCACCGATGGCCCGCTTGATGAGCTTGCCTTCATGGGATGCGGCAGTTTCGATATCGGGCTTGTCCGCACGCGGGTTGGCCGGCTGTCGGTTACCGGCGAGGCGGGCTATGAGATCAACTGCCGGATGGGTGACCATATCGCGTTGCGGCGCATGCTGCTTGAGGCCGGAGCCGATCTTGGCATTGCCGAATATGGCTTCAATGCCCTGCTGTCGCTGCGGCTTGAGAAGAGCTATGGCATCTGGTCCGCCGAATTCACGCAAGGCTACACACCCGGCATGACCGGCATGGACCGGTGGATCGACTGGGACAAGGTCGGGTTCATCGGCCGTGACGCGGCCCTTGCCGAACGTGATGGCAATGGTCCGGCACAACGCCTTGTCACGCTGCAGGTGGCGGCCGACGGCGCGGATGCCAGCGGGTATGAGCCCATCTGGTCGGGTGACCGACGGGTCGGGTTCGTGACATCCGGTGGCTATGGCCATACGGTTGAAAAGTCGCTGGCGATGGCGCTTGTCGACAGCGATCTGGCGACGGTGGGGTCCGACCTTGCGGTTCACATCGTCGGGGTGGAGCGCGCCTGTTCGATCATCGCGCCGTCGCCCCATGATCCGGCTGGCGCGGTTATGCGGGCGTGACCAGCCGGCATGTTACGGGCCGGCATGTTACGGGGTTTTGTTTGAGGAGATTTTGATGAGCCAACAGCCAGACGCAATCATTATCGGTACCGGTGTGATCGGAACCGCGGTGGCCTTTGAAATGGCGAAGGCCGGCTGGAAGACATTGTCGCTGGATCGCAATACGCGGATCGGGCACGGGTCGACGGCCGGGTCCTGCGCCATCATCCGCATGCATTACTCCACTTTCGATGGCACCGCCTTTGCGTGGGAGGGATATCACTATTGGCGCGATTGGCAGGCCTATCTTGGTCTGCCTGAAAGTGCCGATCTGGCGAAATTCAAGGAATGCGGCTGCATGGTCATGCGCACGGCGGCGAATGACTATCTGGACAAGCATCTCGAGAACAGCCGCAACCTTGATATTCCGGTAGAGGAATGGGACGCCGCGACCATTCGCGACAGACTGCCGATCTATTCGCTCGACAGTTTTGCGCCGCCGCGCCGGATCGATGATCCCACTTTTGGCACGCCGAATGGCGATCATATCCAGGGCGCGCTCTACTGGCCGAATGGCGGCTATGTCACCGACCCGTCGCTGTCGAGCCAGAATCTGGCTGACGCCGCCAGACTTCATGGCGCCGAATTCCGGCTTGGCGCCGAGGTGGTGGAGATCCTGAAGGACGGTGGCCGCGTTGCCGGTGTGCGCCTTGCCTCTGGCGAGGAAATCCACGCACCGGTGGTGGTCAATGTCGCCGGGCCGGCCTCGGCCCATATCAACGGGCTGGCCGGTGTTCTGGACGAGATGACGATCGAGACACGGCCGCTGCGCCAGGAGGTGGCACATGTGCCGGCCCCGGAGGGATGCGATTTCGACGAGATCGGCATGGTCGTGTCGGATTCCGATATCGCCTGCTATATCCGGCCCGAACATGGCAACAACATCCTGATCGGCAGCGAGGACCCGCCCTGCGATCCGCATATGTGGGCCGATACCGATACCGATTACGCGCGCGATTTCACCGACCAGTGGAACAACCAGGTGATGCGCTATGGCCAGCGGGTGCAAAGCCTCGGCATTCCCTCGCAGGCGCGCGGTGTGGTCGATCTCTATGATGCCTCGACCGACTGGATCCCGATCTATGACAGGACGTCGCTTGGCGGTTATTACATGGCCTGCGGGACAAGCGGCAACCAGTACAAGAACGCGCCGATTGCCGGCAAGATGATGGCCGCGCTGATCGATTATTGCGAGGGCGGCGCCGATCATGACGCCGCGCCGTTGCACTACACGCTTCCCTATATCCAGCGCGAGATCAATGTCGGCTTCTATTCGCGCCGGCGCGAGATCAACAACGAAAGCAGTTTCTCGGTTCTGGGGTAGCGGCGTCGGCAGGAGCGATTGACTGGTCGCGGGAGGTGGTGATGATCGAAATCATGGACTTTCGGAATTCGTAACATCGGGGCCTGAATTATGGAAGTTGCAGATCTGGCGAAGGTGTTTCCGACCGAGACGCTGGAAGTTGGCACCGTGCTGTTCGAGCAGGGTGATGTGGATGGCGACGGCTTCGTCGTGCAGCAGGGCCGTGTGGAATTGTCCCGCCAGGTTGGCGGTGTTGTGCAACGCGGCATCTTTATCGAGGCCGGTCAGATTTTCGGCGTCTACAAGACGCTGTTCGAGAATGACATGCGCTATTTCACCGCTACCGTTGTGCAGAAATCCCGGATCACACGAATCCCCGAACAGGTGTTGAAAGACCGGATCGCGGCAAGCGACCCGTTCATCATCTATTGTGTTCGCAACTGGCCAAGCCTTGGTGACAGGTTGATTGGCGGAAGCCAGGGCAGCTGATCGGGATATCGCGGGCAAGCCTCGCGGCCACCCGATACGGGACGGGCCATCGCCCAGACTGTCTTCACCATCGTTTTTCGGGCGTTGGCCGCTTTTTTGTTGAATTTGTGATGGTGGGTTCTAGCCTGTAGCGCATCGAGACGTTGGGGCATGAACGGGGATGTATTCTTGGCGCGACTCAGTTTGAAAAACATTCACAAGGCCTTTGGCGACACCAGGGTGATCCATGGTGTCGACCTCGATATCGCCGATGGTGAGTTCACTGTCTTTGTCGGGCCATCCGGATGCGGAAAATCCACTCTGCTGCGGATGATCGCCGGCCTTGAAACGGTGACCGACGGCACGGTGGAAATCGGCGGGATGGATGTCAGCCTGGCCGATCCGTCCGATCGTGGCGTGACGATGGTATTCCAGTCCTACGCGCTGTACCCGCATATGAATGTCTATGACAACATGGCCTTCAGCCTGAAGATGAATGGTGTGGCGCGGGACGAAATTGACACACGCGTCCGCCGCGCCGCCGATATCCTTGGTCTTCATGATCTTCTGGAACGCAAGCCGAAGGCGCTTTCGGGAGGCCAGCGCCAGCGTGTGGCCATTGGCCGGTCGATCGTTCGCGAGCCGAAAATATTCCTCTTTGACGAGCCGCTGTCGAACCTTGATGCCGAATTGCGGGTGCAGATGCGTCTTGAGATCGCCAGGCTTCACCAGGATCTTGGCGCCACCATGATCTATGTGACGCATGACCAGGTCGAGGCGATGACGCTTGCTGACAAGATCGTCATTCTGCGCGATGGCCTGATCGAACAGGTCGGCGCGCCGCAGACGCTCTATCGCGACCCTGACAACATGTTCGTCGGCGGGTTTATCGGATCGCCACGGATGAATTTCCTCGATGGGGAGATCACCGGCGAGACGGGCCGGGGCGAGACGGGCCGGGGCGAGACGGGCACGTCAGTCAAGGTAACGCTGGCCGGCTATCCGGATGTAACCCTGTCACTGCCGCGGGCGCGCGCTGATACCAGAACGGATGGCCGGGTGTCGGTTGGCATCAGGCCGGAACATTTCGCCGCCACGGGCAAATCGTCGATCGACGCCCGTATAGAGGTGGTCGAGAATCTGGGAAGCACCTCCTACGCCTATGTCGCCAGCGCGGCGGGGGAGGCCATGACCGTCGAACTGCCGAACGGCACGGAACCGCAAGCCGGGGACATGGTCACCTTCCATTTCAATCCCGCCGATTGCTTTCTGTTTGATCGCGACAGCGGCCTTCGCCTGTGACGCCGGCTGTTCCGCAGGTGGAGTCATCAACGCCGGTTGTCGGCAGTGACGGAACCCTTCATCTTGCCATCCTTGACCGCGGCGAGGGCCGCCGCCTGCGCCTGTTCAGCCGCAACGTGCGGTCCTATCGCCGTTATGACGGGCTGCCGCCGGTTACCGGCGCCGGGGTGCATTTGCGCCAGCATCCGCTGACAGGTGATTGGGTCGCCTATTCCACCGCACGGCAGGGCCGGACCATGCTGCCATCCGCGCATGAGTGTCCACTCTGTCCGATGTCCGGGGCCGCGCCTGTTACCGATGTGCCGGTCGATGATTACGAGGTGGCGATCTTCTCGAACAGGTTCGCGGCGCTGCTTCCCGATCCCGGGCCGGTGCCGGAAATGGATGTGATGACGCGTCCCGGGCGCGGTCTGTGCGAGGTGATTTCCTACAGCGCCGATCATGATGCCAGCTTTGCCAGCATTGGCGAGGACAGGGTCGCGCTGCTGATTGATGCGCTTGCCGTCAGGGTGCCGGAGATCATGCAGGACGAGGGCATCACCTGGATCCTGCCTTTCGAAAACCGTGGCCGTGAAATCGGCGTCACGCTTGACCATCCGCATGGGCAGATATACGCGCTGTCGCATCTTCCCGAAAGAATCCGCCGGACGGCTGACGGCTTTCGTGGCGGCAACCCGCTGGCGGATCTTTCGGCATCCATTCCGGACCAGCTGAAACTTGCCGAGAATGAGGCCGGACTTGCCTTTGTCCCGCCCTGGGCGCGCTATCCATTCGAGGTCTGGGTCGCGCCACACGCCGCCATGCCCGACATGAGCCACATGCCGGTGACAGCGCGAGGTGAATTCGCGGCGCTGCTTGCCGGGGCCGCACGGAAACTCGACGCTGTATTCGACGCCCCGATGCCGTACACATTTGGCTGGCAGCTGGCACCAAAAGGCTATGAGGATGTCTTTCATTTTCATTGTGTGTTCCAGCCGCTTCGCCGGGCGCCTGACAAGATGAAATTCCTTGCCGGCGTCGAGCAGTTCACCGGCTTTTTCCTTGTCGACCTGCCACCGGAACAGGCTGCCGACATGCTGAACGGCAGGGCTGGCACCGATGGCTGAGACGATCGAAGCGCGGTTTGCCGCGACGTTTGGCGTGGCGCCCCGGGGAACCGGCGTCGGACATGGCCGCGTCAACCTGATTGGCGAGCATACGGATTACAATGACGGCTTTGTGATGCCCTGTATCCTGCATCACGGCATAGATGTTGCCGTGTCTCTTCGTGATGATGATCTCCTTCATGGCCATTCTGCAGGATTTGGCGAGGCCAGCCTGCCTCTTGATCTGGTGCCGGCGGGCCATTGGCTGACCTATCTTGCCGGCGCGGTGGCCATGGTTGGCGAGGCGGGCGCATCGCGGTCCGGTGTCGATCTGCTGGTTGAGTCCAGCCTGCCGGCGGGAGCTGGCGTGTCCTCATCCGCCGCGCTTGGCGTGGCATTGCTTCAGGCGCTGTTCGCGGCGCATGGCATGAATTGTCCGCCGCCGCCAGATCTCGCCAGGCTTGCCCAGCGGATCGAACATGAATTCATCGGGCTGAAATGCGGGATCATGGATCACATGGTCTGCGCTGTCGGCGCCCCGGCAGCGGCGATGCAACTGGATTGCCGTGACCTGAGGTACCAGCTCACCGCCTTGCCGCCAGGCTACACCGTTCTTGTTGTCCATTCGGGAAGTGGCCGCAAATTGTCGGAGGGGCTGTATAATCAGCGTGTCGCCGAATGCGCGGCGGCGGCGGCCGAGATCGGCGTTACGTCGCTTCGCGATGCGACGCTGGCAGATCTGGCACCACTTGGTGATGGCGTGGCCGCCCGGCGGGCGCGGCATGTCATCTCGGAAAATGACCGGGTGATCGCGGCCAGCAAGGCGCTTGCCGCCGGGGATGTCGCCGGGTTTGGCCGGCTGATGAATGACAGCCATGCCTCGCTGATGACCGATTACGAGGTGTCGTCCGACAGGCTCGACAGGGTGGTGGGCGTCGCGCGCGAGGTCGGGGCGCTTGGCGCCCGTCTGACCGGTGCCGGGTTTGGTGGCTGTGTTGTCATCCTTGCCGAGGCGGCCCGCGCCGACGCCATCCTCGGGTCAGTTCTGTCAGGGTGCGACGGTGCCTGGCTTGTTGACCGGATTGGTGCCTGATCCGGTGCCGGCTCTCACTTTGTGAGGCTGATCACCGCAAAGCCGGACGGTGGCAGAACGGCCTCGCCATGGCGGATTTCGATGTCGGTGCCAAGCAAGGCGATCTCGAACGGATCATCGCTGTAATTCATGACGAAGCCGGTTGAGCCGACACATCGAAGCCGCACACCGTCGGGAAGATCGAACATTCTCAGACCAGCGGCGTCGCAGGCCGATGTCAGGATCTGTGACAGCAATTCGCCATCCGGCCAGCCGCAGAGATAGTCCACCGCGCCATGCCGGATCAGGGCCGGATGCCCGTCGGCGGTGGCAAGACGGATCTCGGCGCCGTCCCCGGCCTCGATGAATTCGCGCCAGTATTTGAAGCTGCCGGCGCTGCCGGACGCCATCGCAATGGCCAGCCCCTCGGCCAGCGTTTCCACATGCGTGACGCGGCCCGGTCGGATGTGTTCGGGCAGATCAGGTGGCAGGTCCGCCGGCACCTGGAAGTCGGCTGTCTTTGACGCGGCACGCGGGCCAAGGATGACCCGGCCCGGGCAGGCCGCGATGGCCGTGGCCAGAGCCGGTGTGCAGGTGAACAGCCCGGGCGCGAGGATAAGGCGACAGGTTCCGGCGCGCGCGGCCGCCTGCTGCGGGCTGAGAATATCCACTGTCTGACCAAGCTGGCGAAGGCCGCGATAGATATCGAGAACCAGTCTGAAATAGTCAAAATTCTCGCCCTGCGGCTGGGTCCGCCAGGCCCAGCTTGATTCATAGTCAAAGACCAGCGCAATTGCGGCCGGTTCCGGCTCTGGCCAGGTGATGGTCTTCAACAGCGCTGCCACGCGCCGCGCCGCGCCGGCAGCCTCGGCCGGGCTGCGGTCAGGGCGCAGCAGGCCGGCATGCATCTGTTCCTGTCCGAACGGTGCCTGCCGCCAGCGGAAATAGGCCACCGCCTCGGCGCCATGCGCGAAGGCCTCAAGCGCCCATAATCCGATCATGCCGTCGCGCGGGGCGATGTTGTTCGGGGCCCAGTTGACCGGTCCGGGCTGTTGTTCCATCACCCACCAGCGGCCGTTCGAGGTGGCGCGGTACAGATCGTGATGAAAGGCCTGCAGGTCCGGATCGCCGGTGCGCGCGAACCGAAGCCGATGGTCATGGTCCGACAGGTCGCGCATCTGGTCGAGGAAACCAAGCGGATAGGAATCCCAGGTCGAGACATCGATCTGCGCGCCAAGCTTGAAATGATCGAAATCGAGGATTCTGCCCTGGAAATTATGGGTAATATTGCGTCCCGGTGACAGTTCGCGAAGAATGTCGACCTGAATGCGATTGAATTCCGCGACCATGTCGGAGGCAAAGCGTCGATAGTCCAGCCAGTGCGATGGATTGGCCTCGGTCACGGTCAGGTTCGGGCATTCAACCTCGTTGAAATCAGCATATTGCATCGACCAGAAAATATTGCCCCAGGCCCGGTTCAGCCGGTCGGTCGACTGATAGCGCTGGGCCAGCCAGTCGCGGAAAGCGTCGCGGTCGACGGTGCCGTAGGACAGGGTCGTATCATGGCAGCCATATTCATTGTCGGTCTGCCACCCGGTCACCGCCGGGTGCGTGCCAAACCGTGTTGCGATGATTCTGGTGATGCGGGCGCATTCCCGGCGATACCCTTCATGGGCGAAACTGTAATGGCGCCGCGACCCGAAACCCCGCTGCCGACCGTCGATGTCGGTGGCCAGCATGTCGGGCATGCTGTCGACAAGCCATTTCGGCGGCGTTGCCGTTGGCGTGCACAGCACGACCTCGATCCCGTGCTCATGAAGCAGGTCGAGGCTCTGCTGCATCCAGTCAAGATTGATCTGACCGGGGGCGGGTTCGATGACGCCCCAGGCGAATTCACCGATGCGGGCAAAGTCGATGCCGATATCGGCCATCAGGCGCGCATCCACAGGCCATTCGGCCGGATCCCAATGTTCCGGAAAATAGCAGACGCCAAGCCGACGCAGCGTCATTGCGTCCATCCCGGCAGCCAGTCACGGTGCGCTGTCAGCAATTCGTTCGTCATCGCCCGGATCTGGCTGACATCAAGTTCGGCCGCCGTGTGGGGGTCGAAGAGGGCGGCGTGGAAGATATGTTCCCGATCCTCATGCAGCAGCGCCGCCACGGTCAATTCCTGGACATTGATATTGGTCTTCATCATCGCCGCCAGCTGTGGTGGCAGGGTGCCGATATCGGTTGCCTGGATGCCATTGGCATCGACAAGGCACGGCACCTCGACGATACATTCGGCAGGCAGATTCGCGATGGCGCCGTTATTGACGACATTGCCATAGATCGAGGCTGGCTGATTCGTCACCATCGCGTTCATGATCACCGCGGCATATTCGTTCGAGGATTCGATGGTCATCTCGGCACCGCCCTTCAGGCTGGTGAAATGCTCCTCCCACTCGGCGATCTGTTCCTCGCAGCGGGTCGGGTATTCATCAAGCGGGATGCCATAGCGCTCGATCAGATCCTCACGGCCATCCTTGATGAACCAGGGGCAATATTCGGCAAAATGCTCGGAACTCTCGGTCAGGAAATAGCCAAGCTGGTTCATCATCTCATAGCGGACAAGGTTCGGGCAGCGCGGCCGGACCGGATTTTCCTTCGGGATCTCGCCGCTGGCGAATTTGCGGCGAAGTTCGGGATACAGGTCCCGCCAGCCCCCATCGGCGACACGCTGTTCGAAATTCAGGAAAAAGGCGACATGGTTGATGCCGGCAACACGATAGCGGACATCGTCCATTGGAATGTCGAGATCATGCGTCAGCTCGAACACTGTATTCGGCACCGAATGGCACAGCCCGACTGTGCGGATATGTGGGAATCTTTCCTTGATCGCCCAGCAATTGATCGCCATCGGGTTCACATATTGCAGCATCACGGCGTCCGGGCACAGCTCGGTCATGTCCGCGCACAGCTCCCACAGGAACGGCACTGTGCGAAGGCCGCGCATGATGCCGCCGATGCCGAGTGTATCGGCGATGGTCTGGCGAAGGCCATATTGTCTGGGAATGTCGAAATCGGTCACGGTGCAGGGCCTGTAGCCACCGATTTGAACCGATACGATAACGAAATCAGCGCCGTCCAGCGCTTCACGGCGCGACGTTGTCGCGGTGACCGTGGCGCCGACATTCAGCGTGTTGATCACGGCGTTGGCAACAAGTTCGGATTCGCCGAGACGCTTTTCGTCGATATCCATCAGCGCGACCTCGGCATCCTGCAATGCCGGCATCAGCATGGCATCGCCAAGAAGATGCCGTAGAAAAATCGTTGAACCGGCGCCGATGAAGGTGATCTTTGGCATGTCAGCTATCCATTCCGTATCGTCAGCCCTTTGTCGCCCCGAGGGTGAGTCCGGCGATAAAGTGTTTCTGCATCAGGAAAAACATGAAGACAGGCGGCATCGCGGCGAGGATGGCCGCCGCCGAGACAAGCTGCCAGTTGGCGACATACTGCCCATTCAGGGCGTTCAGGCCGGCGGTGATCGGCTTGGATGATTCCGCCTGCGTCAACACTGTCGCCCAGAAATAATCGTTCCACACGAAGGTGAAGATCAGCACCGCCAGCGCGGCGATCGCCGGCCGCACCAGCGGCAGGACAAGGAAGAAGAAGATCCGCCATTCCTTGACGCCGTCAATGCGCGCGCTCTCGATCAGCTCAAAGGGCAGGGCGCGGATGAAGTTGCGCATGAACAGGGTGCAGAACCCTGTCTGGAAGGCGGCGTGGAACAGCACCAGTCCGGTCACCGTGTCATAAAGCCCGGTCTGGACCGACAGGTCGCGCACCGGCACCATCAGGATCTGGAAGGGCACGAAATTGCCGGCGATGAAGACAAAGAACAGCGGCAGGGCGAGACGGAAGCGATAGATAGCCAGCGCGTAGCCGGC